>NZ_JAAKTN010000001.1:0-873108 GCF_049174455.1 Aeromonas sp. 601027 | reverse complement strand
GAAGGGGATGGTGATGATCAGATCACCGAGTCCTCAGTAAGTTCCCTTCAAACTGCATCGATTTAAGCAACAACGCCGGTTAAGCAATAACCTAGGCATTATTGTTACAGCCCTTGCAGGGTAACGCATGCCCCCTTAACTGAGCGTTATTATTTAAGTTGGATTTTGGAGAGTTAGAAAGAATGAAAATAAACATGCATACATCTCATCCATCTGCGTTCATTAGTTCAACGTTTGTTGATCTAAAGATTGACAGAGCAGAAGTGGCTCAAGTTCTTTCTAACCGAGGGTTGAATGTTAATGCTTTGGATATCAAGCCTGCCTCAAGTCAAACATCAAAGCAAGAAATCTTGAAGGGGATTAAAGAAAGTGATTTCGTTGTCCTCATTATCGGTGATCGCTACGGCTCAATTTTACCTAGCATGACAGGAAGTGAGACGCTCAGCATTACATTTTGGGAGTACAATAATGCTATTAAAATGGGTAAGCCCGTTATCGCTTACTTTAAATCTGTTCTAGATTCTAATCCTCTACACCATGACAATAGAGATGACAAGGATTACGCACAGAAGAGAAGACTATTTGAACGTTTCAAAAAAATTGTAACCACACGACATAACCCTGCTTACTATACCTCTTCTGAAGAATTGGCCGAGAAACTGGATAAGTCACTGATTAGTATTTATCGTAATGGTGTAAACAAGTTATCAACCGAAAACTCTAGCTTAAAATCAAAAATAGTAGAGCTGGAGGAACAAATTGCAAGACTCAAGGCGCAACCTCATGCTATTTCTGGGGTGAATTCACCGATGAAAGATAATATGCAAAGCCTTCTTTCATTGGGGCTTAAAGGGTTTGAAAACTCGGCAACTGATAGTAATCAGTTGGGAGGTTTAGCATCATTATTCGGCAAAAATAAAACATAGTAAATGTTTAATATACGACTTGTGAGTCGTGGCATTTTACGCAATGCGTTGCTCGCATATTAATTCGTACCGAGGGTCACAAGATGGCAAATAGCGAGGCGGCGGAGAGCGTGATCGGGCTTGGCGAGGCGAGCGACTATCTGGCCAGCTTGCTGGCACGGCTCGCTGGACTGGAGCAGGGGAACGGTGTGGCGGCGGTCAGCGCTTTGCCAGAATTGCTGGCTGCCCAGCCCGATCCCCGCTCTCTCTACTTCGGTACGCCCATGGTATACGGTGCCGCCCACCAGTTCGGCCGTCCCGAGATCAACCTGCCAGAGCGCCGTGCTCTGGGGCTGTCAGAAGGGGATAAACAGAGTGTGTTGGATATGTTGAGCCTTTATTTGGATATGTCGAACCAGCACAATTAACCTGATACATTTAATCATCATTGGTGTTGTTGTTATAACAAAGCTGAATAATCCCTGTACGGTGCTTATGTGAGTCTGCACTTTTCATTTTAATTACTTTCTTGCTATTGCATTATTAGGCGATGATTAATTGATGTGGGCGCTATTTTAATGCAAAAAATATTATTCTTGTTTGTCTGTATGTTGAGTTTGGCGGGGTGTGCTCAAATTCAGCACTATAAGGATTACTCAAAAGCATTTCATCAACCTCAGACTGTGTATGTAGGTGGTGAAATCTATGCAGTAAACAAGACTCGCGATTTGCCAAATGTATTTGGCAAAGCTGACATCTATGGTGGGAAAGTCCAAGAAGGCATGTCAGAGTTGCGCTTTATGGGATTTGACTCTGACGGTATGGCAGTCTTGAGATTTACAGATGTAAAAATCCAATCCAATGAGAGTGTATTCACCAGATATGGTAGGAATAGTGTTGTGGCAAACACTAATTCATTTTCAACGCTCAATGTAAATAATTACAGTGCCGTTGGTACAACAAATAGCAATACTGTTGTAACGCAATATCAAAAACCAGAGGCACAAATATATGCACTACCACCTAATACTGCAGAGTTTAAATTTAATCCTGCAGATAAAAAGTTAAAGATGGATGGTGTAACCATTGAGATTATTGAAGTTGGTAGTAACTCAATGTCTTACAGATTGTCAGAGTCTTAATCTCTTTGGCAAAGCAAGCATAATATGTGAGATGTGGTAGGCATCGAACATTAAATGGGCTCCCCATGGGAGCCCTGTTTGGACTGCTCGCTTGTGATGCGCCATGCTGCGTTGGTATCACCCGCCAGGGTGGGTGGTCAGCCTGATAGCATGGTGTTGGTCATTGGCGCGGTTAAACAGCCTTAAACAGCATTGGTTTTGTTCCCCTTGACCTTGCTGGTGATCCCTTTAGGAAACCAGCTCCCTTTACCCACCCGTGACCGCACCTTTTTCTGATACTGCTCAGGGGATAGCACCTTGGGCGTTTTGTGGCGAGTGCCGTTGCAGTGACGACAGGCGGCCACGATATTAGCGGACTGGTTCGAACCGCCATTGCTGCGTGGTTGCAGATGTTCCCCCGTGCACTGCAATAGCCGGGCTTCGGCAGGGGTGAGGCGATATTGCTGCATCAGTGCGGCAGGGGAGGCTTCCCACATTGGCAGTCCGCAATAGAAGCAGTGAAAGGATTGACGAACGGCAGCTTGGTGGCGTTGTTTGGCGATGTTACCCATGGTCGTGACCTCAATCAGTTTGATATTGAAGTCCGTGACGGTATGGATTGGATGGGGTGGCCGGACGGACGGACTTCGGTTCAAGTTGAAGTCCCGTCGGCCTGTATAGGCTCAGAGCGGGTACTGACCGGCACAACCGGATCAGCCTTACACCGCTCACCTTACGATACAGCGGCAGTCAATTGATAGCTGGTTTTCTAATGACTGTAAAGTCATTAACGCAAAAAGCCAAACATGATACCCTAGCTGCAAACAGGTCCACTCTGGAGAGGTTATGGAAGATACAGTGTCGGTTGTTGTTGAAGGGGTTGAATATAGCGCCAGCTATGAGGTTTTTGGCGATACCCTTGTGGTTACCCTACCTGATGGTTCACAGCGTCAAAGCGAGTTAAGAGGTTTGTCTGCTGAAAGTGCGGCAAAAACACATTTGAGAGGGTATATACGCCTCAGTAAATAAATAGCTGATTCATCGATTATAAAGCAAGGATAGGCCATGGATGAAATATTACTTATAAGTAACATGAGTGAGATCGAAAGTAGACCCAACTTTTCACCAGATGATGAAATGACACTCGACGACTTTTCTAAGTTGATAGCGCAGTATCATCTAGAAGAGAAGGTGAGGTGCCAAATACATTCAGATAAAGGTTATTGCCGTAATCCTCATAATAATGGCTGGTTAGCAAAGAAAAAAGATGGCAAGGAGGTCTTGATTGGGAAGGATTGTGCGCAAGGTTATTTTGGAGCTAATGAACGATTCGTCGTTGAAAAAAAGAGATTAAATGCTGAAATCAAAAGAAAGCAATTGATCGCAAGGTTAAATTGTCTCCGAGAGGATACCTCACTTACTGATAGGATAGAAGCTGCAAGGAACAAAGTTAGAAATGCTAGGAAGTTGATTGATGCGTTTAGAATTAATATGCCAAGCTCAATAGAACGTCATCTTTTAAATATGATGAAAACTTCTGTTCAAGATGCTCTTATTGAATTGAAGTGGGAGAAAATTGACGAAGATGGTAACAAAGAAGTTCGTTGGATAAAAAAATCATTAGGTAAGGTTCAAACTTGCAACTTCCTTGACAAAAGTGTAATCAAGGGGTTGATCGAGGAAATTAATAATATTAAAAATAAGCAATCTGAAATAATGATTTTGGATGTGGATGCGCTGCTTGAAAGAAAAAAATTAGATGCGCTGGTAACAAAAGTTGAAAGTTTTAACTTGCTAGAAAGCAAGATTGATGGAATGGTTGATGATTTTGAGCGTTTCATTGAGCTTAAAAATTTGAGACTGCTTTGTTATCTTCCTTCAAGAGGTGATGAACGTTTATCGATTGCTGAGTATATTTTGCAATATCATGGTACAAGTATAGGTCAAGTTACAGCCAGCGAACTTCTCGGTTCTTTTGATGAAGATATAAGAAAAGTGCATAATTGTTTGGATTTTAGAATAGCCAGATAACCCCTGTCGACTGTGCAAAAATATGATCTGCCGCCCTATTTTTAATAGCGGCAGATTTACTCACTTATAAGTTACTACGCAGCAGCTTCATTAAATTATCAAACAGTTCAACGGGTATGTTATTGCCATTAGCCAAGTTGACTATATCTCTATTAAGCAAACCGCTTGGTGCAAGCAAAGGCCAGACAGCTTGAACATCATGGGATGTAACTGGATCTGTGTGGGTGCAGCCTGCTGTTTTACTTAAAATCGCTTTGCGCAAACGTAATGGCCTGTCAGATAAAGGTTTAGTAATCATTAACTCTCTATCACTCATGTTCATATTTTGCTCGATGTTTACCTTGATGTTCACCATACAGAAACACGGTGATTTGATCGAATGATTCTAAGAATTTGATAGAAGTAACCCACCATAAACCCCATCCCCCTTCATGCCGCCGCACTATGGCGGCATGAACATATCCAAGACTCCATACTCAGCGCCCTTCGTGGCCATCCTCCAAGCCAACCCCGTCAGCGGGGAGCGGCTGGCAGTGCTCGATGCGCAGCTCACCCCCCAAGGCGATGGCTGGTACCAACTGCTGCCGGTCGGCCCGTTCAAGGCCCGTGATGGTCGTCCGTTCGATGTGGCGAGTGGTCACTGGCAACTGGACGGGCAGATCGCTGCAGCCCTGATTGCCCGAGCCAAAGCTCTTGGGCAAGACATCCTGATCGATTACGACCACCAGACCCTCAAGACTGACCAGAACGGCCAGCCAGCCCCTGCGGCCGGTTGGTACAACGCCGACGAAATTGAGTGGCGCGAAGGGCTGGGGCTCTTTATCAAGCCGCGCTGGACGGAGCGGGCTGCGGCCCTGGTGGCTGCCAAAGAGTATCGATTCCTGTCTGCCGTCTTTCCCTATGACGCCCAGGGCCGCCCGCTGGAACTGCGGATGACTGCCATTACCAATGATCCCGGTGTGGTGGGCATGCAGGCGCTTGCCGCTTTGAGTGCGTTACCCGCTTCAAGCCTTATGTCTACCCAACCCGGCCAGCTGGCCATCTCATCCCATGTTGCACAACAGGAGAAATCCATGAACGAACACCTGATCGCGCTGCTCGGCAAACTCGGCATCCAGCCGAGTGCCGATGGCCAGTTTACTGCCGAGCAGGGGACTGCTGCTCTGGCTGCTCTGGATACCCTCCAGGCCAACGCCAAGAAAGCACCAGAGCTGGAGGCGGCACTCACTGCCACCAAAGCGCAGCTAGCGGTAGATAGCGCATCGCTGGCCGCGCTCAAGGCGACCATTTCCACAGGGCAGGGTGGCCAGATTGACCTGGCCAAGTATGTACCGGTGGAGACCTATAACGCCCTGGTGACGGAAGTCGCCACCTTGAGCGCCAAGGTTGAGACCACGGATGCCGCTCGCTTTCTCAAGGAAGCCCGTACCCAGGGCAAGGTGGTGGCCGCAGAAGAAGAGTATCTGACCGCCTATGCCGCCCAGAAGGGGGTGGCTGCTCTCAAGGCGTTGCTGGAGCCCCGTCCGGCGATTGCGGCACTGGCCGCCAGCCAGACCACCCAAGTGACCCTGCCCGATCGAGCGGAGAATGCGGCGCTATCGGCAGATGACAAGTATGCCGCCGATCAGCTCGGCATTTCCTATGAAGAGTTTGCCAAGGCAAAAGGCCGATAGGTTCGCTTAGCCGCGCAGCGGCGTAATCGGACAAACGCGACCGCCAGACCAACCTGTTTAACCAGAGAAGGAACACCCGTATGGCCATTGTTACTCCCGCGCTGTTGCAGGCCCTCTTCACCGGCTTCAAGAAGAACTTTGAAGACGCCAAGGGTGAAGCACCTGCCCAGTACACCAAGATCGCCACAGTGATCAAGTCGACCACCAAGTCCAACACCTATGGCTGGCTGGGCAAGTTCCCCAGTCTGCGCAAGTGGGTCGGTGATCGGGTGATCGAGTCGATGAAGGCGCACGGTTACCAGATCGTCAACGAAGACTTCGAGGCCACCGTGGCGGTCGATCGCAACGATATCGAAGATGACGAGCTGGGTATCTACGCGCCGATGTTTGCCGAGATGGGCCGTTCGGCGGGGATCCACCCCGACGAGCTCTGCTTTGGTCTGCTGGGCGCTGGCTTCACCACACCTTGCTATGACGGCCAGTATTTCTTCGACACCGATCACCCTGTCTATCCCAAGGCCGATGGCACCGGTACCCCTGTTCTGAGCGCCAACGTGGTGGTGGATGCCGGTTATCAGGGGGAGCCCTGGTTCCTGCTCGATACCAGCCGTGCTCTCAAGCCGGTCATCTTCCAGGATCGCAAGTCGCCGCAGCTGATTGCCATGACCAAGGTCGATGACGAGGCGGTATTCACCCGCAAGGAGTTCCGTTACGGGGTCGATTGCCGTGATGCCGCAGGCTTTGGCTTCTGGCAGCTGGCCTTTGCCAACAAGCGGGCGCTGACCCCCGACAACCTGTGGGATTCCTTCTCCAAAATGCGGGAGTTTCAAGCCGATGGTGGCCGCAAGCTCGGGGTAAAGGCCACTCTGCTGGTGGTACCGCCCTCCCTTGAGAAGCTGGCGACCCAGATGCTGGAGCGAGAGCTGGCAAACAGCAGCAGCAACGAGCTGAAAGGCAAGTTGGAGCTGGTGGTGGCTGACTACCTCTAACCCTGCGTTGTGGCTGTTTAACCCTCGGTTTAAACAGCCTCTCTATCAGATTCGACGAGGAAAACATGAGATGGAACAAGAGATGGAACTGGCTATTCGGGTCGGCATTCTTTGCAAAACAGGGTCAATGGTTCGTCAGGTCTATTTTCGCGCGGGCCTGCCGATTGCACCGGGCAAGTCTGAGATGGTTGTGTCGCCTGAGCAGTGCGCGACCCTGGAGAACGACCCGCGTCTGGTGGTCGTCCGGTTGGCTGAAGACACCAGCCTTCAGGCAGGTGATGCACCATCGGCGCCTGGGGATCTGGACGCAACACTGGGCGTCCTGACCGGTTCGGGCTATCTGGCCGGTGTTGCCACCCAGAATAGTGACGCCACCCAGGCGGGCAAGGTTACGCCGCTGGCCGAGATGAAGGTCGATGAGCTGCGCGAGCTTGCGCTGCAGATGGGTATCCCGGAGGCGGCCAAGCTCAAGAAGGCCGAACTGGTGACAGCGATCGCCGCGACCGAAGTGCAATACCCGGTCAAGGATGAGCTGTCATCTGGCCAGAACGGAGAGCAGTGATATGTACGCCAGCGTCAATGACATGGTGATCCGCTTTGGCGAGGCCGAGTTGCTACGCCTGGCCATGACGCCGACCGGTGAGCTGGATCAGGCGGCCATCACCATCGCCCTGCAGGATGCAGGCGCCTTGATCGATGGCTATCTGGCGGGTCGCTATCCCTTGCCGCTGGCCCATATCCCGAGTGCCCTGGTACCTATCTGCGCCGATATCGCCCGTCACCGTCTCTATGGTGAACAGGCCCCGGAGCAGATAGCCAAGCGTAATGAGGCGGCCCAGGCCTTTCTGAAATCGGTTGGCAAGGGGGAGTTGGCGCTGGGGTTGGCATCCGATGGTGCCACCCTGGAGAGTCAGAATCTGGCTCAACTGCAGTCGGATGGGCGCGTCTTTGGCCGGAGTCAGGGGCGCGATAAGGGAGGCTTTCTATGAGCCAGCTTGCCAACCCGTCTGGTACCGAACTCGACTACCTGCAGGCTGGCGAGCGGCTGCGTGAGCTGCTGGCCCCCCTCAAACCTGCGGGGCTCAAGGAGGTGTTTGTGGCCACCGATGTGGCAGCCATCGCCAATCTGGGCCAGCACAGTCCGGCGGTGCATGTGGTCTATCAGGGTGAACGTGAGAGCGAAGGCACTCAGTCAGGCCGGGCTAGCAGCTTTGATCAGCTCTGGTTGCTGGTGCTGGTGCATCGTGCCAGCCCCAGGGAGGTCAGTGCCGGAGTGTGGCTTGCCCGCATCCTGCAGGCCGTCAGTGGGCGAGCATGTGGTGACAGTACCTTTCGCCGGGTCACCCCACCGGTCAAACCCAGTTACAGCGGCGGTGCTGCCTATCTGCCGCTTGCCTTTACTACCCGAGTGAAATTTAAAGGAGAGCGATAATGAGCGAAACACTGCACCTGGAAGGGGATCTCTTTATCGAGACCTTTACCAACGGGGTCTCGGCCGGGGTGATTGGCCCCATCGATGTGGACAGCCTGGAAGTGAAACCCGACAGCCAGAAGATCTCGATTCCCAGCAAGCGCAAGGGCCAGTATGGTCAGGCGCGGGAGAACTACCACATTCCCAAGCCTGCCATGGTCACCATCAAGACCACCGAGATCCCGCCCGTGCTGCTGGCCGCTGCCTTTATGGGTCTGGAGAGCCCCATCAATCAGGGGGCCGGGACGCTGACAGATCTGCCGGTTGTTCTGCCCGCCTGGCCGAAGTGGGCTCCGCTCGGCAAAAGTAATATTGCCGCAACCGGTCTGGCCATCAAGGAAGGGGTCACCGCGCTGGTGGTGGGTACCGATATTGAGGTCAACTATGCGTTCGGGCTGGTACGGGCGATCAAGGGGGGCTTGGTGGCGGATGGCGGTAGCCTGACGGTCAGCGGTACCTATAACGCGGTGACCGGTACCCGCATCGCGGGCAATATCCAGCCGGAGATCAAGGCGCGGTTGCTGCTCGATGGCCGCAGTATTGTCAGCGGCGAGGCCATCAAATTGACGGTGCCCCGTGCCAGCTTGTCCCCCAAGAAGGCGGTGGACTTTATGAGCGACAAGCCCATCGAGATCGAGCTGGAGGGGGAGCTGCTGGCCGTGGATGGCGAGACCGCACCCTTCTATGTGGATCGGCCGGTGACGGTGTGATGATTGGGGCTGTGGGGAATGAAAAACGGCGAGGAAACTCGCCGTTTTCCATTATTTCATTTCTGCTTATTTTTTGTCTGGGGTTGCTGGTGGTTTTACCACCTCTGGTTGCTTCTCTTCTGGTTTTTTTCCGCTGTTTCTTAAGTCGTTAAGCGTAGCCATAAATGCTTGGTCAACCTGTGCCGGTGCCATGGCACATCTGGATGCCAAATTAATAGCACTTAGAACCGTTGGCTTTTCAGCATAAGCATCTTGACCCTTTTCCATCTCTCTCTGAATTTGTGCTCGCCGAGCCGTCACAAGGGCATAGTCAAAGGACTGGTCATAGGATATTTGTAGGGCATTGGTCGCCCCCGAAAAGCCAGACCATGCAATTGCTGCTGATCCCGTGGCTATAGGCGCAAAGACTGCGCCAGCCATTGTACCTAGTGCTGCCAGACCAAATTTTGCTGCTTTGGTAGAACTACCGCCTGCGGCGTAATACTGCTGGAGTTTGACGCAATACGCAGTTGCTTTTAGATATTCAGCTTGGGCATTATCGCCTGGTTTGTTGTCGGGCCAGGGCCATTCGATGGCCGTAGATTCGGCTAACTTGTCCGGTATGCTTGAACAGCCAGTAAGGGGGGCTATACAGACTGCCAAGATTAGACAGGGAATTTTTTCCATGATCGCACTCTCCATTTATGTATGGGGACTGCAGAGCTGGCAAAGCTCACCACCATGATCGCTTCCTGCTTACACTTTAAGACTAGTGCTCGAGCTCTAAATCAGGGGCTGGTAAGTGTGATTTGCCGCACATAACCATCAAGTTAAATCAAGAAAGTGTGTCTCGACACAGGAGGGGGAACGATTAGAGGTGATTGGTTTTAACGCAATGCTAGCCGCTTAATCATGACCAGTGGTTGAGATGAGGCAGAAAGGGGAAGGGTGGATTGTTCTAGCCACTGCCAATCCAGCGGCGGAGTACCCTCCTTAAACTTCTGGTATGGCACGCCATCCTTGATAGTCAGGAAAAGGGTGCAAGGGGTATCGGCACGGCAGACATAGCGCACCATCACATCGCCATGGAGTGAACGCAGTAGATGTTTCAGGATCGGCAGCCCTTGTATGGTGTGGTGCCCCCCTTCATGCCAGGCGCCAAATTGATGCATTCATGTGGTACCTTTGCTCAAGTGAATCTAAGTTTTGACCGTCTGGGCTCACTTACCACTGTCAAAAATGACAGGCGATAGTATCTTTAGCTGTGAGATTTACGGTGCTAGGTTTGGAGTTATGGTCGATAAACCCACCTAGAGCAAGCTGGAACGAAAATCACCACGGCCACAATCCTTGACGCTCAAGGAAATCACCTTCTACGACCATCGTTATTTCAGTTAACTGTGTAATAAGCGAGTTGCGATGGACTCGAACGTTATCAAATGTGTGGATCGCGGGACGGCCTTTATGAGATGTCAGAGTTATTGATCTGGTTGGGTCTGGTACAAATAGAATGCGTTTCTCTTGATCCTTCCGTGGTGTCACGTCGATGAGCCTTCCATCTGGTGACTGCCATACAGAGTGGAAAATTGCCTCTGCAAAACATTGTTGCTTGTCTTGGGCTAAGATCCAGCCTGACTGTGGCTTACCCTCGGAGTATCTAGTTTGGAGCCATACATTGAAGTGGCAATAGTCAGGCTCTGGTTCGAATGCCGTAGGTCGTGAGAATTTTAGGTGAACGGCATCATTCACATTGAGCCCAAGATAATCCACGAGGCCATGAATAGTCCTATCGATCTTCTTAGGTGATAGTGGTCGAAGTTGGGTGGCTAACATTGTGATATCTAATTCTTCATGTAAATAGAATTTAAAATATAACGGCATTTCTTGCCGTGAACTTATTAATATGGAAGGTTTTAATTTAAGTTTTATGTTTTGATATGGGAATAAATACCCCTATGTGCGAGTCTAAATTATATGATATACCACCGCCAGTTTTATAATCTTCAGATTGTGACTTTAGCTCTTCAGAGTCTGACTCAAATAACGTGAATCGATACTTTTCACTAAACACTGTATTTCCTGGTCTGGCAAATACACTTAGCTTAATAACGTATTCGCCAGGGTTCCAGATAAATAACTTATTGAACATTTTTGTAAAAGGCTCAACCAGTTCAGGTTCGGCAACAACCAATTCATTTTCCTCTTTTGACCTGGTGTTAAGTTTTTTTTGTATGTCTTTTTTTAATGCTGACTCTGATTCTCGATAAAATTTTTCATCTGTCCTATCAAATAAGTTTAAAAAAATTACTGGGTGTGACCAAGAATCACCAGGTCTCAAAGAAAATGGGACGAAGAGTATGGCTGCTTGAGAGGCTGTATTTTCGAAGTAATTCTGTGCGGGGAGAGTTAGTAATGGCTTGCCATCACGAACGATTTCAATTTCTATTGACCTTATTTGAAGAGCCCGTCCCCCAATGTTGTTGAGGTTTACAAACATGCCTACATTTGGATTCCCAACTTTATGAGTTAACTGAATTCTACTATGTACTTCTACCTCTAGGCGTCGGGGGCGAAACCAGAGCTTCACCGGAGGCAATTGAGACAGAACTATGGCTGTAACTGTGCCAAGAGCGGACCAAAACTGCCAGTCGAGGTATAGAGGGGAAGTGTCCACAGATGTCGTTCTCCTAGTCAAAACATTATGTAAGTTCTAATGAGCCATAAACCTTCTTATTCTGCCATCTCTTTACCATGGGGCATATCTGAATCTGATCGGAATGCCCCATGTCCACCTCTACCACCCTCAAGCTGGCCCTGGAGCTGGCGGCCAAGGTCACCGGTCGGGAAGACCTGGCCGCCTTGGCGAGTGAGGTTTGGCGAATGTCCGATTACGCCTGCCGGCTAATCGCACCTACGCCCACTCTCTGATAAAACTATCGCCGAAACGACGCAGCTGCTGGCCACCGTTAACGGTAGCCAGCGGCTTACAAGGGGGGAATAAACAAGCAGAGGGGTTTGCCGCTATCGATGGTCTCGGCAACAATAGGGGTCAGCGTAAAAGAAACAGGATATGGCGTTTGTCGTCGTGTTCTGCATAATCGACGACATCAAACTTGCTGCTGCTCTCTTGGGTGATCTGCTGGTGGGTTAACCCGGTCAGGCACCAGGGTTTGAAGCTGCCCGGTTTGATGGGATAGTCGAGATAGCCGCGAATGGACTGACGTTGTGCGTCGTAAACTTCAATACATTGTGAGGTGAGTTGATTGATACCAATCAACCAGAGCAGTGCCCCACTCAGGGTTTGCATATCATCGCTGACCACACAGCCATATTTTCCCCGCAGATATTGATACACTTGTCGGGCAAGGCCGCTGCGGTAATCCGGGTCGATAAAGGCGCCACGGATTTGAATACCCTGTTGATCTTGTGCTTCTGCATTGATGGGCAACTGTACCGGGTTATAAACAAAGCGGCCCACAACCGTATCGTTGCCGGTGCGGGCATCTGCGACAGAGGCTAGCAGCTCTTCCTCGCTCCACTGGCTGTCATCTTCGATAGCATCGGTCAGCCACTCATCCACCCCCAGCTCGGTTACCACCAGACAGCATGAAAAGTCGCTGTCGTCGCTCATGCGATATTCAGTCAGCGCCAGTATTGCCAATCTGCGTCGGGCGATCATGAAGTGCTGAAAGGTCACCTCATTTGTCATGCCTTCGGGGTCGGTATCGAGTTGTTTGCGGTAGGTCTGAACCAGATTGGGGGCCATAGTCTTCCCGGACTTGTCTCAAAAATAAAAAAGCCTGATTCAGAGATCAGGCTTTTACCACTCTTTGTTTATGCCAGCAGTTGCAGCTCTTGGGTCAGCGCTTCGTTGACTGCGCATTTTACCGCTTCGTCAAAACGTGAGTTAACTCTGTGGTGACTCGACGGTTTGACGGCATAACGGAGCTTGTCATTCTTGACCAACAGCTCTGCGATCGGTTCGATGTAGTAGCTTTCTGCACTGCTGTCGTTGCGCTTGGTTTCAAACTCATCACGCCACAGCACTATGTATCTTGGCTGATTGTATCTGGTGATATCACGGCGGATCTGGATGGGGCGCGGAAAGCTGTTATCGCTGACCTCTTTCACCACTTCAGTTTTTTGCAGTAAAGAGTGCATCGAGATTGTCATGTTGCACCTCCTTTGTTGCCGTGCCTGACAGTTGGTTGGTCACTCAGCCTCTTCTTGGCGCTAAGCTTGCCAGCAAGCTTAGCGCCAAGAAGAGGCTGAGTACACACGAATTCGCTTGTAAACCATACAAATATTGGCTGTTAACCATCCCTTTATGCAGGGATGGAGTGGCAAAATATCACACATCCTTCCTTTCATTCTAGCGTTTCACCTCCTTGTGGCGCTCTTTTTTTAATCCACCATAACCCCTTGGCATCGCCTTGCATGGGCAGAATGAGCATGTCTGTTCACTGATTGGTAAGGCTGCCCATGTCAGACCCCCGAACCCTCAAACTCGCGCTGGAGCTGGTTGCCCGTGTTGTTGGCCGCGAAGAGCTGCAAGGGCTACTGACCGAGCTGGAGGCCCTTGGCCCCGGCAGTGCACAGGCGGCAACGGCAACGACCACCTTGACCGACGCGCAGGAGGCATTGCAGCAGAGCCTGCCCGAGAGTAGTGAACTGCTGGCCCAATCCACCCCCCAGTGGCAGGGCTGGGGCCAGCAGTTGGCTGCGGTGGTCGAGACCCTGTTGCTACTGGACAGTCGCTCCACCCAGGCTGCGCAGCGCATGGTGAGCGAGCAGCAGTTGATAGGGCAAGCCACCCGCCAAAGCGTCGATGGGGCGGCAGAACTGGCCAAGGCCTTTGCTGTGTTGGGGCTGGACTTCGAACGGGCCAATGGCCGTATCGGTGAGGGATTTCAGAAGACCATCGGCGCCCTGGATGTATTGGTGGCGCACACGGGGGCCAGTAGCGCCGCCATCGAGGAGGCGCTGGCCGCCGCCTACAACAGCGCCAAGACCACCGCCGAGATCGATGCGGTGATCGCGCGTCAGAAGCAACTGGCCGCCCAGGGCAAGATCACTGGGGATGCGCTAGCCCGTTCCATGGCCATCGCCGCCGATGCCATGGCCAAGGTGAAAGGGGGGAGCGGAGATGCCAAAAAAGCTGTTGCTGCGATTGGTGATGGCTTTGACGAAGCTGCCGCACGGGCCAAAGGGGCCACCGATGCGATGCGAGCAGGGCTTAAAGGGGTACAGGATGAAGCCAAGCAGACGAATGCCAGCCTTGCCAGTAGCGGCGGGGGCGGTGGTCGAGGCGATATCACCCGCACCGTGAATGCCGGTTCCTTCTACTACAAGAGCGTGGATATCAACAGCCTGCGCGGCAATGCCGAGGGGTTGGCCAATACCCTGGCCGGGGTGGAGGAGGAGCTGGCCCGCTACAGCCAGAAGGTCAAGGATATTCCGGCCTACAGCGAGTGGAGCAAGTATTACGGCGAGAAGTTCCAAAAAGAGATGGAGGCGATGCAGGCCCGCCTTAAAGAGGAGCTCAACAAAGCGTTGGCCAAAGAGAGTGCCAAAACCAATCAGGCCGCCGCCCAGCAACCAGTCCCAACTGCAGAGCCATCTACCCCCAGCGCCAACACCCCAGGGACACGCAGGCCCTTATCCGAGCGGATCACCATCGAGCTCAAAGGGGCAGGGGGTACGGCCGAACTGCAGGCCGATGAGGCCAATGCGAATGCCCTGATTTCCCTTCTTAAACAGCAAGGACTTCGCCAATGAACGTGACCTTAAACAGCGTGCTGCTACCAGATGATCTGGTCTGGCGCGACGAGTTCGAGTGGGCGCCGGTCGAGCAGGTGGTGACCCCGACCTTGAGCGGCGCCCTGTTGGTGGAGGAGACCGCAAAGCCCGAGGGGCGGCCGCTGACCCTGAGCGGGCACTGCTCCCGCGCCAAGGTGCAGGAGCTCAAGGTGCTTGAGGCACAGGTGGCCCGGCTGATGACGTTGACCCTGCTCGATGGCGTGGCCCGCACAGTGGTGTGGCGCCGCCCTGGTGTGGTGGCCACGCCTTTGTACGAGTTGGCTGACCCAGACGGTGATCACCCTTACGCCCTGACCCTGAATCTGACCGAAATTGAGCGCGGAGAGTAACCCCATGAGCATTCTATCTGGCGATATCAAGCTGATGGCCAGCCAGCGGATGACGGACACCGAGGACGGTGGCGGTCGCATCACCGGCAAGGAGATCGTCAGCGGCGAACATAACAGCATGTTTCCAGATATCAGCGATCTGGATCGGGCCTATGGGGTAGTGAACCTGCGCAAGGTGTTTTTGGCGGTTCAGACCGACAACGTAGACACCTACTATGGTGCGAATGCCGCCGTGCTGCTGCCGCCCTACGATCCGAACGTGGGCCTTGCCCTGATGACCACCAAAGACCACCACGACACCCGCAACAACGCCCGCGATGTGGTGGAGCGCTATCTGGCGCGTGGCCCCAAATGGCAGGGTTTTCTCTACGATACCCAGCTGGAAGGGCAGCGGGCGATCCGCTTCTTCCAGCGGGTTGAGGCCCGCTTGCCGGAGGTGGGCGAAACCCTGGTGATGGTCGGCAACGAGAACAAGGCCGGGGAGTTCGAGCAGTATGTGCGGGTGCTGGAGGTAACCCAGAAGCTGACCAAGTTCCAGATCCAAGGTGTACCAGAGTTCACCCGCAACGTGGTCACCTGCACCCTGGCGGATCCGCTGCGCTACACCTTCGAGGGTGAGCAGCCGACCCCCTATGATGTGGTGACCAACCCCAAGACCGCCCTGCGCGAAACCGTGGTGGCCGATGCGGCCAACTACTTTGCATCTACCCGGATGGTGGAAGATGCCGCCTTTGGCTCGATGCAGGTACGGGCCAAGACCATCTTTACCCAGCTGGTGCCAGCGGCCCGCAGCGAGACCCCTGCGGTGGATCTGACCGCTGCCGGTGAGCTGGCCAGTCTGGTGGATTCTGGCCGGGGGCTGGTGAGCATCAACACCGCCGCCGTGATCGCCCCGAGTCGTGGCCTGTTCCTGGGCAGCGGTGCCAAGCCTGGCACGGTGACCATCACCATCGGCGCGGCCACCATCACCGACAAGGGCGGCGAGCTGGTTGTTGCCGGGTCGGTAGTCGGCTCCATCGACTATGGCCGTGGCCAGCTGGAGTTCAATGCCCAGTGCCCGAACTACGGCACCCAGAGCAAGACCGTCTCTTTCTGGCCAGCGGCCCGTCCTGCCCGTATCGCTGACACGGCGCGGATCGAGGTCAAGGCCAACAACCGGGGCTATGCCTACACCATCACCCTGCATCCGACCCCGGCGCCTGGCACCACTACCGTCAGCTTTATGGCGCAAGGCAAATGGTATGACCTGAAAGACAACGGGCGCGGGGAGTTGCTGGGCATCGACCGCTCTTATGGCTCTGGCACCATCAACCTGGCCACCGGGTCGGTGATGCTGACCCTTGGCGCCCTGCCGGATGTGGATACCTCCATCATGTTCAGCTGGGCCACCCCGGTGAACTACACCAACCGCAGCGGGCAGGCCATCAGCATCGGCAAAAGCGCCTGGCAGCTCCCCCACAAGGGGATCACCCCCAAAAGCGTGATCCTCACCTGGGGCGATGGCAAGCGGGCCACCGATGTGGCGGGGGACGGCAAGATAAGCGGCGATATCACCGGCATCATCAACTATGCCGAGGGGATCATCGATCTGGAGCACGTGACCTTGCCCGCCTTGGGTCAGGAGTACGCCGCCCAGTACCAGTACGGTGAGCCGGTGACCGAGCGCCATATCGAACCTGGGCGCCTCAATACCCCCGGCCAGGTGGGGCATCTCTCCATCACCCTGGACGGCAAGGACGGCGGCGGCGCCCACAACCTCACACCGGGATCGGTGCGGGTCAAGTTCAACGCCCTCTATCACAAGTTTGATGTGGACGATCAGGAGCTGGTGATCCAGACCCGCGATCCCATCATCACCCTGCGCGATGACGGGCTGGGCAAGCTGATCGATGCCAGCGGTGTGGTGCTGGGTGCCATCGACTATGCGGCGGGAACCCTGCACTTTATGCCGGATGGCTCCAGCCCATTGCCCAAGCCGAAATATGCCTGGGTGACCGTGGGCACCCGCTGGGAAGGCAACAACCAGATCGCGGTACAGCGCTGGACGATGACCGGTATCGAGTACCACAACACCGCTTACACCTTCCCTGATGGGGAACAGGGGTGGGTGGATGTGACCTACCGCAACAACAACTCGGCCTTGGCCCAGAATGCCACCCTGACCGCCCAGGCGCTGCGCATAGACATTACCCCAGGCTTTGCCGAGGCGATTCTGGAGGGGTCGATGCGCTTCACCCTGGGCGGCTCTACCTACGTTGACCGGCAAGGGCTGCTCTACCGCGACCCGGATCCCTCAACCGGGGCAGGCATCCAGGCGGGCACCATCGACTATTCCAACGGGTTGGCGGTGCTGGCCGACTGGGCAGCCGGGCAACCGGCCCAGCCATCGCTCCAGAGTCTGGCCACCTCATTCAGTGCCCAGTCAGTGGATGCGGTGACGTTCCGCACCCCAGGCGCACCCTTGGCACCGGGCAGCCTCTACATCAGCGCCAACACCGCGAGCGGGCGCCGTATCGAGGCCACGGCAGACGGGGACGGGTTTTTCACCACCACCGACATGGATGGCAAGGTGAACTATCAGACCGGCATCGTGACCGTGCGCTTTGGCCGCAAGGTCACGGCAGCGGGCAACGAGACCCAGCCATGGTATGACGCCGAGCAGGTGGGGGAGGATGGCAAGATCTGGAAGCCGATCAGCGTGGTGGCTGACCCCATTCGCTTCAACTGCGTGGTGTTCAGCTATCTGCCGCTCGATGCCGACATTATCGGGCTGGATCCGGTGCGGCTGCCGTCTGATGGCCGGGTGCCGTTTATCCGCAAGGGCAACATCGTGGTGGTGCATTCGACCCGGCGCGGTGCTTACCCGATGGGGGTGACGGCGGGCCAGCAGTTCAACACCGGGCGCCAGCGGCTGGCCTACTGCCATGTGGAGGACAAGAACGGCAAGCGGCTCGACCCTGCGCTCTACAGCGCCAATCTGGATAGCGGGGTGGTCACCCTGGCCACCCCGTTGAGTCTGACCGGCTACATAGAGCCGTTGGCGGTGGTTCACCGGATCGAGGATATGAGCCTGGTCACCGATGTGGAGATCTCTGGCCGCCTGGTGCTGGCCCGCCCCCTGTCTCACGCCTATGACGCCGCTGACACCCTGGTGTCGTCAGCACTGATCATGGGCGACTTGTGGGCGCGTTACACCAATCTGTTTGACCAGAAGGTTTGGACGAACAAATGGCAGGACTTTGTAGACGGCGACCAGAGCACGGCGCAGTACAACGACACCGATTTCCCCATCGTGGTGACCAACCGCGCCACCCTGGAGGAGCGCTGGGCCATCATCTTCCAGACGAGTACCAGCTTTGTGCTGGTCGGGGAGCATGTGGGCCAGATTGCGCTGGGGGATGTGAATACCGACTTTGCCCCCATCAACCCCAACAACGGCCAGCCCTATTTTCGGCTGGACAAGCGCGGTTGGGGCGCGGGCTGGGCGAGTGGCAACGTGCTGCGCTTCAACACCAAGGCAGCCAACTTCCCGATCTGGGCCATTCGTACCGTGCTGCAATCGGTGGCGGCCAGCGAAAGCGACCGCTTTGAGCTGCAACTGCGCGGCAACGTCAACCGCTAACCGGGTGGGGCACCGTGCCCCGCCCATTATTTTTTGTGGGGCACTCTTTTGTAGAGCTGCGCCCCACCATGGAGAACGGCAACATGGCTGAATACAAGGTCAAATGGTTTGCAAGCGAAATGCAAGGCGCCCCGAGCCTGGGCGATACCGCAGATGGCGCCCTGGCTGCGCTGCTCAAGGCGGTACTGGTCACCGGCTTTGGCACCCTGACGATTAACGCCCTGTCGTTTGATGCCGCCAAGGGGTGGGCGGTGGCCACCTTTAGCGGCGGCCATGCCTATCTGCAAGATTCAGTTATCCAGGTCGATGGGGTATCGCCTGCCGCCTACAACGGCGAGCATCGGGTAATGCAGGTCAGCACCACTCAGGTGTGGTTTGAGATTGACGGTGGCAACCCAGGCGCTGCCGGTTCCGGCGCGGCCATGACCATGAAGGTGGCGCCGCTGGGCTGGACGATCACCCATGAAAGCGGTGACGGCAAGGTGTTTATCGTGCGCCCCACCAACGTCAGCGAGTCGGGGAACGTGTCGTGGCGGATTGATAACAGCGCATTTACTGGCTGGACTGGTACTGCCGGTGGCTCCACGCATTATCTGGCAAAAATAGCCATGGTGGAGGATGTGGTGGATATCAACACCTATACCACCATCTACGAACACCGTTGGCCAGCGACCCAGCGATACGCATCTAAAGTCTGGGATCTGATTGGTGATCATCAGCTGTTTTATTGGTTGCCAGCTATTGGCAACACCAGCTATCAAACCGTCTATTGTGCGGGATATATCAGGTCAGTAAGACCTGGCGATCGCTATCATGCGGTACTCTGCCACTATCCATCAACCAATGCGGCAGATAGCGCTGTCGTTTGGAATAGCAGAGAAGCTACAAACCCAAATAACTGGGGTACGCCACTCACCACATTTGACCAGACAGGCCAGCGAGCTATAGCCCGCCCCTATCACCAGCTGTTTGGCACCACATCCTGGTGGTTAAAAGGGCTGTTTGGACGATTTGGGTCTGGTTTGTCGCTCCCCAACGGCCCTGATAATGGATTCTACTTCTCCACCGACCCCTGCATGGTGCTGGAGAACGGCAACCATCTGCGCGGTTATATGCCAGGGGTGATCGTTCCCTTCGCTGATACCACTGCCTGGCACCGTAAAAACTTTGGTGATTTGCCCGCCTTGCCTGGCAAAAATGCCCGCTTTATTCGTGGTCTTTATCAGGTAAACGTATGGAACAGTGACCCGCGATCACTGATTGGGTTCGATATCACCGGCCCATGGAGGTAGTCATGTTTTTGCCAACAGCTGGCTATCTGATGTTGTCTATGGCCAACACCCGAGTTTACACACCGTCACTTGATGTAAGCGCCACCGAGGATCCAGGTTGGCTAGATAACTTTGCCCAGACCCAAGGCATTGGCACGTTAAAATATACGTTCAATGCCTCTGCCGCCGCTGATACCGGATTATGGAATGGTGAGCTAATTCCATTTCGCCCCTTGGGGTACACATTCTATTTGCGTGGCTGGTGCAACTGGTGGCAGGGCGATGATGTCAGCATGGACTGGGAGTTTTTTGACAGCAGCAATAACGTGGTTGCCGCTTTGCGTATTAGAAAGGAGAGCGAGCTTAAAAGTGGCTTATGGTATGGCCCATCGCTTAACTCGCTCACCAAAACAGCCCAGCGCGGCGCATATCCTAATACGACAGGGGATGTAAAAATTAATGCTGACGGGATTGTATTTACCCATCAGACATTAACGGATGGCGAGAACCAATCCTTTTCATTCCCCTGCAATATGGCCAGCGTAGTAGCAATGCGCTTCACCAATTTGCGGGGAAGATCAACATACCTATCAGGAGGAAGCCCACAAGGTGGTTGCTACTTAAAAATAAAAGTGGCGCCGCCAGTACCTGATGGTGAATTGGCCGGGATAACGACCGAGCAATTCAACGCCCTTAACTACCCGGTTTTTTTGCCCGCAGGCGCGGCCATCACCCATCAAACAGGGGTGGGGGTAACAGCAACAGGGACAGCTCCCGCCTACCTTGGTGCTAGTGGGGTTTTACCTGGGCAAACAGGGGTATGGCTTGATGGTGCCGCAGTTCTAGCCAGACTGACATACCTGAATGGCGTGGCTAGCCTGACCGTGCAGGGTGAAACGGTATCGGCAGTCACAGATGTGCCATTTCTCTACATGACGGTGTTAAATACCCAATTACTGGTCTGTAGTGGCGACAAGGTTATTTTGCGCTCGCCAAAATTTGGCACCACCGCTCTGGGTGATTCATACGTTGAGATTGCCCCTGGTCAATCTGTGGCAAGGGTCATTACCTCGTTTAACTTCATCCTCCCGCAACTGGCGGCGTTAGCGCTCAAGATCCCCTGCACAGTCATCCCTGCCAACCAGGAGCCACGGAGCCAGTTCCAGCCGCAAGATGTGGTCTGGCGCGGCACCCCGCCGATGTATGCGGGGCCGGTCAACCTCCAGCAACAGACCCAGTACCCCCTCTGCAAGGGGCGGGACTATTTCTGGATCCGCGATGGGGTGCGCAATGTGGAACAGGGCTATATCGAGAGCACGGTGACCATCAGCGGGGTGGGGGTGCGGCGCCGGGTTCTTTGCTTTACCCAGGATGGCGAACTGGTTGGCGAGACCTACAGCCGCGCATCGGATGGGGTCTATCGGTTCGATCTGCTGTGGCTGAACAAGCGTTATATGCTGGTCGCCCAGGACGACCCCGCCTTTGGCCCCGCCGACTATAACGCCGTGGCCGCCGACTACCAGGCACCGAAACCCTACCCGCCTGGCGGGGGTGTGGCCCCTGCGCCGTTCCCCATGCTGGCCCCGCTCAAGAGGAAATAGCCATGCTCACCTATGTGGACACGCTGCGCACCAGCCGCGCCCAGCTGCTGGCAACGGCCATCGACACCGGCAGCGGCCCCAGCGCTACCCTGACCATCTACACCGGCACCAGACCGGCGCCGGGGGCGGCCATCACCGACCAGCTGGCTCTGGTGGTGCTCAAGTTCACCCACCCCTGCGCCAAGACGGTCAGCGGCGGGGTGCTGACCCTGAAACCCCTGGCCGAGCAGATGGCCACCGCCAGCGGCGCCCCCACCTGGGGGCGCATTGCTGACAGGGATGGCGCTTTTGTGGCGGATCTCGATGTGGGGGTGCCAGGTAGTGGCGCCGATCTGGAGATACCAGCGAGCGAGTTTTTTGCCGGTGCGCTGATCCGCATCAATAATGCCACCATCACCGAACCGTAACCGGGGGCTATATGGCCAGAAAGGATGCGAGCTTAGAACTACGCAAGGCCCGCAGTACCACCGGACAGCTGGAGCTGAACCAGGCCGAGGTGGTGCGCTATGAGGCGATCTTGGTTGGCGCCTCCATGCCGCCGCGCCTGGCCGTCTCCCCCGACCTGCTGACTCTGCCCGCCAGCTGGGCCAGCCAGCCGAACCGCCCCATAGCCGCGCTGGCCGGTGCCGTGGTGCTGGAGGGGAGTCTCGCCAGTACCACCGCACCAGAGTGCGCCATGGTTGGCGCATTCATCATTGAGTGCGGTATAGCGGCCAGTAATCAGCAGCCGGTGCCAGTGATCGCCGGGGAGTACGATATCAACGTATTCCGTGGCCCGAGCGCCGCCCAGGAAAGCCAGTGGGAGCGGGCTGGGCTGGTGAGTAGCCGGGTAGCCAGCACCTGGGAGCGGCCAGAACTGGCCCGCACCGTGGGCGCCGTCAGCTGGCAGGAGGCCGAACCAGCCAACAGTGAGCAGGTGGAGCAGAGCGCCATCATGCCCCAGCGCTACACGCTTTCCCGCAGTCAGTACCAGGAGGGGCTGGTCACCGGTCACGATCATGGCCAGCAGGTGGAGCACCTGGCCCCCGGCCATGCCGTCAATCGCGCCCTCTGGGTCGAGGGGGACAAGGCCGGTATGTGGCAGGTCGGCGGTTATCGCAACCCGCCGCGCTTTGACAAGGTGTGGCAGGCCGACCAGTGGAGCCAGGGCGATGCCGTTGGCCTGCTGCTCTATGGCCGCCGCTTGCGCCTTGGCCTTCCGCTCTGGAAGGGGTGGCACGATGGCTGGGAGGAGGCGATGCAGCCGGGGCCAGGCACCAGCCCGGATCCGAAACCGCCGATCATCCCGGAGCGCCCAGACAAGCGCACCCTGCGCCTGGAGTTCGGGCGCAAGCGTGGCGAGGCCGAGCTGGAGTTTGTTTGGCACGGCAGTGATGCCGCAATCGTTATTCCAACCAGGAGGGTTTATCCGGTGAGCAATACAGCGAAGATCGTGCGGGTACGAGATGGGCTCGATATCCCAGCTACTGCGGTGAGTATCGAACTCGATACTGACTCCTGGGCGTGGCAGTTCAGTGCCCAGATCCCCCGTATCGCGGCGGCTGCACTGACCGATGAGGAAGAGGTCAGCATCCATATCAATAGGCAGCAATGGGACTGCGTGTGTGATGGCTGGCAATCGAGCCAGAGCTTTGGCCGTGAGTCAGCAACGCTGACGGGACGCTCTCGCACCGCTTACTTGTCGCCGACTCATGTATTGGCGCAGGCGGTGAGTGAGCGTGCAGCCGCGACCATGGCCCAGTTGGCTGCTGCCGTATTGCCGGTGGGTTGGACGCTGGATTGGCAAGCGGCTGACTGGTTGGTGCCTGCCGGGTTCTTTAGCCTGGATAACCAGACCCCGATCGAGGTGGTCAGGTACCTGGCCGAGGCGGCCGGTAGCTTTGTGCTGCCACACCAGCGCAACCGTCATCTGGTCATCAAACCACGTTATCCAACGGTGCCGTGGCAGCTTGATACTGCAGAGGCCGATGTGGCGATCCCCCGCGCCATCATTACCACCCTGGGCAGTGACTTCCAGCCGGGTCATGCTGCCAACGGGATCTGGGTCAGCGGTGGCCATCAGGGCATCAGTGCGCGGGTGGTACGCCAGGGGACGGCTGGCGAGCAACAAGCGCCGACCATTACCCACCCGCTGGTATGTGATGTGACGGCCGCCCGTGCCCAGGGGGTGGTGGGGCTTGCCAAGACCATGCCCAAGCGTACCCAGACCATCGAACTGCCGTTGTCAGCTGATACCGGCTTGATCCTGCCGGGGGCGCTGCTCGCCGTGGACGGTTGGAAGGGTTACAACCGGGGCGTCAGGGTCTCTGCTGCGTTGCAGAACCGGGCCATGACGGTGCGCCAGCAACTGAGTGTGGAGCGATTTGTATGAACCTGTTTAAGCGATTCCTTGAGCTGGTACCAGGCGCAGATCCCTTGTTGGTTGGTACCGTGACAGCAGTAGGTTCCACGACCACCACTCTCAGCGCGTTGGCGGGTGGAACGGTCACAGTACGGGGTACCGGGGTAGCCATCGGCAAGAAGGCATTTTACAGGGGAGGGGAGCTGGCAGGGGAAGCGCCGGATTTACCGACCTATGAAATAGAGGTTTAATGCCGGTTTAACGGGGTTATCAAACTCAGTGATTCCGGTGCCATCAAGTTTGATAAACTACCGGGCCGATAGCTTTTCATTTTCCCCGTAACTCTTTTTCATTTTCGGCGGCGGGCTACAGATTGTCGCTACTGCTGGCGATCTGGCTGTTGCCCCTCAAGACGGAGTGGATCCCGCTGTTGATGTTGTCGGTTTCCTTGCCCCCTGCGGTCTTGAATTACATGCTCTGCGAGCAGTATCACTGTCAGCCGGACAAGGTGGCCAGTATCGTGCTCGGCGGCAATGCCCTCTCTGTGCTGGTGATCCCGCTGGCGGTCTGGTTGGCACTTCATCTGCCCGGCTAAGCCAGATTGAATCGCTGCGGCGGTGCGACTCACTGGTCTATTGCTTGATCGAACCGAGTCGCAGTAGTTAGCATCTCATCCATGCGATTTCTGTCCAACATTGCCTCCGTGATACATCTGTCGTCCCCTTATCCGGCCCCCGGCCCCCGGCCCCCGGCCCCCGGCCCTAACGGCGACAGCTATAGTTGAAACAGAGCTGACTGACACTGTTTAACCAATGCCAGTGAGGGAAACCGGATGAGCACAAGTGAGCAATCTGATCCTGTGGGGCAGGCAAAATCGCGCTATGACCCGGCATTGCCTACCGGTTATGACTGGCGCAGACACCGCCGTTTTATTCTCAGTGGGGGTGGTTACAAGGCAGAATGCAGCCGTCGTAACTGGTTTCTGGAGTTGCTCAACCCGGTGCCCTATGTGGTGGTGCGCGACATAGCCATCGGCGGCATCGGTATTCTGGGGGCCATACGGTTGAAGGAGGGGGATGAGCTGGTGATTGCCATTCCCTCTGGCGAGAAACTGCGCGGTCTGGTCGTGAGATCCCAGCCAGACCCACTCTTTCCCAAACTCTATCGCACCGGTATTCGTCTGCATCGATATCCGACGGCCGAGCTGTTTGCCCGCTGGCAAAGTTACATTCAGCCGCAAGATAAAGCGGATTTCGACCATGAGTGCCAAGTCTTGAAACAGGTACGTGGCGCGTGAGCCAAATGCCATTTCAGTGGTTGTTTTCCCCATAGTCAGCATGATTTGTCGATGGACTTTGCGGATCAGCAGGCTTGGCTGTTCCGAGTGGTTTATCTTGCTGCATGTGTTTTCATCTTTATGTTTTTATTGAATTTTATCTGTACCTCTGAAGTCGTGGAGGATACGGATCATTTTCCCTTTTCGTGATCCCCCCCGAAGTAGTTCCCCCTGATATCCCTTAGTATCTGGCCAGCATGACTCCCTTTAGGGGGAAGATAACAAGAACAAAAAGGAATGATGGATGAGATCCGTGAGCAACCAGTGTCTGTTGATGCAGATCCAGCCGACCATCTTGCGCTTTGCCAAGATGCTGGCGAGTGTGCTGCAGCTTGAGGTCGAGATTGTGGATGCCGATATGGTTCGGGTGGCTGGCACAGGGCCCTATGGCAAGTTCTTCGGACGTCAGCTGGAGGGGGATTCCCGCCTGCTGCGCTATGTGATTGATAATCAGCGGGAGAAGATCGTTACCCACACCAGCGATGATCCCGTGTGTGACGGCTGTACCTGCAAGGAGAGCTGCCGTGAGCGCGCCTTCCTCGGGGTGCCCATCATGGTGGACGAGCGCTGCATAGGGGTGATCAGTCTGGTGGCCTTCAGCGACGAGCAGCAGGCGCGCCTCAACAACAATCTGCAGGATGTGTGCGACTATGTGCGCCACATTTCCACTATCTTTGTGGCCAAGTTGCTCGATTCACGCGGGCTGTCGGACGGGGTCAACAAGGTGTTCCTCAATCTGATGACCAATATGGATCAGGGTTGCCTGCTGCTCGATGACAAGAGTCAACTGCTCTACGCCAACGAGGCGGCACTCCATCATCTGGGTTGCCAGCAGGAACAGCTGCAGGGGCGCGAAGTGGGGATCCGCCCGCTCACCTTCTCCCAGCAGGGGCTGAGTGGTCATCTTCAGCACATCATCACTTTTGAAGGTCGTCAGGAGCTGATCATCGGCCAGCTACATCATGTGCAGGGCCAGCAGCTCTTTCTGATGGCGTTTCACCAGTCCCACTCCGGTCAGGTTCAGGAGCCGGATCCGGATGTGCGGATCGATCAGCTGATCGGCGAGAGCAAGCCGATGCGCACCCTCAAACGACTGCTGCACCGCATCGCCCAGAGTCCTTCCAGCGTGCTGATTTGTGGCGAGAGCGGCACCGGTAAAGAGGTGGTGGCCCGCGCTGTCCATCGCCTGAGTCCGCGGCAGGACAAGCCTTTTATTGCCATCAACTGTGCCGCCATTCCCGAACAACTGCTGGAGAGCGAGCTGTTTGGCTATGTGAAGGGCTCCTTTACCGGTGCCTCCAGCGGTGGCAAGCAGGGCCTGATCCAGGCAGCCCATCAGGGCACCCTGTTCCTTGACGAGATTGGCGACATGCCGCTCACCATGCAGGCCAAGCTGCTGCGGGTGCTGGAGCTGCGGGAGGTGACCCCCATCGGGGCCAGCCGACCGGTGCCGGTGGATATTCGCATCATCGCCGCCACCCACCAGCATCTCGATCAATACATAGCCGAGGGGAAGTTTCGCGAGGATCTCTACTACCGCATCAACGTCATCCCCCTCAACCTGCCGCCACTGCGGGAGCGGGAAGGGGACGTGGAGCTGCTGACCCACTACTTCCTCAACCTGCACACCAGCCGCATTGGCATTGTCTATCCCGGTCTGGCGCCCGAGGTGATGGCGCTGCTCAAGGGGTATCGCTGGCCTGGAAACGTGCGCGAGCTCAGCAACCTCATCGAATATCTGGTCAACGTCAGCCAGGCGGGCGAGGTGATTGACGCCAGCCTGCTGCCCCCCAACATCATCCGCAATCAGGAGCCCCATCGCGTCACCGCCCAGTCGATCCCGGTGACCAATCTGGATGCGGCGTTCAATGTGCCTGCCACCGCTCCGCTCGCCGCAATGCCGGAGAAACTGCCTGAACCCGCTCCGGGTGAGAGCGGCCTTGAGAGCATGGAGAAACAGATGATTGAAGAGACCCTGCAGCGGCTCGGCAACAAGAAACTGGCCGCACAGGCGCTGGGGATTGGGATTGCCACCCTCTATCGCAAGATAAAGAAGTACGAGATTGCCGTGCAGAGCTGAGGCGCTGGCGGCATCTATCCGGCCCGTGTCGTTCATCGGATGACACGGGTTTTTTATGGGAACAAGGCTTTGCGCCATTGCCGAACAGTGCTGAACGGATTGGCGGGGCAGGGGAGTGGCTGCATTGCAGAATGCAAAAAGCCCGCTCGATGAGCGGGCTTTTTATAATCTGGTGCGTCCTAGTGGATTCGAACCACCGACCCCCACCATGTCAAGGTGATGCTCTAACCAGCTGAGCTAAGGACGCAGGGTGCGCAATGCGACTTTTATTTCTTTATGCAGAAGTGGTGGGTTTAATTGGATTCGAACCAACGACCCCTACCATGTCAAGGTAGTGCTCTAACCAACTGAGCTATAAACCCACATCTGCATTTCTTTCAATGCTGAATGGTGCGTCCTAGTGGATTCGAACCACCGACCCCCACCATGTCAAGGTGATGCTCTAACCAGCTGAGCTAAGGACGCATAATCAGTATTCTGTAATGGTGCGTCCTAGTGGATTCGAACCACCGACCCCCACCATGTCAAGGTGGTGCTCTAACCAGCTGAGCTAAGGACGCATCACAGAAAAGTGGTGGGTTTAATTGGATTCGAACCAACGACCCCTACCATGTCAAGGTAGTGCTCTAACCAACTGAGCTATAAACCCACTTTCTCTTACTTCACTACGCCAGCGCTGCTGACGTGGTCGGCATACTACCCATGCCCCCCAAGGCTGTCAACAGGCCATATGCACAAAGGAGACTGTTTGCCCAGTTCTTGCGCAGCCTGTTGATTTTGCAGGCGAGTTGTCGCTTGCCAAGCCCTGTTACTGAGATCGCGACAGGGTAGTGCAGGCCTCCGGAGTGGCAAAACGGCCGTAGATGTAGCGCAATCTTGCCCCCAGCATCAGGGCCGCACTGGTGAGGCCGACGATAAAGCCGATCCAGAAACCCTGCGGCCCCATCCGTGGCACCAGCCAGTCGGTCAGACCCAGGATCATGCCGGTGGGCAGCCCCAGTCCCCAGTAGGCGACGATGGTGACGTAGAAAATCGCCTGGGTATCCTTGTAACCGCGCAGTGCGGCGGCCGCGACCACCTGTACCGAGTCGGAGATCTGATAGATGGCGGCGAAGAACAGCAAAATGGCCGCCAGGACGATCACCTGCTGATCATCGGTATAGATGGAGGCGATCTGCTCGCGCAGTAACACCGTCATGGCGGCAGTGGCAGCGGCAATGGCCATCCCCAGCATCAAGCCGGTGCGAGCCGCCACCCGAGCATGATGGGGCTGCCCTTCGCCGATGCTGTGACCGACCCGGATGGTGACACCCACCCCGATGGAGAGGGGCAGCATAAAGACCAGGCTGGAGAAGTTCAGCGCAATCTGGTGGCTCGCCACCGTCTCGGCGCCGAAGGGGGCCAGCATCAGGGCCACCACGGTAAACAGGGTCACCTCGCAGAAGATCGCCATGGCGATGGGGAACCCTAAGCGGAACAAGCGCCAGATCCGGCTGCCGTTGGGGCGAGCCAGCTGGGAGAAGAGCCGGATCTCGGTGAAGTGACGGGAGAGCTTCACATAGAGGATCATCGCCAGCAGCATGGCCCACAGCACGATTGCCGTGGCCACGCCACAACCCACCCCGCCAAGCTTGGGCATGCCGAAGTGACCGTGGATGAAGATGTAGTTGGCGGGAATATTGACCGCCAGCCCGACAAAGCCGATCACCATGGTGGGCATGGTGTGGGAGAGCCCCTCACTGAAGTTGCGCAGCACCTGGAACATCACGAAGGCGGGCAGGCCCCACAGGATGGCGTGCAGGTAACCAGTGGTCTTGGCGGCCATCACAGGCTCCACATCCATGAACTGCAACGCCAGCGGGCTGTAATAAAGCGCAATCATCGCCAGCGGGGTGACGATCAGTGCCAGCCAGAAACCCTGATGAACGGCCGGGCGAATGGCTTCGCGTTTACGGGCGCCATTGAGCTGGGAGACGATGGGGGTGAGCGCCATGATGATCCCCTGCACCAGCAGGATCACCGGTAGCCAGAAGCTGGACGCCACCGACACGGCGGCCAGATCGACCGCACTCACCTGACCCGCCATCACGGTATCGACGAAGTTCATGGCGACCTGAGCCACCTGGGCGACCAGAATGGGGCTGGCTAGACGGACGAGCTGCTTCGCCTCGGACCAATAACGTTGCACTGACACCTCCGAGTGGATCAGATAAGAGTAAAAAAGAGCGGAAATCGGGAAGAGCCTTTGCACTTTCGGACGAAAGTGCAAAGGGTGGGGGAGGCATTCTAGCCTGAAATTCAGCCAGGACGAAATAGTTGCCACCCCAAGGGGCAGGATCAGGCGTCTTCGTGATCGCTGATCAGCAGGTTGGCAGCGGCATAGGCAGCCTGCTCGCGCAGCTCGGCGGGTACCCGCTCATCAGCGGCGACCGCGTTGAGGGCGCGGATAGTAGCGGCGATGGCGTTTGGCACATAGCCCTGCTCGCCGGAGCCAATCTGGTTATAGGCGATACGGATCGCTTCACAACATTGATATACCTGCATTTCTTTTTCCTTGTTTACCCGGATGTGAACGGCGTCACTATAGCGATCGGGCGCAAGCTTGTCAGCCTGTACCCTTGTCTCACCCTCTGCCCGAGGTTAACCTGCCCTTTTTGCAGTAGCAGGAGACGAGAGATGTTCACTGGCATAGTGCAGGGGACCGCCGAACTGGTGGCCATCGAAGAGCAACCCAACTTCCGTACCCATGTGATCCGCATGCCCAGCCGGGAGTGGGGGGAAGGGTTGGCCCTCGGTGCCTCGGTCGCTCACAACGGCTGCTGTTTGACCGTCACCCGGGTCGAGGGGGAGCTGGTCAGCTTCGATTTGATGCAGGAGACCCTGCGCCTGACCAACCTCGGCAAGCTGCAGGTGGGGGACAAGGTCAATGTGGAGCGGGCTGCCCGCTTTGGCGACGAGATCGGCGGTCATGCCATGTCTGGCCATATCATCGGCATGGCAGAGGTTACCTCGGTGATCGACACACCCAACAACCGTCAGGTGTGGTATCGCCTTGCTCCCGAGCTGATGAAATATGTGCTGACCAAGGGGTACATCGGCATTGACGGCATCAGTCTGACCATCGGCGAGGTGCGTGAGCGGGAGTTCTGCGTCCACCTGATCCCCGAGACCTTGGCCCGCACCAACCTGGGTTGGGCCAAGGCTGGCTGGCAGACTAATATCGAGATCGATCCTCAGACCCAGGCCATCGTCGATACCGTGGAGCGGGTGCTGGCGGCACGCGGGGGTAACTGAAAGGAAACGGCTCTGTTTCAATCCCCTCATAAGCAAGGGCCTGCAGTGTGCAGGCCCTTGTTATTTACATGGTGAAAATATCCACTCAACTTTTTATGGCTCGCAGTCACAACATCTGCTCAGCTCTTTGCGACTTGCATGCAAAACAGCTGCTCGGCCTTTTGTGACTCGTAATCAAAACAGTTGCTCGTCGTCTGCATCCACAAACAACTGCAAACAGTCGCGTGCTTCGTCGCGGTGAAGCCGCAGATGGATCGGATTGCAACAGGCCATGCAATCTTCGTAAAACTCCTGATCACCCTGGCTGGCATCCAGCTCGACCCGGGTATGGTGGCCGCAGTGGGGGCAGACGATGCGCTTGCTGGTGTACTCGATCATGATAACCTCCTCGGGCCCTGAGGCCGCCTATCTACCCTGATTCTAGTCGGGCTGCAGGGGGTTAACCGCGAGCAAACGCACGTTTATGACAGAGATCAAGCCTGAGGGATGGCAAGGTGAAACCGGCTGGACTGGTCGTGTGCGATAAGCACAATCCGGTTGTGATTGACGGGTGAAAAGAGGGGAATTGCCAACGGTTGTTTGGCAATAACAGGGGGCTGGAGCCCCCTGCGGATATGAGAACGCGAGCGCAGCAAGGCGCCGATAGGCGCTATTTGACCCAGCTGGCCAACATGTCGGCATTGAGTTCGGCCAGCGAGCCGAGCTGGTAGTTGGCGATGGCCAAGCGTGGGTCGCCCACTAAAGCGGGATCCGGCACGATCAGCGCTGTCATGGAGGCCGCCTTGGCCGCCAGCAAACCGGTAAAGCTGTCTTCGATGGCCAAGCAGTGCACCGGTTCCACCCCCAGTTTCTCGGCGGCGTGGATATAGACATCCGGGTGCGGTTTGCCGAAACGCTCGATTTCCGCAGAGTGAACCGCCATAAAGCGATCGCGAATGCCGAGTTTGCCGAGTACAGCTTCTACCATGGCAAAGGGTGAGGAGGTCGCCAGACCCACTTTCAGGCCGCGGGCCTCGATAAGGTCGAGCGCCTCCTGCACACCGGCTTTGGCCTGACCTTCGGAGAGGATCAGGGCGTTGACCCGATCCAGAATGCGCTGTACCACCTCTTCCTGAGTCGGGCCGCTCCACGGGCGCAGGCGATACCAGTGGGCAACCAGCTGATCTATGCGCACGCCGATGGTCGACTCACAATCCTCGACGGTGTGGGGGTGACCCAGATCGGAGAAAACGGCGATTTGGGCCCGTTGCCAAAAGGGTTCCGAGTCGATCAGAACACCATCCATATCGAAGATCACGGCAGCTAACATTTTGTACTCCTGACAAATTTGAAGAGGGGATTATAAGCCTGACGGGGAAATGCAAAAGGGGCATTGCCATGCCCCTTGCGCTCGATCACATCGGCAAACGTTTGTTTTGCTGTGGCAAAAAAGCCCTTAGAACAGTACTTCGACCTTGGCGGCCACAGCTTTGGCTTTTTCCACCGCATCCTGGCAATCCGCTGCGCGGGTCAGCGCCACGCCAAGACGGCGGCGACCGGCGCTCTCCGGCTTGCCAAACAGCCGCAGCTGGGCGCCCGGCACCAGCGCCAATGCCTCACCAATTCCCTGATAGCGGATGTCCTGGCTGTGCCCTTCGCGCAACACCACGGCGGAGGCACTCGGCCCGTACTGGGTGATGGTGCCGACCGGCAGCCCCAGAATGGCGCGCACGTGCAGGGCGAACTCGGAGAGATCCTGCGAGATCAGGGTCACCATGCCGGTATCGTGGGGGCGGGGGGAGACTTCGCTGAACCACACCTCATCCCCCTTGATGAAGAGTTCGACCCCGAACAGGCCGTAACCGCCGAGGGCCTCGACCACCTTGGCCGCTACCTCTTTGGATCGGACCAGCGCCAGCTCGCTCATCACCTGTGGCTGCCAGGATTCGCGGTAGTCGCCATCTTCCTGCCGGTGGCCGATAGGGTCGCAGAAGTGAATGCCATCGACGGCGCGTACCGTGAGCAGGGTGATCTCGTACTCAAAGGGAACGAAGCCCTCGACGATCACCTTGCCACGACCGGCGCGGCCACCCTCCTGGGCGTAGGTCCAGCTCTCATCCAGCTTGGCGAGATCGCGCAGTACACTCTGCCCCTTGCCGGACGAACTCATCACAGGTTTCACCACGCAGGGCAGGCCGATAGCCTCGACGGCGGCGACAAACTCCTCTTTGCTTTGGGCAAAACGATAGGGTGAGGTGGGCAGACCCAGGGTCTCGGCGGCGAGGCGGCGGATCCCTTCCCGGTTCATGGTGAGTTGGGTAGCGCAGGCGTTGGGCACTACCTTGACCCCTTCTTGCTCAAGGGCAGCCAGGGTATCAGTGGCAATCGCTTCAATCTCGGGGATGATGAGGTCGGGTTTAACCTCGGCAACCAGGGCACGCAGGGCGTTGCCATCGAGCATGTCCAGCACGTGGGCTGCGTGGGCCACCTGCATGGCGGGGGCGTTGGCATAGCGGTCGGCGGCGATCACTTCGATCCCGAACCGTTGCAACTCGATGGCGACCTCTTTGCCAAGTTCGCCGGAGCCCAGCAGCAGGGCACGGGTGGCGCCGGGGCGGGTTGCGGTTCCAAACATACGATCTCTCCTGATGTCGATGGTCATTGTTGATGATCGCTATCGCACGAATAGCGGACAAAAAAAGAGGCACGCATGGCGTACCTCAGGAAACGGGTTTGTGAGCGCGCTGCTCCAGATGGGTCAGCAAGGTAATGGCGCCAATGATGATGGCGGCGCCAAGCCACAGACGGCCGGGGGGCGCCCAGCCAAATACCAGCCAGCCCGCCAGCACGTTCATCGGCAGCTTGGCAAAATCGAAAGGCTGCACGAAGGAGGCCTCTGCCACGCTGTAAGCGCGAGCGATGGACATTTGGGCCAGTGCCGTCAGCACGCCGGAGGCGGCTACCAGCAGCCACTGGCTCTCGCTTGGCCACTGCCACTCCGGCAGGGCCAGCATGATGTTGAACGGGGTACTAAAGATAAGCAGATAGACCACAATGGTGTGGGATGATTCGTTGGCCGCCTGATAGCGCACCATCAGGGAGTAGCCGGCCCAGAACAGCGCCGCCGCCACCGGCAGCAGGGAGGCCCAGTTGAACTCGTCAGTCCAGGGGGCGAGGATCAGCATGGCGCCGGCAAAGCCCGCCAGGGTGGCCAGAATGCGGGTGCGGCTCACCTGCTCCTTGAGCAGCAGGGCGGAGCCCAGGGTGGCAAACAGCGGTGAGGTCATCAGCAGGGCGATCCCCTGCCAGATGGGGACGGGGTACGCCAGTGCCCAGAGCCAGAGCTGGATGCCGATCACTGCCAGCAATACCCGCAACAGGTGCAACCGGAACTGATTGGTCATCAGGGATTGGCGCAAGCCATGACGAACCAGCCAGGGCAGCAGGCAGATCAGGGCGATCAGGTATTGATGGAAGGCGACCTGAGTCGATGGGAGGCCAAGCTTGAAGCTGACATACTGGCTCAGGCTGTTGACGGCGGCGAAGCAGAGTCCTGCCACCATCATCCAGACTGCACCGGCCAAAGGAGAGTGCCTGCGCGAGGGTATCATGGGATCCGGGTCGCTGGAAAAAAGTGCGGCGGATCATAACGGCAATCGTTTGTTCTGCCAAGGGTGGAAGCGCGGCCGCAGGGTTGGCTGGCGAGGAAGTGGCCTTGCATCAAAAAATTTGAACAAGTTGAGCATCTATTTTCGCTATCAGCAAATAAGCACAATGTTTAGAGTGACCTCCATCGACAGCAAGGCTGTTCAACCGACAACCAAATGGAGTTTCACCATGGCCAATATCCTCGTACTCAAATCCAGCATCCTGGGTCAATATTCCCAATCCAACGCCCTGATCGACGGCTTCCTGGCTGATCATCAGGATGATGCCGTCACCGTGCGTGATCTGGCGGCCCTCAACCTGCCGGTGCTGGATGGCGAGCTGGCCTCCGGCCTGCGTGGTGGTGATAACCTCAATGAGCGTCAACTGGCGGTGATCGCCCAGTCCGACGAGCTGATCGCCGAACTGAAAGCGAGCGACTTGGTGGTGATTGCGGCCCCCATGTACAACTTCAACATCCCGACCCAGCTGAAAAACTGGATCGATCTGGTGGCTCGTGCTGGCGTCACCTTCCGCTACACCGAGACCGGTCCGGTGGGTATGGTTGAAAATACCCGTGCGCTGGTGATCAGCCCCCGCGGCGGCATGCACGTCGGCAGCGCCACCGATCTGGTCACTCCCTACATGCGTACCGTGCTCGGTTTCATCGGTATCAAAGAGGTGGATTTCATCTACGCCGAAGGGATGGGGATGGGCCCGGATGCCCAGAGCAAGGGGATGGAAGCGGCCAAAGCGCAGCTTGAGGCTCTGGCTATCTAAGGGCTCTCTTTTATAAGGGCTCTCTATCCCGTCAGGGGTTATCTCTTCAAGGGGTTGCCCCACCAGATACAAGAACGCAGCCATCAGGCTGCGTTTGTTTTTTGGCTCGATATGATTGTGACAGACGTTGCTGCTACAGAGAGTATCGCGGCAAGCGGTCGGTATGGACGCTCTGGCGGAGTCACTACTCCATCATAAAGCGGCGACAACCGCGCACCAGCAGCAGTGCCACCGCGACCAGCAGGCCAAGCAAGAGGGTGGTCAGCCACTGTTCGGTACTTTGCGGCAAGTGGGGCGTGAAGAGGCTGATCATCAACAGGGTGCAGAGCGTGATCAACAGGCTCTGTCGGGTCATCAGTATCATGGGGTCATCCTTGGTTTGCTCACCTGAAACGATTTTAATGCCCTCTTGTGACAGGGTGATGTATCCGTGCATCACCCTGTTGGGGCTCTTCAGACCATATCAGGTTTTTACCGCAGAGCCAGCGCCATCACTGGCGCTGTGATCCCGATCCCGCTAGCTCTCTTTATCTGAACTGTTTCTGCGCCGGCTGGTAGTGAAAATCGCCGCTGGCGAGCCGCGCTTCCAGTGCTGCTTGATCGATCTCCTGCGCCTTGCAGAGATCATCCAGGTCGTCATAGTGATCACGCAGCTGCATATTGACGACGCTCAACAGCATGTTGATATCCATGGTGGCGAACTTTTTCAAATCCATGATTATTTCTCCCGATCCAGTGATTGCAGCTGCTCGATGGCGGCGCTGACGCTGTGCAGATGCTGGCGGATCGCCTCGCGGGATTCGCTCGGCAGATAGTCGGTCAGGGTATGTTGCCAGCTGCCAGCTTCGCTCTTGAGCTGCAGGAAGAGTGCCTGGCCGGCATTGGTGAGGGAGACCAGGCTGATGCGTTTGTCCTGCTCGCTGCTCTCGGTGAAGATGATCCCTTTTTCGACCAGACGGCGGATCTCGCGGGAGATGCGCACCTTGTCCATGCCGCTCGCCTCGACCAGCTCTTTCTGGCTGATGGGGTAGTTGGGGCCGAGCACCATCATCAGGCGCCATTGGGGCACGGTCAGCTGGTAACGCTGTTCATAAAACTGTTCGAAGGTATCCCGTAGCATCTCGGCGGCATGTACCAACTGATAGGGCGGGTAGTGAGCGAGTAACGCTATGATTTTTGACATATTACACCCTGCTGTGACGGCTGCATCAGATGCAGTTTCTTTTGATACTTTGACATTGATGATACGAAACTCAAGCTGATTTGTCTGACCCGGTTGCGATGAAATGTGCGGTGGCGCACGCCCTCAAGGAAAAACCGGGTCTGACCGACGGGATTTTAAGCCAACGCTGTTCAGCCTTTACGCAACCAGATGAGGGCGTTCTGCTTGAGCCAGGCCTCGCGTGTGTGGATAGCGTAGAGCGCGGCCTCGTCGCGGCTGCCCGCTTGCCAGCTTTGTGGCTCCTGTTTGGGCAGCTTGCGCTGACCCAGCAGGCAGGCCGGAATGTGCGGGTTGGCCTCGATGGCGACCAGCAGATGGGGCTTGGCTGCCTCGGCACCCTCGGTAGCAAAGACCATCAGTGCCTTGTTATAGAGCAACCAGCTGGAGGCTTCATCGAAGCGCACCAGCAGGGCGGCCAACGCCTGCCAATCCCCTTGCAGTGCATAGAGGGTGGAGAGGTTGTAGCGGCAACCCAGCTCATCGGCCATGCAGATTGTCAGCAGCGCCAGATATTCGGCTTTGGCCTCGCCCAGCTTGCCAAGGCGCAGCAGGCAGTCGGCGCGGCCGGCTCTGGCGGCCAGCAGAGGACGCAGCTCGGGGGCACTCCAGCCGTGGGCGTCGATTTGCTGCCAGAAGGCTTCATCAAAGAGCGGAGTGGCATCGGCGATGATCTTCTCGAACCAGCCGAGGCGGGCCTGATGATCGCGGCAGCTGTCGGCCAGCTCGAACCAGGTCTGCCACTGTTGGGCCTGCTCGCCATTGAGGGAGACATCAGCGCTGGGAGCTGCCTGATACTGGTCGAGGTTGAGCAACTGGTTGAGGGCGGTTTTCATGTTCTGGCGCTGGCGTTTGCAGAACTCGACAAAGGGGAGTTCGCTGGCGGCGGCGCTATAGAGCATCTGGGCCATCTGCTTGTCGCGAAACAGGCTCAGCTCGGCGGCCAGACTGAAGCGGTACTGGGTGGTCGGGTCGTTCAAATCCTTCGGCTTGGGCCAGGTGGCAAAACCCATGCTGAAGCCATAACACCATTGACCGAGGGGATGGCTCTGTTCGAACACCTGCTCGGGGTTATCGCTGGGCAGGCGGCACTGGCTTGGCAGGGCCAGCTGAGCTTCGTCGGCCTGGGATTCCAGCTCGGCGATCAGGTGGTTGAGGGCTTCTGCGCTTTTTTCATCCAACTCGGCATCCTGTTCCAGCAGACCAGCCAGCGGGCGTTGCCAGTCAGGGCTTTCCGGCCCCACCAGACGAGCACAGAGAAAACCGTGCAGGGCCGGGTAGGTCATGTCCTGATCGCTGTTGCTCTGGATCCATTGATTAAGATGGCGGGTGCGAGTGGATGGGTTCATCGACAGTTCCTCTGGATTTGAACAGCCGCGAAGTCTACCTAAAAGTGGGGTTATTTGCAGCAAATGGCCGCCTGTTTGGCGATTTAATCACCATTGGCGGATAAGATAGGGGCGAAAGGGCGGCTCGTGGTGGCTTGGGGACTAGGCCGGATCACCGCTCTTGAGGTAACATGCGCGCCCATAGGGGCCATGTTCAGTTGGCCCATCCGGGTAATGAAAAAAGAGAGCACCATGATACAGATTGGCAAGATGAACACCCTCACCGTTGTTGAACTCGAAGACCGTGGCGCCTGGCTTGCGGCCGATGAGTACGGTGAACTGCTGCTGCCCAAGCGTCAACTGCCGGAAGGGGTGAAAGAGGGGGATAGCGTGCAGGTCTTCCTCTATCTGGATGCCGATTGCGAGCCGGTGATCACCACCGACAAGCCATTTGCCATGGTGGACGAATTTGCCGGTCTGAAAGTGGTCAATGCCAACAAGATTGGTGCTTTCCTCGACTGGGGCATGAAAAAGGATCTGTTTGTGCCCAGCCGCGAGCAGAACAAGCCGATGCAGGTGGGCCACGTTTATCTGGTGCGTCTGCAACTGGATAACGAAGGGCGCATGGTCGGCACCAGCCGCATCGAGCGTTTCCTGACCCCGGCCGGCAGCAACTTCAAGGTTGGTGACGAAGTGACCGCGCTGCCGGGGGAGCACTCGCCCCTTGGCATCAAGGTGATCGTCAACGGTCAGTATCCGGGCATGCTGTTCAAGAACGAAGTGTTTGGCCGGGTGATGACCGGTCGGCCGCAAACCGCCTGGGTCAAGCAGGTGCGCGAGGATGGCAAGCTCGATCTGACCCTGCAAAAGCCGGGTCTGGCGCGGGTTGATGATGCCGGTGAACGCATTCTGAGCCGGATGAAAAAGCAGGGCGGCAGTCTGGCGGTGGGTGACAAGAGCGAACCCGAGCTCATCTACAAGCTGTTCAGCATGAGCAAGGGCACCTTCAAGAAGGCGATCGGTGGCCTCTACAAGCAGGGCAAGATTGTCATCGAAGACAATGCCATCACTCTGGTGGCCACAGAGACCGACTCGGCAGTGGATAGCGAATAAGATGCCGAGTCCCTGTGTTGGCCTCTGCAAGGCGAAGGATGGGCTTTGCCTGGGTTGTGGCCGCACCCTGACCGAGATCGGCCACTGGTCGGCGATGGATAGCAAGGCCCAGCTGGCGGTGATGGCCGAGTTGGATGGCTCGAAAAGCACCCACCGCTGCCCGGGTTGTGGCGAACCGGCCTATTGCGCCGTCTCTGCCGGTCAGACCATTGCGCAGTGCTGGTGCAGCCAGTTGCCGGTATTACCGATGCAGGAGGCCAGCGCTTGCTGGTGCCGCCGCTGTCTGGCCAAGGCCATCGCGGCGCAGGATTAGCAGAGAACAGCAATAAGAGTGCACAGAAACAAGAAAGGCGCCGATGGCGCCTTTTTTTATGCCTGCTGCTGGCGATGCCAGCGCACATGCACTTGATCTTCGGTCAACAGACGGGGCAGCAGGAAGGTGGCGAAGATCACCTCAAACTCATCCTGATGATCCAGCAAACCGACCCACACTTCGACCCAGCGCTCCATATCGACCGGCTCACCAAGCTCGGTCGACCAGTCGGCATTGGGCAGGGTTGCCTCCACGGCGCCACGCTGCTCAAACTCCAGGGTGATGTCGACTATTTGTTCGGGGGCCAGCATATCGGCGGCCTGCTCAAGAAACTGATCATAGGCCCATTCGACCAGCTGATCCGGGGTACGCTGTTCCATGAAATCACTCCAGATACATCGAGGTTCGCTACTGTAACAATTATTGGCTGTGGCGGCCAGACCAGTGCGCCGGGCGTGCCTGACCTGTCCAAGTTGCCGTTGGGGGAGTATGGTTAAGGCGCGGATCATCTGGCAGGGAGTAAGGGGATGAAGCAGCGGGGACGGCGGCAACAGATCAAGCGACGGCGCGAGGCCTGGTGGTGGCACTATCTGCCGCTTCACCGCGAGACGGTGGGCGGCCATCTGGGCCCACCGGAGAAACCCGATGAGCCCTGAGGATCAGTCGGCCTGATGCACCCGATTGAGGGTGATCTGGCCCAGTTGTCCCATCTGGCGGCGGATCCAGACCGAGCGCTTCTGCACATAGGGTGACGGGAGCTTGACCCGATAGCGCCACGGATTGGGCAGGGCGGCGGCCAGCAGGGATGACTCGTAGCGGGTCAATCGGCTGGCCGGTTTGCCGAAGTAGGTGCGGGCGGCGGCTTCAGCGCCATAGATGCCGGGGCCGAACTCCACGATATTGAGATAGACCTCGAGAATGCGGGCCTTGTCCCAACCCAGCTCCATCAGCAGGGTAAACCAGGCCTCCAGCCCCTTGCGCAGGAAGCTGCGATCACTCCACATAAAGAGGTTCTTGGCGGTCTGCTGGCTGAGGGTGCTGGCGCCGCGCACCCGCTCGCTGTGCTGGTTGTGTTTGAGCGCGGCGTTGATGGCATCCATGTCAAAACCGTTATGGTCGGCAAAGTGCTGATCCTCGGCGGCGATCACCGCCAGCTGCAGCTCCTTGGAGATGGACGCCAGATCTACCCATTGATGGCGCACCTGGGTGATCTTGGCGGGCGGAAACAGAGCCCGCTCGATACGCCAGCTCCACATCGGCGGATCAATAAAACGCAGCAAGGCGACCGAGCCGACCGAGCAGAGCAGCCCGGCCAGCGCGATCTTGCCTGCCCACCTCAACACCCGGCGCCCAAGGGATGCAGATGGGCGCACGGGGGCCACGGCGTCAGGGCCAGATTCCCACTGATAGTGGCTGGGATCATCGGGATCCGGAATTATTGGGGCAGCCATTCGATGTGGCAGAACTTCTCGTCAACACGGCGGGAGAGCAGCATGCGGGCAAACAGATGCTCATACTCTTGTTCTTCATTGCCAAGGCCAACCCAGATCTCGGCATAGTCGGTGTCGCTCACGGCAAAACCCACGTCCGCCTCCCAGTCATCGGCCGGGTCGGTTTCGGCCAGCAGGCCGCGGTCGTTGAACTCCTGATTGAAACGGGCGATCTCCTGCTCCGGCAGGTTGTCAGAGGCCAGCTCCATAAAGAGTTCGAGGGCGGTATCGAGCAGTTCCTCGACGCTGTGCATTTCGTCATTCATAGACATAAGCGATCTGTTCCAGAAAAGAGAAAAAGGTGCCGCGCAGATCACTGCCTGCGGGGCGGCGCTATTCTAGCGGTCGGCAGACCCCTTGGCGAGATGAGGCGAGCCGCTGTGACCTGTTTTTGTGCCAATAAAAAACCGGATCCAGTGACAGGATCCGGTCTTCATTGGGGGAAGGGGTCACGCATAGGGCGTCAGCTCATCCCTTCTTGTCATCGGCGAAGGTGATGTTGAGCTCCAGTACCGACAGCTCATCACTCTTCTGATCCAGTTGGACGGTTATCTTCTCCGGATCAATGTTGACGTATTTGCGGATCACATCGAGGATATCCTGCTTGAGCTGGGGCAGGTAATCCGGCCCCCCTCTGGATGAACGCTCGTGAGCAACAATGATCTGCAACCGCTCTTTGGCCAGTTGTGCGGTGTTCTGTTTCTTGTTGGAACGAAAATAATCCAATAATGACATGTTTAACTCCCGAACAGTCGGCTAAAGAAGCCCTTCTTCTCTTCTTCCAGAAAACGAAATTCCTTGGCATCGCCCAGCAGGCGGGACACCGCATCTTCGTAGGCCTGACCGGCATCGGACTCCTTGTCCAGAATGACCGGTTCGCCGGAGTTGGAGGCGCGCAGCACCGCCTGGGACTCCGGGATCACCCCGAGCAGCGGGATGGCCAGGATCTCCTGTACATCCTGCACGCTCAGCATGTCGCCGCGGTTGACGCGGGTCGGGCAGTAGCGGGTCAGCAGCAGGTGCTCCTTGATGGGGTCTTCACCACGCTCGGCGCGGCGGGACTTGGAGGCCAGGATGCCAAGGATGCGGTCAGAGTCACGCACGGAAGAGACTTCCGGGTTGGTGGTGACGATCGCTTCATCGGCAAAATAGAGCGCCATCAGCGCGCCTGCCTCGATCCCCGCCGGGGAGTCGCAGACGATGTAATCGAACTTCATCTCCGCCAGCTGATCCAGGATCTTCTCGACCCCCTCACGGGTGAGGGCATCTTTGTCCCGGGTCTGGGAGGCGGGCAGGATAAACAGATTTTCCGAGCGTTTGTCCTTGATCAGCGCCTGATTGAGGTTTGCTTCCCCATTGATGACGTTGACGAAGTCATACACCACGCGCCGCTCGCAGCCCATGATGAGATCCAGGTTTCTCAGACCGATGTCAAAGTCAATGACCACTGTCTTGTGACCACGCTGGGCTAAGCCGGTGCTCAGGGCCGCACTGGTTGTGGTCTTGCCAACGCCACCTTTACCCGATGTAACGACTATGATTCGCGCCATTCTCGCTTCCTTGTAACTCTATTTGATACGGTCTATTCGGAGTTGTTCGTTGTCCAGCCGGACGTGTACCGGTTGCTGGATCAGGCCCGCCGGCAATGCATCGCTCAGCTGGAATGTGCCCGCGATGGAGAGCAGCTCGGCCTGTAATTGCTGGCAATAGATCCGGGCCTGGGTGTTTCCCCGGGCACCGGCAATGGCTCTGCCACGCAGGGTGCCATAAATATGAATGCTGTCGTCGGCGAGCACTTCGGCTCCCGGACTGACGGACCCCAGCACCACCAGCGAGGTGCCGGCGGCGTAAATCTGCTGGCCGGAACGAACCGGTCCCACATGTACTTTGCTCGGGATCAAGGGGGCGGGTTCGGGCTCGGGAACCACCTCAGGGGCGGCTGGCGCGGGGGCAGGCTCGGGTGCCGGTTCGCTCTTGCGACTCTTGCCCGAGGCCATCACGGCCAGTCCCACCGCCTTGGCGGCAGTCTTCATCTCTTCACTGCGCGCCCCCGTGATGCCGACCAGCACAAATTCTTCGGACTCCACCAGCTCTTTGAGCTGTTCGAAATCGGGAATATGTTCCAGTCGGGAAACATTGATCACCAGCGGCGCACAATTAAAAAAGTAGGGTGCCTGGGCCACTTTTTCGGCCAACAACTGACGGATCCGCTCAGGCTCGCCATCGCTGATATGCAACACAGAAATAGTGAAGGTGGTCCCTTTCAATTCGTTATCGCGCTCAACCATGAATCTTCCCCGAGGCAGAGATGCTAATCCGTTATTGTTATTCAATTCCTGATGTTATAGTTTGCCTCCATCAGAGGCAATAAACTCGTCGGATTATATCAATTTCCATGTTGTGTGCAGTCTATAAAAGTCGCAAAAAAGCCGAGACCTACCTTTTTGTTGAAAAAAGAGAGGATTTCTCCCGCGTTCCCGAGCCATTGCTGAGCGCATTCGGGCGTCCCGAGCTGGTGCTGATGACCAAGCTGGATCCGGCCAAGCCCTTGGGGTTGGCTGATGTCGGCAAGGTGATGGCCGCGCTGACCAACCAGGGGTTCTACCTGCAGGTGCCGCCGCCCCCTGAGAATTTGCTGGAGCAGCACAAGGCCAGCCTGAAAAAACCATCCTGAATATCTAGCCCCGTGGTGTGTTCTGCCCAGCGGGGCTAATTCTTTGTGACTCTGCATGACGCCTTCCGGCCCGGGAGAGGTGGCCTGCGATAATCCCGTGACAGGATCTGGCCAAATTAAACCCTCCCTTTGGTGATATTCACTTTTCGTTGTTTAAATAGAAAGTCAATCTGCTCCCAACACCATATCCTCAACCTTTGCTGGCGCTCACAAAAATAGAGAGTGGCGCGTACTCATATCCTCCATTTCAACGGCTATTGGCTCATTCATCGATTATTTTCAGCCTCTTCCTTGGGCGCTTTTTTGGCCTCCACTGCGTGATGAGTTGTCCATCAAAGGGCGCGTAAAGAGGGCGGTGATAACGGTGCTAAAACCAGTTTGCGCGATGCGCTGTGGCCAAAATGATGAACTAACCCCCTGTTTGTGTGCTTGATTGTTTGCCCTGATCACGAAAGTGCCACATAGGAGGCAATCAATGTGGCGGCGTGATAATCCGCAGGGTGAGCGGTAACCGCGTCTTGCCAAACAAGGGTATGACCAAAGGAGGGATATTGAGCTGAGGGGGCATCTCGATATCGATTAGTTGTGGAATCGTGACCGGGGCAAGATAGCGGGTAAATGTTACTGGCAGGGGCAGAACGTCGCTTCCAATCCACTGAGACGAGTTAATCAAGGTATCTCATCAGAGAGGCATTCAGAAAAAGCAATCCGCATTGCGGTGGCGTAGCAGGGTATATCCACGACGCCCAACAGTGAAATGGTCGGTATGCCGGTATAAGTGCTCGGCATCCCATTCGGGCAATAAAAAAGGCGGGATATCCCGCCTTTGTTCAGATGAGGGTCGTAACCCTTATTTATTCGCAGGCAACCTGCATCACCTTGATGGCCAGACCGCCACGGGAGGTTTCACGGTACTTGGAGTCCATGTCCTTGCCGGTGATGTACATGGTTTCGATCACCTTGTCCAGGGAGACGCGCGGCTTGGAGGTACGACGCAGGGCCATACGGGAGGCGTTGACTGCCTTCATGGCTGCGATGGCGTTACGCTCGATGCAAGGCACCTGTACCTGACCGGCAACCGGATCACAGGTCAGACCCAGGTTGTGCTCCATGCCGATTTCGGCAGCTTCGCAGACGTGCTCCGGGCTACCGCCCATCAGCTCGGTCAGACCGGCAGCGGCCATGGAGCAGGAGACACCTACTTCACCCTGACAGCCCACTTCGGCGCCGGAGATGGAGGCGTTCATCTTGTAGAGGATGCCGACGGCACCGGCAGCCAGATAGAAACGGGTGTACTCGTCGCGGCCAACCGGCTGGATGAACTTGTCGTAGTAAGCCAGTACGGCCGGGATGATACCGGCAGCGCCGTTGGTCGGTGCAGTGACCACGCGGCCACCGGCAGCGTTCTCTTCACTCACGGCCAGAGCGAACATGTTGACCCAGTCAACGATGTTCATCGGATCGCTCGAGAGGTTCTCGTTGGTGTTGAGCTGACGGTAGAGCGGTGCGGCACGACGGGGTACGCGCAGCGGGCCGGAGAGAACACCTTCGGTACGGCAGCCGCGCTCGATACCTTCACGCATGGTGTTCCAGATCTTGCCGAACTTCTTGTAGATCTCTTCCGGAGTGTTGAAGCACTTCTCGTTTTCCATCATCAGGGCAGAGATGGAGAGACCGGTCTGGCTGCAGTGGGCAACCAGCTCGGCTGCGCTCTTGAACGGATAGCGTACGGACATGTCGCCGCTGTCAGCCTTGCCGAAGTTCTCTTCGTCAACGATGAAACCGCCACCGATGGAGTAGTAGGTCTTGCTATAGACCACTTCATCTTCGATCAGGGCAGTCAGCTTCATGCCGTTTTCGTGCAGCGGCAGGGCTTCGTCGTGGAATACCATGGCGTCACGCGGGAAGCTGACGGTGTGGCAGTGCAGGCCGATCGGCAGGCGCTCGGTCTGCTCAACACGGGAGATAAACTCGGGGATGGCATCGATATCGACATTTTCCGGCAGGTTGCCAGCCAGGCCCATGATGATGGCGGTGTCGGTATGGTGGCCTTTGCCGGTCCAGGAGAGGGAGCCGTAAACATCGACATTGATCCGGGTTACATCGCGGATCTTGCCGCCCGCGCGCAGCTCGTCAACAAACTGTTTGGCCGCTTTCATCGGGCCAACAGTGTGGGAAGAAGAGGGGCCTACACCGATTTTGAAGATATCAAAAACGCTGATCATGTCACTATTACCTCAGGGTAGAAGGGGGCGGCATGCCCACTCACAGAAATTTGGGAGATCCATGGAACGCGCTTGTCAGCGCAGGTCACAGAACCAGATAACCGTAGTGTAACGGCTCCAGACCTAAAAAAAGTTGAAATAGATCTATTTTTGTTGAATCTGAGGCGCGAGTATAAAATTTATTTTTGTGCTTATCCATTTTGTTAAGCGTTTGCCCATAAAAATACCCGGCGATGCCGGGCATTTCGGAACCAAATGGAGTCATTTGCCGTTTTTTAACATTCGGTAATGTTAACGGCGAGGCCGCCACGGGCCGTCTCCTTGTATTTGGTCTTCATGTCGTTGCCGGTCTCCCACATGGTCTTGATCACCTTGTCGAGCGACACCTTGTGCTCGCCGGTGCCGCGCAGGGCGAGGCGGGCGGCATTGATCGCCTTGACCGCACCCATGGCGTTGCGCTCGATGCAGGGCACCTGCACCAGTCCGCCTATGGGATCGCAGGTGAGGCCGAGATTGTGCTCCATGCCTATTTCGGCAGCGTTCTCCACCATGGCCGGGCTGCCACCCAGCAGTTCGGTCAGCGCGCCAGCCGCCATGGAACAGGCGACTCCCACTTCTCCCTGGCAACCCACTTCGGCCCCGGAGAGGGAGGCGTTCTTCTTATATAAGATGCCGATGGCAGCCGCGGTGAGGAAGTAGCGGATCAGCGTCTCGTCATCCACCTTGTGAACGAAGCGATCGTAGTAGTGCAGCACGGCGGGGATGATGCCCGCAGCGCCATTGGTGGGGGCGGTCACCACCCGGCCACCGGCGGCGTTCTCTTCATTGACGGCCAGCGCAAAGAGATCGACCCACTCCATCACCATCAGCGGATCCTTGTTGAAGTTGGTCTCGCAGCTGAGCTGGCGGAACAGCCCCGGGGCGCGGCGCCGAACCTTGAGGCCGCCCGGCAGCACCCCTTCGCTTTTGCAGCCTCGCTCGACGCAGCCCTGCATCGCCTGCCAGATCTTGCGTAGCCCCGCTTTTATCTGCTCATCGCTGCGAAATACCCGCTCATTGGCCAGGATCAGCCCAGAGATGGAGAGGCCGCTCTCCTGACAATGGGCAAGCAGTTGGGCGCCGCTGTCGAACGGGTAGGGGACAGGATGTTCGGCATCGGACTTGGCGGCCTCTTCTTTGGCGGTGGCAAAGTGGCTCTCTTCAATGATGAAGCCGCCCCCGATGGAGTAGTAGGTCTGGCTGAAGCGCAGGTTTTCCTCTTTATCAAAGGCCCGCAGAGTCATGCCATTGGTGTGGGCCGGCAGGGTCTTGCGGCGGTTGAAGATGATGGCACCGGTGCGGGGAAAATGGCTTGGTTGCTCGCCTGCCAGCGGCAGGCTCTGCTCCTTTTCCACTCGAGCCAGAATGGCGGGAATCGCATCGATATCGACCGACTCCGGTTCAAAGCCCGACAACCCCAGAATGATCGCCTTGCCGGTGCCGTGCCCTTTGCCGGTCTGGCCCAGCGAGCCGTAACACTCCACTTCGACCCGCGTGACTTGTTGCAGATGCCCTTGCAGTTTGAGCTGCTGGACGAAAGCATAGGATGCACGCATGGGGCCGACGGTATGGGAAGAGGAGGGGCCAATTCCGATGGAAAACAGGTCAAACACGCTGATCATGACATCAATCCGGTGATGGTTTATGTCTGTTTATTCTAGGATTTTTGCCGTGGATGGAAAGCGGGGATGTGCGGTGCTGTGACATGGACACAGATAATGGGGCTGGGGGGACCAAGAAAGTTGAAGGGGCTGATCCCCTTCAACCGGCCTGATCAGTCGAGAAATTCGCACAGGTAGGCGGTGGGGGTTTTCACTTCCAGTTTGAAGGAGGAGTGACCGGCAACCAGGAAGGATTCACCCTGGCTGTAGGTGTGCCACTCATCTTCATCAGCCAGCTGGATGGTGAGGGCGCCCTTGATCACCGTCATCCGCTCGGGGGCGGCGGTGTTGAACAGGTAGTCACCGGCGTTCATCACCCCGACGGTTGATTTCTCACCTTTTTGTTCGAAACCGATGGATTTTACATTTCCGTCGAAATACTCGTTAACTTTCAGCATCTTTACATCCCTGAGTGTACGTTTGTGCAGCCAAACTAGCACAAACTTTTGCCAGTTGTCATGGGGGATGAGGTAAAAATCGCCGAGACCGCTTTGAATCTTCACTTTTTCGCAAACTTATTAATAGCCAAGGTTAATGATTTGCTGATTTAAAACAGCAATTAAATGTGAGATAACACGCGCAAACAGGGGAATGGGCAGCTGCTCATTCCCCTGTTTGGTTAATTGCACTGGGAAAAGTGTGAATTTTGCTACATAAAGGAACATATTGTGTTAACTAAAGGACTCATTAAAAACATCGGCTTCCAGGTTGTGGTCGCCATGGTACTGGGCGCAGTGGTCGGCGCGTTCATGGGTGAACAAGCCACCGTGTTTGCACCGCTCGGTACCCTGTTTATCCAGCTGATCAAGATGCTGGTGATCCCGCTGGTGGCGGTTGCCATCCTCTCCGGCGCCGCCAATCTGGGCGCCAGCCCGGCTGCGGGCAAGATCGGTGCGGCTACGCTGGCCTTCTTCCTCGTGACCTCAGCGTTGGCCGTGTTGCTGGCGCTGGTGATGGGGCAGATCTTCAAACCGGGTGTCGGGGTCGATTTCGCTTCCGTTGCCTCCATGTTTGGCGGTGACTATGCCGATAAAGGGGCGTTGCCGGATGCAGTCGCCACCTTGCTTGGCATGATCCCCACCAACGTCTTCAACTCCCTCAACGAAGCGAACATCCTGCAGATCCTGGTGTTCTGCATGTTCCTCGGCATTGCGCTGGCCAAACAGCCGCGCGAGCGGGCCAAGCCACTGGTCGATGGGCTCAATACCCTGGTGGATGCCTTCGTCTGGATGATCAACAAGGTGATGATCATCGCGCCGCTCGGGGTGTTCGGTCTGATGGCAGAGGCCATCGGAACCTATGGCTTCGATGTGCTGACCCTGGTACTCAAGCTATTCGTGGTCTATGTGGCTGCCATCCTCATCTTCGGCTTCGTGGTCTATCCGCTGCTGGTGATGATGTTCTCCAACACGCCGGTGATGAAGTACCTCTCTGCCATGAAGAAGCCGCAGATCGTGGCCTTCTCCACCGCCTCTTCCATGGCGACCCTGCCGGTCAATATGGAGACCTGCGAGCATGATCTGAAAGTGACCAACGCGACCGCTTCCTTCGTGTTGCCGCTGGGGGCCACCATCAACATGAGCGGCAACGCCATCTATTACGGTCTGGTCGCCATCTTCTTCGCGCAGGTTTACAACATCGATCTGAGCGTCGGTGCCTGGGCGGCCATCATTGTGACCTCTACTCTGGGGGCGATCGGTCAGGCCGGTGTGCCGGGCCCAAGTTTCCTGGTGGTTGCCGTGCTGCTGGCGGCCGGGATCCCCATCGAAGGGTTGCCGCTGCTGTTCGCGCTGGATCGACTGTTCGATATGATCCGCACCTCCCTCAATATCACCGGCGATGCGGCCTGTGCTGTCATTGTTGACCGCTTCAGCCCGGAATATGACCCAGATCGCTGGAACAAGGCATAATTGCTTTGAGCTGGACTGGGATATAACAGCCCTAAGCTGACACTGCGTAACGCGAGCCCCTGCCATGATGGCGGGGGCTTTTTTATATCTGCCGGACAAGTATCAGAGCAAAGGTGTGCACAAGAGATTGCTGACGGATGTAGCTGTGTTGAATGGAGAGCACGGGAGGGAAAACATCAGTTGTGGGCATGGGCCGTGTGGCGTCAACCGGCCTGTTGTAGATGCCGGGGCAGGGGATTGTCAAACGGCGGGTAACAAAAAGGGGAGCCTTGCTCCCCTCGGATATGATCTGCTGCTGGTTCTACTCCATCAGGCCATATGGTTAAACCATCCTGGTTACACCCTTGTGGTGAAAGAAACAGCGTCAACGTGATGAAATCATATCTATGTTGACCATCTCGGCATTATTACTGAAAAGCGCCAGTTGATGGCGATTAAACAGACATGGCAAAGAGGGTCGGTCCGGATTGATGCCTCTCTATCCGGCTCAGAACTGTGACAGTGAGGGCAGAGAGACAGCAACCAGGGTGAAAAACACCGTGAAAACGGCAGTAACGACAAACTCTTTCATTTTTCTCTCCCTAAGTTGTTGGTTAATGTAGTCAAGATACCATAACAAGGGGGTAAAACAAGGTGTAAATTGATAAAATAGCCACTTTATGTTTTTGGTTGGTTGAAATGGCTGTTTTTGTCATATTGAGCTGATTTTATCACCTGCTCTGGCATGGTAGGCATTCAAGATTCTATTTTTATGATTATTTCATTTAAATTCAATTGGTTGGTGAGATGCTGGTTGGCTTGGTGGTGGGTCTTGTATGGAGCTTTAGTGGCGTTTTATAAGTTTTCACCCTTGCAACAGTGCCATTGAGGCCATAAAAAGTGTGTAAGGCCATAGTTTGACGATTCCTGACGTAGATAGCTCATCCAAAAGAAGTCTATGGAGACAATCTGGTTGCCAGCCCTTGTCGTACCATCACTTTATCAGTCCGGAGTCTCCGCATTTTTACAGCAATATACTGGGTTCATAGGGAGGAGAGCGGTGCATCGGGGGGATACAGAGTAGCAGCTGGCTGTTTTATCACCGCCAATTTTCCCGTCGGGCTCGGTATAGACATGGCCGCAGCAAGAGTGAGGTGCGCAATAGGCCAGAGGCGTATTCTCTGGCTGGGCTGGGCTGGGCTGGGCTGGGCTGGGCTGGGCTGGGCTGGGCTGGGCGCGAGTAGCGATTTGCGTAGCCGGTGCATCTGCGTGAATCATGTGAGTGCAATACGAGAACTGCGCCGGAGCATGGTTGGATAAGATATCTGAATCCCTTCTGCAAGATTGAGATATAAAAAGCGGCGTATGACGAGGAGGCTGAACAAGCTCGTTTCAGGGGCGACAGAGCACAGGTCAACGCAATCCGGTTCGCAGTGATAAAACATCCACGACAATACCGGAACTCTGTTCGTAGGCTGAAGCCGGTTGCTGTGAGCAGAGGAAGGCTAGTGATCAGTCAGATGGCGCAAGGGTTGGGGATCAGGCAACCCGTATGGTGAGGGCCACACAGCGTGCCGATACATCAGTTTTTGTAAGATATAAAAAACCCTCCGATGGAGGGTTTTTGTCATCAACAGCCGGTAAAAAGCCACGAGGCTTAGAACAGGGTGGTGGAGAGGTTGTACAGCTCCTGATCGAACGGACGCTTCATGTTCTCGATGCAGTCGATGATGTCGTGGTGTACCAGCTCGTTGCGCTGGATACCGACGCAGCGACCACCGTGGCCAGCCAGCAGTTGCTCAACGGCGTATGCACCCATACGGCTGGACATGATGCGGTCACGAGCAGTCGGGGCACCGCCACGCTGGATATGACCCAGGATGGTGGCGCGGGTTTCACGACCGGTCAGGGCTTCGATGTCCTTGGCCAGCGCGTTCACGTCGGTAACGTGCTCGCAGATGGTGATGATGGCGTGCTTCTTGCCCTTGGCTTCGCCTTCCTTGATCTGCTTGAGTAGCTTCTCTTTGTCGAAGGCTACTTCCGGCACGATCACATATTCGGCACCACCGGCAACGGCGGCAGACATGGCCAGATCGCCACAGTGGCGGCCCATGATCTCGACCACGGAGATACGGTGGTGGGAGCTGCAGGTGTCGCGCAGACGGTCGATGGCGTCAACAACCACGTTCAGGGCAGTATCAAAGCCGATGGTGAAGTCGGTACCGGCGATGTCGTTGTCGATGGTGCCCGGCAGGCCGATGCAGGGGAAACCCTCTTCGGTCAGCTTCTTGGCACCCATGTAGGAGCCGTCACCACCGATGACGACCAGCGCATCGATACCGTGTTTTTTCAGGTTTTCGATCGCTTCGGCGCGCACTGCGGGGTCTTTGAAGGCAGGGAAACGGGCGGAGCCGAGGAAAGTACCACCACGGTTCACCACGTCGGAGACGCTGTGACGCTCCAGCTTGACGATGCGATCCTGGTGCAGACCGAGGTAGCCATCATAAATACCGTAAACTTCCAGGCCATGATGCAAACCGGCGCGAACCACGGCGCGAATGGCTGCGTTCATACCGGGTGCGTCGCCACCACTGGTCAAAACACCAATACGTTTGATTTGTTTGGTCATGAGTGCCTCTGGATCTGAGTTGTCAAATACGAATGTTTAAATAGACAAGCCACTTTTACTATATCGGCTTTCATATGGGATGCGGGGGCCACCATAGGAAAAGCGATACAAGAGAGGGGACGAGCCCCCCTCTTTGCCGTAATCTGCGATTACTTGGCAGCGCCAGCGATGATCTGGGAGAAGTCGTCCACTTTCAGGGACGCACCACCGACAAGGCCACCGTCGATGTCCGGCTGACCGAACAGGTCGGCTGCAGTGGCACCAGTGACGGAACCGCCGTACAGGATCTGTACTTTGGCAGCAACGGCGGCATCAAAACCGGCCAGGTACTGACGGATGTGAGCGTGAACGGACTGAGCGATCTCCGGAGTGGCAGTCTTGCCAGTACCGATGGCCCATACCGGCTCATAAGCGATAACGGCGTTGTTGAAGGAGGCGATGCCGCAACGGTCGATAACGGCTTTCAGCTGGGTCTCAACCACGTTTTTGGTCACGCCGGCTTCGAACTGCTCCAGAGTTTCACCGATGCACAGAACCGGCACCAGGCCGCCTTTCTGGATCGCTTCGTACTTGGCTGCAACCACGTCGTCACTCTCTGCGTGCAGGGTACGACGCTCGCTGTGGCCGACCAGAGAGTAGGTGCAACCAAAGGCTTTCAGCATGGAGGGGGCGTTTTCGCCGGTGAAGGCACCAGACTCGTGAACATCAGCGTTCTGGGCACCGTAGGCAATCTTGCTGCCAGCGGTCAGTTGCTCAACCAGACCCAAAAAGATAACCGGCGGGCAGACGGCGACTTGCACAGAAGGATGAGCGGCAGCAGCCGGGGTCAGTCCTTTGATCAGAGCTTCTACAGAAGCCTTGGTGCCGTTCAGTTTCCAGTTACCCATTACCAGGTGCTGTCTCATCTTGTATATCTCCTAGGCATTTGATTGCGCGACATTATATGAATTGAACCGAGCCCAAGATAGCTGACCCGGCGGCAAATGACGTAATTTTTTTTCGCTTTCCTGATCCAAATCAGGAATGAAACGCTTGATCGCTCATTCGTTAACCTGCCCCCGCAAGCGAGCCCACCATACCCCAATCCATTCGTGGATGGCAGCTTCGGAATACATCAGATAACGTCCTTTGGGTAAAAAACTGTAGAGCGGCTGGGGTACCTGGCTCTGCTTGGCGGTGTAATCGGTGGGGGCCGGCACGGCCTTGAGTCCCTGACCCTGATAGAGGGCCATGGCACGTGGCAAATGAGTGGCCGAACTGACCAGCGCCACCTCTTTTCCTTTCAGATGGCGGCTGATACTGACCGCTTCATCATGAGTGTCTTTGTTGTTTTCAAACAACGTCATCCGCGAGCGGGGTATGCCGAGGCTCTCGGCCATCCGGGCATTGACCTCGGCATTGGAGAGAGGATCCCCCGACACATAGCCGGAGAACACCAGCTCGGCGTCGGGATAGGCCTGGGCAAGGCGAACCCCTTCGAGAGTGCGGGCCAAGGCAATATTGTTTTGCCAACTGCGCATCGGCACCGCCGGGTCGCTGACATGGCCATTGCCGAGCACCACGATGGCTTCGATGTTGGGATGCTGGCTCACCTCGAACGGCGGGTAGGTCTGCTCCAGCCCGCGGGCCAGTTCATAGCTCATCGGCCGCATCCCCATCAGCGCCACAATGAGCAGCGAGAGAGTGGCCAGTAGTTTGCCGGTTTTCTGAAAACGGGTGAACCAGAGCAGCAGCAGGGCGACCAACAGCAGGGAGAGGGAGAAGGGGAGCGGCATCAACAGCTGACCCAGCCACTTTTTAATCACAAACACGGCAGACACTTCCTTGAGTTTTCAGCAAATTCGGGATGTGACAGAATACCTCTCTTTTTTGGGATGGCCACAACCCTGTGGCGCTAATGTTGAGTTTCTCCTTGAAGCACGATCAGAGTTTTGACGGGCGCGCCGACAAGTTCGCCCGCAACATTTACGACTCCACCAAGGGGCGCATCCGCACCACCATTGTCTGGAGCGACATCGAAGCCTGCCTGGCCCGCCTTGGCAACCGACCGCTGCGCATCCTCGATGCGGGAGGCGGTTTTGGCTATTTCGCCCAGAAGCTGGCGGCCATGGGCCATCAGGTGGAGCTGTGCGATCTGTCAGCCGAAATGCTGGAACTGGCCCGCAGCCAGATCGCCGAGAAGGGGCTGGAAGACAAAATTCGTCTCATCCAATGCCCCATTCAGGATCTGAAGCAACACGTGACCGGTACCTTTGATCTGGTGCTCTGCCATGCGGTGCTGGAGTGGCTCGCCGAGCCGCGCCAGACCTTGCTGGGTCTGTTCCCTTTCGTCAATGCCGGGGGCATACTGTCGCTGCTTTTCTACAACCGTCATGGTTTGCTGTTCCAGAGCTTGGTGGTGGGCAATTTTGACTATGTGCGCCTTGGTCTTCGCAAGAAGCGGCAGACTGCGCTTACGCCCACCAACCCCCAGTTGCCGGAGCAGGTCTATGACTGGATTGGTCGCGGGGGGCTGCGCATCATCGGCAAGACCGGGGTGCGGGTGATCCACGACTATATGCGTCACAAGCAGGATCAGGTGGAGAAGTTCGACGATCTGCTGGCCATGGAGCAGCAATATTGCCGTCAGGAGCCTTTTGTCGCCCTCGGTCGCTATATCCATGTGATGGCCCAGAAGCCGGCCAGTTGATTGCTCGCGGTTCACTTCGATGTGAACCATGTTTTCGATGCTACCGGATGTAGCCGCGCGCACGATTTTGCGCCCAATACAACAACGAGATGACAACATCATGATGAGTACATCCCGTACCCTGCCAGAGCGTTCTTTACCGGAGCTAGTAGGGTGGGTCAGGCAGGAGGGGTTGGCGTTGAGCCTGCCAACCGACCGGCTGGCCTTTCTGATTGCAATCAAGACCCTGTCCGAAGATGAGTCGGACTTGTCGGAAGCGGCGCTGCACGACGCCTTTGGCTATGTCAGCAGCGCTTTCGGCCAGATGGACGAGACCCTTACCGGTCGCGCCAACAACGCCATCAACGATCTCATTCGCCAGCAGCTGCTGTCGCGCTTCAACACCGACATGGTGGCGGGGGAGAGCCTCTACCGCCTGTCACGCCTGGGTGTGAGCATCGTCGACTTCTTTATGGATCAGCGTCAGGTTGACTCCATCAAGCTCTCCATTCTGCTCGAACACCTGGCTGCCGAGCTCGACACCGCCCGCAAGGCGGCGCTGGAAACCAACACCCGTGAGCAGTGGGATGCCGAGGTGCTGCCGCGCCTCACCTTCTCGCTGGAAGAGACCCTGGGCCGCATCGATCTCACCCAGCGCGCCATGGATGAGCAGCAGAATCAGGTCAAAAGCGAAATCGCGGCCCTGCTGACCCAGAACTGGGTCGATGCCATTCACAGCTGCGAAAAGCTGCTGCACGAGACCGGCCAGACTCTGCGCGAGCTGCAGGATACCCTGGACGCTGCCGGCCACCGCCTGCAGGCGGGGCTGCTCAACATTCAGGAAGCGGCGCAGGGGCGCGACGATCTGTTCCACGTCGAGGAGCTGACTCACGCCTTGCAAGGGCGCCTTGACGTCATCACCAGCTGGGGTCAGCAGTGCATCGAGCTCTGGTCCCGCTACGACAGACATGTCCACAAATTTATCCGCAACGCCATCGACATGGACAAGAACCGCGCCTTCAGCCAGCGGCTGCGCGAGTCCATCCGCAACTTCGAGCAGCACAACTGGCAGCTGCGGGTGGCCGAAGAGCCCCGCCTGCTGGAGCTGCGCGACGAAACCATCGCCATCCACGACGAGGAGGTGACCGGTGAGGTGCCCCTCGAGATGGAGTATGTCGAGATGGTGGATATCAACCAGGAGCTGGCCGAGCGCATCGAGCGCTATCTGGCCCGCTACCCCGAGCAGGGCCAGCAGCTGGACTTGGCCGATGTGCTGCGCGAATACCTGCTGGACTACCCGGCTCATGCCCACTTCGATGTGGCGCGTCTTCTGATCGACCAGGCCGTGCGCCTGGGCCATGCCAGCGGCGAGCGCGAACTGCATCGCCAACCCGCATGGAAACCCATTAACCAAGCTGGATCCAAGGTTCAGGCCTATGTCATTGATCAATTCTGAGTTTCCCTTGCCGCTGCGCCTCGCAGAGGCGATTGCCAACCCCTTGTTTCCGCGCATCGACACAGCCTTGCGCTCCGGTCGCCACATCAGTGCCGACGAGTTCGAGCAGCATTCGGCGCTGCTCGAATATCACAGCGAGCTGGAGATCTTCTACGGCCGCTATCAGGTGGAGCTGATCAAGGCGCCGGAAGGCTTCTTCTACCTGCGCCCGCGCCCGAGCTCCGACATCGGCACGACTGTGCTCTCCGAGCTCGATATGCTGGTGGGCAAGGTGCTCTGCTACCTCTACCTGAGTCCGGATCGTCTCGCCTCGGAAGGGGTATTTGCCATGGCCGAGCTGCAAGAGGAGGTGCTGAGCCTCGCCGACGAGAAGCAGCTGCTGCGGATGGTCAACAGCCGCTCCGGCGGTACCGATCTCGACAAGAAGAAGTTGCTCGAAAAGATCCGTACCTCCATGCGCCGTCTGCGCCGCCTTGGCATGATCACCGCTCTTGGTAACGGGGATAAATTCCGGGTCAACGAATCGGTGTTCCGTTTCGCCGCCGACGTGCGCTCCGATGAAGATCCGCGCGCCGTTCAGCTGCGGATGATCCAGGAGGGTGAAGCCATCTTCCACGACGACGAAATGCCGAGCAGCGACTCGCTCTTTGATGACATCGAGGCGGATCTCGATGAAGAACAACTGGATCTGGAGGTATAACCGGTGCGAGGCAAGTTCAAATCCCTGACCATGGTCAACTGGAACGGCTTCTTTGCCCGGACCTTCGATCTCGACCAGCTGGTCACCACTCTTTCCGGCGGCAATGGCGCGGGCAAGTCCACCACCATGGCGGCCTTTATCGCGGCGCTCATCCCCGATCAGTCACTGCTTCACTTCCGCAATACCACGGAAGCGGGATCGAGCAGCGCCTCCCGTGACAAGGGGCTCTACGGCAAGCTGCAGCGCGGCCACTGCTATTCCCTGCTGGAAGTGATGAACAGCCGCGAACAGCGGATCTGGGTCGGCGTTCACCTCGAACAGGTGGCCAACCGCGACAACAAGGTCAACATCACCCCGTTTGCGCTGGTGGATGTGCCGGAGAATCTGGCGCCGACCGATCTGCTGCTGGAGAAGCTCGATGGCGGCAAGGGGCGGGTACGCGCCTTCGCCGATCTGAAAGGGGCGGCAGCCGAGCTGGGGGCGCTGAAAGTCGCCAAATTCAATACGGTGACCGACTATCACAACTTCATGTTCGAGTTCGGCATCACCCCGAAGAAGCTGCGTGACCAGAAGGATCGCGGCAAGTTCTATCGCCTGATCGAGGCTTCCCTCTACGGCGGCATCTCCTCGTCCATCAGCCGTTCCCTGCGCGAATACCTGCTGCCGGAGAACTCCGGCGTGCGCAAGGCGTTTGCAGACATGGAGGCGGCCATCTATGAAAACCGCCGCACGCTGGAAGCGATCAAGGAAACCCAGGGGCAGCGGGATCTGTTCAAGAACCTGATCACCGAAACCACCCACTATGTGGCTGCCGACTATGTGCGCAACGCCGCCGAGAAGAGCCGTCTCTCCGAGCTGGCCCTCAAGGCGCGCCAGGAGCTGGCCGACAAGCGCCGCATTCTGGCCGAAGAGAAGCAGCGTGCTATCTATCTGGCCGATGAAGTGGAGCAGCTCACCAACCGCGAAAAACTGCTGACCGACGAGCTGGAGTCTGCCTCCGAGCATCTGGCCAAGGTGATGGCGGCTGTCAGCTTGCAGAAGAAGATCGAGATGTACCGCGCCGATCTGGCGGATCTCTCTGACAAACTCGAACAGCAGCAGGCGGTGGTGGAGGAGATCCACGGCCAGCTGCTGGAAGTGGAAGAGCGCAAGGAGCTGGCACAGGCAGAAGTCGACAGTCTCAAGACCCAGCTGGCCGACTACCAGCAGGCGCTCGATATCCAGCAGACCCGCGCCATCCAGTACCGTCAGGCGGTGCAGGCGCTGGAGGCTGCCCGCGAGCAGTGCGAGCTGTCGGGGCTGACCGCCGAACAGGCGAGCGACACCCTGCACCAGTTCCGCGCCGCCGAGCAGAGCCTCACCAGCCGGGTGCTGGGGGCAGAACAGCAATTGGCGCTGGCCAAGGCGGCAGTGGCCGAGCACGAAGCGGCGCTGGCGCTGCTGCTCAGCATCGCTCCGGAAACAGTGCGCGAGGCCGCCTGGCCCACCGCCCAGGCGCTGCTCAAGCGTCACATCGAAGACAAGGCTCGCATTGCCCAGGGGCAGGGGCTGCGCGCCGCGCTGGCTCGCCTCGAGAAAGAGAGCGAAAGCCAGAAGAGTCTCTTCAAGCTGCGTGACGAGCTGCAGCAGGCCTCTGGCCAGCTGATTGCCAGCAGCGATGAGCTGGAGATCTTCCTCGAAGCCCAGCGCACCCGTCAGGAGGAGCTCTCCGAGCAGCAGGCTGAGGTGAACCAGCGCCGCGCCAGCCTCGAGCATCAGGGCACTCAGCTCGGCCGTGATATTGCGGAGTTGACCAAGCTGGCGCCGCGCTGGCTGAAATCCTTTGAAAAGCTCGAACAGCTGCGCGAGCAGAGCGGTCTGCCACTTGCCACCGCCGAGGCACTCTCGGCCGGCATGCAGAGCGTGCTCGACAAGGAGCGCGAGTTCGAGCAGGAGAGCAACCGCATCGCGGCGCAGAAACAGGCGCTGGAGCTGCAAATTCGCAACCTGCAGCTGGGGGCCGGCGAGGCGGATCCGCGCCTGGCACGCATCGCCGAGCAGGTGGGGGGCGTACTGCTCTCCGATGTCTACGACGACATCTCCATCGACGATGCCCCTTACTACTCCGCGCTTTACGGCCCGGCTCGCAGCGCCCTGGTGGTGCTCGACCTCGAAGGCGCCATCGAGCGGCTGAAAAAGCTGGAAGATTGCCCGGAGGATATCTACCTCATTCAGGGCAACCCCGACTCCTTTGACGAGGATCTGGTGGAAGCGGACGAGCTGGGGGATGCCGTGCTGGTGCGCACCAGCAAGCGTCAGGTGCGCTTCTCCCGCTACCCCGAGTTGCCGCTGTTTGGTCGCGCCGCCCGTGAAAAGCGGATCGAGCAGCTCGACCTTGAGCGCGAAGGCCTCATCGAGGGTTACGCCAAGGCCGCCTTCGAGCAGCAGAAGTACCACCGTCTCTACGGCCACTTCCGCGACTTTATCGGCCAGCATCTGGACATCGCCTTCCGCCCCGACCCCGAAGCCGAAGTGCAGGCCAAACAGCACGAGCAGCGTATGCTGCAGGGAACCATAGCCGAGTGCGACAAGCAGCTGAGTGATGCCAAAGCGGCTGCCGCTCAGCTGACCCGCCATATCCAGCTGGTGCAGGGGATGCTGCCCTTTGCCCACCTGTTTGCCGAGACAGATCTGGCGGCCCGCCTCGAGGCGGCCCACGCCGACGTGGAAGCGCTGAAACAGGCCGAAGCCTTTATCGCCAAACACGGCAAGGCGCTGGAGAGGCTGGAAACCATGGTGCAGGTGCTGCGCCAGGATCCGCAGGATCTTGCGGCGCTGCAGGCGGCTTACGATGAGGTGAGCGACCTGCTGGCCGAGCAGAAGCGCCGTTGCTACGCCCTCGATCAGCTGGTGGCCCGTCTGCCACACTTTGCCTATCAGGATGCGCAAGACCTGCTGGGCAAGGCGTCCGAGATGAGCGAGCGACTCAAAGAGAAGCTCAAGGCGGCCGAGCTGGCGGCCCGCACCGCCGGCGAGCAGCACAAGCAGATTGCCCAGCGCCACACCGAGGCGTTGCAGCTGCGCACTGCGCTTAACTCCAGCGTCGAGGCCAAGCGCCAGACCCTGACCGAGTTCGAGCAGGAGCTGGCGGCCATGGGGCTGACCCTCTCTGACGATATGGAAGAGAAGGCGCGTGCCCACAAGAAAGAGATCGAAGAGCTGCTTATTCGCACCCGTTCCCGTCGCACCAGCGCCGAGGCCCAGTTACAGGTAACCAAGCGTGAGATTGAATCCCTCGGTGGCCGTCTCAAGCTGGAAGGCAAGGATTACTACGGCGCCCGTAAATCCCTGGTGGGTCACAAGGCGAGCTGGTCACGGGTGGTGCGTCTGGCGCGGGAGACCGACGTCGAGAAGCGCCTCAACAAGCGTGAGCTGGCGTACCTCGACAGCGACGAGCTGCGCTCCATGTCGGACAAGGCCCTCGGCGCCCTGCGGGTGGCGGTGGCCCACGACGAGGCCCTGCGCGATGCGCTGCGTCTCTCCGAGGGCAACCGCAGCACCGAGCAGAAGGTGGCCTTCTATGTGCAGGTCTACCGCTACCTCAAGGATCGCATTCGCAACGACATCATCCGCTCCGATGATCCGGTAGAGGCGATCGAGGAGATGGAGATCGAGCTGGCCCGCCTGGCCGATGAGCTCAAGCAGCGGGAAACCCATCTGTCGCTCTCCTCTCACGAGGTGGCGGCCAAGATCACCAACATCATCCGCCGTGAGCAGAACCGCATACGGGTGCTCAACCAGGGCTTGCAGAACATCGCCTTCGGTCTGGTGCGCGGGGTGCGCCTCAACGTCAATATTCGTGAGGCCCATACCCGTCTGCTGACGGCGCTGGCCGACCAAACTGCCATGCACAACGATCTGTTCGCCGACAAGGAGCTCAGCTTCTCCGAGGCGATGGCCAAGCTGTTCCAGCGCCTCAACCCGCAAGTGGAGCAGGGGGATCGCAGCTATCAGGTAATGGGCGACGTGCTGCTCGACTATCGCAACTATCTGGAGCTGGAGATCGAGGTGCAGCGCGGGGCCGATGGCTGGCTGCGGGCCGAGAGCGGCGCGCTCTCCACCGGCGAGGCGATCGGTACCGGTCAGGCCATCTTGCTGATGGTGCTGATCAGCTGGGAGGAAGAGTCCCGCCGTCTGCGCGGCAAGGACATCGCCCCGTGCCGCTTGCTGTTCCTCGACGAAGCGGCCCGTCTGGATGGCAAATCCATCGCCACCCTGTTCGAGCTGTGCGAGCGGCAGGATATGCAGCTGCTTATCGCTGCGCCCGAGAACATCAGCCCCGAGAAGGGCACCACCTACAAGCTCATCCGCAAGGTACAGGGCAAGCACGAGCACGTACATGTGGTGGGCCTGCGCGGTTTCGGCTTTGCCGACGACAAGCTGATTGCCTGAGAAGTCTCTGGCCCATCCCGACAAAGGATGACCGGTAACTAGTTGAAAGGGAGGCATTTGCCTCCCTTTTTGCATGGAGGATATGGCAAAGTAGCCGCGCGGTCGCTGTTGCCTGACAACAAGACGAGTAACATGATGAGTGCCTTGGAGCTATGGCAAGGTGAGGTCTCCCGCCTGCAAGCGTGTCGCCAGCGTCACCGGCCGTATCGAAGAAGAAAAATTGCGCATAGAGAAAAGAAGAAGAGAGGAGAGGGGAAAGGTGCAACATATCCAGAAAGGGCTGCTGTTATCTCTTTGCCTGCTGCTGGCGGCCTGTAGCAGCCGTTATGACGAGAGTCACGGCGGCAGCTGGCGCGGCTATAGCGAGACCGGTTACGCCAGCTATTATGCCGACCGTTATCACGGCAAAAAGACCGCCAGCGGCGAGATCTATCGCAACAACCTCAATAGCGCCGCCCATATGGAATTGCCCTTCGGCTCCATGGTGCGGGTCACCAACCTCGCCAACGGCAAGAGCGTAGTGGTCAAGGTCAATGACCGCGGCGCCTTTAAAAGTGGGCGTATTATCGATCTCTCCAAATCTGCCTTTAGCACCATCGGCAATATTCGCGACGGGATTATCAAAGTAAAAATAGAGGTGCTCTAGGCTGGGTGAACCCGTTTATACACGAAAATGGATGTTGATGAATGATATTGGAAGGCTGACATCGACCAGTCAGCCTTTCGGTAGATAAAGATATAACATTGATATGGATCAATATTTAATTCAGCTAAAAATGGATTTGTTATCAATGGAAAAAATCGATGATCGTGATTGATATTTATTTTAGCTTATCTCGCCTGTTCGGCCTTACTATGGGGCAAAAGGAGGGATTAGTGATGATTATCTATGGTAAATATGGTGGTGCAGCGCTGAGAGCTGTTCATCTGATGGTGCAGAATAATTATGGGCATGCCACCGCTTGGGATATGGCTATTGCTGAAGCATTTGGTGATGATATTAGTACAGGGAAATTCAAGAATAATCCAAAGGTAACTTTTTTGACTCTTTGCAGTCTTGGTTGTATCAGTTGCATCATGCCAGTTCATTATGTAGCTGCGACCAAAACCAGAGCATATGTGTTGGCTGCCATTGATTTATTGTCACACAAGGATATTACCAAACCGATCAATCCCGAGCAGTTATGGCTGGAAGTGGTCTCGGCCTGTAAGAGCGGCAAGGTTGTTAAGCATAACAATCAGATGGATGTCATTCTGACACTCTGGTATGCCGGTGTGCTTAACCCCGAGTGGGATAGGGATGCCATCAGGATAGACTATCGACGAATATAAAAAAGCCAAGGTAATGAATACCTTGGCCATGAAACATCAATTGGTTCTGGTCAGGGATGCACTATCGGAGTGTGCGAATGGCTTGCCATACACCATCAGGTTGGTGGTTTGACTGTATTTGAGGAGATCTTTCTCTGAGAAGTCCAGAGTCATCGAGAAATCCGTGGTGGAATCATTAATGGTCATATAATTGCTTTCCGCAATACCGCGCTTGCCCGTCTTGAACTCGATTTTGTTACCCGCTTTGCCTTCAGTGACCACACAGACTGCACGGGGTATACAGTATGAGTTGTAAACAAGCTGATTAGTCTTGTCATAAATCAGATAGCCGCGTTGGTCATGAAATTTCCCATTATCGCTTTTTCTGAATACTTCCTGTTTGTAATACATGGCTACCAGATATTGTTCGCTGGCATTTTTAGCATCGGCTGCCGGTTCAAAAGTAATGACTTCGTAAAAGGGTTCCACTGCCGGCCCCCCTTTGCCAACTTTGCTACCCTCCTGGCCGGGTGCTACATCTACACCACCAGCATCGGTGCTTTTCCATGTGCCAGCCAACTGAGCTAATGGACCAAAATCCAGACCGTTGATAATAGTGCTGGACTCTGCGTGAGCGAGCGTGGCACAGGTAATTAATGCTATGGGTAAGATAACTTTATTCATTGTGATAACTCCATCACTAATAATGACTTGCGAATAAATATGTTCAGCAAAGTAATTGTTATAACGCACCAAGGGTGTGGTCAATGATATTGAGTGATAGTGGTTCGTTTTTGTGATGTATGATTTGCTTTTTCGTGGCTAAATAAATTGAATTTGATATAAGACAATGTTGTATTTTTTCATCGCGCTTCCTCAGATATATCGTGATAGAGATAAAGGAACATTGACATGATGCGATGATTATTATGTCAACGGCGTGAATATTTCACTCAGCCCCATCAATTGAAGGCGATAGCCACTAACTCTGTGGCACCCTGACCCCTTTATCGAGATAGAGGCTGCTGTAGTGGGCGCGGTGGGTGACAAACATCACCTGATGGCGGCTGCCGTCGGAGAGGATAACAAAATCCCCCGCCTGAGCGGGGCTCTGCAAGGTGATCTCCTGCTCGGGGGCGGTCAGGCGATCGACATCTTCCTTGAAAGTGAGGGTGTAAGAGTACATATGGCGCTCCACTGCTGGCTCATATCAAACACTCCGTTGAAGGTAGTTGCTGACAAGGGGGCGCGCGGCGCCCGATTGGCGCTGTTAGACCAAATAGCGGTGATGAGAACGTGCGTGGTTTCAGCTGGGTTGTTCTGCTGAGGTGCGCTTGAGGCGTTTACATCAAGGCCATTGGTATCAAAACGATGGTAAAGGGGCGAAAGGGGGATGAAAAAACCGCCTATTGGCGGTTTTTCTTATGCGATGGGCCCTACTTCAGGGCCTTCTTCAGCTTCTTGATCTTGCTTTCATGCTTGGCAATTTTCTCAAGACGAGCGGCGATCTTCTTCTTGATCTCTTTTTTGCTTGCTTTGGCCATCGGTGGCGCTCCTTTGCAGTGGGGACACATCAAGTGTCAGTGTGGGTCTTCCCTTTGACGTCCCAGAGTGCCACAGGGCTCCTGTGTGAACCAGCATTCTGTTGCTTTAATAGCCAGTTCGCTATAACTGCAAGGGGCTGAGCCAGCGCAGCAGTTGCTGGCCAACCTGCGGGTTGGCGAGCAGGGCCATATGGCTGGTGCGATAGACAATCAGGGTATGGGCAGGAAGAAAAGCCAGCTGATGGCGCGCTTCGTTGTGCTGACCGAGGGCACTGCGTAGCGGCACCAGTCCATCGCCAATCAGCCGGTCGGCCAGCAGGCTGCGCTTGGCGGCAGTGGTCGCGGCGATGGCATAACAGTTGACGCTGCAGGGTAAGGGGAGTGGAACGCGGGGATCGCGCAAGGGCACGGCGGGGTCGGGTTGGGCCACTTCGTCGATCACCTTGCCGTGGCGCAGATCCTTGATGCCTGCACTGCGCAGCCGCGCCAGTCTGACGAAGGGTTCGCTGTAGGCGGTAGCGGGCAACAACTGTTCCAGCCAGTGACCTGCATGTTCGAGCGGTGCGCCGTGGTGTGGTGTGCCGAGAAATATCAGGTTGGCAAGGTGCGCAGGCCAGGTGAGCCCGGCCACGCCGGCATGGTGGCAGGCGCTGCGTGCAACCAGTCCCCCCATGCTATAGCCCATTATCGTTATCTCTTTGAGCTCTCCCGGCCAGTGGGCGAGCAACTGCTCCAGCAACAGAGCAAGTTGCTGCCCGTTTTGTGCGATGGGCAGGCCCGAGTTGTAGCGCAGGTAAAGAGGCTGATAGCCAAGCGCGTTGGCAAGTTGCTCCCCGTGATTGACCGGCTTGCCTTGATGCTCGGTCTGCCACTGCAGATCGTTCATGCAGAGGCCATGGATCATCAGCAGCACCCGTCCCTCGCGGGGTAGATCCTTTGGCATCGCTTGCCAATCGAGGGGCTTGCCCTGATAGCGCAGTGTCATGGGGGTGGCGAGGGCATTGTGGTGCTCGACCAGCTTGTCCCCCAACATGCCGTTGAGCGTGGCGATCAGGGCTGCACGTTTCGGGGTTTCGGGGATCTGGTGGGGCGGCGGAGTGGCTGGCAGGCGGCTGAGCAGTTGGTTGATGCCGCTGCTTAGGTTGTTGGCGGCGCCATGTACCCCCTTGTAGACCAGCCCGGTGATCCCGGCTGTCTTCCCCTCATCCCGCCCCTTGAGACCCATACCGCTTAGCACCGCCTGATGTACCGCTTCGGTGATCTCTACCGCGGCGGGCAGCGCCAGAGTCAGCAGGTGCGCCAGCTCGCGGATATCCGAAAGATGCCAGGAAGAGGATGGCGATGGGTCTGTGGCGTCGGTCATGGCAAGCCCTTGTGAAAGCGGGTGTCGCGTTGTCGTGCCGCGAAGAGCGCTGCGTATCTCTATATCAAACCAGCTTGCGCCCTTTGTAGTGGGTTTACCAGTAACGGGCCATGCATGGCGGGGTTGATAAGAACCGCTTGCGAAGCCGGTCACGGTAATGACAGGGAAAATCACCTCTACTTCGTCATATGAAGCCGCATGGAGAGGTGATGATGTCGCTGTTTGATGAGGTGCGGGTACAGAATTTGTGTGCACGGTTGTTCGATAGCCAGAATGGAAAGGGCTGCTCCCTTGAGAGTCGGCATGGCCGCGAGTTGAAGGATCTGTTGCAGGCAGTGGCGGGGATCAAGCCGGTTGGCCGAGGTGCTCATTATGCGTTGACCGACGCGGGGCGGACTTATCTGACCGGACAACTGGCACGGGCAGAGCACCCCGAACCGGACAAGGGTGAGCTGCTGCAACGTTTGGGAGTGAGTTTGCCTGCACGGCTCAATCAGGCCTGCTTTTATGCCCTCTGGCATGGGGACAGCAAGCATTCGCGATCAGCATCCCTTGCAGCGCCAATGCTTGCGGACTTGACGCTCACGCAAGATGAGGTGATCCGCATCCGTACCCTCGAGCCGCTCTCACTGGTCGATCTGCACGGTCAGCAGCACGATATGACGGCAATAATGGCGCTGCTGGGGGAATTGGCGTTGCCGGAGCGGACTCTGGGCACGCTGGCGGCCATCGGCTGGCAAGGTGAGCGGGTCATTACGGTGGAGAACAAGGGTGCCTTTGTCGACTACCCGCTGCAACCCGGGCAACTGCTGCTCTTTGCCCCCGGTCGCAATACTACCCTGGCCAAGCAGCTGATCCCGCTGCTGCCTGCGGGCGTGCAGTGGGCACATTTTGGCGATCTCGATCAACGGGGTATCGATATTGCCATAGAGCTGGCGCGCGAGCTAAATCGACCGGCCATGCTCTGGCTTCCCTGTGAGCTGCAACCTTATCTGGATCACTATGCCCGTCCGGTACGCACCTTTGCGACGGACAGTGGCAAGGTGCCCTGGCGTGTGACTAAGCAGGCTGATCAGGTCGATAGTCATGGCGCGTTGGCAGGCGTTCCCTGGCTCGATAAACTGATCACAGACGGGACTTGGCTGGAGCAGGAGGTATTGATTCTGGCCCCTCACTGGCGGAGTTGGTCATTGGACGCGATGGGCAATCAGGGGTGAAACGGGGTGCCCGCGCTCCCCGTCATTTCGTGGTCAGCTGCTTACTTGGCGTTGATGGGCCCCTTGGTGCCGGCATCATTATCGACCCAGCCGTCTTCACCCTTGATGCGGCGATCCCCCTGAATGGTGTAGATGACCATGCCATCTTTGAACACCAGCGCGCCATCGGATTTCTTGGCATTGACCTTCTTGTCGTTGACCCACACCTGATCCTTGCCATCGATGCGGATATTGGCCACGGTGGCGCCGGTTTGGGGGAAAGTGGCGATCCAGTTGCCCGCATAGGGGCTGGCGCTGGTTGCCGCGGCCGGAGCATTGCCAACACCGGTAGCCGCGTTCTCAGCCTTGGTTTTGTTGATATCGCAGCCATTGAGCTCGCTCACCTGAGTGCAGCCCGAGCGCTCCAGCTTCTGCTCATAGCTGAGATTCAGACCGCCCTCCGCGGCCGGGGCGGCCGCGCTAAATCCCGCCTTGGCATTTTCCGCTTTGGTTTTGTGAATGTCACAGCCCTGCGCCTCGGTGACCTGGGTGCAGCCGGAGCGCTCCAGCTGCTCGGCATATTTGGCGCTGATGGCGTGGGCAGGGGCGATCCCGAGCAGGGTCAGGGTGATGAGCAGAGCAGCATTCCTGGACATAGATAATCCCTCAAAGATGTAAGTCATGCAGGTTCTTCCGCGCAGTTGCGGTAGTGAACGTCGGGCTCTTCTGAGCATCCGAGACAGATGCGCAGCTGGCGTATTCACGTTAGCACCTTGGGCCAACCGCGCCCAGCGATGTGGCCGGAAGATAAGGCGAGAGGCGATACGGGAGTGCAGGGGAAGCGAGATAGCAGCAGTGTCAACGCTGGAGAGATCATTCCAAGAGAAAAGGTGTTGCGGGCATTATCATAATGATAACAACAGCCCCGTCGATATCATTTCAGCCCCTGAAACTGACCTTTGATGATAATTCTCACCGATGCCGAGATATCGCCTCTGATTATTATCACTCGGCTATTTTATGGCTTGGCTGATCCGCTCACCTTTTTATGGATTAAATCGCTGAAATAGCCGCTGATTTTGTGGGTGGCATCACACACTTTTGCCATTTATTAATATCTGCCTGCATTTTATTGGTTTGGCACGGTTATTGATTGCCTCATATCGACGCTAACCGACGCGCTCACCCACAACCGGGATGCTGGTGACATCGTGAGTGAAAGGGGAGCTATCCATATCTCATCCAATGATTGGGGCGAACGATGAAAGCAGTTAACGAATTAATCAAAGAGATCAGAGCACTCAAATCCAACCTGCATGAAAAAGATTTTCTGCTGACCTGGGAGCAAACTCCTCAGGAGCTGGAGCTGGTATTGAAACTGGCCGAATCCCTCAAGACCCTGCGCGCCGAAAATATCTGCACCAAACTGTTTAACAGCGGGCTCGGTATCTCGGTTTTCCGCGATAACTCCACCCGAACCCGCTTCTCTTACGCCTCTGCGCTGAACCTGCTCGGTCTGGCCCAGCAGGATCTGGATGAGGGTAAATCCCAGATCGCCCACGGCGAGACCGTCCGTGAAACGGCCAACATGATTTCCTTCTGCGCCGATGCCATCGGCATCCGTGACGACATGTTCCTCGGTGCCGGTAACGCCTATATGCGTGAAGTGGGCGCGGCACTGGATGAAGGGTTCGAGAAGGGGGTGCTGCCCCAGCGTCCGGCGCTGGTCAACCTGCAGTGCGACATTGATCACCCGACCCAGTCCATGGCTGATCTCGCCTGGTTGCAGGAGCACTTTGGCAGCCTGGAGAGCCTCAAGGGCAAGAAGATTGCCATGACCTGGGCCTACTCCCCGAGCTACGGCAAGCCGCTCTCCGTGCCGCAGGGCATCATAGGTCTGATGACCCGCTTCGGTATGGATGTGACCCTGGCCCATCCGGAGGGGTATGACCTGATCCCGGACGTGATCGAAGTGGCCAAAGAGAATGCCAAGGCCTCCGGCGGCAGCTTCCGTCAGGTCACCTCCATGGAAGAGGCTTTCAAGGATGCAGATATCGTCTATCCCAAGTCCTGGGCTCCCTACAAGGTGATGGAGCAGCGTACCGAGCTGTTGCGTGCCAATGACCACGCCGGTCTCAAAGAGCTGGAGAAACATTGCCTTGAGCAGAACGCCAAGCACAAGGATTGGCACTGCACCGAGGAGATGATGAAGCTCACCAAGGGGGGCGAGGCGCTCTATATGCACTGCCTGCCGGCCGATATTTCCGGCGTCTCCTGCAAAGAGGGTGAAGTGACCGAAGGGGTATTCGAGAAATATCGTATCGCCACTTATAAAGAGGCGAGCTGGAAGCCCTATATTATCGCCGCCATGATCATGGCTCGTAAATTCTCCGCGCCGGCAGAAACCCTGGAAAATCTGATTAAAGAGGCGCAAAAGCGGGTGAAATAAATAACAGCAGGGGCAGGGTGAATATTCATCCTGCCCACACTGTCGAATCCATTATTTCGAGTTTTCTCCCCGTGGTATCTGGATAACGGATCTCCCGGCGAGGCAGCTCTTTGTCAGGTAACGCCTAGTGAGGTAAGCATGTCCCAATTTTCGCTGAAGATGGATATTGCCGATAACCGCTTTTTTACCGCCGAGCCATCTCCGCTGTTTTCTCGCGCCGAAGCACAAAAGGCTCGCGCTTTTCATAAAAAACTGGCCGGTTATGAGCCGACCCCATTGTGCGACCTGAAAGATCTGGCCGCCTATATCGGGGTGAAAAATATATTGGTCAAGGACGAGTCAAAGCGCTTTGGCCTCAATGCCTTCAAGATGCTGGGTGGCGTTTATGCCATCGCCAACCTGCTCTGTGAAAAGTACGGGGTGGCCATCGAAGATTTCTCCTTCGATCTCATCAAACGCACCATCAAGGAGCCGATGACCTTCGCCACCACCACTGATGGCAACCACGGTCGTGGCGTCGCCTGGGCCGCCAAGCAGGTGGGTCAGCATGCGGTGGTCTACATGCCCAAGGGCTCTGCCCAGGAGCGGGTTGACCACATTCTCAATCTCGGTGCCGAGTGCATCGTCACCGACATGAACTACGACGACACCGTGCGCCTGACCATGAAGATGGCCGAAGAGCGCGGCTGGCACATAGTGCAGGACACCGCTTGGGAGGGTTACACCAAGATCCCGACCTGGATCATGCAGGGGTACTCCACCCTGGCCGACGAAGCGGTCGAGCAGATGCAGGATATGGGCATCAAGCAGCCGACCCACGTGCTGCTGCAGGCTGGGGTAGGGGCGCTGGCGGGCGGTGTGCTCGGTTATCTGGTGGACTGCTTCGGGGCGAAAAATCTGCACAGCATCGTGGTCGAGCCGGATCAGGCCGACTGCATCTACCGCTCCGGCGTGGCGGGGGAGATGGTCAACGTGGGGGGCGACATGCGCACCATCATGGCCGGTCTTGCCTGTGGCGAACCCAATCCGCTTGGTTGGCCGCTGCTCAAGAGCTGCACCACCCAGTTTATCTCCTGTCACGACAAGGTATCGGCATTGGGCATGAGAGTGCTTGGCAACCCTCTTGGCAATGACCCCCGCATCATCTCCGGTGAGTCCGGCTCGGTCGGTACCGGCGTGCTGGCTGCGGTGCGTCACCACCCGGATCGCGCGGCGCTGATGGCGCGTCTCGGGCTGGATAGCAACTCGGTCGTGCTGATCATCAACACCGAAGGGGACACCGATGTGAAGCACTACCGGGAAGTGGTGTGGGAAGGCAAACATCCTGCCTGCGACTAGCTCTCCCGCCAGAGCAGAGACACGAATTGAAGCATTGATCGCGCCTCGCCAACGGTGCGCGGTAACGGGCACAGGGCGCGGCCGACGAACAGGCCGCGCACTCTCAGTTGTTATGGAGAATCACAATGAGCAAGCAAATTCCGTTTGAAATGGTGTTGGAGAAGGCCTACCAGTACAAGGCCGAGATGAGTCAGTTCCTGCGCGACATGATCGCCATCCCGAGCGAGAGCTGCGATGAAGAGCGCGTCGTGCTGCGCATCAAGCAGGAGATGGAGAAGGTTGGCTTTGACAAGGTCGAGATCGACCCCATGGGCAACGTGCTGGGCTATATCGGCCACGGCCCGCACCTGATCGCCATGGATGCCCACATCGATACCGTGGGCGTCGGCAACATGGCCAACTGGAAGTTCGACCCCTATGAGGGGATGGAAGATCACGAGATCATCGGTGGCCGCGGCGCATCTGACCAAGAAGGCGGCATGGCATCCATGGTCTATGCGGGCAAGATCATCAAGGATTTGGGGCTGGAAGATCAGTACACCCTGCTGGTGACCGGTACCGTACAGGAGGAGGATTGCGATGGCCTCTGCTGGCAGTACATCATCGAGCAGAGCAAGATCCGCCCCGAGTTTGTGGTCAGTACCGAACCCACCGACTGCCAGATCTACCGTGGCCAGCGTGGCCGCATGGAGATCCGCATCGATGTGCAGGGGGTCAGCTGCCACGGCTCCGCACCGGAGCGCGGTGACAACGCCATCTTCAAGATGGGCCCCATCCTTGGCGAGCTGCAGGAGCTGAGCCACAACCTCGGCAATGACGACTTCCTCGGCAAGGGGACCCTGACCGTCTCCGAGATCTTCTTCACCTCCCCAAGCCGCTGCGCCGTGGCAGACAGCTGCGCCGTCTCCATCGACCGCCGCCTCACCTGGGGCGAAACCTGGCAAGGGGCGCTCGACGAGATCCGCGCCCTGCCTGCGGTGAAAGCCGCCGGTGCCGAGGTCTCCATGTACCAGTACGATCGTCCGGCCTACACCGGTCTGGTCTATCCGACCGAGTGCTACTTCCCGACCTGGAAGGTGGAAGAGGATCACATCACCGTCAAAACCCTCTCCAAGGCTTATCGTGAGCTGTTCAACAAGGAGCCGGTGGTGGACAAATGGACCTTCTCGACCAACGGGGTCTCCATCATGGGTCGCCACGGTATTCCGGTCATCGGTTTTGGCCCGGGTAAAGAGCCGGAGGCCCACGCCCCGAACGAGAAGACCTGGAAAGAGCATCTGGTCAAGTGCGCCGCCATGTACGCCGTGATCCCCATGCTCTATCTGGCCGAGCTGGACAAGTAAGGGGTCTGCCGGGTGGTGGCTGCCATCGCCGCCCGGCTGTTGCAAGTGCCCCGTCTCCATTGAGGCGGGGCTTTGCTGTTTGAAGTGATGTTCGAGGTGGTGGGGATGAAACGGCTGATCAAAAACGGTGTGCTGGTCGATGCGCAGGGTGAATATCGTCAGGATCTGCTGATCGATAACGGGGTGGTCCGCGCGAGAGCCGCCGCTATCCAGCCCGATGGCGAGACCGACGTGATCGATGCCAGCGGTTGTTATGTGATGCCGGGTGGCATCGACGTTCATACCCACTTCAACATCGACGTGGGCATTGCCCGCAGTTGCGATGACTTTTTCAGCGGTACCCGTGCTGCCGCCTGTGGTGGCACCACCACCATCGTCGATCACATGGGATTTGGCCCGGCAGGGTGCAATCTGCATCACCAGCTGGCCCGCTATCACGACTATGCCGCCGATCAGGCGGTGGTCGATTACAGCTTTCACGGCGTTGTTCAGCATGTGGATGACGCCATCCTCCACGAGATGGCCGCCATGGTGCAGGAGGAGGGGATCAGCAGCTTCAAGCTCTATCTCACCTACCAGTACAAGTTGGGTGATCACGACGTGCTGCGCGCCTTGGCCCGTCTCAAGGCGGTGGGGGCGCTTGCCACCGTCCATCCCGAGAACGATGCAGCCATCGCGGCGCGCCGGGCGGCCCTGCTGGCCGCGGGTCACCATGAACCCTGGTATCACCCGCAAAGCCGCCCACTGGAGTGCGAGGCGGAAGCCATCGCCCGGATGATCAATCTGGCGGGGCTCGCTGGCAATGCGCCACTCTATATCGTCCACCTCTCCAATGGCTTGGGGCTGGAGTATCTGAAACTGGCGCGTCGGCAGGGACAGCCGGTCTGGGTGGAGACCTGCCCGCAATATCTGCTGCTCGATGAGCAGTGTTATTACAAGGAGAACGGTGTCGACTATCTGCTGAGCCCGCCGCTGCGCTCGCGCCGCGAGCAGGACAAGCTGTGGGTCGGTATCGTTGCGGGCGACATCGATACGGTAGCGACCGATCACTGCAACTTCTCCCACGCCCAGCGCATGACCCTCTCGGGGGGCGATTTCAGCCGCTGCCCCAACGGCTTGCCCGGGGTCGAAAACCGGATGCTGCTGCTCTTTGCCCACGGGGTATTGGGCGGGCGCATCTCGCCGTCCCGCTTCGTGGCCCTCACCAGCGCCAATCCGGCGCGCCTGTTTGGCCTCTGGCCGCGCAAGGGCAACCTGCAACCGGGGTCTGACGCCGATCTGGTGATCATGGATCCCCGTGGTGACACCCTGATTTCCCATCAACAGTTGCACGACAACGGCGACTACAGCCCCTACGAGGGGATGCACTGCCCAGGCCGGATCAGGATGACCCTGAGCCGTGGCGAGATAGTCGCTCGCGATGGCGAGTTCCTCGGGCGGCGTGGTCATGGCCGGTTTTTGGCCAGAGCGCCCTTTGATCCGGCGTTGGCGCCGGAGCTGCACTCGCCTTGCCCCTTGGTAGCAGGCTGACAATTCGTTCGAAATACGCAAATCAACAAGGTTATGTGAACAACGAAAGGTGGGCCGGTATTGCGCCGGCTTGTCCCATCACTGGAGATAACAAGATGAAACAGAGAATCGTACTGGCCCTTGGTGGCAATGCGCTGGGCAACAACCTGCCCGAGCAGATGAAGGCGGTGCAGAGCACGGCGGGCACCATTGCCGACCTGATCGCCCAGGGGCATGAGGTGGTGGTGACCCACGGCAACGGCCCGCAGGTAGGGATGATCCAGCAGGCGTTCGAGGTGGCGGCCCGCCACGATCCCAAGGCGCCCCATCTGCCCATGTCGGTCTGCGTGGCCCTGAGTCAGGGTTATATCGGTTATGACCTGCAAAACGCCCTGCGCGAGGCACTGCTTGAACGTGGTATCCACAAGCCGGTCGCCACCTTGGTGACCCAGGTTGAGGTGGATAAAAACGATCCCGCCTTCCTCGACCCGAGCAAACCCATCGGCGGCTTCTTCAGCAAGGAGGAGGCCGAAGCATTGATGGCCAAGGGGGAGCGGCTCAAAGAGGATGCCGGTCGCGGCTATCGCCGGGTGGTGGCATCCCCCAAACCCGTCGATATCATCGAGAAAGAGACCGTCTCTGCCATGCTGGCTGCCGGTCAGGTGGTGATCACCGTCGGTGGCGGCGGCATTCCGGTGCTGCGGGAGGGCAATCACCTGCGCGGTGCCAGTGCGGTGATCGACAAGGATTGGGCCAGTGCCAAGCTGGCGGAACTGATTGACGCCGACATGCTGATCATCCTTACCGCGGTAGAGAAGGTCGCCATCAACTTTGGCAAGCCGGATGTGCAGTGGCTCGATCAGCTGAGCGTGGCCGATGCCAACAGCTTTATTGCACAGGGGCAGTTTGCCAAGGGTTCCATGCTGCCCAAGGTGGAGGCGGCGCTCTCGTTTGCCACTTCCATGCCGGGGCGCAAATCCCTGATCACCTTGCTGGAGAAGGCCGCCGACGGCATTGCCGGCAAGACGGGAACCCTTATCTGCCGCTAGGCGTTCCAGCTCGGGTTGAGTGTGATTGCGGGGGCCGACGGCCCCCTTGTTCATTTCGGGGCGACCATGGTCAGCGGAGGATGAGCGGCGTAAGATGGCCGCCTTCAAGCGCGGGCAAGACGTCGAGAGTTGAACCGGCGCAATGAGTGACAAGAGGTGAGTAACAAGCAAATGAGCGGAAAGATCAATATGGCGGCGCTGGTGGGATTGATCCTGCTCACCGCCATCTGGAGTTACAGCTGGATCGTGATGAAGCAGGTGATGCTCTACGCGGGGGCCTTCGAGTTCACCGCCCTGCGCTGCTTGTGCGGATCTCTGGTTCTGCTGCTGGTATTAGCCCTGCGCGGGCGCCGTTATCTCAAACCCACCCCGTTTCGCTATACCCTCGCCATCGCCCTGTTCCAGACCTGCGGCATGGTGGGGTTGGCCCAGTGGGCTTTGATCAGCGGCGGGGCGGGCAAGGTGGCTATTCTGAGCTACACCATGCCGTTCTGGGTGGTGATTTTCGCGGCGCTCTTTCTCGGCGAGCGGATGCGCAAGCTCCACTATCTGGCGGTCGGGGTGGCTGCCTGCGGTCTGCTGCTGGTGATCGAGCCCTGGCAATTGCATCTGGATTCCATGAAGAGTGCGCTGCTGGGGATTGCTTCCGGCATTTGCTGGGGGATTAGCGCCATCATCGCCAAGCGGATGTATGCCCGCCATCCCGCGGTGGATCTGATGTCCCTCACCACCTGGCAGATGATCTACGCCACCATGGTGATGGCCGTGGTGGCGGCGCTGGTGCCGGAGCGACCCATCGACTGGCAGCCCTATGTGTTTGGCGCGCTCGCCTACAGCGCCATCTTCGCCACGGCGCTGGCCTGGAGCCTCTGGCTGTTCGTACTGAAAAAGCTGCCGGCAGGGATCGCCAGCCTCAGCACCCTGGCGGTGCCGGTGAGCGGCGTGCTGCTCTCATGGTGGCTGCTTGGTGAAAATCCGGGGCCGGTGGAGGGGAGCGGTATCGCCCTTATCGTGCTGGCGCTTCTCGTCATCAGCCGCAAGGGCAAGCGCTCTGTGGTGTCGGTGGCGGGGGAGACTCGCATCAAGCATGGTTGAGTGGTGACTGGGCTGCCAGTGGCACGATAAACGGCACTCAAAAGAGCCCGCGACAGGGGACCAACCCCTCGTTACAATGGCGTGGTTTGACTGTGCTGGAGCACAGGTATCTGATTTATTGTGATTATTTCAACGAACCTAACGGCAAGGATGAGACCGTATGATGACGCTGGTGTGGTTGGCTGTAGGCCTGGTGTGTCTGGTGGTGGGGGCCGAATCTCTGGTGCGGGGCGCATCTCGCCTCGCCACCATGATGGGGATATCGCCACTGGTGGTGGGATTGACCATAGTGGCCTTTGGGACCAGTGCTCCCGAGCTGGCTGTGAGCATCCAGTCTGGCCTCGAGGGGCAGGCAGGGATCGCAGTGGGAAACGTGGTCGGCAGCAATATTTTCAACGTGCTGTTTATTTTAGGTATTTCGGCACTGATCGTACCGTTGACCGTCTCCCAGCAACTGGTACGTCTCGACGTTCCCTTGATGATAGTGGTCTCTTTTCTAGTGTTGTTGCTGGGCTACGATGGCCGTATTGCACCACTGGAAGGGGCGCTGCTGTTTGCCGGCATCATCGCCTACACCGTGTTTCTCTTTGTCCAGAGTCGACGGGAAAACAAAGTGGTGCAGGCGGAGTATGAGCAGGAGTTTGGTACCCGTGAAGCGAGTACGGCGGGCAACTGGTTGCGCAATCTGCTCTTTATTGCCGCAGGTCTGGGTCTGCTGATCCTCGGCTCCCGCCTGCTGGTTGGCAGTGCGGTTGAGATTGCACACTACTTCGGGGTGAGCGATCTGATCATCGGCTTGACCATAGTGGCGGCCGGTACCTCCTTGCCCGAAGTGGTGACCTCCATCGTCGCAGCCCTGCGCGGGGAGCGGGATATCGCTGTGGGGAACGTGGTGGGCAGCAATATCTTCAATATCCTCTGCGTGCTGGGGCTCACCTCCATCGTCACTCCCGGTGGGCTTGAAGTGTCGGCCACCGCCCTTCAGTTCGATATTCCGGTAATGATTGCGGTGGCGCTTGCCTGCCTGCCCATCTTCTTTACCGGTTACACCATCGCCCGCTGGGAAGGGGCGCTGTTTCTGGCCTACTACATCGGCTACACCTGCTGGCTGATCCTCCACGCTACATCCAGTCCGCTGCAAGGTCAGTTCAGCGCAGCGCTAACCGGTTTTGTATTGCCGCTCACCGCCATCACTCTGGTTGTGCTGGCGGTGCGAGCCTGGCGATTGCAACGAACCCGGTCGTGATGCAGGTTCCCCTGATGTAAAGGAGCTGCATCAACCGACAGGCGGAAAAAAGCCCCACCATCATGGTGGGGCTTTTGCTTGGTGCTGAAGAGGGACGCGAAGCGCCGTTATCGGCGCTGGGCCAGATGCATCATGGCTTCCAGCACGGCGCCGCCGATGGCGCGTGCCTTGTCCGATACCGTGGTAGCATCGGCCCGCTCGCCTCTGGGGTCGATGTCACCGATCTTGAAGCCGACGGTCACCTCGATGCCATCGCTGAGCAGCCCCCGCACCATGCCGGAGAGGGGCGCGATAATGGGGGCGTCCCCCACATGGGCGATCACATCCCCCTCCTGCACCAGATCACCGAGCTTGATAATGCTCTTCATCACTCCGGCGACGGGGGCGCGCACCACCCGGCGGGCGGAGTGCCCCTCGATCACCCCGGGAATGCCGGTATTGGGCTGGGCGGGGCCCTGATAGATGACCCGGCCCAGATGGTGGCCGCGGTTGGTCTCAATGACCGCATCGCAGTCGCGCCCCGCCTCAAACCCCGGGCCAAGGGCTACCGTAATGGGGGCCATCTCCTTGTGGGTGCCGAGATTCTGCTTGGCGAGGATGGCATCCACCAGATAGCGGGGTTTGAGCTCGGCGAGGGTGGCACAGTCAGGGTCAACCAGCAGCGGAATGACGCCCCGATCCAGCTGCTCGAACGCCTGTTCGACGTTCTCGACCCGCTTGGCACGCACTCCCTCGACCCTTGTTTCGCCGTCGAACATCCCCTGAGCGAAGGCGACGGTGCGGCGGATCACCGTGGGCTTGTCGAGATCCAGCATCACCACCTTGAAGCCGGCATTGTGCAGGCGCAGCGCCACCCCGGTGGCGATATCGCCGGAGCCGCGCATCACCACCAGCTGATCCCGCTTGAGGCGCACATCATCCTGCATCAGACCGCCTGCCTTGCCGTTTTTCACCTGCAACAACTCGGCGAGAATGCTGATGGCGATCTCCTCGGGGGTCTCGGCGCCGATGTTGTAGCCGATGGGGGCGTGCAGTTGCTGCAGTTGCTCCTGGCTCACCCCTTGCTGGCGCAGCGCCTGGGTGAAGGTCTGCACCTTGCGCTTGCTGGCGAGCAGCCCCAGATAGGCGAGGGGACGGCTGATCAGCCGATCCAGCGCCTCCTTGTCCTGATGGTTGGTGGCGATGATGACGAAGTTGGCAGGCTCGATGGCCAGCGCCTCGATCACCGCGCTGATGGTATCGGCCTGCTTGAGATGGGTACCGGCGGGGAAGTGGTCTGGGTTGAGGCTCCCTTCAAAGCAGTCGCCCACATGGATATCAAAACCCAGCGGCGAGGCGGCATGGGCCAGCGCCCGGTTGACGTGACCTGCGCCGATCAATACCAGCCGTGGCCGCAGGCCATAGACATCGATATAGACCGACATGGCGCCACCACAGTCCGACCCGACCGCATGTTCGCCGTTGCGGGCCATCCGACCGTGGAAGATGCGGGGCTTGCGCTCGGCAATGGCGGCCATCGCTTCCTCGATCACCAGCCGCTCGATCATGCCGCCGCCGATGGTGCCTAGGATCTGGCCATCGGCCATTACCAGCATCTGGGCCTGATGGCGGGGTGTGGAGCCACGGCTCTCGATGATCTGGGCCATAGCAAAGGGAATGTTCTCCTGTTCCAGTCGGGCTGCGTGTGAAAACAGATTCATAAGGTACCTCTTCTTATCCTTAAACCATCATGGGCGAGGCGGCTGTGCCTCATCCTGAGCGAAGTAACCGAGTGCGAGGCGAATGGGCTGTGGTTCGCGAACCGCCCCCTGCCAGATGGCATGGATCTCGGGGTGGCGGCTATGCAGCTTTATCAATTTATCGAGCCACGACGCCTCATTTTGATAATCCCCATTGATAAACCAGATCCGGCGCGCCCTGGCCGGGGTGCCCTTGAACAGCCCCTCGGGGTGGGAGAGCAGTTGGTGAAACAGGGCCCAGTCGAGGCGGTCACCGGCCTCTATCCCGCACAGGGCCTGAAGCTCTGCCCAGCGGTGGATCTGCTGCGGGTCGGCCTTGGCCCCCACCATGGCGCCGCCCGTCAGGGCGATCACCCAATCACTGTGCTGAGGAATGCAAGGTTCGTGCAAAGCGGGCACTTTCAATAACTTGTGATGGGCGCCATCCGCTTCGACCAGGATAAGATCGAAGCGCTGCTGCCCCTTGATGAGATCAATCTGCTGGGGCGTGGGGCCCGCCACCTTTCCGGTGCACTCGTCGAGATGGCTGAACAGGGCAACCAGCGCCGGGCCATCCGGTAGCGCCTGACAGCGGGTAAGTTGACGAACGGGGTCCGTCTCGATAATCAATTCCCGATAGTGTGACGGGGCAGGCAGAAACATCCGGGTGGTGGTGGTAATTAGCACCCTTTTACCCTGTTGATAAAAATATTCCGCCAGCCAGAACAGGGTGCTGGTTTTCCCACCGGCCCCGCAGAGGCTAATTAAGGTGGTATGACTATCAATATTTTTGGTGAGCGGGTTTAATAGCGGATCTATATCTGGAAATGCGACAGCAACAACATGTGGTAGCGACATAATGACGACCAAAATAAATATCGAAGGGAGTGGAAAACAACGTTGCCAGGAACAAGTGCAGTGTGACTGTATAATAACGGCGGCGGGTTTATCTTCCCGAATGGGTACCTGGAAAATGATGCTACCTTATTGCCAGGGGACAATGCTTGATGCAAGTCTCAAAAATGCCCTGGCTTTTTGTCAGCGGGTTATTCTGGTGGTGGGCCATCGTGGCGAGGAACTTCAAGCGCGCTACGGATCACGGCCGGATATTGTTGTCGTCCACAACCCAGACTATCGGCAGGGGCTGGGCAGCTCCATCCGCTGCGCTCTGGCGGCCAGTGAAGCTGACTACCTCTTTATCAGCCACGGGGATCTCCCCTGTATCCCGCGCGAGGTCTATCAACAGCTCTGGCAGGCACGGGGTTGTGAGGCTCTTTTCCCCACCTGGCAGGGGGAGGCGGGCCATCCGGTGTTGCTGCCAAAATCCCTAGTCCGCGAGCTGGCAGCGGCCCCGGTGCAGTCGTCGGTACGATGCTGGTTGCAAGGACATCCGCACCGTATGGTGCCCGTCGACAGCCCCGCCATCCTGTTTGATGTGGATACCCCGGAGCGCTATCAGGCGCTGCTGGGTGGCATTCTTGAAAATGAGAGTTAGCCCACGAAATAACCCAGTTTAAAAAGATAACGGGGAGATAAATGGCGTATCAAAGTGATATTTCTCGCACTTGATCTGATAGTGCGAGTTCTTTTTGAACTGCTCATTAAGTAAATTCCAGAGTGATTGATAACTACTCGCAATACCCATAATGGTGGCATCGTAAATTCTCTCCATTAATTGGAGCTGTCTCACGCTTTTACCGTAAAAAATAGTTTTGTAACTGTAGTGGCCTGATTGTTGCTCTTCTCCTTGCCAAGGGGGAACACCCGTGCGGGATACCCCATTTATTCATGCTGCCAATGGGCAGAACAGCTGCAAGGAGATAGCCATGGGCGATATTATGCGACCCGTTCCGTTCAAGAATCTGCTGACCCGTATTTTCGCGGAATATAAAGAGAGTCAGAGCATTTTCGGTATTCCCGCCGCGCAATTCTATCGCAAGCAGGACGAGCGCAAGATCAAGGTGTTCGGTGAAACCTGCGAGACCCCCATTGGCCCGGCAGCCGGCCCCCATACCCAGTTGGCCCAGAACATCGTCACTTCCTGGCTGACCGGCGGGCGCTTTATCGAGCTCAAGACGGTGCAGATACTGGACCGTCTCGACCTGGAAAAGCCCTGCATCGATGCCGAAGACGAGTGCTTCAACACCGAGTGGTCTACCGAGTTCACCCTGCCCAAGGCGTTCGACGAGTATCTGAAAGCCTGGTTTGCTCTCTATCTGCTGGAGGAGGTATTCGATCCGCGTCTTGAGGGGGAGGCCAAGTCCTTTATCTTCAACATGAGCGTGGGTTACAACCTCGACGGCATCAAACAGCCACCGATGCAACAGTTTATCCACAGCCTGATGGATGCAAGCCAAAGTCCGAAATTTGCCGAGTACCAGCAGGTGGTACGCGAGCTGGTGGCCGACGAGCAGTTTATCGCCGAGCTGGGACTGGGGGCGCGCCGCGCTCGCCTGCAACAGCTGGTGGATCGTATCCCGGCCAATCTGGTGCACGGCGTCACCCTCTCCACCATGCACGGCTGCCCGCCCAACGAGATTGAGGCCATCTGCCGCTACATGCTGGAAGAGAAGGGGCTCAACACCTTCGTCAAACTGAACCCGACCCTGCTGGGCTACCCGCGGGTGCGCGAGATCCTCGATACCTGCGGCTTTGATTACATTGGTCTGAGCGAAGCGTCGTTCGATCACGACCTCAAGCTGGATCAGGCCAAGGCGATGCTGACCCGTCTGATGGCGCTGGGGGCCGAGAAGGGGCTCACCTTCGGGGTGAAACTCACCAATACCCTTGGCACCATCAACCGCAAAGGGGCACTGCCCGGCGATGAGATGTATATGTCCGGCCGGGCGCTGTTCCCGCTCTCCATCAACGTGGCCGCCGTGCTGTCCCGCGCCTTCGATGGCAAGCTGCCCATCTCCTACTCGGGCGGTGCCAGCAAGTTCAACATCGCCGAGATCTTCGAGACCGGTATCCGTCCCATCACCATGGCCACCGACCTGCTGAAACCGGGCGGCTACCTGCGCCAGATCGAGTGCCTCAAAGAGATCGACGCCTCTGACAGCTGGGGCATGAGTCAGGTAGATGTGGCCAAGCTGGAAGCGCTTGCCGCCAAGGCCCTCACCATGGATTACACCCAGAAGGAGTGGAAGTCCGAGGATCGCATCGAAGTGGGGGGTGGCCTGCCGCTGACCGACTGCTACGTGGCGCCGTGCGTCACTGCCTGCGCCGTGCATCAGGATATCCCCGAGTACATTCGCCTGATGGGCGAGGGGGAGTATGTGGCAGCCCTTGAGCTGATTTATCAGCGCAACGCCTTGCCTGCCATCACCAGCCATATCTGCGATCACCAGTGCCAGTACAACTGCACCCGTCTCGACTACGACAGCGCGCTCAATATCCGCGAACTGAAAAAAGTGGCGCTGGAGCGCGGCTGGGAAGGGTACAAGGCCCGCTGGCACAAACCGGCCGGCAGTGGTGACAAGCACCCGGTGGCGGTCATTGGCGCCGGTCCGGCCGGTCTCTCCGCCGGTTACTTCCTGGCCCGTGCCGGCCATCCGGTCACAGTGTTCGAGCGCGAAGCGGATGCCGGTGGCGTGGTCAAGCACATCATCCCCGAGTTCCGCATTCCGGCCGAGCTGATCCAGCATGACATCGACTTTGTTGCCGCCCACGGGGTCAAGTTCGAGTTTGGTTGCGATCCGGCGCTCACCGTCGACAAGCTGCATGCCCAGGGCTTTAGCTATGTCTTCGTCGGCATCGGTGCCGACAAGAATGGCGGCATGCGCCTCGAGGGGGGTCACGAGCGGATTTACAAATCCTTCCACTTCCTGCGCAGCTTCAATCAGGGCAAACCGCTGCCGCTGGGCCGCCATGTGGCGGTGATCGGTGCCGGCAACACCGCCATGGACTGTGCCCGCGCCGCCCTCAAGGTGCCGGGTGTCAGCGATGTGACCGTTATCTACCGCCGCAGCGAAAAAGAGATGCCCGCCTATCGCGAGGAGTATCTGGAAGCAGTGGAGGATGGGGTGCGTTTCTGCTTCCTCACCAATCCGGATCGCTTTGAGAAAGATGGCAAGCTTACCGTGCGGATGATGGCGCTGGGGGAACCTGACGAGCAGGGCCGCCGCCGTCCGGTGCCCACCGAGCAGACCGAAGTGATGCAGATGGATGCCCTGATCACCGCCATCGGCGAGCAGCCTGATTGCGAGGTATTGAAAGCGATGGGCATTCCCCTTGGCAGCGATGGCTGGCCCGAGGTGGATGGCCAGACTGGCGAAACCAGCCGTCGCAACGTCTTCCTCATCGGTGACGTGCAGAGCGGACCATCCTCCATCGTCGGTGCCATCGGTGGTGCCCGCCGCGCCGCGGATCTGGTGCTCTCTCGCGAGCATATCGCCAGCCAGCAGAGTGTCGTGACCATCCAGCCGTCAGGCAAGGATGAGATCTATCGCCGCAAGGGGAGCATCGCCGTCACCATGGTTGACAAGAGCGAGCGCGATGCCTTCGTGGCGCAAGAGGCGCACCGTTGCCTCGAGTGCAACTACCTCTGCAGCAAGTGCGTGGATGTCTGCCCCAACCGGGCCAACGTCGCCATCGCGGTGCCGGGCTTCAAAGACCAGTTCCAGACTCTGCACCTGGATGCCTACTGCAACGAATGTGGCAACTGCGCCCAGTTCTGCCCGTGGCAGGGCAAGCCCTATCAGGACAAGGTCACCATCTTCAGCCTGCCCGAGGACTTCGACAACAGCCGCAACCCCGGGTTCTATCTGGCTGACGGTGGCGAACTGCGGGTGCGTCAGGATGGCGAGACCTATCGCCTGACCATAGACGCCCAAAGCCGGATCAAGGATGCGCCAGCGGCCCTTGGCGACATGTGCCGGATCATCAGCCATGTCCATGCTCATCACCACTACCTGTTGGGGGCCGTCGAGGCCTGAGCGAACCACGAATAAGCGAAGGAGCACACCATGTTTATTCTGAAGAACGTCACCGCTGTCCAGCTGGAGCCGACCCGGGTGCTGGAAGGGGTGGATATCGCCATCGAAGGATCGCTTATCAAAGCGGTGGGGCCCAATCTGCGGGCCCTCTACCCGGAGGCCAACTATCGGGAGATGGGCGGCAAGCTGGTGATGCCGGGCATCGTCTGTGCCCACAACCACTTCTACTCCGGCCTGTCGCGGGGGATCATGGCCAATATCGCCCCCTGCCCGGACTTTATCTCCACCCTGAAAAACCTCTGGTGGCGGCTCGATCGGGCGCTCGATGAAGAGTCCCTCTACTACAGCGGCCTTATCTGCTCGCTGGAAGCGATCAAGAGCGGCTGCAGTGCGGTGATCGACCACCACGCTTCGCCCAACTTCATCAAGGGCTCCCTGAATGTGCTGCGCAAAGGGTTTATGGAGGCGGGCCTGCGCGGCATGACCTGCTTCGAGACCACGGATCGCAACGGCGGCCTTGCCGAGCTGCAGGCCGGGGTAGAGGAGAACATCCTGTTCGCCCAACAGATCGATGCGGCCAAAGCCAAGGGGAGCGAACCCTATCTGGTGGAGGCTCATATCGGCGCCCACGCCCCCTTCACCGTGCCCGACGAGGGGCTCGCCATGCTGCGCGAAGCGGTGCAGGTCACCGGTCGTGGTCTGCATATCCATGTGGCGGAAGACCGCTACGACATGGCCCACGGTCACCACCACTATGGCAAGGAGCCCATCGCCCGGTTGGACGAGTTTGGCCTGATCGACAGCAAGACCCTGATCGCCCACGGCATCTACCTGAGCCCGGCTGACATCGAGCTGCTCAACAGCCGTGATGCCTTCCTGGTGCATAACGCCCGCTCCAACATGAACAACCATGTGGGCTACAACATGCACCTGCCGGAGTATCGCAATCTGGCGCTCGGCACTGATGGTATCGGCTCCGACATGCTCGAAGAGCTCAAGTTTGCCTACTTCAAGCACAAGGATGCCGGCGGAGCGCTCTGGCCAGACAGCTTTGCCCGCTTCCTCTGGAACGGCAACACCTTGCTGGAGCGCAACTTCGGCGCCAAATTTGGCCGCCTGGAGCCCGGCTACAAGGCCGACCTCACCATCTGCGACTACGACGCACCGACCCCGCTGGCGCCGCGCAACCTCGGTGGCCATCTCGCCTTCGGTATGGGATCGAACAGCGTCAACAGCGTGATGGTGGAGGGGCGCATGGTCTATCAAGACCGCGAGTTCCCGTTCGATGTTGCGCCCATTTACGAGCAGGCCAGCAAGGTGGCGAGCCGCCTGTGGCAACGGATGGATCAGCTGGCCTAAGGCCACCCTCCACACGTTTGGACTGGATTGCCCGCCCTGTGGATTTGCCCGGCGGCGGGCAGCAAGAGTAAGGACGACACATGATTGAGCAATTCTTCCGACCCGAGCAACTGGGTCAGGCTTTGGAACTCAAGGCCAGTTTCGGCAACGACGCCGTCTACATGGGAGGCGGCAGCAAGCTTAACGCCGCTCCGACTCGCACCGACAAGAAGGTCGCAATCTCACTGGACAAGCTGGGACTGAACCAGATTGAGCAGCAGCACGGCCAGCTCCATATCGGCGCTACCGTCACCCTGCAGACCCTGAAAGATGATCCCCGTACTCCGGCCGCCCTGTGCGAGGCGCTGGGGTTTGTCTACTCCCGCCATCTGCGCAATCAGGCCACCCTCGGCGGCGAACTTGCCTGCCAGCAGCAGGACTCACCCTTGCTGCCGGTACTGCTGGTGCTTGAAGCCGTGGTCGTGCTGGAGAACAACCTGTTGCAACCCATCGACGCCTATCTGGCGGGGCAGCGCAATGCCCTGGTGCTCGGAGTTGTGCTGCCGGAGCCTGAACTGCGCTGCGCCACCCGCCGCATCAGCCGCAATGCCGATGGCTTGGCGGTGATGACCGCCGCCGTGGCCCTCGACAGCATTGGCGAGATGCGGGTGGCCGTCGCTGGCGTTACGCCGCAAACGATGCGTCTGCGTGATGTGGAGCGCCGCGATCTGCACGATGCCGCGCTGGAGGCGGCCGTGAGCGAGCTGGTTGCACCCCGTGAGGATCTCGGCGGCAGCGTGACCTACAAGCGCTATATCAGCGGGGTAGTGGTGGCGGATCTTCTGGTCGAGTGCCAGCAGCAGGAGGTACAGGCATGATGGAACTCAACTTCACACTGAACGGTGCCCTGCGCACCGTCATTACCCCGGCTGGCGAGAATGCCCAGCGGGTGCTGTTCAACCAGTGCCGGATGCACTCGGTGCGCAACAGCGACGACGGCTTTGGCTTTGCCGGCTCCGACGCCATTCTCTTCAACGGCAAGGTGATCAACGCCTCCCTGCTGATCGCCGCCCAGCTGGATGGATCCGACGTGCGCACCGCCGAGTCGCTGGGCAGCTGGAACCAGCTCAGTCTGGTGCAGCAGGCGATGGTGGATGTGGGGGTGGTGCAGTCCGGCTACAACGATCCGGCCGCCGCGCTCATCGTCACCGACCTGCTTGATCGCCATCCCGAGCCCACCCGTGATCAAATCGACGATGCCCTCTCGGGCCTGTTTCACCGCGATGGCGGTTATCAGCAGTTCTATCAGGCCATCGAGCTCGCTTGCTCACGGATGAAGGATCCCGATTACCTGTGCCAGATCGCCCCGGAGTTTCGCGACGATCTGCGCCATATCGGCAAGAGCTGCCCAAAAGTGGACGCCGCCAAGATGGTGCAGGCCAAGCCCTGCTACGTGGAGGACAGGGTTACCGAGGATGCACTGATCATCAAGATGTTGCGCAGCCCCCATCCTCATGCGGTGATCACCAAACTCGACGTGAGCCGCGCGCAAGCGCTGCCGGGCGTCGTGCATGTCATCACCCACCTCAACTGCCCGGATGTGTTTTACACCCCGGGTGGACAGAGTGCTCCCGAGCCATCACCGCTCGATCGCCGCATGTTCAGCCGCAAGGTGCGCCATGTCGGTGATCGTGTTGCCGCCGTGGTGGCCGAGAGCGAAGCCATCGCATTGGCAGCCCTGAAACTCATCGATGTCGAGTATCAGGTGCTGCCAGCGGTCATGAATATCGATGAGGCGATGGCCCCCAATGCACCGCTGGTGCACGACGAGCCCATCGTCTACATGGCCGGTGCGCCGGCGGATCTCGAGCAGCAGAACGCCTGCTCGGTACGCCGTGGCGACGAGCACATGATCATCAACTTCCCCATCGGCTCCCGCCCGCACGAGAACCTGGCTGCCAGCGTCCATGGCCAGATCGGTGATGTGGCCAAAGGGTTTGCCGAGGCGGACGAGATTGTCGAACGCACCTACGAATCGACCCAGGCCCAGCAGTGCCCGACCGAGCCGCATATCTGCTTCACCTACATGGATGGGGAGCGTCTGGTCATTCACGCATCCACCCAGGTGCCGTGGCACGTGCGCCGTCAGGTGGCGCGCATCGTCGGCATGAAGCAGCATCAGGTGCACGTAATCAAGGAGCGGGTAGGGGGCGGTTTTGGCTCCAAGCAGGATATCCTGCTGGAAGAGGTGTGCGCCTGGGCGACCAAGGTGACCGGCCGTCCGGTCACCTTCCGCTACACCCGTGAAGAGGAGTTCATCAGCAACACCTCCCGCCATGTGGCCAAGGTGAAGGTGAAAGTGGGCGCCAAAAAAGATGGCACCATCACCGCCATCGAGATGGATTTTCGCGCCAACACCGGCCCTTACGGCAACCACTCTCTGACGGTGCCGAGCAACGGCCCGGCGCTCTCCCTGCCGCTCTATCCGTGCGACAACGTGCGCTTTACCGTCAACACCTACTACAGCAACATCTGCCCGACCGGCGCCTATCAGGGCTACGGCGCGCCCAAGGGCAACTTCGCGCTGACCATGGCCATTGCCGAACTGGCCGAGAAACTGGGTATCGATCAGCTCGACATGGTGGAGCACAACCGGGTGCATGAAGGGGACATCCTCAAGGTGCTGGGGGCCATCGGCGAGGGCAAGATGCCGACTTCTGTGCCCCACGCGGCCAGTTGCGCCCTCGAGCCCATCCTCAAACAGGGTCGCGAACTGATTGCCTGGGATAGCCCCAAACCCGCCGATGGAGATTGGCGCATCGGTCGTGGCGTCGCCATCATCATGCAAAAATCGGGGATCCCGGATATCGATCAGGCCAACTGCATGGTCAAGCTGGAATCGGACGGCACCTTTATCGTCCACTCCGGTGGCGCCGATATCGGTACCGGCCTCGATACCGTGGTCGCCAAGCTGACCGCCGAGGTGCTCGGTTGCCCGCTCAGCGATGTGCATGTGATCTCTGGCGACACCGACCACGCCCTGTTCGACAAGGGGGCTTACGCTTCGTCAGGCACCTGCTTCTCCGGCAATGCGGCCAAGATGGCGGCCGAGAACCTCAAGGCGAAGATCCTGTTCCACGGCGCCGCCATGCTGGGCGAGCCGGTGGAGGATGTGGAGCTGGTTCATCCGGGTATAGTGCGCGGCAAGCAGGGGGAGGTGACCCTTGCCAAGCTGGCCCACAAGGCGGAGACCGGTACCGGCTTCGGTATCCTCGTGGGCACCGCCAGCTACATCACCTCTGAGCTTGCCTTCCCGTACGGGGCCAACTTCGCCGAGGTGGCGGTCAACGTCAGAACCGGCGAGATCCGGCTCGACAAGTTCTACGCCCTGCTCGACTGCGGCACCCCCATCAACCCGGAACTGGCGCTCGGTCAGATCTACGGGGCGACCATGCGGGCCATCGGCCACACCATGACCGAGGAGATCTGCTACGACAGCAAGGGCATCCCGCTGACCCGGGATCTGAAGAGCTATGGCGCGCCCAAGATTGGCGACATTCCCCGCGACTTCCGGGCCTTCCTGGTGCCGAGTGACGACAAGGTTGGCCCCTACGGCGCCAAGTCCATCTCGGAGATCGGGGTCAACGGCGCGGCGCCTGCCATCGCCACCGCCATCCACGACGCCTGTGGTGTCTGGTTGCGCAAGTGGCACTTCACGCCGGAGCAGATCCTGCGCGAACTGGGCAAGCTGGAGCAAAAAGTGTCGGCATAACAAAAGAAAAGGTGAGGGGCGGGCACCAGCTCGCCCCCAGCGCCTGACGGCGGAATGAGTACTCCGCCTACATTCTGTGTGATGGGACAAACACGATGTCTAAAACAACACGCAAGCACTCGGATCTCATTTACGAGCTGGAAGACAACCCCCCGTTTTATCAAACCCTGATGGGCGCAGTGACCCATCTGCTGGCGATTTTTGTCCCCATGGTGACCCCGGCGCTGATCGTCGGCGGCGCCCTGGGCCTCTCCACCGAGATCACCGCCTATCTGGTCTCCATGGCGATGATCGCTTCCGGTATCGGCACCTGGCTGCAGGTAAACCGTTATGGCCCCATCGGTTCGGGGCTGCTCTCCATCCAGTCGGTCAACTTCTCCTTCGTCACCGTGATGATCGCGCTCGGCGGCGCCATGAAAAAAGATGGCATCCATGAGGAGCTGATCGTCTCGACCCTGCTCGGGGTCTCCTTTGTCGGCGCCTTTCTGGTGATGGGCTCCTCCTTTGTGCTGCCCTACCTCAAGCGGGTGATCACCCCGACCGTGAGCGGTGTGGTGGTACTGATGATTGGCCTGAGCCTTATCAAGGTGGGGATCATCGATTTTGGCGGCGGCTTCTCCGCCATGAGCAGCGGCACCTTTGGCAAATACGAGCACATCGGGCTGGGGCTCTTGGTGCTCTGCGTTATCGTCGCCTTCAACTGCAGCCGAAGCCCGCTTCTGCGGATGAGCGGGATCGCCATCGGTCTGATGGTGGGCTATGCGGTGGCCCTGATGCTCGGTATGGTGGATTTCTCCGCCCTTGAAAACCTGCCGCTTATTACGGTGCCGATCCCGTTCAAGTACGGTTTCTCCTTCGATTTTCACGCCTTTATGTTGGCGGGCACCATCTATCTGTTGAGCGTGCTGGAGGCGGTGGGGGACATCACCGCCACCGCCATGGTCTCCCACCGGGATATTCAGGGTCCCGAGTTTCAAAAACGGCTATCCGGCGGCGTGCTGGCTGATGGGTTGGTGTCGGTGATCGCCTCTGCCCTCGGCTCTTTGCCACTCACCACCTTTGCCCAGAACAACGGCGTCATCCAGATGACCGGGGTGGCCTCACGCCATGTGGGCAAGTTTATCGCCGTCATTCTGGTGCTGCTGGGGCTCTTCCCGGTAGTGGGGCGCTTCTTTACCACCATACCGTCACCTGTGATGGGGGGCGCCATGGTCATCATGTTCTCCATGATCGCCATCGCCGGTGGTCGCATCATCATCAGCCACGGCTTCGATCGGCGGGAGACCCTGATTGTCGCCACTTCGCTGGGTCTTGGGCTCGGGGTTTCCTATGACCCGAACGTCTTCAAGGTGCTGCCGGCGGGTATCTACATGCTGGTGGAGAACCCCATCTGCGCCGGCGGCATCACCGCCATCATCATGAATCTGGTGCTGCCGCAAAGCCGCAAACGCAAGGCGGCCGTCAGGGATGCCGAGGCGGTGGAGGTGATCCAGCTGAGCGACAAGCCGGATGTGAGCTTTACCGCCCGCAGCGCGGGCATGTCATCGGCCAGCAAGGGTGAGGGGTCACCAGAGCCAGTGCCCGGGCAGGCGGTGGCGCCACAAGTGGAACGGATCTGACGGTTAAACCGGCAAAAAACGTCAACAGAACAAGAAAAACAGGGAAACGGTTATGAAAAACGACAACTCTGTCAAAGCGGTACGCGGCAGCTTCTTCGATATCACCCGGGTGGTGGATCAGCCCGAGGAGATTGAGTCCAACGCCCGTCTTATCGAGGATGGTCTGCTGATCATTCGCAACGGTTGCATCGACTGGTTCGGTGAGTGGGAGGAGGGGAAAGATCGCATTCCGGCCGAAGTGCGGGTGCGCGATTATCGCGGCAAGATGATAGTGCCGGGCTTTGTCGATACCCACATTCACTATCCCCAGAGCGAGATGGTAGGGGCCTATGGCGAGCAGTTGCTGGAGTGGCTCAACCGCCACACCTTCCCGGCCGAGCGGCGCTACAACGATCTCGAGTATGCCCGCGAGATGTCCACCTTCTTTATCAAGCAGTTGCTGCGTAACGGCACTACCACGGCGCTGGTGTTCGGCACCGTACACCCCGAGTCAGTGGATGCCCTGTTCGAGGCGGCCAGTCGCATCAATATGCGGATGATCGCGGGCAAGGTGATGATGGATCGCAATGCCCCCGATTATCTGCTCGATACCGCCGAGAGCAGCTATGTGCAGAGCAAGCAGCTTATCGAGCGCTGGCACGGCAACGGTCGACTGCTCTATGCCATCACACCACGATTTGCACCCACCTCGACACCCGAGCAGCTGGCGATGGCGCGGAGACTGCGCGAAGAGTTTCCCACCACCTATCTGCACACCCATCTGTGCGAGAACAAGGACGAGATCGCCTGGGTCAAATCCCTCTTCCCGGCGCACAAGGGTTATCTCGATGTCTATCACCAGCACGGCCTCACCGGCCACAACTGCGTGTTTGCCCACTGCGTCCATCTGGAAGAGCAGGAGTGGGATTGTCTGAAAGAGACCAACTCCACTATCGCGTTTTGTCCCACCTCCAACCTCTATCTCGGCAGCGGCCTCTTCAAGCTGCACAAGGCGTGGCGCAAGCAGGTGAAAGTGGGGATGGGCACCGACATCGGCGCCGGTACCACCTTCAACATGCTGCAGACCCTCAACGAGGCCTACAAGGTGATGCAGTTGCAGGGTGAGCGGCTCTCGGCCTATCAGGCCTTCTATCTGGCGACCCTGGGCGGCGCACATTCGCTCGGGCTGGATGAGAAGATCGGCAGCTTTGCGGTGGGCAAGGAGGCGGACTTCGTGGTGCTCGACCCGGTCGCCACCCCGCTGCAGCAGCTGCGTTATGACAACTCCACCACCTTGCGGGACAAGCTCTTTGTGCTGTTGACCCTGGGGGATGACAGATCCATTTATCGCACCTACGTGGATGGCCAGCTGGTGCATGAGCGGGGGTAGGGGCTGGAGTGGGCTGCCGCGGCGCAGCCCCAACGAATACGGCGGCTGGCGTGCCCCACAGGGGCGCCAGTCTTGCCGCACGACAGGGGATCTCCCCGCATAGAACGTGAAATGGCCCGGTTTTTTTGACCAGCAAGGCAAACGTTTGAGTCAAGGCTGCCTGCCCTGGTCTGTCTGTCGCATCCTCTGCCACCATCGCCTGTTTCTCATCAGACTGGCGCTCGGCAGACCCGCAGATCCTGTCGCCATTTCGTCATGAAACATTCAGGCGCGTGTGAAGGAGTTGGGTATGACCCAAGCAAACAGCAGGATAAACAGCGTGGAACAGCTGGCCAATAATGACGCCAGCCAGAGCGCAGCAAAGCAACAGCCGCTCACGGCTCTTGATCGCTACTTTATGATCAGCGAGCGGGGCAGCAACGTCAGACAGGAGGTGCTGGCGGGCCTCACCACCTTCCTAGCCATGGTCTACTCGGTGATCGTGGTGCCGAGCATGCTCGGCAAGGCGGGCTTTCCTCCCGGCGCCGTGTTTGTCGCCACCTGTCTGGTGGCCGGTTTTGGTTCGCTCTTGATGGGGCTCTGGGCCAAGCTGCCGATGGCCATCGGCTGCGCTATTTCCCTCACGGCGTTTACCGCCTTCAGTCTGGTGCTGGGGCAGCAGATCCCCATTCCGGTGGCGCTGGGGGCCGTCTTCCTGATGGGGGTGCTGTTTACCGCCATCTCGGTGACCGGGGTGCGTAGCTGGATCCTCGACAACCTGCCGATGGGGATTGCCCACGGCACCGGCATCGGGATTGGTCTCTTCCTGCTGCTTATTGCCGCCAACGGGGTGGGGCTGGTGATCAAGAACCCGCTGGAGGGGCTGCCGGTGGCGCTGGGGGCTTTTACCTCCATGCCGGTCATCATGTCCCTGATCGGCCTTGCGGTGATCTTCGGGCTGGAGAAGCTGAGAGTACCGGGGGGGATCCTGCTGGTGATTATCGCCATCTCCATCTTCGGCCTGATTTTCGATCCGGCGGTGAAGTATCAGGGACTGTTCGCCCTGCCGAGCCTCTCGGACGATCAGGGCAAGTCCCTCATCTTCAGTCTGGATATCATGGGGGCCCTCTCGCCGCTGGTGTTGCCCAGCGTGCTGGCGCTGGTGATGACGGCGGTATTCGATGCCACCGGCACCATTCGCGCCGTGGCGGGGCAGGCCAATCTGCTGGATAAGGATGGCCACATCATCAACAGCGGCAAGGCGCTCAGTGCCGACTCGGTCAGCAGCATCTTCTCCAGTCTGGTGGGGGCGGCCCCAGCTGCCGTCTATATCGAATCGGCGGCGGGCACGGCAGCGGGGGGCAAAACCGGCCTGACCGCGACTGTGGTTGGCGGCCTGTTCCTGCTGATGCTGTTCCTCTCGCCGCTCTCCTATCTGGTGCCCGCCTATGCCACCGCACCAGCCCTGATGTATGTGGGGCTCTTGATGCTGAGCAACGTCACCAAGCTCGATTTCGATGACTTTGTCGGGGCCATGTCCGGGCTGGTGTGCGCCGTCTTTATCGTGCTCACCTGCAACATCGTCACCGGCATCATGCTTGGCTTCAGCTCGCTGGTGATCGGCCGCATCTGCTCGAAGGAGTGGCACAAGCTCAACGTCGGCACCGTGGTCATCGCCCTGGCGCTGGTGCTCTTTTATGCTGGAGGGTGGGCTATTTAGGGATAACCCGCCCGTTTGGGGTCGCTCTGGCGGCCCCATTTTTATATCTGCGGCGCTCTGACCGTCAACGCTGGTTACCATGCCTTAGCCGCTGGTGCCATCGCGATACCATTTTGATAAATCCCCCTACCAGATTGATAGGATCCCACCCTTGCTCTCCTCGCTCTGCCGCTTTTTTCACCGCTAATGTGCCCCGTTTGCTCAGGGGCTGCCCCTGGCTTGTCGCTTCGGGCCAACAAAAGCGGGCTAGATGGGATCCCCTTCACACTTCTCCCCATTGTCCTGACGATGTCGGGAAACAGGCGCATATCTTGCTGTTTTTTATGCCGGTTCCAGATTTTTCCATTCGAAAAAGGACTTGCATATGTCCATAGGATTACCGCTCAAGCGGGTGGATGCCGAGGCCAAGGTGACCGGCAGCGCCCGCTATACCGATGACAACATCATGCTCGGGATGCGCCACGCCAAGTACGTGCGCAGCAATATCGCCCATGGCAAGGTGCTCGTCATCGATGCGACCGAGGCACTGGCCCTGCACGGGGTCGAAGCCGTATTTACCCATGAAGATGTACCCAGCACCTGTTTTCGCACCGCCGGTCACGCCTGGTCCCTCGATGAGGCCAAACGGGACGTGAAAGACCGGCGTCTGCTCACCGACCATGTGCGCCACTTTGGCGATGGGGTCGCCATAGTCGTGGCCCGCGATCCGCTGGTGGCCGAAAAAGCGGCCGCGCTGGTCAAGGTGACTTACGAGCCGCTGCCGGTGATGACGGATGCCGAAAGTGCGCTGGCCGACGGTGCCTATCCCATCCACCCGAGCGGCAATCTGCTGCGCCAAAGCCAGCTTCGCGCCAATGACCCGGAGCAGGCCCTTGCGGCGGCCGATCTGCAGTTTCAGGGGCACTACCGGACGCCGGTGGTGCAGCACTGCCATCTGGAGACGGTGACCTGCTATGCCTATATGGATCAGCCGGACCACATCATCGTCGTCAGCAGCACCCAGATCCCCCAGATAGTGCGCAGCCGGGTGGCCAAGTCCCTCGGCCTGCCCTGGTCGAGCGTGCGGGTGATCAAACCCTATATGGGCGGCGGCTTTGGCAACAAGCAGGATGTGCTGGAAGAGCCGATGGCGGCGTTTCTGAGCTACAAGCTTGGCGGTGTGCCGGTCAAGGTGACCCTGAGCCGGGAAGAGTGCTTCTTTGCTTCCCGCACCCGCCACGGCTTTGCCATCGACGGCAAGATGGGTCTCAACCGCGACGGCACCCTCAAGGGCTATCAGCTCGACGTGCTCTCCAACACCGGCGGCTATGCCTCCCATGGTCACTCCATCGCCAGCGCCGGTGGCAACAAGATCAGCTACCTCTATCCGCGCAGCGCCTTCGGTTATGACGCCAAAACCTTCTACAGCAACCTGCCCACCGCCGGTGCCATGCGTGGTTACGGCGCGCCGCAGGTGATTTTTGCCCTCGAATGCATGCTGGATGACGCCTGCGCCGAACTGGGGCTGGATCCACTCGATGTGCGCATCGCCAACGTGGCGAGGGAAGGGGACGTCAATCAGGTCAACCAGAAGACCATCTACAGCGCCGGGTTGCCTGAGTGTCTGCGCCGGGGGGGCGAGCAGTTCCAGTGGGAACGGCTCAAGGCCGAATGTCTGGCGCAGGATCCGGCAAGCAGGGTGCGGCGCGGCATCGGGGTTGCGTGTTTTAGCTACGGCTCCAACACCTACCCGGTGGGGGTCGAAATTGCCGGCGCCCGCATGCTGCTCAATCAGGATGGCACCGTCAATCTGCAGATCGGTGCCACCGAGATAGGGCAGGGGTCGGATACCGTCTTTGCCCAGATGGCGGCCCAGACGTTAGGCATTCCGTTTGAGCAGATCCGGGTCATCTCGACTCAGGATACCGACATCACCGCCTATGATCCTGGCTCGTTCGCTTCGCGCCAGAGCTATGTGGCGGCGCCCGCCATCCATCAGGCGGCGCTGCAGCTGCGGGCCCGCATTTTGTCGCTGGCGGCCCAACTCTGCCATCAGGATGTGGGATCGCTCACCCTGATCGATGGTTACGTGGTGCTGGCTGGCGCACCGGACAAGGTACTGATCAGCGTCGCCGAAGTGTCGGTCAACGCCTACTACCACCTCACTATCGGCGGTCAGATCACCTCCGAGGTCTCCCACAAGACCACCACTAACCCGCCCAGTTTCGGCTGCACCTTTGTCGATCTCAGCGTCGATATCGATCTCTGCAAGGTGACTATCAATCGCATCATTAACCTGCACGATGCGGGCAAGATCCTTAACCCGCAACTGGCGGAGGGACAGGTGCATGGCGGCATGGGGATGGGGATCGGCTGGTCGCTGTTCGAGGAGATGATCATCGATGCCAAGAGCTGCGTGGTGCGCAATCCCAACCTGCTCGACTACAAGTTCCCCACCATGCTGGATTTGCCGGAGCTTGAATGTGACTTCGTGCAGACCTATGAGCCCCAGTCGGTCTATGGCCACAAATCACTGGGGGAACCGCCCATCATCTCGCCGGGCCCCGCAATCCGTAACGCCATTCGAATGGCGACCGGGGTCGCCATCAACGAGTTGCCCATCACCCCCAAAACCCTGTTCCGGGAGTTTGTCGCGGCGGGTTTGATTGGCGAGGGATCAGGGGAGAAGCAACACCATGTTTGATATTGCCCGTTACTACAAGGCGCACAGCGTGGCCGAGGCGGTCGCCCTGCGTCAGGCTGACCCCGAGGCGCGTTTGCTGGCAGGCGGCACCGATGTGATGATCCAGCTGCATCACCTCAACGCCGCCTATCGCCATATCGTCGATATTCACGACTTGCCCGAACTCAAAGGGGTGAGCGAGTTGCCGGACGGATCGATCCGTATCGGCTCCGGCACCACCTTTACCGAGCTGATTGAAAACGAGCTGGTGCAGCGCCGCCTGCCGATGCTGGCTGAAGCGGCCGCCACCATCGCCGGCCCGCAGATCCGCAACGTCGCCACCTATGGCGGCAACATCTGCAACGGCGCCACCAGTGCAGACTCGGCGGCGCCGACTGTCGCGCTGGAAGCGGAGCTGGAAATCGCCGGCCCCGATGGTACGCGCCGCATATCCATCGCCGGTTTTCACACCGGTCCCGGCAAGGTGGCGCTACAACCGGCGGAAATTCTGGTGGCGTTCCACTTTGCGCCGGATTCTCACCCCCATGTGGGCTCCCACTACTTCAAATACGCCATGCGCGATGCCATGGATATCGCCACCATCGGCTGCGCCGCCTACTGCCAGATTGAGGATGGTCACTTCAAGCGCCTGCGGCTGGCCTATGGGGTGGCGGCCCCGACCCCGGTGCGCACGCCTCACGCAGAAGCGGCAGCCGAAGGGCAACCCCTGACTCGCGCCACACTGGCCGCGATTGCCGAGGCTGTGGTGGCCGATGTGGCGCCGCGATCCTCCTGGCGGGCGGAGAAGGAGTTTCGCCTGCACCTTATCAAAACCCTGGCGCAGCGGGTGGTCGCCTGCGCAGTCGAACGTGCCGGAGGGAAGATCCTATGATGCAACCGCAAAGCTGTCCCGCCGTGGAGATCCAGTGCGAGATCAACGGCAAGCCTTACTCCTATGCAGTGCCGCCCACCATGTCGCTGCTCCACTTTTTGCGCGGGCAGGGGCTTATCAGCGTGAAAGAGGGGTGCAGTGTCGGTGAGTGCGGCGCTTGTACCGTGCGGGTGGATGGTACTGCCATCGACAGCTGCCTCTATCTGGCGGTGTGGGCCGATGGCAAATCCATTCGTACCGTGGAGGGGGAACGCAAAGGGAACGAGCTCTCCGACGTGCAGCAGGCCTTTATCGACGAGGGGGCGGTGCAGTGCGGTTTTTGCACCCCGGGCCTCGTGATGGCGAGCGCCGCCCTGCTCGACAAGACCGAACGTCGTCCGCTGACCGATGCGGAGATCCGCCGCGGGCTGTCGGGCAACCTCTGCCGCTGTACCGGTTATCAGAACGTGGTACGGGCGGTGAAGAAGTGCTGCAAAGGGTGATAGTTCGGGTGCCGTGAGTGGTGCGTGCCGTTGTTTGAAAAAAGGAAATCAAGCCGCCCAAAAACACAGGCCCGCCTCGAAAGAGGCGGGCCTGCTGCTGAGTGGGGTCTGGAGACATCACACTTTTGGCTGGTCGATCACCAATTTGCCTTCCTTGACCGGAATGGTGGCGCCGGGGGCTTGCTTCATGCGGATCACCCCCTCCTGACCTGCGAGGCGATAGGTCACGTCATAACCAATGGTGTTGACGCTCGTATCCTGTACGGTTTTGCAGCGCTGCTCGGTGGTGGTGTAGGTATCGCCCGCCTGCATATTGCCCTGCACCTGATTGCCGGCATAACCTCCCGCGACCGCCCCGGCGGCGGTAGCCACCTTCTTGCCGCTGCCGCCGCCAAACTGGTGGCCGACCACGCCACCCAGCGCCGCGCCCACCACGGTGCCGAGGATCTTGTGCTCATCCTGTACCGGCTTGCGGTGGGTCACGGTGACGTTGCGACACTCCTGGCGGGGGGTCTTGATGGTCTCGGTGATCGGCTTGCTGGCGATCACCTCAGCAAAGGTGGGCTGGGGTGTAAAGAGGGAGCCGCTGGCCGCCGCCGAGAGCGCCAGGGCCGAGGCGATGCCAATACCGATACCTGCCATCATGGATCTGTTCATTTTATGGTTCTCCTGCATACCCATACGGGCTGTTCCAATCTGGCGCCATCTTGTCATAACCGGTTGGCCGGACAAGGCGAGGGGGATGGGCTTGCGACAGGCACTGGCAAGGTCAAAAAACAGCCACCATGAAAAAGTGTCTGGCTTTGGCGACAACGGACTAAAAGTGACCAGTTTCCGGCGCATGGCGGGCTTTGCCAGTGTGATAAGGAGCAATTCGAGTCGCAATTTGCAAGGCGGGAGGTGAGCAGAATGCCAGAGTGCTGACGGGGGCAGGTCAAGGGAGGTCTTGAACAAGGGCTCTGTTCGTTGAGATGGCCACGCAAGTGGTTGATAAATGGCTCCAGCCCCATCGGATGTTGGCCGATAAGAGATCACGGCAAGCATTTTGCCTTGATTGGGTGAAGCAGAGGGTGAACGGGTCGGCAGACAACTGCGTAAGACCTGATATGAAGATGTTCACCCGAGATCACCGGATCAACGAGGTGGAGATATGTCAATGTTACCCAGCTGGATCACCCCGGCCATCCAGGCCAACATCATTACGGTGCAGCAGGCCGAACGTCTGCTCTCATCCCTCTACCGGCCCTTGGCCGAGCAGGGAGAGGAGCTTCCCGCCGATATCGCCGACATCAGCCTAAAGCTCTACTGCTTCCGCCAGCAGGGGCGGGTGCGCCACTAAGGCTGACAAAAGAACACCCCGCGCCAGGCACGGGGTGTTGTCACTCATGTATCACAGGCCCATCAGGCCAACATCACTTGCGTCACCAGCATCAGGGCGCCAAATCCCAGCACAAAGCCCACCATGGGCAGCACGAACTTGACCCACTTGTTGAACTGGATGCCGAGCATCTGCAGAGTGACCAGCACCAGTCCGGTGGGGGCCAGGAACAGCATGGCGTATTGGCCCCAGTTGTAGGCCGACACCACGATATAGCGGGGGATCATCACAGTATCCGCCAGCGGCGCCATGATGGGCATGGAGAGCACCGCGAGCCCCGAGGAGGAGGGCACCACCAGCCCCAGCAGGGTGAACACCAGCATCTGCGCCACTGCGAACACGGCGCCGTGCATGCCGGAGACCAGATCGGAGGCGTAGGCCAGAATGGTGTCCGAGATCATCCCCTGATCCAGCACCAGATTGACCCCCCGTGCCAGCCCGATGATGAGCGAAACGGCCACCAGCTCCGACGCCCCCTGAGTAAAGGCCTCGACAGCCTCTTTCTCTTTGAGACCCGAGATAAAAATGATGATGATGGCGATGGTCAGGAAGGAGGCCGCCATCTGCGGGAACCACCAACCGGCCATGGAGACGCCCCACACCATCAGCGGGAAGGCGAGGATAAACAGGGTCAGAATAATCTTGCGGCGCAGGGTGAAGGGCACCCCTTCGTCCATAGAGCCCTCTTTGAGAAAACGGGCGCGAAAACTCTCTCTGTCCTCATAGGTGTAGGAGAAGGCTGGATTGGCCTTGATCTTCTTGCAGTACCAGTAGAGATAACCGATCACCACCAGGGTGCCCACCAGACAGCCAATGGCGCGAAAGATCAGCCCCTCGGTAAAGGGAATGCCGGCGGCATTGGAGGCGATCACCACCGAGAAGGGATTGATGGTGGAGAAGGTGGTTCCCATGGAGGCGGCGAGGAAGATGGCCCCTACGCAGACGATGGAGTCATAGCCGAGCGCCAGAAAGATGGGTACCAGTATGGGGTAGAAGGCGACCGCTTCTTCCTCCAGTCCGCAGGTGGTGCCTCCCAGCGCCATCACGAAGCAGACCAGCGCCACAAACAGGAACTCGTTGCCCCGGGTCTTGTGTGAGAGGGCGACCAGCCCCGCACTGAATGCGCCTGTCTTGTTGATGACGCCGATCAGCCCCCCGAGCACCAGAATAAAGACGATGATATCCGCCCCCTCGATGGTGCCCTTGACCATGCTGACTGCCACGTCACTGAGCCCCTTGGGTGCTTGCTCCAGCCGTGCATAGGTGCCGGGAATGGCGATGGGCTTGCGGATGGTGCCGTTGGTAAATTGCTCCACCGCAATATTGATATTGAGTTTTGCCAGGGCATCCTGGGTTGCGGGAAGTCGGCTTATTTCCCCCTGTGGGCTATTGACCATCAGGCTTTCACTGGCTGTATTATAAGAGAGCTTGGCATAGGCGCCCGCCGGAATTATCCAGGTCAGTGCAATGGCCAGTAACATAATAAGAAACAGAATGGTAAATGCAGTAGGGAATTGTCTGCGTGGTGTGGTATTCGGCACGGCACACATAAAATGCTCCTTGATAAAGCAGGTTTGGGCTCGGCGGAATATCGGGTCGATAGGGTTTCTGCGTCATACATCCAAGGTACGCAAAATCACTGTATATTGCGTAGTGATTGGCGAGAAATCTGGCCTGATATTGAACATCCGGTGGATTGTTTCACGTTGTAACCGTAACCCGTGTGCGGCTGGATGAACATGGTGCCATGCTCGCTTTATGGGATGGCTCACAGAATTTATTTGTCATGGATTTAATGACTGGGGTGAAATAAATGGCGTTATGCAATAACTATTTCAGCTTTCATTTAACGTGCTTTGCCTTAAATAAACGGCATGAAAATAGTGCGTGCCGAGATGAATGAAATGACACATAAAGCAGCTTTGACGGAATAATATTCCACTATCGTCATTTTTTGTTTTTCGCCAAAAACAGCCTGTGAAAAAAATGGCACGCTTTCCAGTAACGAAATATTTTTTGCAACGAAAACAGGGGTCCCCTATTGGCAGCAGGCTGCCCCTGTCTAAGACGTTTTGCTAATACCTGCCGCCACAGGCTCACTGTTAGGCTGTCATCCCCATAAGAGACCAGTGACGGGCAGGATGCCCATGTCGCTTGCTGATCTCTGAATCATCCCGAAACTGCCCGTTTTGTGCCACTTGTGAGGAAGGAGTCCGATGACAGTGCAGAACATCTATGAGCGCGACCTTGCCAAAACTGCTGCCAATTTTGAGGCCCTGACCCCCATCAGCTTTCTGGGGCGGGCGGAGCGGGTCTATCCCGACTATCCGGCGCTGATCCACGGCTCGCTACGCCAGAGCTGGGGCGAGACCGCCCGCCGTTGCCGCCAGCTTGCCTCGGCCCTGCGGCTTCGCGGTATCGGGGAGGGGGATACCGTCTCCATCGTTGCGCCCAATATCCCTGCGATGTTTGAAGCTCACTTCGGGGTGCCCATGAGCGGCGCCGTGCTCAACACCATCAATACCCGGCTCGATGCCGAGTCGATGGCCTTTATCTTCCAGCATGCCCAGAGCAAGGTGGTGCTGGTAGACAGGGAGTTTGGCGCCGTGGTGCGCAAGGCACTGGATCTGCTGGAGTGCCAACCGCTGGTCATCGCCATCGACGATCCCCTCTACCGGGAAGGGGCGCTTGTCAGTGAACTGACCTATGAGGCTTTTATTGCCACTGGTAACGGCGATGAGCCCGGCTGGTTGCCAGAGGATGAGTGGCAGGCCATCTCCCTTAACTACACCTCCGGCACTACCGGCAATCCCAAGGGGGTGGTCTATCACCATCGCGGCGCCCACCTCAACGCCATCAACAATGTGCTCTCCTGGGAGCTGCCCAAACATCCCGTCTATCTCTGGACATTGCCGATGTTTCACTGCAATGGCTGGTGTTTCCCCTGGACCCTGGCGGCTACCGCCGGGGTGAGCGTCTGCCTGCGGCATGTGCAGGCAGACGCCATTTATGAGGCGCTGCACGAGCACAGGGTGAGCCATTTTTGCGCGGCGCCCATCGTGCTCAATATGCTCAACAATGCCGATCCGGTGCTCAAGCAGGGGCTGGATCACCCCATCAAGGTGATGACCGCTGGCGCTGCGCCCCCCGCCACCGTGATCGCCGGTATGGAAGCGATGGGGATCGCCGTGACCCACGTCTATGGCCTCACCGAAACCTATGGCCCCTGCGTGTTGTGCGAGCCGCAAAGAAGTTGGCAAGGGCAGGATGCCACGGCGCTCTCCCGCCTCAAGGCGCGCCAGGGTGTTGCGTCGCCTCTGCAGGGGGAGATGCGGGTCATCAACCCGGTCAGTGGCGAGCCGGTGGCCAAAGATGGCAAAACCATGGGGGAGATAGTGCTGCGGGGCAATGTGGTGATGAAAGGCTATCTCAAGAACCCGGCGGCCAGCGCCGAGGCGATGGCGGACGGCTGGTTTCGCAGTGGGGATCTGGCGGTGTGGCACCCGGATGGTTATGTGGAGATCAAGGACAGATCCAAGGACATCATCATCTCGGGCGGGGAGAACATCTCCAGTCTGGAGGTGGAAGATGTGCTCTATCGCCATCCGGATGTGGACGAAGCGGCGGTGATCGCCATGCCCGATGAGAAGTGGGGGGAGGTGCCCTGCGCCTTCGTCAAACTGAAAGAGGGGCGAGAGACCACCCAGGCGGAGCTGATCGCCTTTTGCCGGGAGCAGATGGCCCACTTCAAGGCCCCCAAACGCATCATCTTCACCCCGCTGCCGAAGACCTCCACCGGCAAGGTGCAAAAGTTTGTGCTGCGCAAACAGCTGGGTTAGGTGCTAATCGAGCGTGAGTGAAAGCAGCGTGCAATAGGATGACTAAGCTGTCGGGATAAATGCAGCAAGGGAAGTGGGAGTGCCTGACTGGCCAGCCAGCTATCGTGCCTTGCACGCGACGCAGTTGCGGCCGCTCTGTTTGGCCTGATAGAGCATCTGATCGGCGCGCGCGTAGAGGCTCTCCATCTGCTCCCCCTTGCTATTTTCCACCAGCCCGGCGCTGATGGTGATAACCAGCTCATCCCCATCGGCAAGGGGTAACGGGCTTTGCATCACCTGCTTGCGCAGCCGTTCGGCCAGTGATGCGGCGGCCGAGAGGGTGGTGTTGGGCAGCAAGATGGCAAACTCGTCACCGCCGATGCGGGCCAGCACATCTTCGCTGCGCAGCACCGATTGCATCACCCTGCCCAGATGGATCAGCGCCTGATCGCCCAGCGGGTGACCGTAGCGATCGTTGATGCATTTGAACTGATCCACATCCAGCACTATCAGCACCGAGGTGAGCTGGTGGCGCATGTTCATACTCAGGTTCTTTTCGCACACCTCGAAGAAGAAACGGCGGTTATAAAGTCCGGAGAGGCTGTCACGAACCGATTGATATTGCAGTTGTTCCTTGAGCTGGTGCAGCTCGGTGATATCGGAGGAGATACCGATCAGGGTGGGGGTACCATCAGCCAGCTTGAAGGGGACTTTGACAGACCAGTAGTAATGTTGCTTGCCTTCGGTATCGGTCAGTGACTCTTCACCGGCTTGCAGCTCACCCGTTTCGAACACCCGGTTGTCCAGCTGCCACAGCTGGTTGGCTCCGTGTGGGGAAAACAGCTCATTATCGCTGCGGTTGATGATCTGTTCGGCGGGTAAACCGAGCAGGGCACACACCTTCTGATTGACGTAGAGAAAGCGGTGCTGGCTGTCCTTCATATAGATATGGGCATCCACATTGGCCAGGATGATCTCCAGCAACTGATGCTGCTCGGCCATACGGGCCTCAATCAGCTTGTGTTCCGTGATATCGGTGGAGATGCCGCACAGACCGATCAGGTTGCCATCTCGGTCGTACATCGGCTTTTTCACGCTCCAGTAGACCCGTTTTTCTCCCGTGGGTTTGAGGTAGTTGATCTCCTCCCGGGCGATGGCGACCTGCTGCTCCAGCACCTGACGATCATTTCGTCTCAGATCTTCCGAGAAGTCGAGGTCAAAAAAGGCGCGATCATCCTTGCCTTGCAGTTCGGCTAGGGTACAACCAAAGAGATCCAGCACAGCCTGATTGGCATAGATATAACGGCCATCCAGATCCTTGGTAAAGAGGTAAGCCCCCATCTCGTTAAAGATGGATCTGAGGTGATCCAGCTCGTGCTGCAATCGGGTGGAGAAGGGTTCATCCTTCATGAAGTTGGCCATCCTTGGGTCGCTGTGATTGGTTGGCTGAACACGAGGCCAACGTGCATCAACTGCTTTAAATTAAGCACTCTTCACGGCATATTTCTCATTTATTTCCGCAGGTTCTGCGTTATGTCACATGGTTGTAACCTCTGAGCAAATCAAAGGAAATCAGTTGAGTCCATGGTTGTTGAGATAGCTTGCCACCATGTATCGACCCTCTATCATCGGCTCTCGGCAGAGAAGTTGAACAACAGCTAAATAAACCTCCCCAAGTGGCAAAAAGGGTAACGAACAGGTCTTTAGTCAAACTATTTCCTCGGTGTCCCTGATATCATCTCCAGCAACGCAATATGGAGAGATACGAGATGGCAGTGGCACCGTTTAATTGGAATGACACAGTTCAGTGGGACGGGCCGGGGGCCATTGCGGGTAGCGAAGAGAGTTTGAGCGCAGATCGGCTGGATCGCGCCCGCTATGCCGAATTTCTGACCAACTACCTCGCCGCCGAAGGCAAGCAGCGCAACTATGTGCTCAACCTCAATGCCGAGTGGGGGGCGGGTAAAACCTGGTTTATCAAGCGCTGGTATATGGAGCTGAAAGCGCACTATCCCACTGTCTATATCGACGCTTGGCAGCAGGACTTTTCCGATGATCCCTTATTGACGGTGATTTCGTCGATTATCGATCAATTGAGAGATGCAACGGGAAATAAGGTTGCCATACCTGATGGCATCAAGTCCAAACTATTGGGTTTGCTCAAAGTTGGCGGGAAATTGGTGCTCAAGTCAGCCATTAAAAAAGCTGGATGGGAAGATAGTGATTTTTCTGTGGAAGGCGAAGACGCAGATAAGCTGGTTGATACACTTTGCAGCAATCACAAAGAGCGTTATGAATCTATTCAGTATCTTAAACAAGAGATCCGGCAATGGGTTGAGGGAGCTGTTGGTTTAAGTGAAGGAGAACTGGATTATCCCGCATTCATTTTGATAGATGAGCTGGATCGCTGTCGCCCCTCTTATGCAGTAGAGATGCTTGAGACCATCAAGCATATTTTCGATATTCCCGAAGTGGTTTTTGTATTGGCCACGGATACCGAGCAGTTGCAACATTCAGTTAAAGCCATATATGGAGAAGGGTTTAACGCTCAACATTACCTAAGTAGATTTTTTCATAGAAGGTTCATTTTAAACTCAGATTCATTGAAGAATTTTATAGAAAATGAACTTGTATTACTCAGTGTTAATGTGGATGGCATATGGCCATGTTTTAAGAAAAACGCTTCACTAACTGATTTCGTTACGATGATGTTTGAGCATTTCTCGCTAAACCTGAGATTGACTACTCTTGTGTTGGATAGATTAAAAATAGTCTTATTAAGTTATTCAGATGAAAGAGAGTTAAATCTTCCGCTGTTACTTTTCTTGATCTCTTTGAATGAGGTCGATACTAACTTTTACAGTGATGTTGTAAATTTCAGGCTTGATGTTGATGAATTTAAACTGAAGATCAACATGTATGGAACCAAATTACATACTTATATAATAACTGACGCTGAGTGTGTTGATGTTGAGCCCTATTATATCTCTAAAGGGGCTACAGATAAAAGATATATCTATGTTGATCACTTTTTGATTAATTCATATCATTGGATGCGCGCTATTAATCATGGGGAGATTGATATTAGGAAAATCATGGTTGATATTTTGACGGAGGAAGGTGAATATGGTTTTCAAGAAAATGATTGGGTAAGAATGATCTTGTCGGAATTAGAGGATGATATGTCTATATATAGAATTTTAGTTGAGCGTTCTTTTTATCTTAAATGAGTAAAGCCGGGATAACCCGGCTTTACTCTCAGTTTATTTATTATGCCGCTCATAAAGCCGCTGAACCACATCCTGTAATCCCAGCCCCTCGTTTTGCAACAGCACGGTCAGGTGGTAGAGCAGATCGGCGGATTCGTTGATAAGCTCCTCCCGATCCTTGGCCATGGCGGCCAGCGCCACTTCTACACCTTCCTCACCGACCTTCTGGGCGATGCGCTTGGTGCCTTTGCCGTAGAGGCTGGCGGTGTAGCTGGTGGCCGGATCGGCCCCTTTGCGAGAAGCCAGTACCTGCTCCAGCTCTGCCAAAAAACCGAGGGGCGGCAGCGGGTGGCCATTAAAGCAGGAGGTTGTCCCCTTGTGGCAGGTGGGGCCGACGGGGTTGGCGGCAATCAGCAGGGAGTCCTGATCGCAGTCGGTGCTGATAGCGACGAGTTGGAGCACATTACCCGAGCTTTCACCCTTGGTCCAGAGCCGCTGTTTGCTGCGGCTAAAGAAGGTGACCTGGCAGGTAGCCAGGGTCTTTTCCAGCGCTTCGCGGGTCATAAAGCCCTGCATCAGCACCTCGCCGCTGGCGGCGTGCTGGACGATGGCGGGGATCATTCCATCGCATTTTGCCCAGTCGAGTTGCTCGGCAAGGGGGCGCGCGCTGGCGGTTGTATGTGTGTTATCTGAGAAGTTATTCACGGATGGCGACTCCTTCGGTTTTCAGCCAGCGTTTCAATTCGGGAATGGGGATAAGGCCCTTGTGGAACACAGAGGCGGCCAGCGCCCCGTCCACATCGGCGAGGGTGAAGGCATCGCGAAAGTGCGCCATGGCACCGGCGCCGCCGGAGGCGATCAGCGGCACCTTGCAGACGCTGCGCACCAGCTTGAGCTGGTCGAGGTCATAACCCTGACGCATGCCGTCCTGATTCATCACGTTCAGCACGATTTCGCCCGCGCCGCGCTTTTGCACCTCCTGCACCCAATCGAGGGTGTGCCAGGCGGTGGTGCGGGTGCGACTCTCGTCACCGGTAAACTGTTTGACCTGATAGTAGCCCGTGTCGGCGTCGAAGTAGGAGTCAATGCCCACCACCACGCACTGCACGCCAAAGCGCTCGGCCAGTCGGCTGATCAGGGTCGGGTCGGCCAGCGCCGGGGAGTTGATGGAGACCTTGTCGGCGCCAAACTCGAGGATCTGGCGGGCATCTTCGACGCTTTTGATGCCACCGGCGACGCAGAAGGGGATATCGATCACCTCCGCCACCCGGTTTACCCAGCTCTTGTCTACCACCCGGGCATCGCTGGAGGCGGTGATGTCATAGAACACCAGCTCGTCAGCGCCCTCTTCGGCGTAGCGGCGCGCCAGCTCGACAATGCCGCCCATCACCTCGTGGTTGCGAAATTGCACCCCTTTGACCACCACGCGATCCTTCACGTCGAGGCAGGGGATAATGCGTCTTGCCAGCATCAGTTGCCTCCTGTGGTATCGGCTGCGGGGGCTTGCCAGCAGGCGATGGCGTCACCCACCGAGAATTTTCCCTCCAGCAGGGCGCGGCCAAGGATGATCCCCTTGACGCCGGAGCCCTTGAGCGCCTCGATATCCGCGATGCCGCCAATGCCGCCGGAGGCCTGAAAGGCGACGCTCGGGTAGCGGGCGCAGAGATCACGATAGAGCTCGACATTGGTGCCAGCCAGGGTGCCGTCACGGCTGATGTCGGTGCAGAGCACGTGCTTGAGCCCGGCGGGGAGGAAGCGCTCGATCAGCACCTCGATGGTCACCCCGCTGTTCTCCTGCCAGCCCGCCACCGCGATATGGCGATTGCCCTGCTCATCGATATTGACGTCCAGCGCCAGCACGATCTGCTCGGGGCCATATTTCTCCATCCAGCTCGCCACCAGATCCGGGGATTTGACGGCGGTGGAGCCAATTACCACCCGGCTGGCACCGGCGGCCAATAGATCCGCCACATCCTGTTCGGTGCGCACGCCGCCGCCAACTTGCACCGGCGCTTCGGTGGCTGACAGCAGTTGGGTCAGCAGGGGCAGCTGGCGCGCCTTGGCATCCTTGGCACCGTCAAGATCCACCAGATGGAGCTGCACCGCCCCCTGGGAGACATATTCATCGAAGCGGGCCTGCGGGCTGCTGCTGTATTCGGTCTTCTGGTCGTAGTCCCCCTGATAGAGGCGAACTACCTGACCGTTGATAAGGTCAATTGCGGGAATGATCATTCATAGCTCCAGAAAATTTTGCAGCAAACGGGCACCGGCTGCGCCTGAGCGCTCCGGGTGGAATTGGGCGCCAAAGAAGTTGTCACGGGCCACAATCGCGGTAAACGGCTGGCCATAGTCGCAGGTTGCCAGCGTCGCTTCGGTTACCTCCAGCGCATAGGAGTGCACGAAGTAGAAGTAGCTGCCGCTCGGGATCCCCTTGAGCAGAGGATGGGTCTCGTCATGCTCAATCTGGTTCCAGCCCATGTGGGGCAGGCGCAGATTACCCACTTCCATCAGCCGGATCTTGCCCGGCACTATGCCGAGACAGTCGATGAGATCGCCTTCACTGCCATCGGCACTCATGCTCTCTTCGGAGGCCTCCGCCAGCATCTGCATGCCGAGGCAAAAGCCCAGCAGCGGCTGCTTGGCGGCGCGAATAAGGGGCACCAGCCCGCGCTCGTTGAGGTTCTTCATGGCGGCCACCGCGGTGCCGACGCCGGGCAGGATCAGCTTGTCCGCCTGCTCGATATCGGCTGCCTGGCTTGAGACCAGCGGCTGCACATCGAGGCGTTCGAACGCCATTCTGACTGATGCCAGATTGGCGCAGCCAGTATCGATAATGACCAGCTTCTGCTTGCTCACATCCATCACAGCACTCCCTTGCTGGAGGGAAGCTCGCTTCCTTCCACCCGAATAGCCTGACGCAGGGCGCGGCCAAAGCCTTTGAACAGTGCCTCTACCTGATGGTGGGTGTTACCGCTACCCACCTTCATCTGCAATGTGATGGCCATGGCGTCTGACAGCGAGCGGAAGAAGTGGGGCACCATCTCGGTGGCCATCTCGCCCACGTTGTCGCGGCCAAAGCCGCTCGGGCAGTCAAACACGAAGTAGGGGCGACCGCTGAGATCCAGCGCGGTGCTCACCTCCAGCTCGGTCAGCGGGCGCGCATCGATCACTGCCTGCACCTCGTCCATCGCCAGCACAAAGCCGAAGCGGCCGATCCCGCGTTTGTTGCCAAGGGCCTGACGCAGCGCCTGACCCAGCGCTAGCCCCACATCCTCTACCGTGTGGTGATCGTCAATATGCAGATCGCCGCTGACGTTCAGCTTGAGCTGGAAACCGGCGTGGGTCGCTATCTGATCCAGCATGTGATCAAAGAAGCCGATACCGGTGGCGATCTGGTTGCCGCCGCTCTTGTCCAAGTCAACTGCTACCTGAATGCGGGTCTCCTTGGTGTTGCGCTCCACCGAGGCTACGCGCCCCTTGGACAACAGCTGATCACGGATGGCGAGCCAGTTGTGATCCTGCGGGTGGTAGCGAATGCCGCCAATGCCCATATTCTCGGCCAGCTGCAGATCGGTCTGGCGATCGCCAATCACGAAAGAGTTGGCAAAGTCGATGCGACCAGAGGCGAGGTACTCCTTCACCAGCCCGAGGTGGGGCTTGCGGCAGCTGCAGCCGTCGGTGGGAAAGTGGGGGCAGATCAGCACCTGTTCCCACTTCACCCCTTGCGATTCAAACAGGTGCATCATCAGGTCGTGGGGTGGCTGGAAGTTCTCCAGCGGCAGGCTGGCGGTGCCCAGTCCATCCTGATTGGTCACCATCACCAGCACGTAACCGGCGGCCTGCAACTCGCGCAGCACCGGAATGACCATGGGCTCGAAGCGCAGCTTGGCGAGGCTGTCCACCTGCTTGTCGGTCACCGGCTCTTCAATCAGGGTGCCGTCGCGGTCGATAAACAAAAACGGGGTCTTCATCGCTACATCCTTGTTTTAAAGATAGGGAGAGGGCAGATCACGCAATACCGCCAGCACGGCATCCATCTCGCCCTGATAGCCGATGGTGACGCGAATGCTGTTATCAAGGCCCGGCTTGGTCGAGAAATCCCGCAAGATGATGCCGGCAGCCTTCATGGCGGCAAAGACGGCGGCGCCATCCACAAAGCGCACCAGCACGAAGTTGCCCTTGTCCTCGAACACCTCTTTCACGCAGGCAAGCGTTGTCAGCTCTGCCTTGAAGGCGGCTTTTTGCTTGTTGAGCTCTACCACTCGCTCGCGCATCAGCTCCAGTCCCATGGGGGAGAGGGCCTGCGCCGCGATCTGGGCGATGGGCTCGGGGATGGGATAGGGGGCGATCACCTTGGCCAGCATGGCGATCACCTCGGGGCTTGCCAGCGTAAAGCCGCAGCGGATCCCCGCCAGGGCAAAAGCCTTGGAGAGGGTGCGGGTCACCACCAGATTGGGGAAGCGGGCCAGCAGGTCCACCACGGACGCTTCTGGGCAGAACTCGATATAGGCCTCGTCCACCACCACGATGGCGCGATCCCGCGCTTTTTCCAGCAGGGCGATGAGGCCGTCGCGACCCACCAGATCCCCGGTGGGGTTGTTGGGGGAGCAGAGAAACACCAGTTTCACATCAGACAGACGGTCCGCAATGGCGGGCCAGTCTGGCTGGCGGCTGGCGGTCAGCGGCTGCTCAACAATCCCCACGCCACAGGTCTCGGCGCTGATGGCGTACATGCCGTAGGTGGGCGGACAGATGAGGATCTGATCCTCACCCGCTTCGCAGAAGGTGCGAATAAGCAGCTCGATGGCCTCATCGGCGCCTCGGCTCACCAGCACCTGATCCGGATTGACCCCGGCATAGGCGGCATAGCCGTTCACCACCTCGGCCGGTTGGCACTCGGGGTAGCGGTTGAGACGGCTTCCCTCGATGGTGAAGGGATAGGCCTGCGGCGCCTCGTTGGCGTTGAGCCAGACGTGACCCTTGCCGCCGATGCGGCGGGCGGATTGATAAGGGGTGAGGGCCCGCACCACGCGGCGCGCCAGATTGGCAATACTCATAACAAATCCTTCTGCTGTGCTGTTTGTTGGGGCGCGGCGGCCAGGGCGTTCAACCTGAGGGTGACGGCATTCTTGTGGCCATCGAGCCCCTCGGCCTGGGCGATGCGCTCGACTATAGGGCCAAGGCCGCGAATACCTTCGGTGCTCAGCTCCTGCACCGTGTAGCGGCGCTGATAATCGGCAAGGCCAAGGCTGGAGCAGGTGCGGGCATAGCCATAGGTAGGCAGAGTGTGGTTGGTGCCGCTGGCGTAATCGCCGACTGATTCTGGTGTCCATGCTCCCAGAAAGATGGAACCGGCATTCTCAAGCTGGTCCAGCAGCTCGCGGGGTGCGCGGGTCTGCACAATCAGGTGCTCCGGCGCGTAGGCGTTGGAGATGGCACACGCCTCGGCCAGATCGTCACAGAGGATCACCAGACTGCTGCCGAGCGCCTGCGCGGCGATATCGCGGCGGCTCAGTTTGGCCAGCTGGCTCTTGATCTCCCCTGCGATGGCATCGGCCAGCAGCGGTGAGGTGGTCACCAGCACCACCTGGCTGTCGGGGCCATGCTCGGCCTGGGAGAGCAGATCCGCCGCCACGAAGGCGGGGTTGGCGCTCTCGTCGGCAATCACCAGCACCTCGGAGGGGCCAGCTGGCATGTCGATGGCAGCGCCGCGCCAGTCGCGGGAAACCTGCCCCTTGGCTTCGGTCACATAGGCGTTGCCCGGGCCGAAGATCTTGTCCACCTTGGGAATGCTCTCGGTGCCGTATGCCATCGCCGCGATGGCCTGGGCGCCGCCGATGGCGAACACCTTCTCGACCCCGCAGGCGCGGGCGGCAAACAGGATCTCGTCGCTGGCGGGGGACGGGGTGCAGAGCACCACTTCACGGCAACCGGCGATAGCCGCCGGAATAGCCAGCATCATCACGGTGGAGGGGAGCGGCGCGCTGCCGCCAGGCACATAGAGGCCGACCCGGTTGATGGGCTGGGTGCGCAGCTCGCACACCACCCCGGGCTGGGTTTCTACCCGTACCACTGGCGGCACTTGCGCGGCGTGGAAGGTGCGAATATTGGCAATGGCCGCTTCGATGGCGCTTTTTATCTCGTCATCCAGCCGCGCGCAGGCGGCTTCAATCTCGGCCTCGCTAACGCGCAGCTGTTCACGGGGGGCGCGCTCGAAGCGCTGGCTCAGCTCGCGCAGGGCCTCATCGCCACGGCTGCGCACAGCGGCGATGATATCTCGCACCACGGCGCCGATATCCGCCTCGTCACTCAAGGCCGGTCGGGTCAGCACGTCGGCCTGCTGGGCGGGGGAGAGGGTTTTCCAGATCAGGGTCTGCATGATATCCCTTCCTTATTCCATCATTTTTTCGATGGGCAGCACCAGAATGGAGCTGGCACCCAGAGCCTTGAGCTGCTCCATGGTCTCCCAGAACAGGGTCTCGCTGGAGACGACGTGCAGCGCCACCTGATTGGTGTCACCGGCCAGTTGCATGATGGTGGGGCGCTCGGCACCCGGTAGCAGATCGGTGATGGCATCGAGCTTGTCTTTGGGGGCGTGCAGCATGATGTACTTGCTCTCGCGGGCCTGCTGCATCCCCTGAATGCGGGGCAGCAGTTTGTCGATGAGCTTCTGCTTGGCATCGGACAAGGGGTTGGGGGCCTGTACCAGCACCGCTTTGGAGCGGTAGATCACCTCCACCTCTTTCAGGCCATTGGCTTCCAGGGTCGCGCCGGTGGAGACCAGATCGCAGATGGCATCGGCCAGGCCCGCGCGGGGCGCCACTTCCACCGAGCCGCCCAGCATCACGCTCTTGAAGCCAAGGCCCTTTTCATCAAAGAAGCGCTTGAGCAGCCCGGGGTAGGAGGTCGCGATGCGCTTGCCGGCAAGGCTCTCTGGCCCTGTGTAGGTCACATCTTCCGGCACCGCCAGCGAGAGGCGGCAGCCACCGAAGTCCAGCTGCTTGAGGGTTTTGACCTCGAAGGGCAGTCCCTGTGAAGCGCGAATAAGCTGCACCTCTTCCAGCACGTTCTCGCCGATGATGCCAAGGTCGACCACCCCTTCCATCACCAGACCCGGGATGTCGTCATCGCGCACCCGCAAGATATCGATGGGCATGTTCTCGACATGGGCGATAAGGCGCTGCTCGCGCAGGTTGATTTTCAGGCCGCAGCTCTTGAACAGGGCTTGGGAGTCCTGGCTCAGACGACCGGACTTTTGCATGGCGATACGCAGACGTTGTGTTTCCATTGCTCGATTTCCTTCTAGTCAAAAACGAAAAAACCCTCGGAAGTGGGTGCTTCCGAGGGTTTATGAATCTTGCGGTCCTTTTGGAAGTCACCAGTTAAGTGTCTTCCAGCAGTCAACCTCCTGAAAGACTAGTCGGGATGATGATGGTGGTGATGAGTCTTCAGGGTGGTGAACTTCATGTAATCAATCCTTTACAAAATAAGATGTCGTAATTGACGCCTGATTTAAACTACCTGCCTTGACAGAAAATGCAACCCGAAATTGTGATTTGATCGATTAAAGTGGCGAAAACGGTTTTCTGGTCGATAACTAGACAATAACCCCTGCAGGAGTCGCCATCATGCCCAGCCAGGACCTGTTGTTCCCCATTTTGCCCCGGGCACCTGCCGCGCCCGGCAGCGAAGAGATCAAGCGGGAAGTGAATCAGATCAGCAAGAAGCATCAGCTGCGCAAGACCAGCACTGACAACAGTGATTCTCAGCAGCGCCAGCAGGCGTATAACACGCCCGCCAAACGTGATCAGCCCAAGGCGGAGGAAGGTGATCACAAGCCGGATCCCGAGCATCAGATCGATCTGTTCGTCTAGGCAGATTATCTGTCCCGCTTTTGCCGCGCTTTTGGCATAATGGCCGCTTTTGCTGCGGGACGCCCTTTTGACCATCCAGACCCTGTTCAAGCCAGATGGCCCTCTGGCCAGCCATATCGACGGTTTCAAAGCCCGCGCTCCCCAACTGGAGATGGCCGAAGCGGTCGCGCGCGCCATCAAAAGTGGTGGCCGTCTGCTGGTGGAGGCGGGGACTGGTACCGGCAAGACTTACGCCTATCTGGTGCCAGCGCTGAAATCCGGCAAACGGGTGGTGATCAGCACCGGCTCCAAGAACCTGCAGGAGCAGCTCTTCTATCGGGATCTCCCGACCATCACAGGAGCGCTCTCCTACACCCCGCCGGTGGCCTTGCTCAAGGGGCGCAGCAACTATCTCTGCATCGAGCGGATGAACCGGCTCTTGAGCGAATCCCATCTGCAAAAGCCTGAGATCCTGAACGATCTGGTGAAGGTCAAATCCTGGTCTACCGCCACCGATAACGGCGATGTGGGGGATATTCCGGGATTGCAGGAGAACGCCGAGATCCTCGCCCACGTCACCAGCACCAACGACAACTGCCTCGGTCGCGACTGCCCCTATTACGACGACTGCCATCTGGTGGTGGCCCGACGTCGAGCCATGGACGCCCAGGTGGTGGTGATCAACCACCACCTCTTCTTCGCCGATATGGCGGTGAAAGACACCGGATTTGGCGAGTTGGTGCCCGAAGCGCAAGTCTATGTCTTTGACGAGGCACATCAGCTGCCGGAGATCGCCACCAACTACTTCGGCAAGTCGGTGGGCAGCCGAACGATTCAGGATTTGGCGCAGGATATCCAGCTTGCCTATCGGGCCGAGGCCCGCGACATGGCCCAGCTTGGCAAGGCGGCAGACCGGCTCGCTATCGCCAGTCAGGATTTACGGCTCGCCTTCGGAGTGGATGGCGGTCGCGGCAATACCCGCGACATGCTGCGCCAGCCGCTCTGGGGTCAGGCCTTGGCTCGTCTCAACGATGCTATCGGGCTCTGCTACGAGGTGCTGAAACTGGCTCTCGGCCGGGGCGAGCAGCTGGATCACGCCTTCGAGCGCATCAGTGAATTGCGCACCCGCTTGGGTGAAGTGCTGGCGGTCAACCAGACCGGTTTCTCCTACTGGTACGACTGCTCGCGGCTTCATTTCACCCTCAATCTGACGCCGCTATCGGTGGCCGAGCGATTCAGTGCCGAGGTGCAAAGACCGGAAGTGGCCTGGGTCTTCACCTCCGCTACCCTGACGGTGGATATGCGGTTTGATCACTTCAAGGCCGAGCTGGGGCTGGCGGGCAGCGCCGAGCTGATCCTCGACAGTCCGTTCGACTATGGCGAGCAGGCGCGGCTCTGTGTGCCCCGCTATCTGCCGGAGCCCAACGCCTTTGGCCGTGGCGAGCAGCTGGCCAATCTGATGATCCCGCTGATCAACAAGACACCGGGCGGCTGCTTCTTCCTCTGCACCAGCCATCAGGTGATGCGTCAGGTGGCCGAGGTGCTGCGCCGGGAAATTGGTCGCACCGTCTTGCTGCAGGGGGAGGATAACAAGCAGCGGTTGCTCAAGGAGTTTGTCGAGAATGGCCGCGCCGTGCTGGTGGCGACCAGCAGTTTCTGGGAGGGGATCGACGTGAGAGGGGCGGCGTTGTCGTGTGTTATCATCGACAAACTGCCGTTTGCCAGCCCTGATGATCCGCTGCTCAAGGCGCGGGTGGATGATTGCAAACTCAAGGGGGGGGATCCCTTCGCCGAGCTGCAGTTGCCCAAGGCGGTGATTGCCCTCAAACAGGGGGTGGGACGGCTTATTCGTGATCGCAGTGATCACGGGGTGCTGGTGATCTGTGATCCACGCATGGTCAACAAACCTTACGGCGCCACCTTTATCAAGAGTCTGCCCGCCATCCCCCGTACCCGGGAGTTGGGAACGCTGGGGCGTTTTTTCGATCGCACTGAACGCGGTGAATAAGTGTGCCGCCAGCTAACAGATTTGAACAACGGGTGAGCGTATCTCGCTTGCCGGTTATGTAATTGACTGATTTTATAGAGATTGGAAAGCATGAACGAGTTGAAGATCCTGGCCGTTGATACCGCCACCGAAGCCTGCTCCGCCGCCTTGCTGGTGGGTGACAAGCTGTTCTCCCGCTGGGAGGAGGCGCCACGGGATCACACCCGAAAAATCCTGCCCATGGTTCAGGCTGTGTTAGAGGATGCCGGGATAAGTTTGAGTGACCTCGATGCCATTGCGTTCGGTCGCGGCCCGGGCTCCTTTACTGGCGTGCGGATCGGCATCAGTGTGGCGCAAGGTCTGGCGTTTGGTGCGGGTGTGCCGCTGATTGGCATCTCGACCTTGGCCGCTATGGCGCAAGGCGCCTATCGACTGGATGGCGCCGAGCAGGTGCTGACCGCCATCGATGCGCGGATGAACGAGGTATATTTCGGCCGCTATGAGCTCATTGATGGCCGCATGCAGCTGGTGGGGGACGAGGTGGTGAGTGAGCCCGCGGCGCTGGTTGATGCCCGTGGCAAGCTGACGGGCCCTGTGACCTGCGTCGGCACCGGTTTTGAAACCTATGGCGAGACCCTGAGTGGTCTGGCCGATGAGCTGGCGGTGAGCCAGGTGCGCTTCCCGGCGGCAGAGGACATGCTGCCGCTGGCCCGCGACGCCTGGCTGGCGGGGGAGGCGGTGCCTGTGGAGCAGGCGACGCCGGTCTATTTGCGTGACAAGGTGACCTGGAAAAAACTGCCGGGTCGCGAATAAGGGCAGGAGCGCTGACGTCATGTCGCTCTTGCCGCTCATCAGCTGCAACACAATCGGGTGGCCCGACGGGCCACGCCGGCAACGGGAGAGTGACATGATGTGTAAGTCCAGAAGCGACATGATGAAACGCACTATGGTGGTCGGGGCGCTGGCCCTGCTGCTCGGGGCCTGCAGCTCGGTCCCCAAGGAGCTGGCCTATGAGCCAGAGAACCAGCTGGTGGCCTATCAACCCGCCCTTGGCGGAATGGAGGGCAAACCGGCCCGCTGGAGCGGCGTTATCTCTGCGGTGCACAACAAGGCGGATCAGAGCGTTATTGAAGTGGTCTATCTGCCGCTCAAGTCCAACGGTGTGCCGGAGCAGACCGAGCAGAGCCCGGGCCGTTTTCTGGCCATCATGAAGGGTTTTGTCGATCCGACCCTCTACGCCAAGGGGCGCAGTCTGACGGTGCTTGGCACCATAGGCCAACCGGTGGATAGCCAGATTGGCGAGCACAAGTACCGCTTCTCGGTGCTCAATGTGACGGGCAGCAAGCTATGGCCGCCAGTCAAGGAGGTAGAGGTTCGCTATATGGACCCCTACTTCTACGACCCCTTCTATGATCCCTTCTGGCCGAGACGGCCGCTGCGTCGCTAAGGCTTGCCATGATTAACGTTATGATGAGCTCCATGCACGAGAGGCTGCTGACCCTGGCAGATGGGCGGCGGGTAGCCCTGCTGGATAACCAGTCTGCGGAGCATGATCAGCAGGACAAACCCCTGTTGATCGCCTTGCATGGCTGGCTCGACAACAGTGCCAGCTTCTTGCCGCTGGCGCCCCATCTGGGGGATTTTCACCTCATCTGTGTCGATCTGCCGGGACATGGTCACTCCGATCACAAAACCACCCCTTATGTCTTTGTTGACTGGCTGGACGATCTCTACCAGATCGTGCAGGCGGCAGGCTGGTCGCGCTTCACTCTGCTCGGTCACTCCCTCGGGGCGCTGATCGCCTCCGCCTATGCCGGGGTGTTCCCCGAACAGGTGGAGCGGTTGGTCATGCTGGAGGGGCTGGGGCCGCTGAGCCAGCCCGATGAGGAGGTACCTGCCCAGCTGCGACGTGCAATTTTAAACCGCAGCCGCACCCGGGAGCGCAGTGCCAACGGCTTTGCCTCCATCGATGAGGCTGTCGCCGCCCGTTGCAAAGTGGCGGATATCACGCCGCAGGCGGCGCGTCTTATCTGTGAACGGCAGCTTGAGATGAGGGCAGGGCGCTGGCACTGGCGCAGCGACCCCCGCTTGCGGGATCTGTCGCCCCTGAGAATGAGCGAAGGACAAGCCCGGGCACTGATGGCGGCTATCCGTTGTCCGGTGCTGTTGATTCAGGGGGAACAGGGCTTTGCTGCGCTTGAAGCCCAATGGCAGGCCCGTCAGGATGCCTTCCAGCAGATCGAGCGGGTCATATTGGGTGGAAACCACCATTTTCATATGGAAAATTCGGTTGATACGGCCGTTTGTATCGTAAAGTTTTGTCAAGTTCGGTAGAATCGCCAGCTTTCAATAATTCCAGGTTTGTTTTCTCCCTCACATTTTTCTGTTGTTAATTTGCTGTTAATTGATGTTGCGCTGTGTAAATATGTGCGGCATTAGAGCATCAGCTTAAAACAACCGATTAAAATGGATGTGAACCGGGACGGAGGCAACACAGTGAGCGCACAGGTGCTAGTTATGCAGGAGAAGTTTGTGGAAAAAGTCTGGCTGAAACGTTATCCGGAAGGGGTCCCCGCCGAGATCAATCCAGACCAATACAGCTCCCTGGTCGAGATGTTCGAATCCTCGGTAACCCAGTTTGCCGATCAGCCCGCCTTCGTCAACATGGGCCAAACCATCACCTACCGCCGGCTGGAAGAGCAGTCCCGCGCCTTTGCTGCCTACCTGCAAAACGAGCTGAAGCTGGAGAAAGGGGATCGGGTTGCGGTGATGATGCCTAACCTGCTGCAATACCCCATCGCCGTGTTCGGTATCCTGCGCGCCGGCATGATCGTGGTCAACGTCAACCCGCTCTATACCCCGCGCGAGCTGGAGCATCAGCTCAAAGATTCGGGTGCCAAGGCCATCGTCATCGTCTCCAACTTCGCCCATACCCTGGAAAAGGTGGTCTACGACACCCCGATCAAGCACGTTATTCTGACCCGGATGGGGGACAATCTGGGGCTGGCCAAGGGCACTCTGGTCAACTTCGTGGTCAAGTACGTCAAGAAGTTGGTGCCGAAATACAATCTGCCCCACGCCACCACCATGCGTCAGGCCCTCTCCAAGGGGCGTTTCCTGCAGTACATCAAACCGGAGATCACCAACGACGATCTCGCCTTCCTGCAGTACACCGGTGGCACCACCGGCCTCTCCAAAGGGGCCATGCTGACCCATCGCAACATGATTGCCAACGTCGAGCAGTGTCTCGGCGTCTACGGCCCCATGCTGGAGCGCGGCAAGGAGTTCGTGGTCACCGCATTGCCCCTCTATCACGTCTTTGCCCTGACCGTGAACTGCCTGCTCTTTATGCGTATCGGCGGTTACAACCTGCTGATCAGCAACCCGCGCGACATCCCAGGCTTTGTCAAAGAGATCAAGAAGTACCCCTTCACCTGCATTACCGGGGTCAACACCCTGTTCAATGCGCTGGTCAACAATGAAGAGTTTCAGGGGATCGCCTTTGACAAGCTAAAGCTGACCATCGGCGGCGGCATGGCGGTGCAGCGCGCGGTCGCGGAGAAGTGGAAGACACTGACCGGCACCCCGCTGCTGGAAGGCTATGGTCTGACCGAGTGCTCACCACTGGTGAGCGTCTGTCCCTACGACCTCACTGATTACAATGGCTCTATCGGTTTGCCGGTCTGCTCTACCGAGATCCGTCTGGTAGATGACAACGGTCAGGTGATCCACGACCTCGGCACCCCGGGCGAAATGCAGGTGCGCGGCCCGCAGGTGATGGTTGGCTACTGGCAGCGCCCCGAGGCGACTGCCGAAGTGATGCAGGATGGCTGGCTCTGTACCGGTGATATCGCCGTGTGCGACGAGCAGGGCTTCTTCAAGATCGTTGACCGCAAGAAGGACATGATCCTGGTCTCAGGTTTCAACGTCTATCCGAACGAGATCGAAGATGTCGTCGCTCTGCACCCGAAAGTGCTGGAAGTGGCCGCTGTCGGCGTGCCGCACAAGGTCTCCGGCGAGCTGGTGAAGATCTTTGTGGTCAAGAAAGATGCAAAATTGCAGGATGACGAGATTATTGCCCACTGCCGCAAACATCTGACTGCCTATAAGGTGCCGAAACTGGTAGAATTTCGTGACGAACTTCCCAAGACCAATGTGGGCAAGATCCTGCGCCGCGTACTGCGCGACGAGGAGATTGCCAAGCAATAACCGGACTGTGGCTGCAGAAGCCTCTGCAAACCAGCACCGTCGTTATGCAAAACCGTGGGTCATCCCACGGTTTTTTCTTTTTGGCCCTGATCAACCTCGCAGGCACAGATGCACTATCAACTTATCACTCAGCAAGACGAACTTGAGCAGTATCTCGCTTCTCTGGCCGACGTTCCCCTGGCTATCGATACTGAATTCGTTCGCACCCGTACCTACTACCCCCAGCTTGGCCTGTTCCAGATCTATGACGGCGAGCATCTGGCGCTGCTGGATCCGCTAACGCTGGATCTCTCCGCCCTCTGGCAGCGACTGGGCCGGGAAGGGCAGATCGCCATCCTGCACGCCTCTGGTGAAGATCTGGAGCTTATCCAGCATCAGGCGGGCCACCTGCCCAACCAGATGCACGACACCCAGCTGGCAACCGCCTTTCTCGGTTACGGTGTCTCGGTCGGCTTTGGTGCGCTGGTGAATGAATTCCTTGGGGTCGAGCTGGAAAAAGATCAGGCGCGCACCGACTGGCTGGCACGCCCGCTTACGCCGCGTCAACTCGAATACGCGGCGGCGGATGTCTTCTACCTGATGCCTCTCTACGAGAAGGTGATGGCCAAACTGCGGGAAAGCGGCAAGTTTGCCTGGTTCGAGCAGGAGTGCCAGAACCACTCCGCCCGCAAGACCCAGGGTAGTGATCCCCGTCAGGCTTATCTTGAAATCGTCAACGCCTGGCAGCTGGGTCGCCGCGAGCTCGCCATTCTGCGCGAGCTGGCCGCCTGGCGCCAGCAAGAGGCGGTGCGCCGCGATTTGGCTCTGAACTTCGTGGTCAAAGAGCTGCACCTGTTCAAGGTGGCAGAGCGTCGTCCTGCCTCCCTGCGGGATCTCAACGAGCTCGGCCTCTCGCCCATCGAGATCAAGATCCACGGCAAGCGGATGCTCGATATTGTCGCCAAGGCGCAGCAGAGCGATCCTGACAGCTGGCCCGAGCCCATTCGCCGGCTGGTGGACTTCCCCCAGTACAAGGCCGAGCTCAAGCGCATCAAGGCTATGGTGGAAGAGAAGGCCAAAGCGAGTAATATTCCGCCCGAGCTGATTGCCAGCAAGAAGATCATCCACCAGTACTTCACCTGGAGCTGGCGGATGAATGACGAAGAGCGGGCCCGCAGCGACAAGCCGATGCTGCTGCAAGGGTGGCGTCATGAGCTGGTAGGTCACCTGCTGGCACAATAAGCCACCAGACGGTTGCACCTATAAATCAATCCTCACCCTCGGGTGGGGATTTTTTATTGGACGAAAGCTAGAAATGGGTTCGCCGATCGAGGGGGGTATTGCGGTACCATATTCCAGTCAAGCCACCGTATCTACTGGATAGGAAACAGGAAAATGCAATTTATCCCCAATGGCCCCGATATTCCCAATGAGCTGCTGCATGCCCATGAAGAGGGACGTGTGTTGTTTTTTTGTGGGGCGGGCATTTCCTATCCAGCGGGTTTGCCTGGATTCGGTGAGCTCGTTATTAGGATGTCAAAGCATGCAGGCGAGCCATTAGATAGGTCTGAGCAAGACATGGTCACACAGGGTGGACTTGATCGCGCAATCGGACATTATGAGAAGCGCATTCAAGGCGGGAGAGCTGCGGTACGTCGTGGTTTACCATCCTGCCTGACTGCTGATTTATCAAAGCCACGAGCTCTCACTACTCATCTTGCTTTGCTGACTCTTGGCAAGGATAAAAAAGATAACCTGAAACTCGTTACCACTAACTTCGATACCTTGTTTGAAAAGGCGGGGAAATCACCGATAACCATTCATCAGGCCCCACCCTCCCGATCCCGTTGGAATGGAGTGGTGCATTTGCACGGACGTATGCCAGATTCAGCCTCAGAAGAAGACCTTGATCAGCTGATCTTGTCTGATGGCGATTTTGGACAGGCATATCTTACTGAAGGTTGGGCAGCTCGGTTTGTCGCTGGCCTATTCAGAGATTACACACTCTGTTTTGTCGGTTACAGCATTGATGATCCTGTATTGCGATATATGACCGCCGCCCATGCATTGGATGGTTCACGGAAGATTTTTGCTTTTGCATCCTATAAACGTGATGAATTGGATATCACGAAGCAGAAATGGCAAGACAAACATGTCATCCCCATTATGTATGACGATGTAAATTATCATCGCATGTTACATCAGACTTTGCATGTATGGGCATCTATATATCGTGATGGTGTAAGGGGCAAGGAGCGATTAGTTGCTCGGTATGCATATAAGCAACCCAATCAGAGTTCGTCACAAAACGACTTTGTTAGTCGAATGCGATGGGCTTTAGCCGATCCATCAGGCTTGCCCGCCAAATGCTTTGCCCAGCTTAATCCGACTCCATCACTGGACTGGCTTGATGTATTTACCAGCAAATGTTTTGGTCACAATGATTTAACATGTTTTGGTGTGCAACCGCAGGGTAAAATAAATGAAAGCTTGAGCTTTAGCTTGCTACAACATCCTGCTTCCTATATGTCTGCGCCAGCCATGAGTGTGGTTACAAATGGCTTGTCAGGCGATTGGGATGAAGTGATGCCACCTTTGGCATATTGGCTTACTCGCCACTTGGGGAACCCAAAATTACTACTTTGGGTTGTCTCAAATGGAGGTCAATTGCATAGACGATGGCGGAGGTTAGTGGAAAATGCCTTATCCCGCTTTGATTCAATGATGTGTGACGGTCAGTTTATCGAAATTGACGAAGTCAAGGATCAGTCACAGTATGCAATTCCAGACCCTATGATGCGCACCTTGTGGCGTCTGTTGCTGCTTGGTCGGATAAAGTGTTCAGATTGTGATAGAAATATTTTTCAGTGGATGTCGCGCTTGGGAAGAGAACCATCAAATGTGATGTTACGTTTGGAATTGCGGGAGTTACTTGCGCCTAAAATAGCGTTGAGAAAACCATATAATTTAAGTAGTAACAAAACGGACCAAGAACCAATAAATGTTCGGGATCGGGTAGATTGGGAACTCGTGCTTGCCGCAGATAATGTGAGATATGTGATTTCACATGATGTAAATAATCAACAATGGAAAACAGCCTTACCTTATTTTCTGGACGAACTCCAACAACTGCTCCGCGATGCACTGGATCTGCAGCGTGAACTGAATGATGCCAGCGAGTATCGAGACTTTTCTTATTTGGCACTGCCTTCCATTGCTCTATATGACTCCCATAGTGGTCATTATGACTGGCTTGTTCTTGTTGAATTACTGCGCGAAGCTTGGTTAATGGTACTGAAAAGTGAACGAGTACAAGCAATCAATATTGCGCAATCTTGGTTCTCTTTACCTTATCCCCTCTTTAAACGTTTAGCCTTATTTGCAGCCAGCCAGGAGGACTGCATCTCATCTGAACTGTGGTCGGAATGGCTACGCTCTGATAATGGACGGTGGCTTTGGGCCAGCGATACTGAGTCCGAGATGTTAAACTTATTTGAAGCGCAAGGAAAGTTACTGACAGGAAATGCTCAAGCACAGCTGGAGGCGGCTATTTTGGCCGGGCCACCATCTGAGTTGGAATCAACACGAATATATATCGAACACTCCATTTGGCAGCTATTGGCAAAGTTGAATGATTCAGGGCTTGTGTTGGGAAAAGAGGCAGCAGAACACTTCGCCATACTATCCAACCTTCATCCCGAATGGGGGGCAGAGGAAAGTAACGGCTTCGCTAGTGATCGCGGAGATGATGATATTGTTCCCCGAAAGCGTAAGTTATTGGTCGACTGGATGAAGCAACAATCATCTGGAAGGATGGATTCTTATCGAGATGGATGGCGTGATGTGTGCCGTACCCGTTTCTTTCACACCCTGCTAGCTCTGTATGACCTTTCGCAAGAGGGGGAGTGGCCTGTCGACCGATGGCGAGTCGCTCTGCAATGTTGGTCTGATGAAAAAATGCTGCTTCGTTCATGGCGATTCGTTGCTCCATTAGTGCTAACAATGCCCGAGCCTGTGTTGCTACAAATAATCCATGCAGTAACTTGGTGGATAGAGAGGGCAAGCACCCAAGAGCATAACGACAAATCCATCATTGCCATTTGTCATCGTATATTGGTGCTTCCAATGGAGGTCGATGCTGGGAGTCGTACCATTCGTAATGGAATTGAGGTTGATGATCCACTTGGTTCTGCCATTAACCATCCCGTTGGGCATATTACTCAAGCATTATTGAACCAGTGGTTTAAACAGCAGCTGAACGATAATGACGGACTGCCTGCCGATTTGGCTCCAATATTTACAGAGTTATGTGATACCACTGTTGCGGTATTTCGTCATGGTCGCATAGTACTCTGTTCTCGATTGATTACATTTTTCCGTGTGGATCAAGAATGGACGACTCAAATCCTGTTGCCTCTGCTCGATTGGGAGAATCAAGCTGATGCCAATGCATATTGGCAGGGTTTTCTCTGGTCACCCCGTCTTTACCTTCCTTTATTAATGGCCTTTAAACCACATTTGCTCGCCTGTGCTGGCCATTACAATCAACTGGGCGAACACAGTCAGCAATTCGCAACATTTATGACGTATGTCGCCTTAGCACAAGCTGATGGTTATAAACCAGAAGAGTTCCGTGCAGCGATTGAAGTGATGCCACCTGAGGGATTCCAAAGTGTTTTGCATGCACTGGTTCAAGCGCTTGATGGCGCGGGTGAGCAGCGTGAGGAGTACTGGATAAACCGAGCCAAGCCTTTTTGGCAAAATATCTGGCCTAAATCCAACGCATTCTTCACGAGTAAAATCGCTGAAACTTTGGCCAGATTGGTCATTGCCGCTCGCGGTGAGTTTCCGGATGCATTAGCGACAGTTCATGCTGGATTACAGCCGATTCAAAACACTCATTACGTTATACACCTTTTGCATCAATCAGGCTTATGCAAACAATTCCCTACACATGCATTGTCTTTGCTGAACGCTATTATCGCTGAGCCGCAGTGGGTATCAGACGAGTTGGGTTTATGTCTGACAGCGATTGTGCAAAGCGATCCGCTTCTTGAGGAAAATCGTGATTACCAGAGGCTTCTCGGTGTCGTCCGGATAAAGACATTGTGAGTGATATGCACCAGGGGATTGCAGCGTAACGAATTGAAAAGGCAGCGGCTAACACCGCTGCCTTTTTTGATCACCAGATAGGCTGGGTCAGGTAGGGGTTGCTCACCTTCTCGCGACCGAAGGTGGAGCTGGGGCCGTGGCCCGGGATAAAGACAATCTCGTCACCCAGCGGCAGCAGGGTCTCGGTGATCGACTTGATCAGCGTACCGTGATCGCCACGGGGGAAGTCGGTGCGGCCGATGCTGCCGGCAAACAGCACATCGCCAACCCAGGCGAGTTTTTCGGCCTGGTTCAGCAGCACGATATGGCCCGGGGTGTGGCCTGGGCAGAAGTAGACCTCCAGCACGCACTGGCCAAGCTGCACCTTGTCACCTTGTTCAAGCCAGCGATCCGGTGTGAACGCGGGGGTATGGGCGAAGCCGAACATCTGGCTCTGCTGGGGCAGCATGTCGAGCCAGAAGGCGTCCTCCTTGTGGGGGCCGGTGATGGCGACGCCGGTCTTTTCCCGCAGCTCGGCGGCGGCGCCCACATGATCCAGATGACCGTGGGTCAGCAGGATATGAGTCAGGGTCAGGCCGCGCTTGGCGATGGCGGCCAGCAGTTTGTCCGCTTCGCCGCCCGGATCGATCAGTGCCGCCTGACGGGTCTCGTCACACCAGATGAGGGAGCAGTTCTGGGCGAACTGGGTGACCGGGATCACCTCGAATTTCAACATAGAGTTCCTCTCTTGGGATGGGTCAGCCGCGCAGCGCGCTGGCATGCTGCTCGGCGAAATAGTCGAGACAGGCCTGCTTGTCACCGCGAAACACGATGCGCTCCTGCTTGTTGCCAAGCTGATAGAGATACATGGGGTCGTAGTAGCGGGTCAGCAGCAACGTGATCCAGGCCAGATGCAGCCCGGTATCGCCGCTCTTTTCCTGCTCGGTGAGAGCGGTTTGCATCAGGGCATCCAGCTCGCGGTGGGCCAGATCGCCAAGACGGCGCTTGAGACGGGCCAACGCATCGGTGAGATAGGCGGCAAACAGCGGCCATCCCTCTTCTTGGCCATACATGGCTTGATAGCGCAGCCAGAGATCGTGCACGTAATCTTCTCGGATCTGCTCGGCGCGATCGATCTGCGGTACATCCACCACCACCAGCGGTGCCTGACTCATGGCCTCATGGAGGGAGAGGGGCAGGCAGCAGCGGCCAATCAGGCGGCTCTCGTCCTCGACCACGAAGGCATGCTCGCCCTGATGGCGGCGCTTGAGCAGCTCGATGGCCATGTTGTTTTCAAAATTGATGTTGCTGGGCTGGCCGCCGGGCAGCTGACCAAACGACGAGCCCCTGTGATGGGCGTGTCCTTCCAGATCGAGCGCCTGAGCTACGTGGTCCAGCATATGGGTCTTGCCGGAGCCGGTCATGCCGGTCAGCACAGTCCAGCGGCACTCGGCAGAGGCCTTGTCCTGGGTGTCGATCAGGAAGCGGCGCAGCTCCTTGTAGCCACCGGCGACGCGGGGGCGAGTCACCCCCGCTTCAGCCAGCCACTGTTGTACAGTTTGCGAGCGTAGGCCGCCGCGAAAGCAGTAGAGCAGGGCATCGGGCTGCTTGCGCAACTGCGCCAGCCAGCCTTCGAGTCGTTCGGCACGCACTGCTCCCCCCACCAGCTTGTGTCCAAGCTCAATGGCGGCGGCCTGACCCTGCTTCTTGAAGCAGGTCCCCACCTGGGCGCGCTCATCGTCTGTCATCAAGGGCAGGCTGGTCGAGCAGGGGAAGGCCCCCTCCTTGAACTCGATGGGGGCGCGCACATCAATCAACGGCACATCGTCCAAAAAGAGTTGGGCGTAGTCCGTGGCCAGTGGCAATTCACTCATTGGACAATCTCGATAAAGCGGGAGCCCTCAAGGGGCTTGATCTGGCCGATGGGCGAGAGCGCAAGGCCAGCTTCGCGCGCGATGGCGAGCAGCTCGGCTTCGCTCTCTTTACCCACGGCGACCAGCAGGCCGCCACTGGTTTGCGGATCGCACATGATGTTGCGGGTGCGATCGTCCATGGCATCCAGCTTGTGGCCGTAGGAGTCGTGATTGCGCAGGGTGCCGCCCGGGACGCAGCCCTCGGCGAGGTAGTAATCCACCTCGTCCAGCAGCGGCAGCGCCTTGAAGTCGAGGCGGGCGCTGACATTGGATCCCTCGCACATCTCCAGCAGATGGCCCGCCAGACCAAAACCGGTGACGTCGGTCATGGCGTGGACACCCGGCAGCTCGGCAAAGCGCTGGCCAATCTTGTTGAGAGTGCACATGGCGTTGGGGGCCAGTTGCTCGTGTTCAGGCTTCAGCTTGCCCTTCTTCTGGGCGGTGGTGAGGATACCGATACCGAGGGGCTTGGTCAGATAGAGGGTGTCACCCACCTTGGCGGTGTCGTTCTGCTTGATGGCATCCAGAGGCACGATACCGGTGACCGCGAGGCCGAAGATGGGCTCTGGGGCATCGATACTGTGACCACCGGCCAGCGAAATCCCCGCTTCGTGGCACACTTGACGGCCGCCGTCGATCACCTGCTGGGCCACTTCCGGCGCCAGGGTATTGATGGGCCAGCCGAGGATGGCGATGGCAACGATAGGCTTGCCGCCCATGGCGTAGATATCGCTGATGGCGTTGGTGGCGGCGATGCGGCCAAAGGTGAAGGGGTCATCGACGATGGGCATGAAGAAGTCGGTGGTGGAGACAATGCCCTGACCGTTGCCGATATCGACCACGGCCGCGTCATCCTTGCTGCTATTGCCAACGATCAGGGTCGGGTCGTTGAAGCCCGGGATCTGGCTCTTGAGAATGGTGTCGAGCACCTTGGGAGAGATTTTGCAGCCACAGCCAGCGCCGTGGCTGTATTGGGTCAGACGAATGGAAGACATACTTACCCCTTTTATTTGCAAACAGAGCAGAGGCTCTGTGGAGCCGTCTTGGTCAATGGGCGGCCTTGTAGAGAGGAAGACAAGAAGCCGCAAATATGGGTGGCCTCGGTGCCAACAGGGGCAGCGATGACTGGCAGTTATGAAGGACCGCCAGGCCAGACGGGGAAGAAAAGGGCGACAAGGTGCGCCAGCGCAGCCCCGCCAAGGGCCACAGGACGGGGCATTATGCCACATTTGCCCCTTGGGGTTCGAACAGGAATTCACATAAACAGCAGGGAATTGCCCGCACTTGCTTGTCATCGGGCTGGAACCGCCGCGCACTGCTTGATTGCAGTACAGATGCAGCCAAGAGAACGTCAATTGAGAGCAATGGCGCACGCAACCACTGCGTCATCAGGAGGAGAGCTTAGTGACCACCACATTTTTGGTTAACCACCCCATTACCACGGCGCAGTTTGCGGCGTTGTTGGCGCAGACCTCGCTGGGAGCGAGACGGCCGCTGGACCGTCCCGCCACCCTGCAGGGCATGCTGGATAACGCCAATTTGCTGATCACCGCCTGGCAAGGCGAGACCCTGGTCGGTGTGGCCCGCTTGGTGACCGATTTTCATTTTTGCTGCTACCTCTCGGATCTGGCGGTGGCCGAGTCGGTGCAGGGGCAGGGGATTGGCAAAGCCCTTATTCGCGAGACGTTTTTGCAATTGCAGCCGGGCTGCAAGCTGATCCTGCTGGCCGCGCCGCAGGCGGTGGCGTACTACCCCAAGCTCGGATTTAGCCAGCACCTGAGCGCCTGGGTGATGAGCAGTCTGGATGAACTGGTACTGGATGAGTTGGCATAAGCCCGTCAACTCATCCAGACAGGGTGAGATTAACTTATCCGGCTTGCTCCAGCGCCGGTTGCCGTGACTTGCCCCAGCGGCGCAGGCGCCGTTGCAGTGGCCGCTCCAGCAGGTTGTAGCTCAACGCCGAGAGCCCGATCAGCACCGCCAGCATCAGCAAGGTTGCCACTACCCCCAATAGCGGATTGGTCTGGCCATACCACCACTCGGTGAGCCCCGGTGCCAGATAGTGGATAAGTTCGCAACCGGTGAGCAGCACCAGCGCATGGAGCAGGTAGATGGAGTAGGAGAGATCTCCCAGCCAGTTGGTGAAGCGGTTATCCAAAAGGTGCAGCAGCGGGCTCTGGCGCTCCCCTTGGGCGGCGGCAATCCAGATCAGCAGCACGTAGGAGGCGATCAGCAGCAGGGTCAGCTGCGGCGTCATGGCGAACTGCATCAGCGCGAAGGGCAGCACAAAGGCGATCAAGAGCGGCAGATCATGCTTCATCATGGGCGAGCCTTTCGCGGCCTTCACCCTCGGCAGCAGCCAGAGGCCGAGCACAAATTCACTCACCCCGCGTCCCACTGCAAGCGCGCCGCTGGTGACATCCAGGGTGCTGCGACTGTGCACGATAAAGGCCAGCACCGTCAGCGCCAGCAGGGGGGCGAGATGGCTCCAGCGAGTGCGGGTCACCGCCAGCGGGATCAGCAGCGGGAACAGCAGGTAGCTTATCCACTCTACGCTCAGGGACCAGGCGGCGAAGTTCCAGGTCAACCCGTGATCGGTTACCACCTGCAGCAGCAGTAAGGCGCTGGGCAGCGCTTCGGCTGGCGTGAAGGGGGAACCGAAAGGCGGCATCCCTTCCCACTCCCACATCTTGAACAAGGGGCCGGCGTAGAAGCCCACCCCGTGCTGCGCCTTGTAAAGCTCCCAGCCGACCAGCAGCAGCAGGGTCACCAGATAGAGGGGGTAGACGCGGGTCAGCCGCAGCCAGAGAAAACGGCCATAGCTCACGGTGCGGGGTGCGCGGGTAAAGGCCTCGCCATAGACATGGGCCAGCACCACGCCGCTCAAAATAAAGAACAGGTCGACCCAGAGGTAGCCATTCTCGATGAGCAGGGTGTGGCCTGCGATCGGCTCCATCCACTGGGGAAAGAGCAGCAAGCGGGCATGGAATAGCACCACCATCAGGGCAGCGATGCCCCGCAGCGGCGTTAACAGCGGCAATGATTGATTCATAACGGGATCCCTTGTGATGTTCAGCTTGGCCTGACATCGATTTTTGTTGTTGTACCGTCCATCAATCCTGATGGGACGGTTGCCCCGGCTTGGCTGCCGCAGGCGGGATCACACTACGGAAATGAGAGCCATACGGGTGTGATTTAAATCATAAATGTGCAGTTATTGTGCAAAAAAATTTAAACAGATAAGAACGTGGGACGCAGGCAGGGAAGGAGGAGGAGAGAGAACACCCATAAAGCAGAGAGGGTGGTCAACGGAGCAAGGGGCTGGTCTATAGGCGTAAAGCAAAACAATCAGGCCCGCAAGGGGCCTGATTGATCACAAGAGGAGGGTGGTGGCCGATCAGCGGGCGCGTACCACCAGACCCTTGAGGTAGAAGCCTTCCGGATAGGCGGTACCGATAGGGTGATCAGAGGCCTGGGAGAGCAGCTCCAGGATCTGGGCATCGCGACCGGCATCAAGCGCTGCATCGGCAACGATCTTCTGGAACAGGCTCTGCTCCATCAGGCCGGAGCATGAGTAGGTCAACAGCACGCCACCCGGCGCCAGCAGCTGGAACGCCAGCATGTTGATGTCCTTGTAGCCGCGGCAGGCACCCAGCAGCTGCGCCTTGCTCTCGGCGAATTTGGGCGGATCCAGCACGATGACGTCGAACTTCTCGCCCTTCTCGCGATATTCACGCAGCAACTTGAACACGTCGTGACGGACAAACTGGGTGTTGCTGGTATCCAGCCCATTCAGCTCGGCGTTCTGGCGGGCGATATCCAGTGCATTCTGGGAGAGGTCGACGTTGACCACCTCCTTGGCACCGCCCTTGAGGGCATAAACGCCAAAACCGCCGGTGTAGCAGAAGCAGTTGAGCACCCGCTTGCCTTCGGTGTACTTGGCGGCAGCCTGACGGTTGTCCCGCTGATCCAGATAGAAGCCGGTTTTGTGGCCGTTGCGAATATCCACCAGGATCTTGACGCCGCCATTCTCCTCGATGACCACCGGCTCGTTCGGGGTCTCGCCATAGATGACGCCGGTGCGCTCTTTCAGCCCTTCCTTCTTGCGCACTGCCACATCGGAGCGCTCATAGATGCTGCACTCGGGGTAGAGGGTACGCAGTGCCTGCGTTATCAGCTCACGCTGGAACTCGGCACCGGCAGAGAGAATTTGGCACACCAGAAAATCGGCGTAACGATCGATGGTCAGACCCGGCAGACCGTCGGATTCAGCGGCGCAGAGGCGATAACCGGTGAGGCCCTGACGCTTGATGAGCCCGTCACGGGACTCTTGCGCATATTTGAGGCGACGGATAAAGAAGTCGAGATCGACGGTCTCATCCTTGTCGAAGGTCCAGACCCGGGCACGGATTTGGGAACTGCCCGACCAGGCGCCACGAGCGAGCCATTTGCCGTCATGGGTGAGGATCTCGACGGTATCGCCGTCAATGGGGTTGCCCTGAACCCGCTCAATCCCCTTGGAGAAGATCCAGGGGTGGCGACGCAGCAGGGATTTTTCGCGGCCTTTGACGAGATAGATGGAAGCGCTCATGGATGTTTGCCAGATGGTCAAAAGAAAAGGGGCCACATTCTATGTGGCCCGCAGGTAAAACTCAAACGGCCCGGTGCATCAGCGTGCCCGAACCGGATGTGACTGACAGATCAGATCCTGATCCCCTTGAGTGCCTGGGCCAGTTCGCTGGCTGTGGCTTTCAGCCCTTGCGTGCCAGCCACCGAGGCGCTGGCGGACTCTTCCACCTGCGCTGCTTCATGGCGCACCTGATCCAGATTGTGGGTGATCTCGGCGGCGACCGAACTTTGCTCTTCGCTGGAAGTGGCGATCTGGGTGCTCATCTCCAGCACCGCATCGCTGTGATTGCTCAGTTTTTCGATATCCAGCCCCACCTCGCTGATGAGCTGCTGGCTGCTGGCGGCGCGCCCCACGGTTTTCTCCATGATCTCGTTAAGGGCGCCGGTGCCGGTCTGCAGCTCTTCGATCATCTGCTGGATCTCCACCGTCGCCTGCTGGGTACGGCTGGCGAGAGTACGCACTTCATCTGCCACCACCGCAAAGCCGCGACCCTGCTCACCGGCACGGGCCGCTTCGATAGCGGCGTTGAGGGCCAGCAAGTTGGTCTGCTGGGAGATGGCGTTGATGACGTTGACCACCTCGTTGATCCGGTTGGCGTTGTGGGTGAGCCGCTCGACCGCGCCGGAGGCGTTGCCAATTTCGTCGGCCAGGGTACGGATCGCCTCTATGGTGCGGGCTACCCGGTTGGCACCATTGGCCGCCTCTTCGCTCGACTGGCGGGTCTGCTGCAGGGTGTCGTTGGCATTGCGCGCCACTTCGCGGATCGCCGCCGACATCTGCTCCATGGCAGTGGCCAGTGAATCCATGTGCTGGCGCTGGGAACGCGCCATGGTCTCGCCTTCGCGGGCATGGTCACGAAACTCGTCGGCGGCCATGGTCAGCGCTTCGGCAGACTCTTCCACCAGTTTGACGATCTGGTGCTGGCGGTCGGTAAAGCGGTCGATGCTGCCCGCCAGGGTGGAGAACTCGTCGCGCACCGGGAAGAAGTTGAGGCGGAAGGTGAGATCGCCGTCCGCCACGGTTTGCAACGCCTTGTTGGTGGAGTAAAGCGCACCGGAGACAAAGGTCATCATGTAGTGGATCACCAGCGCCATCAGGGCGGCCAGCGCGCCGATCAGGAGCAGGGTCGAGCCCTGCCCCTCCCACATGGAGAGGTTGCCGGTATCGAGATCACCGGTGACGTAGCCCGCCTGACCCGCTGGCGCGCTAAAGAGGTAGTGATCTCCTTGCTGCTGCAACCCGCTGCTGCCTTGCCGGGTGAGGCGCAGATCAGCAGGCAACACCAGAGTGGGCTGCTGGCTGACCAGCTGCGCCGTGGTCTCGACCCGTTGTTGCAACTGCGCTACCCGCAGGGAGATCTCCTGCTGATGGCTGGCCGCCAGCATGTACCAGCTGAGGAAGGCGATGATGAAGAGAGGTAACCAGAACGCGATATGGAATTTTTCACTGATGGTGAGGTGAATGAGATAGCGGTCAACCCACCGGAATTTAACTTCTTTCATAATGGAGCTGCATCCTGCAGAGATAGAGTGTCGGGCACATTATCGTCTCGGGAATTTTTTTCTTAAGCAGAAGGTGTGAGAAATGGGAGAGCAATCGTTTGTCATTCGGGTGTGGGGGCAGGTGCAAGGGGTCGGATTTCGCTACTTCACCCGTGAGCGTGCCTTGCAGCTGGGGCTGCGCGGCCATGCCTACAACCTGGAGGATGGGTCGGTGGAGATCCTCATCAGCGGGCCGACGCAGGGGGTACAGATGATGCTGGGCTGGCTGGAACATGGCCCGCGCACCGCCAGGGTGACCCGGATGGAGTATGAAGAGGCGCTGCCGCCCACCGGTCAGGGCTTTCACACCAACTGAAGGGGCGGAGACGAGATGGACGCTGACAAGGAAGGTCTGTTGCTGACTCAGGCAACAAGCTGGGTCGCCCGTTATCAGGAGGCGGCGCGGACGGTGCGCGAAGAGGCCAGTGAACCGGCCGTGCATGGCTACCGTATCGCAGCGCGCCGCTTGCTGGCGCTGCTCGCCCTGTGGCGGCCACTCACCTATCATCCCGAGCTGGAGCGGCGTCTGCTGCGCTCGGTCGGGCGGCTTTCGGCGCTGCGGGATGCTCAGGTTTACGCCGAGCGTTTTGGCAAGCCGCCTGCCAGCACGGGCAATACTCACAAATCGGCCTGTCGCGTACCCCTGTTGTCGCGGCGACTGGCCCGCTGGCTTGCGGCGGTGGCGCAGGTGCAGGATGCGTGGGCATTGGCGTTCCTCTATCAGCAGCATCTGGCCCTGCGCCTTGATGAGGCGCAGAGCGCTCACGATGAACCTATTCCCTGCGTTGGGAAATCTGCCAGCTCCCGTCAGCAACAGTTGCGCCGCTGGCATCGGCTGCGCCTCGAGATCAAGCAGGCCCGTTATGGCGTGGAACTGTTGCTGGATCTGGGGAGTGGAGATCCCGGCTGGTTGAGCACTTTGACTCACTGGCAGGAGCGACTCGGCCAGTTGCAGGATTGGCGTCAATGGCGGCGGAGGTTGCGAACAGAGCAGGGGAACACCTGCAAGCAGACGAAACTGCGGCAGCAGTTGAAGGGGAAGATCACCGCCCGTTTGTGTCAACTGGACTGCCAGCAGGCGGAGCTGGTGGCGCTCAAACTGGCGATGCTGGCAGGCCACAACATGAATGACATGCCAAGTCGGGTGGTCAGGTATTCAGAACAAAATGTATCGTCCACCAAGTCAAGCGGTGGATAGCCTCGAGGCCGCAATCTACGAAAGTCATCCGCGACCAGCATCTACAAAAACTATCCAAGCCAAACAGGTGAGACAAAAAAGAGAGGCCGTTTGGCCTCTCTTCTCTATCTGGTTGTGGTCGCAGTCAGCGATACGCTTACTTGACGCGCATGCCCGGCTGGGCGCCTTCCTGCGGCTCCAGGATCCAGAGATCCTTGCCGCCCGGGCCTGCAGCCAGCACCATGCCTTCGGACATGCCGAAGCGCATCTTGCGCGGCGCCAGGTTGGCCACCATGACGGTCAGCTTGCCTTCCAGATCTTCCGGATTGTAGGCGGACTTGATACCGGCAAACACCTGACGGGTTTCGCCGCCGATATCCAGTTGCAGCTTGAGCAGCTTCTCGGCTTCCGGTACCGCTTCGGCCTTCTTGATCAGCGCGACGCGCAGGTCAATCTTGGCAAAATCGTCATAGGTGATGGTTTCGCTGATGGGGTCATCAGCCAGGGGGCCGGTCACTTTCGGTGCCTGCTCTTTGGCCAGGTCTTCCTTGGAGGCCTCGATCATGGCTTCAATCTTCGCCGGCTCGATGCGGGAGAAGAGCGCCTTGAACGGTGCAACGGTGTGATCGACCAGCGGCATCTCGATGCCATCCCAGCTGAGGGTTTCGGCCAGGAAGGCTTCGGCACGCTCGGCCAGCAGCGGCATGACGGGCTTGAGGTAGGCCATCAGCACGCGGAACAGGTTGATACCGACGGAGCAAACGGCTTGCAGCTCGGCGTCAGCGCCTTCCTGCTTGGCGATGACCCAGGGAGCCTTGTCATCCACATAGCGGTTGGCCTTGTCGGCCAGCGCCATGATTTCACGGATGGCGCGGCTGAACTCGCGGCTCTCATACGCTTCGGCAATGGCGGTACGGGCATTGGCAAACTCGGCGTAGAGCTCGGGTTCGGCGCAGGTTGCCGCCAGCTTGCCGCCAAAACGCTTGGCGATAAAGCCGGCGTTGCGGGAGGCAAGGTTGACCAGCTTGTTGACCACGTCGGCGTTGACGCGCTGCACGAAATCTTCGAGGTTCAGGTCCAGATCGTCGATGCGGCTGTTGAGCTTGGCGGCGTAGTAGTAACGCAGGCACTCCGGATCCAGGTGGTTCAGGTAGGTAGATGCCTTGATAAAGGTGCCCTTGGATTTGGACATCTTGGCGCCGTTGACGGTCACATAACCATGCACGTTGACCTTGGTCGGCTTGCGGAAGTTGGCACCTTCCAGCATGGACGGCCAGAACAGGCAGTGGAAGTAGGCGATATCTTTACCGATGAAGTGGTAGAGCTCGGCGTCGGAGTCCGCTTTCCAGTAGCTGTCAAAGTCGATGTCGCCACGCTTGTTGCACAGGTTCTTGAAGGAAGCCATGTAACCGATGGGGGCATCCAGCCAGACGTAGAAGTACTTGCCCGGGGCGCCGGGAATTTCGAAACCGAAGTAGGGGGCGTCGCGGGTGATGTCCCACTGCTGCAGGCCGCTCTCGAACCACTCCTGCATCTTGTTGGCCATCTCTTCCTGAATGGCGCCGGAGCCGCGCACCCACTCAGAGAGCCATTTTTCAAACTGTGGCAGGTCGAAGAAGAAGTGCTCGGAGTCCTTCATTACCGGAGTCGCGCCGGAGACGGCAGATTTCGGATCGATCAGCTCGGTTGGGCTGTAGGTGGCGCCGCAGCTGTCGCAGTTGTCGCCATACTGCTCCGGAGATTTGCACTTGGGGCAGGTCCCCTTGACGAAACGATCCGGCAGGAACATGGATTTTTCCGGATCGAACAGCTGGGAGATGGTGCGGCTCTTGATAAAACCACCATTTTTCAGGCGGCCATAGATCAGCTCCGCCAGCTCACGGTTCTCGTCGCTGTGGGTAGAGTGATAGTTGTCAAAGCTGATGTTGAACCCGGCGAAATCGGCCTGGTGCTCCTTGGAGACCGCGGCAATCATCTCTTCCGGGGTGATCCCCATCTGCTGTGCCTTGAGCATGATCGGGGTGCCGTGGGCATCATCGGCACAGATGAAGTGCACCTGATGGCCGCGCATTCGCTGATAACGAACCCAGATATCGGCCTGGATATGTTCCAGCATGTGGCCAAGATGGATGGAGCCATTGGCATAGGGGAGGGCGCAGGTTACCAGCATTTTACGAGGATCAGTTGCCATATTACGTTCTTGATGTGCTTGTTGGGATGATAGAGTGCCGTGCATGTTACCCGAATTGGGGGTAGCCTGCCTAGGGTTGTGGCTATGCCAACCTTGGCAGCACCTGCCGTTATGATGGCAGGCAAGCCACTGATTTGTGTGTGGTAACCGTTCACCTCAAGATAATGACAAGATAATGAGGAGTTAATGGTGATTGATTCAGTAAAACAGATCCTCGCCGAATTTAAGCCAGCAGGCTGGCACAAGGATCTGGTGGATGCCGGATTCGTTCGCGAGATCATCAATCAGGGTCAGGGGCTTACTATCCGGCTGGTCTTGCCGTTTGCCGGTCTCTCGCTGCTCGATCAGCTCAAAGAGAACTACGATGCCAGGCTGCGTAGTGCCACCGGCGCTGCCCGTATCGACTGGGCATTGGAGATTGACGTCGCCAGCATGCCGCGGGCGCAGGGCCTCAATGCCGTGCAGGGCATTCGCAACATCATCGTGGTTGCTTCCGGCAAGGGCGGGGTAGGCAAGTCCACCACCGCAGTCAATCTGGCGCTGGCGCTGCAAAAAGAGGGGGCGCGGGTCGCTATTCTCGATGCCGATATCTATGGCCCTTCCATTCCCACCATGATGGGCACCCTCAAGGAGCGCCCGGTCAGCCATGACGGCAAGCTGATGGAGCCGGTGATGGCCTGCGGCCTCAAGAGCAACAGCATCGGCTATCTGGTCTCCGAGCAGGATGCCACCATCTGGCGTGGCCCGATGGCGAGCAAGGCGCTGGCGCAGATCCTCCATGAGACCCGCTGGGGCGAGGTGGATTATCTGGTGGTAGACATGCCGCCGGGCACTGGCGATATCCAGCTCACTATGGCTCAGCAGGTGCCTACCTCGGCGGCAGTGATCGTCACCACCCCGCAGGATGTGGCGCTGGCCGATGCCCGCAAGGGGATCGCCATGTTCAACAAGGTCAATGTGCCAGTGCTTGGCATCATCGAGAACATGAGCTACCACGTCTGCAGCGCCTGTGGTCATCATGAGCCGCTGTTTGGTACCGGTGGCGGCCAGAAGATGGCAGAGCAGTATCAAGTGGCACTGCTTGGTCAATTACCGCTGCACATCGATATCCGCCAACACATGGATGATGGCTGTCCGACGGTGTTCGGCGCACCGGAAGGACGCCTGGCTCAGGCCTATTTGAAGCTGGCGCGCAGGGTAGGGGCTGAACTCTTTTTCAGCGCAAAACCGATTGCGACCCCCCTCTATGCCATGGCGCTGGATGAATAATCGGCGGTCGGTCACTTGAAAGGGAATTGAGGGTGGGCATGACCCACCCTTTTTTATATAATGGATCGGTTTAAACCATCCCCACTGCTCTTCTCTTTTAGGTATTTGTCATGTCTGATACTCAACATTCGTGTGTGATCATCGGTATTGCGGGCGCATCTGCGTCTGGCAAAAGTCTTATAGCCCAGACCATTTATGAAGAGCTGGTGGCCGAACTGGGCGCAGGTCAGATTGGTGTGATCACCGAAGATTGCTACTACCGTGATCAGACCCACCTGACCATGGAAGAGCGGGTCAAGACCAACTATGACCACCCCAATGCCTTGGATCACGACTTGCTGGTACAGCACCTGAGCCAGCTGGTCAAAGGTGACGCGGTAGCCATTCCCCAGTACTCCTACACCGAACACACCCGGATGAGCGAAGTGACCCCGTTTGCGCCGCGCCGGGTGATCATTCTGGAAGGGATCCTGCTGCTGACCGACAGCCGTCTGCGGGATCTGATGGATGCCTCCATCTTCATGGACACCCCGCTCGACATCTGCCTGCTGCGCCGTCTGGTGCGTGATGTGCAGGAGCGTGGCCGTACCATGGACTCCGTGCTCAAGCAGTATCAGAAGACGGTGCGTCCGATGTTCCTGCAGTTTATCGAGCCGTCCAAACAGTATGCCGATGTGATCGTGCCCCGTGGTGGCAAGAACCGCATCGCCATCGACATGCTCAAGGCGCGTATTCGCCACATGTTGATCGGTTAAGATGAAACAAGCCGGGTGATGCCCGGCTTTTTTAAAAGCACAATTTGTCAGGAGAGTCGCCCAATGCGTCTGTGTGATACCGATATTGAACGCCATCTGGATGAAGGCAAGATCGTCATTGAGCCACGGCCCGGGGTAGAGCGGATCAGTGGTGTCAGTGTCGATGTGCTGCTGGGTAACGAGTTTCGGGTGTTTCGCGATCATACCGCGCCCTATATCGACCTGAGCGGCCCGAGCAGCGAGATGGCCGATGCCATCGATCGGGTGATGAGTGACGAGATCCATATCCCCGATGGCGAAGCCTTCTATCTGCACCCGGGTCAGTTGGCGCTGGCGGTGACCTACGAATCCGTTACTCTGCCTGCCGATATCGTTGGCTGGCTGGATGGCCGCTCTTCACTGGCGCGCCTGGGTTTGATGGTGCACGTGACCGCGCACCGCATCGATCCGGGTTGGTCCGGTCGCATCGTGCTGGAGTTCTACAACGGCGGCAAGCTGCCGCTGGCGCTGCGCCCGAAGATGAAGATCGGCGCCTTGAACTTCGAGATGCTTTCCGGCGTCGCGGCCCGTCCCTACAACAAGCGGGAAAATGCCAAGTACAAGAGCCAGCAGGGCGCCGTCGCCAGCCGCATCAATCAGGACTGATAACTGGCAACACAGCAACGATTCAAGGGAGCACAAGGTGCTCCCTTTTTGCATCTGGAATCAAACGGATATGGGATTGATGGTGCTGGTCGGATGAGATTGGTGGGGTAGGGGCGTTTTATCACCAATTTTGCCTGTTTTTATGTCATAAAAACGTCATAAAAATGAAATCATTGGCTTAATTGTCAGCTAATTTTGCCATTTCCTGCAATCATTGATGGCTTTAATTAATCGATGGCAAGCCGCATGAGGACTGGCTCTAGGATATTTTTTTCCAAAAAGCTCTTTTTTTTTATGGCTGAAATATTTCAATGGTGGCTATGGTGTTGGCCGCCATCTGGCATAATCCGCCGCAACTCATAAACAGGCTTTTTTTTATGTTTGAAATGTTTAGTGGTTTGGGTTTGTGGTGGTCAATCGGTTTGGTATTGGCCGTTTTTTTTGTGCTTGCCTATGAATTTATCAACGGCTTTCACGATACCGCCAACGCGGTAGCAACGGTTATCTATACCAAGGCGATGCCGGCTCACCTGGCGGTTGTCGCATCGGGGATCTTCAACTTTTTTGGCGTCATGTTCGGCGGTCTGGGGGTGGCTTATGCCATTGTCCATCTGTTGCCCATCGACCTGCTGCTTGGGATGGACTCCACCCAAGGGTTGATCATGGTCTTCTCCTTGCTGTTTTCCGCCATCGTGTGGAACCTGGGCACCTGGTTCTTCGGGATCCCGGCCTCCAGTTCACATACCTTGATCGGTTCCATTCTGGGGGTAGGCGGCGCCTATGCCTGGATCACCCATAAACCGGTGACAGAAGGGATCAACGTGGGCAAAGCGATCGACATCATGCTTTCCCTCATCATCTCTCCCACCATAGGTTTCATCATCGCGGCGCTGCTGCTGCTGGCAATGAAACGCATCTGGACCAGCAACAAGATCCACAAAACACCGGAAGAGCGTCAGCTGGTGGATGGCAAGAAGCACCCGCCGTTTTGGGCGCGTCTGACCCTGGTGGCATCGGCCATGGGCGTCAGCTTCGTGCACGGCTCCAACGATGGCCAGAAGGGTATCGGTCTGGTGATGCTGGTGCTGATCTGCATGGCACCCGCCTATTTCGCGCTGGACATGAACAGCCGCTCTTATGACCTGGATCGGACCCAGGATGCCAACCAGCGCATCATGGAGATCTACCAGCGCAACCAGTCCGCCCTCTCTGGTGTCATCAACTTCTCTGCACCGGCAACGGCTCAGGAAGAGCTGATGACTCACTGCTCCGCCGATGGCGTGCTGCAGGCGATGGCCACCCTGGATGCCCGTCTGGGGGCTGTGCGTACTTATGATCAGATGAGCCTGACCGACCGTCGCGAAGTGCGTCGTCTGCTGCTCTGTATCGATGACACTGCCCGCAAGGTTGCCAAGCTGCCGCTGCCCGCCAAGGAGCTGACCGACCTGGCCAAATGGCGCAAGGATCTGACCGCGACCGCTGAATACGCACCGACCTGGGTGATCGTCTCCATCGCACTGGCGCTCGGTTGTGGCACCATGGTGGGCTGGCGTCGTATCGTCCATACCGTGGGAGAGAAGATCGGCACGACCGGCATGACCTACAGCCAGGGCATCGCGGCCCAGATCACGGCTGCGACCTCCATCGGAGTCGCCAGTCTGACTGGTATGCCGGTGTCCACCACCCACATCCTCTCTTCTGCGGTGGCGGGGACCATGATTGCCAACAAATCCGGCCTGCAGAGCCAGACTATCAAGACCATCCTGATGGCCTGGGTGCTGACCCTGCCGCTGACCATGCTGCTCTCCGGCGGCCTGTTCATCGTCAGCCATCATCTGTTTGGCTAAATGCCAATACCATATTCGATAAAGGGCCTGCGGGCCCTTTTTTGTGTTTCCTGTCCTCTCCTGAATACGGTTTACACCTTTCCCCCCAATAAATGAACAGTCCTATGGGATAAGGTGTGAAACGGACACCGCGCGATGACTCGCTGACGTTTAAACTGGCGTTGGTCGAACAGATTGAAAAAGGCGAGCTCAGCTGCCTGCAAGCACAAGCCCGATATGGCATTCAGGGCAATTCGACCATTCTGGTGTGGTTTGCGTAAACATGGTTGGCAAGATTGGAGCCTGAGGTATCTGTACCCGCCGGCAATAGCATCACCATGCCTGACCCCGACAAACAGACGCACCAACAATGTATCAAAGAGCTCGAGCAGCTGGCGCTGATAAGCCTGAAGGCCCAAGTCGTCGATGTGCTGAAGAACGACTAGGCGTTTCCATCGTAAAAAAGCGACCCGACAAGTCCTCTCGCAGCGGCAGGTCGAGAGGCTGACCATTGTCAGGGCTTGCCTGTTTCTGGGAATAAGCCGGCAGGCTTTCTACAAGCGCAATCGGGTTGCGGACGGACATCTAAGCTCAGGGGCTGCAGGTGGTGCGATTTGTGCGTCAGGTTCAGCTGCGACAACTGCAGGTCGGCACTAGCAAGCTGCATTATCTGCTTCAGGGTCAGGATGATGCCTAGTTCAAGGTCGGGCGGGACAGGCTGTTTCGGATATTGGCCGAGTACCGCTACTGGTGCAGCCCAGTCTAGGGTTTCCTCGTCGCGCAGTAATGCCGATTAATCCCTGTTTGTATTGTGTATGCACTGAGCGATGCTTTGCTGTTATATGCCAACAGACTAGAAATCGAATATCATTTTTAACGAGTCGGAAGATAGAATGAAAATCTTGAGCCGGTTTAGCAAACCTTTACGACACAGACACAGTTTGCTGTCGCCAAGCTCCCGGTTCAAACAGAGGAGAGAGTCATGAGCCAGTCTGTGGCTTGGTCAATGCCATGCGGCGTATCGGTAGCGGATTTGTTTGTCCATATCCGAGGTATTACTGACCGGAGTCGGGTGTTCAAGAGGATATTTGCATTAGGTTCCTCATCCAAACTCCTTATCGATGAAGCTCGAGCAATCTATGTCATGAAGATAAAAAAAGAGCCACACAATGGTGTGGCTCTCGATTTAGTCGTTACCGGTGGATATCAGGGGCGGCCGGCCGGGCAGGTGGCCACGTTGACGGCGGCAGTGCTGCCACCGTGACGACCTGATGTGCTCACTTCGTTGCGTACCAGCGGCGGGTAGTTAACCGGCTCACGAGCAGGCAGGGCAGGGGCTTCGGCGGGGGTTGCCATCGGCGCGGATGCTTTGCGGGCACGAGCCAGCAGGCCAGCTCCGTGAGCTACCTGTTTGGTGACGGCCGGAGTCTCTTCCACCGCAACGGCAGCGACAGGAGTCAGGGCTTCGACAACAGCAGCTGGCATTTCGACTGCAACAGGTACAGCTTCCACGACAGGAGTGTTGACTGCAGGGGCTTCTTCAACAACCGGAGCGGTTTCAACCACGGTTGCGGCAGCCACGTCGACAGCCGGAGCGTCGACAACGGCAACCTCCGGCTCTGCTGCAACCACGACCTCAGCGACAGCTGCAACAACCGGGCTGGCAGCCACATCGGCTTGAGTTGCTTCGACCTGGGCAGCAGCCTGCTCGGCCGCTTCTTCATCAACGGCTTCGACAACCACATGCTCGGTCAGTGCCGCAGAGGCTTGCAGAGCAGCAGCGACGGCTTCAGCGCTCGGGATGGTAACAACAGGCACTACCGGCTCTTCAACCTGCGCTTTGGCAATATCTGCCTGGGCTGCGGTGGTCAGAGTGGTGGTATCTTGCTGTTCTTCGTCACGCTGGCTGCGGACATCTTCGTTGATGCGCTTGCGGCGCTGACCTTCGATACGCTGGCTGCGCGGAGTGCGGCGTGAACGGCGCTGGCCTTCACTCTGCTCTTCCTGCTCGTTACCCACGGTGGCATCGATCACTTCAGCTTGCGCTGGTACTTCGTCAATCGGCAGGGCAGGGGTGTCAGCAGCGGCGACATCGACGCGGATCTGCTTGCGCAGTTGGCGACGTTCGCGGCGCTCGGCCACTTTCTGCTCTTTCTCCTGACGTGGCTGGACGGCAGTTGCATCAACGCCGTCTACCGCTTCAACAACGACTTCGGCGCGCGGCTCACGGGGAGCACGAGGTTCACGGGCTGGACGTGGCGCACGTTCCTGGCGCGGCTCGCGAGGTTCGCGCTCCTGACGGGGTTCACGTTCCATGCGCTGTTCGCTACGCACCTCACCACGGGCTTCACGCTCCTGACGAGGCTCGCGCTCTTTGCGGGGACGGCGATTGCGGTTTTCACCGGCTTCGCGGTTGCCACCTTCACGCTTCTCGCCAGCTTCCGCATTGTTGCGGTTGCCACGATTGTCGTCACGACGGGGACGCTGACCACGGCCACGACCTTCTTCGCGCTGGTGGCGTTGACCTTCATCCTTGCGTGCTTCACGAGCAGCAGGTTTCTCGGCGGGCGCTTTCACGTCGGCAGGGGCTGCATCGCTGCTGAACAGGCCGGTAATGCCTTTGATCAGCTTGCTGAAGAAACCGGCTTCGGCAGGGGCCGCAGCAACGGGAGCCGCTGGCTGTTGCGGTGCAACAGGGGCTGGTTGTGCCGGTTGGGCAAAGCCTTGCAGCAGCGGTTGCTCGCGCTCGATCACCTGAGCTTGCTTCGGTTGGTAGACCGGCTTGGCAATCTCGGTTTTCAGCTCGTAGCTGGCTGCTTCCGGGATCTCGTTCTGACGAATGCGGGTTACTTCGTAGTGCGGGGTTTCCAGATGCTGGTTCGGAATGATGTAAACACGCACATCATTGCGCTGTTCCAGACTGGCGATGGCGGCACGCTTCTCGTTAAGCAGATAGGCGGCAACATCCACCGGCACCTGGCCGTGAACCTGCTCGGTGTTGTCCTTCATGGCCTCTTCTTCGATGAGACGCAGGATGGACAGGGCGAGGGATTCGTTGTCACGGATCACGCCCTGACCCTGGCAACGAGGGCAGATATGGCTGCTGGATTCGTTGAGGGAGGGGCGCAGACGCTGGCGAGACATCTCCAGCAGACCGAAACGGGAGATCCGGCCCAGCTGGATGCGGGCGCGATCCTGATGAACCGCTTCACGCAGACGGTTTTCCACTTCGCGCTGATGGCGAACCGGCGTCATGTCGATGAAGTCGATGACGATCAGGCCACCCAGATCGCGCAGACGCAATTGACGGGCAATTTCGTCGGCCGCTTCCAAGTTGGTTTGCAGCGCAGTCTCTTCGATATCGCCGCCCTTGGTGGCGCGGGAGGAGTTGATATCGATGGAGGTCAGTGCTTCGGTCGGATCGATAACGATGCTGCCGCCGGAGGGGAGGCGCACTTCACGCTGGAAGGCTGATTCAATCTGGCTCTCAATCTGGAAGTGGTTGAACAGGGCAACTTCACCCTTGTACAGCTTCACACGGTTGAGGAAATCGGGACGTACCAGCTCGATATGGGCCTTGGCGCGTTCGAAAATCACCGGATTGTCGATCAGGATCTCGCCCACATCGCGACGCAGATAGTCACGGATGGCACGCACGATGACGTTGCTTTCCTGGTGGATCAGCACCGGCGCAGCGCGCTCCTGGGAGGCCTTATGGATGGAGTCCCAATGGTTGAGCAGAACGTTCAGATCCCACTCCAGCTCCTCTGGCGACTTGCCTACACCGGCGGTACGTACGATCAGGCCCATGCCTTCCGGCACGGTCAATCCGCTCAGGGCTTCTTTTAGTTCAGTCCGCTCATCACCCTCGATGCGGCGGGAGATACCACCGGCACGGGGGTTGTTGGGCATCAGTACCAGGTAGCTACCTGCCAGGCTGATAAAGGTGGTGAGGGCTGCACCCTTGGTGCCACGCTCTTCCTTGTCGATCTGGACGATAACTTCCTGACCTTCGCGGACCACTTCTTTGATGTTGGGACGACCCTGATAGGAGTAACCGGAGGGGAAGTAATTGCGGGCGATCTCCTTCAACGGCAGGAAACCGTGGCGCTCGGCGCCGTAGTCGACAAAAGCAGCTTCAAGGCTGGGTTCTACGCGGGTGATCTTACCCTTGTAAATGTTCGCTTTCTTCTGCTCGTGTCCCGGACTTTCAATATCCAAATCGTAGAGCTGTTGTCCGTCAACCAGCGCTACGCGCAACTCCTCTTCTTGAGTTGCGTTGATAAGCATTCTTTTCATTGAGTTCTCATTATTGTGTCATTTTGATTTCCTCCATCTGGGTCCTGCCAGCGCCGGCCTCGGGTCTTCAGCATACTGGGGCAACCTCCCGGTTGGGGTATGCATGAGGCGCAAACTAAGGGCGTTCTGGTCATCACTTCTCGAGAAGGAATGAATAAGGATGCCGAAATGGAGACAAATAAACGGTGATGTTTGTGTTCTCCATGCGTTGTACCTCGCACCCGGGAACCGTCATGTTCTTGTATACACGGTGTTTCGGGATTGGGTGGCATACTTTTTGGCCACTTAGTACAAGGCTTGAACACAATGACAAAACCTTGTTTATTATCCCATTTAAACCTCTTTTATAGCAAGGCGCCATTTTTCAACAAACCATGCAGCCAAGGGGCGCTGGCAGTGTTAAAATCCGCGCCATGACACAGATACAACAACAAGTGCAGCTGCTCACCATCGAAGCTGAGCATGACGGGCAGCGCATCGACAATTTTCTCAAGACTCAGCTAAAGGGCGTCCCCAAGAGCCTGATCTATCGCATCCTTCGTAAAGGCGAAGTGCGAGTAAACAAAAAGCGCATCAAACCGGAGTACAAACTCTGCGCAGGTGACGAGGTGCGGGTGCCCCCCGTGCGCGTTGCCGAGAAGAATGAGCTGCCTTCAGCTAACCTCGGGGTTATCCAGCGTTTGGAGAGCCAGATCCTGTTCGAAGACGATGCCATGATCGTGCTGAACAAGCCCTCCGGCATGGCAGTACACGGTGGCAGCGGCCTGAGCTTTGGCGTGATAGAAGGGCTCCGAGCTCTGCGGCCTGAAGCCCGCTTCCTCGAACTGGTTCATCGACTGGATCGCGACACCTCCGGCGTGCTGCTGGTTGCCAAGAAGCGCAGCGCCCTGCGCAGCCTGCATGAGCAGTTGCGCGTCAAGACCATGCGCAAGCAGTATCTGGCGCTGGTGCGTGGCAAGTGGCAGGCTCACGTCAAGGTGGTTAATGCGCCGCTGCGCAAAAACGATCTGCAATCCGGTGAACGGGTAGTACGGGTCAGTGCCGATGGCAAGCCCTCCGAAACCCGGTTCCGCATCGTGCGTCAATTTGCCGAAGCGACCCTGGTCGAGTGCAGCCCCATCACCGGCCGTACCCACCAGATCCGCGTGCACACCCTGCATGCCGGTCACCCGATCGCCTGTGACGATAAGTACGGTGAAGCGGCGTTTGACGAGAAAATGCGCAGCCAAGGTCTGAAACGGCTCTTTTTGCATGCCTGGAAGCTCAGCTTCACCCATCCGGCCGATGGTCGCGAAATGCAGGTAGAAGCGCCGCTGGCACCTGAGCTCGACAACTTCCTCAACGGCTTGCCACGCTGATGCAGGATATCCGGCTCGCCATTTTCGATTGGGACGGCACCCTGATGGATTCGGTAGGCCGGATTGTTGCCTGTGTGCAAGGGGCCGCCAGAGATTGTGAGCTGGCGGTACCTGCTCCAGCCCAGATCCGGCAGATCATCGGATTGAGCCTTGATGTCGCCATGTCCCGTCTGTTCCCTTTAAGTAGTGGCAGTGGCAGTGGCAGTGGCAGTGGTAGTGCCTTTGATGAGCGCCAGATTGCCGCACTCATCGATCGCTATCGTCATCACTATCTGCACGATGCCACCCCCAGCCCGCTGTTTGCCGGGGCAGGAGCGTTGCTGCATGATTGGCGGTCACGAGGGGTGCAACTGGCCGTCGCGACCGGCAAATCACGCCGTGGGCTGGATCGGGTATTGGATGAGACCGGACTGCGCCCGTTGTTTGTAACCAGTCGCGGGGCCGATGAGGCTCGCTCCAAGCCTGATCCGCTGATGCTTGAGCAGATCCTGGATGAGCTGGGGCTGTCAACCCGGCAGGCGGTAATGATCGGCGACTCTGTTCACGATATGGCGATGGCCGAGGCGATCGCCATGCCGCGTATTGGTGCCACCTGGGGGGTGGATAGCCGCGATGCCCTCAGTCGTCACGGGCCAGTGGCGGTGGTGGATTCTATGGCGGCTCTTCGCGGGCTGTTATAGATGCCTCTCTTTAAGAGACATCAATCTGATTGATAACAGAAGCCCGGTCTATTGATCGGGCTTTTTATATGCTCGATCTAGCTTATCTATTCGTCTCGTCCGCAATCAGGGCAGGGCAATACCGTGGCGCTCCAGCAGTTCGATCAGGCCGATCAGTGGCAGACCGATCAAGGCGTTAGGATCGCGCCCCTCCAGCCCCTTGAACAGTACGATGCCCATACCTTCGCATTTGAAGCTGCCAGCACAATCGAGGGGCAGTTCAGCCTCTACATAGCGGCGAATGGCGGCTTCGTCGAGATCGCGAAAGTGAACCGTAAACGGTTCAATCAATTGATGAATCTCATTGGTTGCAGCGTTAAGTACGCACAGGCCGGTGTAAAAGGTGACGCTGCGCCCCTGAGCCGCCATCAGCTGGGCGATGGCATTGTCTATGGTGCCCGGTTTGCCGAGGATGTGGCCATTGCAGACACACACCTGATCAGAGCCGATGATCAAGCCGTGATCACGATATTGGGCGATGGCATCAGCCTTGGCACGAGCCAGTCTGGCCACCAGCGCCTCGGCGTATTCGCCAGCCAGCGGTCGCTCATCCACATCGGGGGCGGCACATTCAAAGGGGAGACCAAGCTTCTCCAGCAGGGCTTTGCGATAGCGAGAAGTTGAGGCGAGGATCAGATTCTGTGGCATAATCGAGTTACCGATGAAAGCAGGTACCGGCATTCTAGGGACTTGTGACGTTAAAATCATCGGCGGTAAGGACTTTTTCCTTTGACTATCAGTTGTTGGACCTATATTATTCGCGCCCTATGCAAAAGGTGAAGTTGCCCGTTAAGGTTGATCCAGTCCGTAGTGCCTTGAAGCTGCTCGACTATGTCGGGATAGTGGAAAAGTCGCAGATGCCCAGGCTGGAGGAATCAACCGCTGGCTTGCTGAGTGATATCGAGGTATCGCTGCACTTTGGCAAAGATGTCCAGAAGTTGACCGTTATGAAAGGCACTGCCCATGCCAAGGTCGACCTGGTTTGCCAACGTTGCGGAGAGACTTTCGAGCATCTCTGTGAAGCTGAATTTATCTACACTCCGCTGTTCGAAAGAACAAACGAGGAAGAACTGCCGGAAGCTTATGAGCCCATTGAGTTGGACGAAAACGGCGAGATAGACCTTCATCAAATCCTGGAGGATGAACTCATCCTCTCGTTGCCTCAGGTAGCCATGCATTCTTTGGATGCGTGTCCCCGCGGTAACATGGAGATGACCTGGGGTGAAATCGAACCTGCTGATGAGCGGCCGAATCCCTTTGCAGTTCTTGAAGAGCTTAAACGTAAGTGAATTTAGGAGTTAGCCTACAATGGCCGTACAACAGAACCGTAAAACCCGTGCCAAGCGTGGCATGCGTCGTTCCCACGATGCGCTGACCACCGCTGCCCTGACTGTTGATCAGACCAGTGGCGAAATTCATCGTCGTCACCACGTGACTGCCGATGGTTTCTACCGCGGTAAAAAGGTAATCGCTTAAGGATTGCCTTTGTCTACGCAAACTGTCGCGCTAGACATCATGGGGGGAGATATTGGCCCCTCGGAAACAGTGCCTGCCGCCGTGCAGGCACTGTCTCTTTTACCCCAGCTAAAACTGATCCTGGTCGGCGACCAGCACCAGACCTCTTCTCTGCTGCAGCAACATGGCTTGCTGAATAATCCCCGCGTTCGTTTCGTACATGCATCCCAGGTGGTTGGCATGGGCGATAAACCGATCGTGGCGCTGCGTACTCTGAAAGACTCCTCCATGCGGGTGGTACTCAATCTGGTGAAAGCCGGTGAGGCCGATGCTTGCGTCAGTGCTGGCAATACCGGTGCGTTGATGGCGATGGCCAAGTGCGTGCTCAAATCCCTGCCCGGGGTAGACAGACCTGCCCTTATCAAGGCGCTGCCGACATTGAGCGGCAAACGCACCGTGATGCTGGATCTTGGCGCCAACGTCAGTTGCGATGCCGATACCCTATTGCAGTTTGCGGTGATGGGCTCCGTCGTGGCCGAAAAGGTAGAAGGCATTGCATCACCCCGTGTTGCCTTGCTCAACATCGGCGAGGAGGAGATCAAGGGCAACGATCTGGTGCGTCACAGTGCCGAATTGCTGCGTCAGTGCCACGCGCTCAATTATGTCGGGTTCGTCGAAGGGGATCGCATCTTCAGCGGCGACAGCGACGTGATCGTCTGCGACGGTTTTGTCGGCAATGTCGCCCTCAAGACGGCAGAAGGGGTGGTGCGGATGATGGCTCAGCTGGCCGGATATCCCCGCAAGAAACGCACTTTTCTTGGCCGGATCGCCGGATTTATGTTCAAACGGCGTTTTTCTTACCTGAACCCCGACCAGTATAACGGAGCAAGTCTGTTAGGATTGCGCGGCATTGTGGTAAAAAGTCATGGGCGGGCCGAACGGCGCGCTCTGTGTAATGCGATCCTGCTGGCCGCACAAGAGGCCAAACATCAACTTCCACTGCAAATAGCAGATCGCCTTGAAGCTGTCTTCTCTGACAGGGATCTATAAGAACTCTATGCATAGCAAAATTCTGGGTACTGGCAGCTACCTGCCGAGTTCAGTGCGTACCAACGCCGATCTCGAGCAGATGGTTGAGACCAGTGATGAGTGGATCGTGGAACGCACCGGTATCCGTGAGCGCCGTATTGCCGGGGCTGACGAAACCGTTGCCACCCTCTCTTACCAGGCCGCCCTGCGCGCCCTGGATGCAGCCGGTCTGACCGCTGCCGATCTCGATATGATAGTGCTGGCCACTACCAGTGCTGAAAATGCCTTCCCGGCTGCCGCGTGCGAGCTGCAGGGGCTGCTCGGCGTTCCGGGCATTCCTGCCTTTGACGTGGCTGCTGCTTGCGCAGGCTTCACCTACGCACTCTCCATTGCCGATCAGTTCGTCAAATCCGGCGCCGCCCGCCATGTGCTGGTCGTCGGGGCCGATGTACTCTCCCGCATGTGCGATCCACAAGATCGCGGCACCATCATCCTGTTTGGTGATGGGGCAGGGGCTGTGATTGTCGGTGCCAGCGAGACGCCGGGTATCCTCTCTACCCATCTTCATGCCGATGGCCGTTATGGCGAGCTGCTCAAGCTGCCGCACCCTCGTCGCGGCATGCCGGGTGCCGAGCTCGAAGCCTACATGTATATGAAGGGCAACGATGTCTTCAAGGTCGCGGTCACCCGTCTGAGCGAGATCGTAACCGAAACGCTGGCCGCTGCTGGCATCGAGCCGAGCGAGCTGGATTGGCTGGTGCCGCATCAGGCCAACTTCCGCATCATCAGCGCCACCGCCAAGAAGTTGGGTATGAGCCTCGATAAAGTGGTGCTGACCCTCGACAAGCACGGCAATACCTCTGCCGCTTCCGTTCCGGTCGCCTTCGATGAAGGGGTGCGGGATGGCCGGATCAAACCGGGTCAGCTGGTTCTGCTGGAAGCCTTTGGCGGCGGTTTTGCCTGGGGCTCTGCGCTGGTTCGCCTCTGATCTTCGGCGGGATGGTGCGCCCATCATCCCGTCATCGATTTCATTTTTGTCTTATCTAAAAGGAATCAATGATGACCCAATTTGCCATTGCCTTCCCGGGACAAGGTTCCCAGTCCGTAGGCATGCTGGCCGAGCTGGCCGAACAACATGCCGTGATCAAGGAGACCTTCGCCGAGGCGAGCCAGGTGCTGGGTTATGACCTGTTTGCCCTGGTGATGGATGGTCCGGTTGAAGATCTGAACAAAACCTGGCGCACCCAGCCTGCGCTGCTGACTGCCTCTGTCGCCCTGTGGCGCCTCTGGCAACAGCTGGGTGGGGCAACGCCTGCCATGATGGCGGGTCACAGCCTGGGTGAGTACTCGGCGCTGGTTTGCAGCGGCGCACTCGATTTTGCCGATGCGGTCAAACTGGTCGAGCTGCGTGGTCTGGCCATGCAGGAAGCGGTACCGGAAGGCACCGGGGCCATGGCGGCTATCATCGGTCTGGATAACGAATCCATCGCCGCCAACTGCGAAAAAGCGGCAGAAGGGCAGGTGGTCTCTCCGGTCAACTTCAACTCCCCGGGCCAGGTGGTTATCGCCGGTCACAAAGAGGCCGTTGAGCGCGCCAACGTGCTGATGAAAGAGTCGGGCGCCAAGCGTGCGCTGCCGCTGCCGGTCTCCGTGCCGTCTCACTGCGCGCTGATGAAACCTGCCGCAGAAAAACTGGCAGCTGCGCTGGACGGGATCGAGATCAAGGTTCCAACCATCGCGGTCATCAATAATGTCGACGTATCCTGTGAACAGGATCCGGCCGCCATCAAGCAAGCACTGGTTCGTCAGCTGTTCAGCCCGGTTCGTTGGACCGAGACTGTCGAGCGGATGGCCAATGAGGGGGTTACCCTCGAGATCGAGATGGGACCGGGCAAAGTGTTGACCGGGCTCGCCAAGCGTATCGACAAGCGCGTGGAAGGTATTCACGCCAACGATGCCGCCTCTTTCGAGCAGGCGCTGGCCCAGATCAAGTAAACAGGAGCAAGTGATGAGCTTTACCGATAAGGTTGTGTTGGTGACCGGTGCCAGTCGTGGCATCGGCCGTGCGATTGCCGAAACATTCGTGGCCCGTGGCGCGAAAGTGGTCGGTACGGCGACCAGCGAGAGCGGTGCCGAGGCGATCAGCGCCTATCTGGGCGAGAATGGTTGTGGCATGGCACTCAACGTGACCAGCCAAGAATCCATCGAAGCCGTCTTCGCCGCCATCAAGGCGCGCTTTGGCGACATCGACATCCTGATCAACAACGCAGGGATCACCCGTGACAACCTGTTGATGCGGATGAAAGATGACGAGTGGAACGAGATCATCGATACCAATCTGACCTCGCTTTACCGTCTGAGCAAACCGGTGTTGCGTGCCATGATGAAGAAACGTCACGGTCGCATCATCAGCATTGGCTCCGTGGTGGGAACCATGGGCAATGCCGGTCAGGTCAACTATGCTGCCGCCAAGGCCGGTCTGGTTGGTTTTACCAAATCGTTGGCGCGGGAAGTGGCATCCCGTGGTATCACAGTGAACGCGGTTGCTCCCGGTTTCATCGAAACCGACATGACCCGTGCCCTGAATGACGATCAACGTGCCGGCATCATGAGTCAGGTGCCTGCCGCCCGTTTGGGTGATCCAAAAGAAATTGCCGCAGCTGTGGTATTCTTGGCTTCTGATGAAGCAGCCTATATCACCGGCGAAACCCTGCATGTTAATGGCGGGATGTACATGGTGTAATCAATTTGTCGTAAGATCTGTTCAAATTTGCGATAGTACGCCGAAGTTTGGCACATTTCGTGGTTTGACCAGCGGCAAGCTACTTGCAAACTCACGTCAATTGAATAAACTACCCCAACCAGACGCAAATAGCGTATTTTTAAAGGAAAATTCAGGTCATGAGCAACATCGAAGAACGCGTAAAGAAAATCATCATCGAACAACTGGGTGTTAAAGAGGAAGACGTTAAGAACGCTGCCTCCTTCGTCGACGACCTGGGCGCTGACTCTTTGGATACCGTTGAACTGGTAATGGCGCTGGAAGAAGAATTCGATACCGAAATTCCTGATGAAGAAGCCGAGAAGATCACCACTGTTCAAGCGGCTATCGACTACATCACCGCTAATCAGGAATAAGTTCCTGTTCTGAAAGAAGCGGCCCAAGGGCCGCTTCTTTTGTATTTGTTCCCTTTCAAAACACCTCTCGGAGACTACCTCAGTGTCAAAACGCAGAGTCGTGGTGACCGGCTTGGGGATGCTTTCCCCGGTGGGTAACACTGCCGAATCCAGCTGGCAAGCCCTGCTCAACGGGCAGAGCGGCATTTCCCTTATCGAACACTTTGATGCCAGCGAGTTTGCAACCCGTTTCGCAGGTCTGGTCAAGGATTTCGATCCCGAGCAGTACGGTATCAACCGTAAAGATGCTCGCAAGATGGATCTCTTCATTCAATACGGCATCGCGGCCGGTATGCAGGCGCTGGATGATTCCGGCCTGACCATCAATGAAGAGAATGCCGAACGTGTCGGCGTGGCGATTGGCTCCGGTATCGGCGGTCTGGGTCTGATTGAACAGAACCACGAAAGCTTGGTCAACGGCGGCCCGCGCAAGATCAGTCCCTTCTTCGTTCCGTCCACCATCATCAATATGGTGTCCGGTCATCTTTCCATCATGAAAGGTCTGCAAGGGCCGAACATCGCCGTGACGACCGCCTGTACCACTGGTACCCATGCCATCGGCATGGCTGGCCGGATGATCGCTTACGGTGATGCCGACGTGATGGTCGCCGGCGGTGCCGAGAAAGCTTCCACCGCGATGGGGATGGGTGGTTTTGCTGCCGCCAAGGCACTCTCCAACCGCAACGACGAGCCGCAAAAAGCGAGCCGTCCGTGGGATAAAGATCGCGATGGTTTTGTGCTGGGTGACGGTGCCGGGGTACTGGTGCTGGAAGAGTACGAACACGCCAAGGCCCGTGGCGCCAAGATCTATGCCGAGCTGGTTGGTTTTGGCATGAGCGGTGACGCGTACCACATGACTGCGCCTCCTGCAGATGGCAACGGTGGCGCTCGTGCCATGAAAAATGCCATCAAGGATGCCGGCATTGCCCCCGAGCAGATTGGTTACATCAACGCGCACGGTACCTCCACCCCGCTGGGTGATGTGGCCGAGCTGCGTGGCATGAAGTCGGTGTTTGGTGAGCACGCCAAATCCCTGATGGTGAGCTCTACCAAGTCCATGACCGGTCACCTGTTGGGCGCCGCCGGTGCCATTGAGGCGATCATCACAGTGTTGGCCCTGCGTGATCAGGTGGCTCCGCCCACCATCAACCTGGACAACCCGGATGAAGAGTGCGACTTGGATCTGGTGCCCCATGTGGCCAAGCCAGGCAGCTTCGAGTACGCCCTTTCCAACTCGTTTGGTTTTGGCGGCACCAATGGCTCACTGATCTTCAAACGCGTATAATTTGCCGCAGGACAAAGACACAGGCCCGATACTGCCGGTATCGGGCCTTTTTTATCGGAGGGATCCCTTTGCTTATCAATGGCATGAAGCTTGATACCATCTCGGCCCATGATCGGGGGCTGGCCTATGGTGACGGCCATTTCACCACCATGGCGGTCAGGGAAGGTCGCGTGTTGCAGTGGCCTGCCCATCTGGCACGGTTGCAGCAGGCGAACAACCGGTTGGGATTGGTTGAACCGGACTGGGATCTCTTGACCCGAGAGGTTGAAGAGATGGTGGCCGACCAGCCACAATGCGTGGCCAAGGTGATCCTGACCCGCGGCGAGGGGGGGCGGGGCTATGACGGCAGCGGATGTCAGCACACAACCCGGATTGTCACTCTGGCGCCGTTTCCCACTCACTATGGCCAGTGGCAACAGGAGGGGATCGAGATGGTGGTGTGCCGCCAGCGGATCGGTGATGCTCCCATGCTGGCCGGGCTTAAAACCTTGAATCGTCTGGAGCAGGTATTGCTGAAAAGCGAACTTGTCAGCCGAAATGCAGTCGAAGGGATAGTGCTTAACAGTCGTGGTTTTCTCATTGAAGGGGTCAGTGCCAATCTGTTTTGGCGTCGGGGCAAGACGGTGTTTACGCCCGATCTCGCCCGCGGTGGTGTCGATGGCATCATGCGCCGCCAGGTGATGGCGATGTTGAAACAGATGAGTATTGAGTTGCGTGTGGTAGAGGCTCCGCTGGAGTCACTATGGCAGGCGGAAGAGGTGTGGCTCACCAATACCCTGATGGGGGTCGTGCCGGTCAATGGCATCGAGGATATCCATTATCCCACAGCGGTATTGAGTCGCCGTTTACAGGAGCGTTTGGTCATTGAAGTTTAATCGGCTTTACACCCTGCTCGCGGGGGCGGCACTGACGGTAGCCGCTGCCGGGGGCTATGTACATTACAAATGGCAACAGGTAGAGACGCTCACCAACAAGGGACCGACCCGGCTCTTTACAGTGGAGAAGGGCGCCCATGCGGCGCGCCTGATTGCCGAGCTGGGTGAGGGGGAAACCAGCCCCTGGGCGGTGCGGCTCTGGCTGCGCAGCCATCCCGAACTGGTGGCCATCAAATCGGGCACCTATGAAATCAAGGAAGGGGCCCCTCTCAAGGAGACCCTCTCTCTGTTCGCATCGGGCAAGGAGTTTCACTTCAGTCTCACCTTCGTCGAAGGTTCCCGTTTCGAGGATTGGCAGAAGCAACTCTCCAGCGCCCCATATCTTGAGCGATTGACCGTCGAGCAATCCGAAGCCGACCTGGCGCAGGAGCTCGGCATCGAGAATGGCAAGCTGGAGGGGTGGTTCCTGCCGGAAACCTACGCCTATACCACCCATGCCAGCGATCTCTCGATCCTGCGTCGTGCCCATCAGGATATGGAGACTTTCCTGCAGCAGAGCTGGGAGAAACGTCAGGCCAACCTGCCTTACAAGACCCCCTATGAGGCGTTGATCATGGCCTCAATTATTGAAAAAGAGACCGGCCAGCCGGACGAGCGGGCGCAGATCGCCTCGGTGTTTGTCAATCGTCTGCGTTTGGGCATGAAGTTGCAAACCGATCCCACAGTCATTTACGGGGTGAAAGATCGCTACGATGGCAACATTCGCCGCAGCGATCTGACCGACAAGAATCCCTACAACACCTATGTGATCGATGGTCTGCCGCCCACGCCTATTGCCATGCCGGGCAAGGCCTCCATCGAAGCTGCGCTTAACCCCAAGTCGACCGACTATCTCTACTTTGTCGCTAAGGGGGGCGGTGCCCACTATTTCTCCAAGACCCTCGATGAACACAATCGGGCGGTTCGCGAATACATATTGAAGAAACCCTAATGTCTAAATTTATTGTGATCGAAGGATTGGAAGGGGCAGGGAAGAGCTCGGCCGTTCGTTATGTGACCGACTATCTGCAGCGCCACGGCATAAACCGGATCGAGTGCACCCGCGAGCCGGGTGGTACGCCACTGGCCGAGCGGATGCGGGCCATCGTCAAAGAGGTGCACGACGAGCGCCTCACCATCGAGGCGGAATTGCTGCTGATGTATGCCTCCCGGGTACAACTCGTGGAGACCCGCATCAAACCCGCACTGGCCGACGGTGTCTGGGTGGTGGGGGATCGCCACGATCTCTCCTCCCAGGCCTATCAAGGCGGTGGCCGTGGTATCGATGCACAGCTTATCGGAGCCATCAAGCAGGCGGTGCTCGGCAACTTCAAGCCGGATCTCACCCTCTATCTCGATATCGATCCTGCCCTTGGCTTGCAGCGTGCTCGCCATCGCGGCGAGCTGGATCGCATCGAAATGGAGCAACTGAGCTTCTTCGAGCGTACCCGAACTCGTTATCTCGAACTGGCCGCCAAGGATGATTCCATTGTGGTGATCGATGCGGCGCAAACGCCGGAACAGGTCAAAGCTGCTATCGAGCGTGCATTGGATCACTATCTGTCGAACGAGCCGCTATGTATCCCTGGTTGATCCCCGACTGGCATGCCCTGAGCCAGACGGCCCAGTCCGGTCGTCTCGGCCACGCCTGGTTGTTGCTGGGCGATCCCGGTCTTGGCAAGGAGCAACTGGCCGAGCGGTTGGCACGTTTGCACCTTTGTCAGCAACCGGATCGCGGAGAACCGTGTGGTCAGTGCCACTCCTGCCAACTGTTTGACAAGGGTAACCACCCGGATCTCGGCACCATAACGCGCGACAGCAAGACCATCGGGGTCGAGGCCATTCGCGAGATCTGCACCCGGCTGCAGGGCTCTGCCCAGCTCGGCCGTGGCAAGGTGGTGATCATTCCTGATGCGGAGCGGATGACCGAATCGGCGGCAAATGCCCTGCTGAAAACCCTGGAAGAGCCGGCCGGCGACAGCTTGCTATTGCTGATTGCCTCCCAGGTTTCCCGGTTGCTTCCCACCATTCTCAGTCGCTGTCACAAACATGTCTGTCAGTTGCCTGCGGAAGGGGAAACAGTACGCTGGTTGGCCGAGCAGGGTCATCAGGCCACTCTGGCTCAGGTGCGGATCTGTCAGGGGGCCCCGCTGCGGGTACTCGACTATATCGAGCAGCAACAGGACGGTACTCGCCGCGAACTGCTGGAACAGTTTGTCGCCCTGAGTCAAAGTCCGGTCAAGGCGACGGCATTGTGCAGCCAGCTTGGTCAGGAGACGCAGGTCAGGTTGCACTGGTTGCAGCTCTTCTTGTGCGATGCCTTGAAAACCCAGGCAGGATGTGGTCACCATCAGCTGGCGATGCCGGACTTGGCAATCTTGAGCCAGCGGTTGGCGGAGCAGCACTCCAGCGAAAAACTGCTGGAGGCAGAACAAGATCTGGTTGCCCTGAAAGCGGCATTTCTGCCGGGTCAGCTCTCCAATCCCACCATCCATCTGATGAACTGGCTCAGTCGCTGGTTATAAGTTCCGACAAGCAGAAAGGTTTTATATGTTACTCGTTGATTCCCACTGTCATCTCGATCGCCTCAGCTATGGCAGCAAGCAGACCAGCATGGCTGATGTACTGGCAAAGGCCGCAAAACTGGACGTGGGATATTTTCTCTGTGTCAGTGTGACTCAGGCACAGTTCCCGACCATGCTCGAGGCGATCGCTCCCTATCCCCAGGTATTTGCCTCTTGCGGGGTACACCCGCTCAATCAGGAACCCGGTGTCGATGCCGAGTTGCTGCTCAAGCAAGCTGCCGATCCACTTGTGGTGGCCATCGGTGAGACCGGTCTCGATTACTTTTACTCGCCCGAGAACAAGGACGTTCAGCAAGCCTCTTTCCGCGAACATATCCGGGTTGCTCGCGCGCTGAACAAGCCGCTGATCATCCATACCCGCGATGCCCAGCAAGATACCTTGCAGATCATGCGTGAAGAGGGCGCTGATCAGGTTGGCGGTGTGCTGCACTGCTTCACCGAATCCCTCGAAATGGCAGAAGCAGCAATGGCGATGGGGTTCTATATATCCATCTCCGGGATCGTCACCTTCAAAAATGCGTCTGCACTGCAAGAGGTGGTCAAGGCACTTCCCCTCGACAGATTGCTGGTCGAAACCGACTCGCCCTATCTTGCCCCCGTGCCGCATCGGGGGAGGGAGAACGAACCCGCCTTTGTGCGAGACGTTGCCCAGTTTATTGCCGACCTGCGCCATATTTCGCTTAACGAATTGGCAGAAGCCACCAGCCGAAATTTCTTTGAACTGTTCAAGCTGGCGAAAAAATAATCCCCAAGCCCCGTTATTCGGGGCTTTTTAATTTTCAAATACCAAGCTGATTACCCACCTGAATATCAACACCACCTTGCGTTATCTCTCACTTCTTCCTGCCAATTTTACTTTTTCGTTTCTGCCAAACTGGGTTGAATGATATTCCTATGTTTCCTTTATTCAGCGTGGTCAAAGGGCATTAAAACAAGATGTTCTAAGTATCGATAATATTCATTATCGATACTTGATGTATGTGGAGGATCCTGTAAGATCCACTTAAACTTCATACAAATCATAGTGTTCCGTGGCATATCCAACCTTGTCCAATCCGGCTCATCAGTCACTGCAGACTGTTTTCGATGCACAGCTAAATAGTCGGGCACGCCGCTTTTTGCGCAGTGCAAAAGCGGATTCCACCCTCAATGCCTATCAGGCGGATACCCGTATTTTTGTCTTCTGGTGCCAATTGCACGGGCTGGATCCGCTACAAACAACCCATCATGACATCATGAACTTTCTGGCAGATCAGGCCGATGGCGTATTGGCTGACTGGGTATGGCTGGATAAAGAGGAGGGGAAGGGGGAGCTGCGTAACGGTGAACCTCGTAAACCGGCAACTCTGGTAAGGCGTCTGGCAGGGATCCGTTATGCCTTCAAGCAGAAAGGCATTCATCCCATGCCCACCGAACATCCCGAAATAAAGGAGATGATGCGCGGTATTGTCAGGTTGGGGGATAACCGCAAGCGCAAAACCGGTGCCCTGACGCTGCAACCATTGACCCAGGTGCTGGATGGCATCGACACCGGTGATCTGGCTGGCTTGCGTGATCACACCTTGCTGCTCTTGATGTTCAGTGGCGCCTTGCGCCGCTCGGAAGCAGCCCGAATTGAAGTGAGCGATCTCGATTTTGTGGGGCAGGGGATCCGCCTTCGCCTTAAACCGAGCAAGCATCAGCTGCATGAAACCGAGATAGCCCTGATCCCGGGCAAACACTATTGCCCCGTGTCGGCACTGCAAAAATGGCTACACAAAAGCCGGATCAGCGAGGGGCCGCTGTTTCGGCGCATGAACCGCTGGGGTCAACTGATGGCTGAACCACTCGGCCCCCAGGGCATCAATCTGATGATCAAGCGGCGAACTGGCCAAACCATCGACGATCTCTACGTCAGTGGCCATAGCCTGCGCCGTGGATTTATCACCTCAGCGGTAACTGCCGGCAAGCCGATGAACAAGATCATTGAGGTGACGCGCCACAAGGATATGCGAACCCTGCAGGAGTATTTCGATGACGCCCACAAATTCTCCGATCATGCCCTTGATGGTTTGCTTTGACACAACTGCGTCACTTCGTTTTTTATGTTAAATGATATCTTGTTGATCTGATGATATATTTGCCGCGCAGCCAACAGCCCAAAGGGGAAGAGCATCTTCCAATGGATAATGGCATGTGATGAGAGATAACAAACTCAGAAACGTAATATCGCAAGGACATATGAGCCAAGAAATGACAGTGCGTGAAGAGCAAGAAGCGGCCCCCCAAAACAATGCCGAGCGGCAGCGCCAACATGTAAAACGCAAGCAAGAGACCCATACCCGGCTGCAATGCTGGATCAGCAATCGCCACGCCGAGCGATTGGCCGCACTGGGTCTTCATCTCGAAGACAGTCAGGCGTCACTTATCGAGCAGGCGATCGATCTGCTCTACCAACATGAGCTGGGTAGAGAACCTCCGTTTGAAAACAGAGTCGCCACACAGGTCGAAGAGACCGTTGAATAGACACAAGAGTGAAGTAACAGCGATACGTGAAGAGATAAAAAAAGCCAGGTACGAATTCCTTGTACCTGGCATAGGGGAATTGGCTCCTTGCAGAGCCGTGCGCTAACTGGTGTTCGGATTGCCTTAAGCTTAGACAAGGCTCAAGGCTTTTCAAGAGCCGAAGAAAAGTTCAACCAGAGTGTGGGTATTTCAGACTCGTTCAAGTGCTGATGCACCGAACGGCCCACTACGCATTGAACAGATTGTTGTCACGCACCAGCTCGCGGGGGAGGGCATTCTTGACCCGACTACCCACCCATTTCCCCATCCCCAGGGTATGTCCCTGATAGCGGACGATCACCTCGCCAGTGCCCGCATCCTGCTCTGGCCAGACGTCCCGCCCCATCATGAATTCCCGCGCATTGGCGCTATCCAGCTCGACCACGCCCTTGCTCGCTTTATCGCCATAGGCCAGTGCCCACTCATGAGTGAGGCGATAGCCTTTCTTGAAGGTCTCAGCCAACTTGATGCCGATGCGATCGAAACGCAACTTGCCCTGCACCTGATCAAACTGCTGGGGGAAGAGCCAGATCTCGTCATTGCGGCCAAACAGCTGACCCTGCGGTGCCACCCCGAAGTTGGCTTCGATCTCGCGCAACATGGGTTCCGCCTCTTTGGCAGGAAGCGGCGCAAAAGGGAATTTACCCAGCTTGCCAGGCTTGAACATGGTGTTGGGCACAGAGTGATGCTTGCTCAATCTGGCGACAAAAAAGCCTTCACTGTCGAAGATCTGGGGCCAAACGTGCAGGTATCCTTCGGATGTACAGGCCTGCTCTGCATGGGGGAACAGGTCAGCCAGCGAGTCAAAACTCAAGGCATCGCCAAACTTGTCCAGCAGGGATTGGCAGACCGCCTGATTCTCCTGCTCACTCAAGGTACAGGTGGAGTAGACCAGCACACCGCCCGGTTTCAAGGCATGGAAGGCACTCTCCAGCAACCCCTGCTGTACCGCCGCAATCTCGTCGATGCTCTCGATACTCCAGTTGCGCAGCGCATCTTCATCTTTTCGCACCGTACCTTCACCGGAGCAGGGGGCATCGAGCAGGATGGCATCGAAGGTCTCCGGCAACCACTGGCCAAAAACCTTGGCATCAAAATGGGTCATGCCTACATTGGTCACGCCGCAGCGCTGGATATTGGCGCTAAGCACTTTCAACCGGCTGCTGGAAAACTCGTTGGCAACCAGCATCCCCTGATTGTTCATCAAGGCGGCTATCTGGGTGGTCTTGGAGCCGGGGGCCGCCGCTGCATCCAGCAACATACCATCCGCTTTGATCCTGTCGCTGGCAAAGAGCGCCATCACCGGCAGCATGGAGCTTGCTTCCTGAATGTAGAAGAGCCCGCTCAAGTGCTCGGCGGTGTTGCCAAGGGGGACAGTTTCATCGCTGCGGGTCAGCCAGAAGCCGGTATCACACCAGGGCACAGGGTCGAGCTGCCAACCCAGTGGCTCCATCAGGGCGACGAAATCTGAGACGGCGATCTTCAAGGTGTTGACCCGAATGCTGCGGCGCAGAGGACGTCGACAACTGGCCACAAAGTCATCCATCGAGAGATGGGCCGGCATGATGGCCGCAATGTGGCGTAAAAAGTAATCGGGAAGGAAGGTGTTGTCGTGCACTGTGCCGTCTCGTTGACCGAAAAAGAGGGGCGATATCCTACCACAAGGCTAAGAATATTCTGAATCTGAACCCTATCAACAGGCACCGGAATATAAAAAGCCCGGCAGGGAGCCGGGCTTGGATGGGATGCAAAGGGAAGAGATCAGGGCTGGATACGAGGGCTCCACTCCAGCCACTCTTTCTCGGCCTTGCCGTAGAGCGGATAGCTGTGGCCCGCCCTGACGGTTGACCCCATTTCTCTCTCCGGCGTATTGAACGCAATGCCGCCGGCCAGCAGGCTCTGCACCGTCTCCACTTCGATAGTGCCGCCGGTCAGCCCGATATCCGCCTTGACCCCGGAGACATTCCAGAAACGGGAGTTGGCCCGCACCAGATGGGCATACTCCTGTTCCACGTTGACGTCGATCACCACCTCGCTGCCATCCCGAGCCAGCGCCACCTTGGTGACACTGCCCACCACCATCTTGCGAAACAGCAGCGGGCTGCCGACGCTCAGGCCATTGACGGAGGGGCTCTTGAGGGTCAGGGCCAGACCCACCGTGCCGACCTGACTCAAGGGGAAGCGATCTTTGCCAGCGCCTTTACCGGGTTGAGCTTCTACAAACGCCCCCTTGATCAGGGTATCGAGGTGAGCGACACCGCCCAGCCCCAGCTTGGCCTGCACCAGAGTAAAGCGGGCGCCGGACTGCAGGAAACGCTCGGCGTAGTGGCCATCGAGTTCCGCCTTGAAGATCACCTGACCCAGTGACGGCTCCAGCTCGATCTCTTCAATTTTGCCGATATCGACACCGCGATAGCGGATCGGGCTGCCAATCCCGAGCCCCGGATTGCTCTCTGCCACCAGTGACAGCTGGCGCACCTTGGCCTTGGCTTGCTCCCTGGAATCGAACAGTTGATGACTGCTGCGGCCATTGGCCAACCGATCGAACTCGATGGCGCCACGCAGCAAAGTACCTAGGTTGCCCACCTTGACCTGCACACCATCGACCCGCACCTTGGTGTCGATGGCCGGTTTTTTCCAGAACTGGGGTTGTTGGGCGAGGAGGGGAGCATAGACGCCATCAATTTCTAGCTCGATCTCGACCCCCTCTTTGGCGGCGCGCAGCTGCTTGACTTTGCCCGCTTCCAGCCCCAGATAGAGCACAGGCGAGCCAATGCCAATGCCATCGGCCTGATCTGCCTTGAGCAACCAGCGCTGCGGCTTGGCATCACGGGTGCCGAGCAGTGCCAGCTCCTGACTCGGGTAGAGAAGGTTAATCCGCTCGCCACTGCTGGCTTGTACCAGCTTGATCCCGCCCCCCAACCAGGCACTGGCCGGACTGGTTTCTACTTTGATGCCGCTCAGATCGGCATCAATCTGCAACGGGGCGGCGCGATAGAAGCGGGCACGGTTGAGCAGATGGCCATAGTTCGGCGCCATCACCAGCTCAACGCTGGCATTGCCGCGTGCATCCAGGGTGAGCTGGCTGATACGGCCCACCTGCAATCCCTTGTACCAGACAGGGGCATCCTGATTGAGCCCCGCCAGATCGTCAGCCTGCAGCGTCACCTTTGTGCCGCTCTGGGGCGCGCGATCGGTCAGGGTCATCTTCTCTACCGGTTTGCCCGCCACATAGTCGAGGCGAATGGCCGGGCCGGAGAGCAGGCGATCTGCATGCTGCACGCCGGTCGCGGAGAGGGAGACACTCTCCCACACCAGTTGGCTCTTGTCGGTAATGCGATAAGCCTGCTCCGGATTGATCAGTGCCGTTACCACCCGCCCCTTGTCAGTAAGGTGGATGGGATCGACGCGACCAATTTCGATTCCTTCGAAGAGAATGGGCATTCCCTCCTTGATGGGCAGATCGCCCGCCATGATATCGATGCGCTCGCCGCGCGCCGCTTCCGCCAGCCCTTTATAGAGGACGAAGGTCTGTCCCTTCTCCGGTTCCGGTGAATCTTTGGGCGAGTCAAAGGCAATGCCGCCGCTCAGGATGGAGGTGAGGCTGCCAGCTTCCACGCTCACCCCGGCCAGACTGAAGGAGCCCTTGATACCGCTGATATTCCAGAAGCGGGTATCGGCTTTGACCAGATGTTCGAAACGCGGCTCGATCACTAGATCCAGAATGACGTTCTGGTTGTCCTGACCCAGGCGGGTATTGATGACGCTGCCCACCTCGATACCGCGGAAATAGAGCTTGGCGCCAATCCCTACCGAACCCAGAGAATCGGCGGTCAGGTGCAGCATGCGTCCCTGAGCCTGATAGCCGGGAGGAGGGCCCTCCAGTGCATCGAAGGTCTCTTCCAGCGGATTGCTTTCACGCCCCGGTTGCAGGTTGATGTAGTTGCCGGAGACCAGGGTATCGAGGCCGGAGATCTCGGTGAGCGACGCCTTGGGGCTCACCAGCCAGAAGTCGGATCCCTTGCGGATCAGCGGTCTGGCACGGCTGTCAATCTTGGCCATCACCGCAATCTTGCGGCCATCTTCAGCCAGCTCCAGCTCTTGCACAACGCCGATGGCCACCCCCTGATAACGAACCTGGGTTTTACCCGGCAAGATGCCGTTGCCCTGGGCGAAGTTGATCTGGATAAGCTGGCCACGGCTCAATACCTGCTGATAGAGAAAGCCACCCGCCAGCAGCAGGGCTATCAGGGGTAACAGCCAGACCGGCGATAACCAGCGGCGCTTTTCGATGACGGGTTCAGCCCCGATCATAGTGACTCCTTATTGGCTGGAATAAACAGCACATCAGACAAAAACAGAGAAATCATCAACGGGCCGCCTTGTCCCACAGTAAACGGGTATCGAGCATGCGGGCCGACATCATGGTCAGCACCACCACACCGGCAAAGGCGGTGGCCCCCGGGCCTGCACGGACACTCAGCAGCACACCCCGATCGACCAGTGCCACCATCAGCGAAATCACGAACAAGTCCAGCATCGACCAGCGACCGATAAAATCGATCACCCGATACATCACCAGCTGGCGCTTGCGCCGCACTGGCTTGGCCCGCTGCAACTGCCAGCAGATCCAACCCAGCCCCAATATTTTGCCCACAGGCACCAGTATGCTGGCGGTGAGAACTATGGTGGCAATCCCGCTCATTTTGCTGCGATAGAGCATCATGATACCGCTGAAGATGGTATCTGACTGCAGTAACCCCTTGTTATAGAAATGGGTTATGGGCAACAGATTGGCAGGCAATAACATGAAGGTGGCGAGTGCCAGTAAGCCCCATGACCAGGCGAGGGAGCGGGGAATGCGCACCTGTAATTTGCTGCTGCAACGGGGGCAGACTGCCCCGGCTTGATAACGCACCAGCAGACCGCAGGTATGGCAGCGGCAGAGCCCCATCTCACGGGCGCTGGTCATGTTCCGGCTCCTTTAACGGGATCCGCGCCCAGTAGGGGGCGGGGTCAAACAGGATCAGCAGGGTCATGTTGAGCAGCATCAGAATACCGAGGCTGAGCAAGCCGCCACCGAGGCGCACATCGGCGATGTCGATCAGTTTGAACAGGGCAACCAGCAGGCTGACGATATAGACCTCCAGCATGGCCCAGTGGCGAAACACCTCGACCAGCTTCAAGGTGGCGGGAAGAATGTTCCAACGTTTGGCCAGACCCGAAGCCAGCACAAAGATCCCCGCCAATAATCCCACCGGCGCCAACACGGCGCACCAGAGCACCAGGCTGGCCACCCACCATTCGCCCTCGCCAAACAGCACCAGAATACCGCGCAGCAGGTCGGCGTCGGTGTTGACCCCAGCCAGCCGCAGATAGATCAACGGCTCAAAAAATGCGGAGGGCAGCAGCAGAAACCCGGTAATGGTCAGGGCCATCAACTGGGAGGGACGAAAGGCATAACGGCCATAGAGATGTTGGTGACAACGCGGGCAGTGGGCATGACGACGCAGCGGCAGTGCTTTGCGCTGGATCAGCAAGTCGCACGCCGGACAGACAATTACGGAACCGGGCTCCATCATACAATTCAACCTGTTGAAGGAATTGGTGAAATTTACCCTAAAACCGGTTTCCTGTCTTGCCTGCAGCCAGAATGTTACGAAAGTATAATTGACGTTAACGTAAACGTGATATTAGATAGCCAGACTAGACAGGTGAAAGGAGTCATGATGTCCAGTTTGTCCCCCTCGGCAGGCCTGCGCTTTCGCACCGCCCTTGCCAATGAACATCCCCTGCAGATCGTCGGCACCATCAATGCCTATATGGCGCTGATGGCCGAGCACAGCGGTTTTCAAGCTATTTATCTTTCAGGTGCCGGAGTGGCCAATGCCTCCTACGGCTTGCCGGATCTCGGTATGACCTCCCTCAACGACGTGCTGATCGATGCCGAACGGATAACTGCTGCGACCCGTGTGCCGCTTCTGGTTGATATCGACACCGGCTGGGGCGGGGCATTCAATATCGCCCGCACCATTCGCGCGTTCGAGCGAGCCGGGGTTGCCGCCGTCCATATGGAAGATCAGGTGGCCCAAAAGCGCTGCGGCCACCGTCCCAACAAGGCGGTGGTCACGCTGGAGGAGATGTGCGATCGCATCAAGGCAGCAGTGGATGCCCGCGAGAATAGCGAGTTCGTCATCATGGCCCGCACCGATGCACTGGCGGTGGAGGGGATGGAGTCTGCTCTTGAACGCACCGCTGCCTATGTGGCCGCCGGTGCCGACATGATCTTCGCCGAAGCGGTGACCGAGCTTGCCCAGTACGACCAGTTCAAGCTGGCGGCCAAAGTGCCGATCCTCGCCAACATGACCGAGTTCGGCAAAACCGAGCTGTTTGACAAAGAGCAACTGGCCGCCTACGGGGTCGACATGGTGCTCTACCCATTAAGTGCCAACCGCGCAGCCAATCAGGCCGCCCTCAACGTCTATCACCATATTCGCCAGGATGGCCATCAACGGGCCGTCGTGGAGACCATGCAGACCCGGGAGTCGCTCTACGACTTCCTCGGATATCACCACTACGAGCAGACACTGGATCGTCTGTTTACAGCCAAGGAATAGGAGGCAGCTTATGGGACAGCAAAAACCGTTGGGCGGGGCCGGTCTGCGCGGTCAAAGCGCAGGGGAGACCAGTATCTGCACAGTAGGCAAGAGCGGCACCGGTCTTACCTATCGCGGATATGACATCAAGGAGCTGGCCGACAGCGCCCAGTTCGAGGAGGTCGCCTATCTGCTGCTCAAGGGGGAGTTGCCCGGTGAGCAGCAGCTTGACGCCTACAAGCGCGAACTGCGTCGCCTGCGCACCTTGCCCCTGCCGCTGCTGGAGGTACTGGAGCGGATTCCCGCCGATGCCCATCCCATGGATGTGCTGCGCACTGGCTGCTCCATGCTCGGCGATTTGGAGCCGGAAGATGGTTTCGAGCATGAGCATGAAGTGGCGGATCGGCTGCTGGCCGCCTTCCCGGGCATTCTGATCTACTGGTACAAGTTCAGCCACGAAGGAGTTCGCATCGCCCTCGACAGCGACGAGGAGTGTATCGGCGGCCACTTTCTGGCCCTGCTGCACCAGAAGGCACCGAGCGAGCTGGAGCGTCGGGTGATGCATGTCTCCCTCATCCTCTACGCCGAGCATGAGTTCAACGCCTCCACCTTTGCCGCGCGAGTCTGCGCCTCAACCCTTTCCGACATGTTCTCCTGCATCACCGCCGCCATCGGTACCCTGCGCGGCCCGCTCCATGGCGGGGCCAACGAGGCGGCCATGGCGATGATCGAAGATTGGCAAGACGAGACGCAGGCAAGGCGGGAACTGCTGGCCAAGCTGGCGGCCAAGGAGAAGATCATGGGCTTTGGCCACGCCATCTACCGCACCTCGGATCCGCGCAACGTCATCATCAAGGAGTGGTCGGCCAAGCTCGCCGAGGCGGTGGGGGATGATCGCCTCTATCGCGTCTCCTGCGAGGCGGAGAAGGTGATGTGGGAAGAGAAAGAGCTCTTTCCCAACGCCGACTTCTTCCATGCCAGCGCCTATCACTACATGGGGATCCCGACCAAGCTGTTCACGCCTATCTTCGTCTGCTCGCGGGTCACCGGCTGGTGCGCCCACGTGATGGAGCAGCGTGAGCACAACCGGATCATCCGCCCGAGCGCCGATTATGTCGGCCCGGCCCCCCGTCACTTTGTCTCTCTACAACAACGATAAGGAAATCACGATGTCCGCCAACGTCGACGTCAACCACAGACCCGAGCCCGATCAGGTGCTGGTCGATATTGCCGATTATGTCTGCAACCACCCCATTACCAGCCAGGCGGCCCTCGACACCGCCCGCTACTGCCTGATGGATACGCTCGGCTGTGGCCTCTTGGCCCTGCGCTTCCCCGAGTGTACCAAACACCTTGGCCCCATCGTCCCCGGTACACTGGTACCCCACGGCGCCCGGGTGCCAGGTACCCAGCTCTGCCTCGATCCAGTCAAGGCGGCCTGGGATATCGGCGCCATCATCCGCTGGCTCGATTACAACGACACCTGGCTGGCCGCCGAGTGGGGTCACCCATCCGATAATCTGGGGGGCATTCTAGCCACTGCCGACTGGCTCTCCCGTACTCGCGTGGCCGAGGGCAAGGCGCCGCTCACCATGGCCGATGTGCTGGTGGCCATGGTCAAAGCCCACGAAATTCAGGGTGTGCTGGCGCTGGAGAACTCCTTCAACCGGGTTGGTCTCGATCACGTGGTGCTGGTCAAGGTCGCCAGCACCGCCGTGGTGACTCATATGCTTGGCGGAACCCGCGATCAGGTGATCGATGCGGTCTCCCAAGCCTGGGTCGATGGTCAGAGCCTGCGTACCTACCGTCATGCCCCCAATGCAGGGTCGCGCAAGAGCTGGGCAGCGGGGGATGCCACCTCTCGCGCAGTGCGCCTCGCCCTTATCACCATGAGCGGCGAGATGGGCTATCCCGGTGTGCTGAGCGCCCCCAAGTGGGGCTTCTACGATGTGCTGTTCAAGGGCAACCAGTTCGCCCTGCATCAGGGGTACGGCAGCTATGTGATGGAGAACGTGCTGTTCAAGATCTCCTATCCCGCCGAGTTCCACGCCCAGACAGCTGTGGAGTGCGCCATGAAGCTGCACGCTCAGGTGAAGGGTCGGCTGGATGAGATCGATCGCATCGAACTCACCACCCATGAGTCGGCCATTCGCATCATCAGCAAGGTGGGTGCCCTCAACAACCCGGCCGATCGGGATCACTGCCTGCAGTACATGGTGGCAGTGCCGCTCATCTTTGGGCGCCTGATCGCCGAGGATTACGAGGATGACGTGGCGGCCGATCCCCGCATCGATGGGCTGCGTAGCAAGATGGTGGTGCAGGAGGATAAACGCTACAGCCGTGAATATCTGGAGGCAGACAAGCGCTCCATTGCCAACGCCATCCAGATCTTCTTCAAGGACGGCACTCACACCGCCAAGGTGGAGGTGGAATACCCGGTCGGCCATCGTCGCCGTCGGGAGGAGGGGATCCCGCTGCTGGTGGAGAAATTCCAGCACAATCTGACCACCCGCTTCCCGGCCAAACGGGTCAGCGACATTCTGGCCCTTTGTCAGGATGGGTCACGGCTTGCCGCCACCCCGGTACACGCCTTTATGGATCTGCTGGTGATCTGACCGGTCTTGCATTGGCCAACATATCGGCAAACAGTGATAAACGAAAAGCGGGCTCATCGGCCCGCTTTGTTATTCTGGCGGCTTATCCCTCGATAAGCCTCACCCCAGCGCACTGCTGTCGCCGTTAAAAAGCGCCGTCATGATGGCCGTCTCGCGACTGGCGATGGTCTCGAGAAACTCGTTGGCACGCCCCATCTGATGACACACCTGATAGCCGCGCTCGACAAAGGAGAAGAGCTCGCCAAGCCCCGCCAGATGGGCGGGCCCTGACACCAGCTTGAGGGTTGCCCCCAGCAGCGGTTTTCTCGCCAGCCTGTCCAGCGTCATGCCAAGCTCGCTCACCAACGCAATCTGATGTTGCCGGCGCGCCTGCTCGCCTACGGCACGATAGGCGATGGTGTAATGGTCCGGCGTGATGGGATCAATGCCATCAATGCGCCGCAGCGCCACCACCATCAGGTAGTCCAGCTCTTCGGAGAGAGCGTCGAGCTCGATCGCTTGGGCCAGCACCTTGAGGCCGGACTCAGGTAACAGCCGCTCGGCGGTCGGCATCACCCGCATCACGTCCGCATCGCGGCGGGCGCAATCCCCGGGTCCATAGAGGTCGGTCAGGAAGAACTCGGCGGCAGGGCCGTAGCGGTCACTTTCCAGCAGATCACGATGGGTTCGCCCCAACCGGTCGGCCTGCCACTGGCGTAGCCGATCCCGAGCCTGCTGATCTTCCGGGTGGGCACGCATCTGCTCGCGCAAGGCTGCAACCCGCTTGAGCTGGCGGTAGAGCCGACCCAGGGTGCTATCGTCGTCGTGGGCATGTTCTTGATGCGTCATCTACAGCTCTCTGGCCTTGGGCCCATTGATGGGGATTCGGTGATACGAAGATACAAGTGAATGAAAAACAAGCAGCTTTTGCTGACCGTCCGTGACAAGTGTAGCGCGCACGGGGGAGGGAATAAATGCCATGCCCCGCTGATGGCCTGCATCCCTCTCGACTCTGTTAAGTGAGTCCCATTTATGTGAACCATCCTTTCATTTGTTGTGAACATGTGTTTAATATCAATAACTAACTTATGACCCAGAGTAACGACCATGTTCTTCAACTCGCTCGCTGGCAGCAGCGCACTCTCTACCATCCAGATCAGCCGTCAGCATCCGCTGGGATTGGCTGCCGCCCGGATCGCGGCCGAAGCCATCGCTGCGGACATGAGCGAGAGCTATCAACTCGATTGCGAATGGGCGGATGAAGAGGAGACCGAGCTACGCTTTCGCGGCTCAGGGGTACATGGCACTCTCACCCTGGACGAAGATACCCTGGAACTGGAAGTGCATCTTGGTTTGATGCTGTTGCCAGTACGCAGTGTACTGGAGCAAGAGATCCTCGATTATGTCGACAATCGCTTACCTTGCCCCAAACGTGTTTGAAACTCTTCGTTGCACTGGTTTTAAATAAATCAGCTGTAAACGATGGCTGTTTGAAATAAGTTGGTAAGCCATATGGTTTGTCAGATTTATTCTCCAGCGAGGTCTCGATTCTATTTTGCAAGTAATCTTTCATCTTTATTTCATATTTCGAGTCGGCACTCATTAATGTCATTCTGATTGCATCAAGTCTTCATCCGGATATGAGGGAAGGAGCAATTTGCCGCCTCGGTAAATTCATTTTGTAGGGAAACAACCATGCCACTGAGTGAATTTATCTCCTGCGTCGATACCGCCTGGTTACGCATGGACAGACCCAACAACCTGATGCAGATCATCGGTGTCCTGATGTTTGAAGGGGAGCTTGATGAAGCGCGTCTGCGGGCCGGATTGCGCCATACCATTTCGGTGCAACCCCGCTTCCACCAGCGGGCCGTGCTGGAGGGGGGCTCCTACTACTGGCGTCATGATCCCGATTTCGATCTCGATCAGCACCTCAAGCGAGTGATCCTGCCGGGTGAAGCGGGCAAGCTGGAGCTGGAGAAGCTGGTGGCCGATCTCGCCTCGACGCCGCTCAACCACCAGCGCCCCCTGTGGGATATGCACCTGACCGACACGTCGCTGGGTGGGCAAGCGCTGGTGGTGCGCATTCACCACGCCATGGGCGATGGTTTCTCGCTGGTGCGGGCCATGCTGACCATGATGGATAACACACCGGAAGGGGCGCCGCGACCACCGTCATCGGAGCCACTGGATGACAGCGATGACGAGGATGATGAGGATTGCCACCAGGGCAGCCGTCTGGTGCGGGCCGGCCTCAAGCTGACCGGTAGCCTCTGGTCCAAATATGTCGAAGTGGTCACCCATCCCACCAAGGCGGTGGATTACCTCAAGACCGGGCGGGATGTGGCGAGCGAGCTGTGCAATATCGCCACCCTCGGTGATGATTCACCCTGCCGCCTGCGTGGCAAGACTACCAGCACCAAGCGGGTGGCCTGGTCGGAGCAAATTGATCTGCCGGATATCAAGGCGGTGGGCAAGGTACTGGGCTGCTCGGTCAACGATCTGCTGATCGCCGCCACCGCAGGGGCGTTTCGCCACTACCTGCAGGAGAAGGGGGATGATGCCAACAAGGTCAAGATCCGCGCCCTGGTGCCAGTCAATATGCGTGCACCGGACGATGAGGGGGCACTTGGCAACCGCTTCGGGCTGGTGGCCCTGGACTTGCCACTGGATGTTGAACACCCGTTGCAGCGGCTCTATACCGTACGTGACCGGATGCAGGCGCTGCGCACATCTCTACAACCCGTGGTGGTGCTCAACCTGTTACATGCCCTTGGCATGGCCCCCAATGCGGTGCAGCAGCAGGCCGTCGAGCTGCTCACGGCCAAGGCCAGCGCGGTGATCACCAACGTGCCCGGCCCGCAGCAGACCCTCTATCTGGCCGGCGCAAGACTGCGTCAGCCGCTGTTCTGGGTGCCGCAATCGGGGGATATCGGCGTCGGCGTATCCATCCTCTCTTACGATCACAAGGTGCAGCTGGGCCTTATCACCGACAAGAAGCTGGTACCGGATCCGGATCGGGTGGTCGAGCGGTTTGCGGTGGAGTTCGAACAACTGCTGTTGCTGGTGCTGATGGAACCGGAGCTGCTGTTTGACCCCAACGGGCTGGATGCGCTGCTCGGTTGAGCGAGCATTTGAGCGACCATTTGAGCGACCAGTGACAGCGTAGCCAACCGGACTGCACCCATCATAAAAGAGGCCAACCCGTGGGTTGGCCTCTTGTTTTGTTGTCTATCCGTGGCAAGAGTGGCGGTTAATCCGCCAGCTCTTCGCGCGCAGCCTCCACATCGAGGCGCTCCATGGCATCCATGGGTTCGCACTCGGCCGCTTCGGCATAGAGGGCTTCGGCCGCTTTCAGGCGGCTCTTGCCGTGCAGCATCACCTGAGCGTTGGCGTACTCCATGCGAGCGATAGCCGATTCGGGGATCAGCGCCAGCGCCTCCTTGAAGTGACGTTCGGACTCTTCCTTCTTGGCACCATAGGTGAGGCCGCCGATCATGGCCCCCAGCTTGTCGACGATCTCCGCGTGCCAGGCGCCAAAGGCGATATGGGCCTCGGCGTGATCGGGCGCCAGCTCCAGCGCCTTCTCAAGACTTGCCTTGATCTTGTCACCAATTCCTTGCGAGAGGGCCTTGGAGATGGAGATCACCTGGCTGTAGCGACCGAGTGCCAACGCGTGGAAATACCAGGCGTTGGCGTTCCTGGACTGGCGTTTTTGCAGCTTCTCGGCATTGCTGGCCGCCCGCTCGAAGGCGGCGCGCTTGGCATATTTGTCTTCCAGCAGATAGCTGGCATGGATCACCAGCGCTTTGTTCGCCACATTGAGGCCCGCCTCACCGGCCGCTTCGCCAAGGGCGACGGCCCGGGCAAAATCCCCGGCATGATAGGCCCGCCAAGCATCCTGTACCTGTTCATCCTCGGGCCAAGGTTCGGCATCCCCCTGATGGAGGCGATCCCAGTTGTCCGCCAGCTTCTGGCCGGCATAGTCATAGGCCGCATCCGCGTAGGGGAAGGGGACAAATTCGAGTTGTGAAGTGGTCATGCTTGTTCTCCCTGTAGCATGTGAATCAAACCTTGTCGGTGTAGTGGTGGGCGAGGGCGCCCAGATGAGCGCGGGCATCGGCCCGCAAATAGGGTGCGACCAGCTGCATCACCTGAAAGACGCCGAGGGCGATATCGGCGTCCGCCTTGGGGTGCAGTGCCCGCTGGTAAGAGATCCAGAATGTGCCCACCAGCGCCACATTGGCCGCCAGCGTGCGCATCTGTTGCGCCGTGCCCTCCATCAGCCCGACCGTTTGCAGATGGTTGCAAATGGCGATGGCGGTCAGCTCCTTGCGGCGCAGCAGGGCGGAAAAGCGCTGTTCCACCTGATGATAACCACTCATCAGGGTCGCGATATCGTAGTAGAGGAAACGGTACTGCCAGATGGTTTCAAACATCAGGTGGAGAAAGAGCCAGATATCTTCTGGCTCATCGGACGGGGTGCTGACCGCCTCCAGCAGGCGATCCATCTGCTGTTCAAATTCGCAGAACAGGGAGTTGACGATCTCCTCCTTGTTGTGGAAGTGGTAGTAGAGATTGCCCTGGCTGATCTCCATCTCGGCCGCAATGGCCGAGGTGGTGACGCTGGGTTCCCCTTGTCGATTGAAGCAGGCGAGGGCAGTGGTCAGGATCCGCTCCCGGGTACGACGTTTGGGTTTGCGATCCATGCTACTCCTTTGGTGATGAACGGCGCACGCCGTGGCGATAGCGTTTGGCAAGCCAGTGCTGCAACTGCTCCAGCGACTTGTCGAGGACGGCGACCGAGCCAATGCCGGGGGCCAGCAGGGTGCGATCTTCATCGGCCAGAGCGGCCAGATTGAGCTCGAGGCCATGCTTGGCCAGCACTGGCGCCAGCTCGTCACGACGCTGCCAGAGATCGCGACGGGTATGCTGGTAAGCGTGCTCGCAGAGGCGGCGACGATCCCGGTAACTGAACACATTGGTGAAGAACATCTCGCCATCGGCAGAAGAGGGCTCAAACAGCAGGGCGTCGGCGTCGGGATATTGGTGCTTGTAGCGATCCATCCCCACATGCATGCGGGAGTGGATGATGGCGCGAAAGGTCTGGGCCAGTACCACCGGCAGACCGCTGTCCACCAGATTGGTCGGGGTGCCGGCGGCCATGTCCGCATCATAGGGAACCAGCGGATTGATGCAGAACACCAGATCCGCCCCCTCTTCCAGCGCTACCGAAGCGTGCAGAGTCTTGATCAGCGCCCCGTCCACATAGTAACGCCCGTTAATCAATGAAGGGGGAAAGAGGCCGGGCAGGGCGGCCGACGCCTGTACCGCCGCCGAGATGGGCACGTCATCGAGCCCCGGGCTGCCGAAGGCGACCGGATGACCGGTGTCGAGTTCGGTAGCGACCACAAACAGTCGACTGCGCAGCTGGCGAAAATCATTGCTGCGGCCGGGACGAGAGAAAAACTGGGTCAGGGTACGATCCACCCCGCGGTTGTCGAACAGTCCGGTCGGAATGGCCTTGGAGAGCCCCTGCAGCGATTCAAACAGGCTGCGCTTCCAGGGCGCCGCCAGATAGTAGGTCAGGCTCTGCCACGCCAGCGGCGGGATCGAGGTCAGACGGTCGGCGTATTCACGAAAGGCGGGTCGCAGCAAGGTGGCCGGGTCAAACATCTCCCCAGAATCATCGCTGAGCAGGATCCGCACCAGCTTCGCCGGCGAGATGCCGTTGGCCAGCGCCGAGGCCACCACGGCCCCCGAACTGACGCCAACATAGATATCGGCATGGTCAAGGCGCAAGCCGTTGATGCTGTCAGAGAGGGCTGCGCAGGCACCAATCTCGTAGATGCCGCCGAGCGGCCCGCCGCCAGCAAGGGCAATTGCGATGGTACTCATAGCGTCGCCTCTCTATCCATGACATTCACCATGACAAGACCGGCCCAGCGCAGGGCATGGGCCGGTATCAATCACCTTCCGTCACCGCGAGGTATCAGGGCAGGACGCTCTCTGCTTTGGCTTTCACCTCTTTCACCGCATCTTCAGCGGCGGAGAGGAGATCGGCGGCCTGCTCAACCACGGCCTCTTTAGCCTTGGCTACCGGCGCCTTCTTTACCGGAGGCTTGCGGGCCGCGGGCTTTTTGGCGGCAGCCGGTTTGGCTTCAGCGGCAGGGGCTTCCTCTTCCTGCGCATCCAGCAGTTGCTGGACTACATCGGTCAGCTCGGCCATGCGCTTGGAGAGCTTGTCGATATCCTTGCGGGTCGGAATGCCGAGGCTGGCCACAGCGCGGGCCACGCGATCTTCAAACACCTGCTCCAGACGACCCCAAGTATTGGCGGTCTTGTCGGTCACAGCGGCAATCTTCTCATCTGCGCTCTGACGGGTTTTGGCCTGCAATGCTTCCCCTTCCTGCACCAGGGCTTCAAAGATCTTGCCACCCTCTTCCTGCGCCTTGGCATAGGCACCCAGACCCGCCAACCAGATCTGCTGGGTGGACTCCTTGATGGTGGAGGTGAGTTGGTTGTCGGTCACTGACCCTGCCAGCGCTTTCAATTTCTTAGCCATGATCTTCTCCTTGAATAACGACTGTTAAATGTAATGGCGACAACGAAACTGCAATCGGGTTGTGGCATTACTGATTTTTCGACTTCAGTCTAGGGACAAAAAATAGAGGGTTCTACCTAATAACGGAACAGGCACACCACCGAAATTAGGGTTTGCTCACGAACCGACAATCAAATTGCAGATTCCCATATGAATCGTGATATATCTAACAACCTAGTAACACCCTAATCAGTAGCAGGATTCTCTTTATGAACTATTTCATTACTGGCGGTAGTGGTTTTATCGGGCGTCGATTGATCAAAAAGTTATTCCAACAGCATCCCGACTGTACCGTCTATTTTCTGATGCGCGCCTCTCATCAGGAGAAATTGCCAGAGCTGTTCTCATTCTGGAATGTGGATGAATCGCGCGCAGTCCCGGTTTTTGGCGACATGACACAACCGCTGCTGGGGGTATCGGTCGAGATGCAGGAGCAGTTGATCGGCAAGATCGACCACTTCTTCCATCTGGCTGCCATCTATGATCTCAACGCCAAGGCGGGGATCCAGCAGCAGGTCAACACCGAAGGGACCCGTCAGGCTGTTCAACTTGCCGAGCGGCTGGGGGCGGGGCAGTTCCACCACTGCAGCTCCATCGCTGCAGCGGGCCTGTTTGACGGTCTGTTTCGCGAGGACATGTTCGATGAGGCCGAACACCTCGACATGCCTTACTTCCAGACCAAGCACGAAGCGGAAGGGATTGTGCGAAACGAGTGCACAGTTCCGTGGCGAGTCTATCGACCGGGGATAGTTGTCGGTGACTCCAATACCGGCGAGATGGACAAGATCGACGGCCCTTACTACTTCTTCAAGACCATTCAGAAGCTGCGCCGTCTGCTGCCGCCCTGGATGCCAGCCATCGGGGTTGAGGGCGGGCGCATCAATATCGTGCCGGTCAACTTCGTGGTCGATGCCATGGTGCATATCGCCCATCAAGAGGGCGAGGAGAACAAGACCTTCCACCTGACCGACCCCAACCCGATGCGGGTCGGCGACATGCTGAGCACCTTCTCCCGCGCCGCCCATGCGCCGGAGCCTGCGATCCGCATCAATGCCTCTCTCTTTAATTTCATTCCCCGCCACCTGACCGCCATGCTGATGACCATGGCGCCGGTGCGCCGCATCCGCGATGCCGCCATCGCCGATCTGGGTCTGCCCAAGGATGTGTTCCGCCTTATCAGTTATCCCACCCGTTTCGACAGTCGCGAAACCCAGCGAGTACTGAAAGGGACCGGTATCGAAGTGCCACCACTGCACAGCTACGCCTGGCGGCTGTGGGATTACTGGGAGCGTCACCTCGACCCGGAGCTCTTCATCGATCGCTCCTTGCGTGGTCGGGTAGAGGGCAAGGTGGTGCTGGTGACCGGGGCCACCTCCGGCATTGGCCGAGCAACCGCACGCAAGCTGGCGGGGGCAGGGGCCAACGTCGTTACCATCGCGCGCGACGAGCAGAAGATTGCCGAGACTAAAGCTGAGTTTGCCGAGCTGGGGCTGACCATCGAGATCTATCAGGGGGATCTCGCCAATCTGGCGCAAGCCGAGGAGATCACCGCTCGCATCGTGGCCGATCACGGCGGCGTCGATATTCTGGTCAACAATGCCGGCCGCTCCATCCGCCGCTCCATCGAGGACTCCTTCGATCGCTTCCACGATCTGGAGCGCACCATGCAGCTCAACTACTTCGGCGCACTCAAGGTGATCATGGGGGTGCTGCCCACCATGATTGAGAAGAAAAAAGGGCACATCATCAACATCTCCTCCATCGGGGTGTTGACCAATGCGCCGCGCTTCTCCGCCTATGTTGCCTCCAAGTCGGCCCTCGATGCCTGGGTGCGTACCGCCGCCTCCGAGTTTGCCGATAAGGGGGTCAGCTTCTCCATCATCAATATGCCGCTGGTGAAAACGCCGATGGTAGCGCCGACCAAGGTCTATGAGCAGGTACCTATGATGACGCCGGAAGAGGCGGCCGATCTGGTGTGCGATACCATCATCAACAAGCATGTGCGACTGGCCACTCGCCTCGGGGTGTTTGGTCAGGTGGTGCATGCCCTGGCACCACGTGTCGCCCAGGTGATCATGAACACCAGCTTCCGCACCTTTGCCGATCCCAAGGATGGCGACAAATCCAAAGCCACCGCCGATCAGGTTGCCGTCTCGACCCTGATCAAGGGGATACACTTCTAACCGGATGATGGGATAAAGAGATCAACAGGGGCCTGAGCAATCAGGCCCCTGTTTTATTTGGAATAACAGTTGAAGGACGAATAAGGAGGGTCAGACTCGGGACAACAGATCAAGCAGCAGATCAGTCGTGCGACGGGAGTAGAGCAGAGAGAGATGGCCAATGGCAGGCAACTCGATATCTTCCATTCCCGCCAATCGTTGCCGCTCCTGCGGCATCACCACATTGTCGTGACTGGTGCGCACCGAGATGCCGGGTACGCAGAGAGGAACCGAGGCGAAACGCTGCAACCAGCCGGAACCGGGCTCCATCTCACGGGCATTGGCCCCAAGCCCAAGGGCGGCAAGCTGACTCCCCTGATGAGGCGTAGCCAGCGTGATCATCCGCTCTACCTTGTCACCCCCATAGAGAGCCAGATAGTCGCGGCAGACCAGCCCACCCATGCTGTGACCGACCAGCACCAGCTTGTCAGCCCCGGTTTGCGCGAGCACATCGTCAATTCGCTTGGCCAGTAGCGGCACCATCTCATCGATATGACCAAATGGTGGCATCAATGTAATGGTGGCGACCACATGGCCTGCGGTCTCCAGTCGGGTGCGCTGGGTACGCCAGATCCCGCGACTGCAACCGTAACCATGCACCAACAATACGGGGCGCTGGCATGGCCGCAGCCGATCGGGTGCCATCAGCAAAGGCTCGAACGGCAACAGCAAGGTGAAGGTGTAGAGGTAGGCCAGCATCTCCTGCGCCATCATCTTCACCCTGCGCCAAGGGCCGATAGCCGGGGAGGGGTAGAAGCGGGTAAACAGCCAGCTGCCGAGCACCACCAGACAACGCAACCCAAGCAGGGTAAACACGACAAACAGCAGGGTCAGCAACCAGGGGAGTCCCACGACCAAATGGGCGATACTCCCGAGGAGCAGCACCTCTACCATCAGCAGAATAAACAGGTGTCGTACGATCGTCATAAGGCCATGATCCGACCAGTCTGGCGTGGAAGTCAAATGACACTTTGAGACAGCTTGATCCAGCGCGGCTTTTGTCGCTAAACCCCGGCGAACTCTTTTCCGGTGAGGTTATTTGCAATACTGTATATCCATACATATACTCTATCCATCATCACCAAGAGGAGGCCATCATGGCTGTCGAGATCAAATATGTGGTTGTTCGTGGGGGAGTGGAAAAAATGACCTTTGCCAGCAAAAAAGAGGCCGATGCCTATGACAAGCTGCTGGATACGGCCGATGAGTTGATGACCCTGTTGGCTGGCGCCCCGATCGAGCTGGCACCAGAGCAGCAAGAGAGTCTGGCATTCTACCTTGCAGAACAGCGCGATGTGCTGCAAACCCTGCTGCGCGGCGGCAAGGTTCAGGCAGGCACGAAAGAGGAAGAGGCCCCAGCAGCCAAGCGCAAGGATAAGCCACTCAAACAGGTGGCCTGATTGCACAGACCTGCTATTTCTCGGGATAAACAGCTCGCCGCATTCATTTTATTTGCATTTAAAACCATATTTACGGCTATTTACCCCGAGAATTTTCTAACAAAGGTGCATATCCAATGCATAACTGAATAGCGTGCACCACTGAGCGACACCAGCCAGGTCTATGAGGAAATAATGAGCAAACAGTGAAGAGAACGTTATCCAGATCGCTCCCGGTTACCTTAATCAGCAACAACAAGAGGCAGTACCAGTCCCAATTGAAGCTGCGTTCATCTATCACGAGCCCTTTTCTAGCAACTCGGCTCACAGGCTCATATCGACTCATCTCATCATCAACAAGCAACACCATGACTCAACAACCATTATCCTTGCCGCCAGCCATGCCGCTGTTTGACAGCCTTATCTATCTGGAAGCTGGTAATCCGCAGGTCAATCAGTACCTTGCCAACCTCAGCCTCAATGATGTGCCCGATGCCGGGCTGGTTTACGAACTGGCGGTTGATTGGCTGCTGGAGCAGCGCAACAGCGAAAACAACTACAAAACCTATCGCAGCGAACTGACCACTTTTTTACACTGGTGCTTTCGCGAGGCAGCCATCAGCCCGAAAGATCTCACTCGCCGCATCATGATCCGCTATCTCGACTACTGTCAGTCCCCCCCTGAAGAGTTGATTGCCTATCGCAACGTGGCGCAGTTTGTCCTCGACAAAGAGTGGGGAGAGCGGTTGCCCAACCCGCAATGGCGACCGTTTCTCGGCAAGCGGGAGCTGGGCCGCACCTTGCCCTATCGCCTAAGCGAGCAGGCGATGAAGACCAAGCTCGCCATCTTGTCCGCCTTCTTCCAGTTCCTGATCCAGGAGGAGTACATGGACAGGAATCCAGCTCTGCTACTGCAGCGAGTCAAACGGCCGCAACAGCTGGAGGCCAATGATCAGGTGCAGGTCTTCAGCGAGTTGCAGTGGTCATACGTGATGCAGGCCGCCGATACCCTTGCCAACGACCATCCGGAGCAGCACGAGCGCAGCCGTTTTCTCATCATTCTGATGTATGCCTGCTATCTGCGGATCTCTGAGGTGGCGGCCCGGCCGGGCTTTACCCCTGTGATGGGGCAGTTCAGGCGGGATCGCAAAACCGGCGTCTGGGGCTACTTTATTCCGCAAAGCAAAGGGGGCAAACGGCGTACCGTAGCGGTATCCCAAGCGCTGCTGGCGGCACTCGAGCGCTACCGCCGTTTCCTCGGTCTCTCTCCCTTGCCGACACCGGATGAACAGACGCCACTGTTCGTTCGTCATAAAGCGGCAGCCCACGGCCGCGAGCAGGGGGAGATCAACGCCAACCTCGGCATTCGCCAGTTACGGGATTTGATCATGGTGATCATCGGTAAAGGGGCAGAATTGGCAGAGCAGGATGGATTTGCCCAGGATGCAGCCGAAATGCGGCAACTATCTCCCCATGCGATCCGCCATACCGGGATCACCCATGACATCAATCTGCACGGGCGGCCGCTCTCCCACGTACAGGCCGATGCAGGACATGACAGCATCGACACCACTTCGAAATACCTGCACACCAGCAACAGTGAACGACATGAGAGCGCGCAACAAAAACCGCTAGACAGATTGAGCCAACAAACGAGAGATAATCGTTCAAAGGGCGGGTGAGCATCGTGACCTAAAAAAGTGATTCATTAAGGTCTCATTCAAGCTGGTGCCGTTATTTTGTACTTCTCTGGATAGCAACCGGTTCAGGGAACAGCAGGGCTGTTAAGAACGAGCAGGTAGCCATCCGCGGGATCAATATTTATTCCGTATCAGAGAGAAAATTAACCAAATCGCTTGCTCAAACATCGAGACAACCCCCTATGCCGATAGACATTATCAAGAAGACCTACAAGATTGTCGGACAAGGCGATCTGATGGCGCAATTTACCCTTATCCCCTCAGGCACGTTGAATATCTGGTTTCCCGAAACAGGATTGCAGATGGAGGCACCCTGTAGCCAACTTCGTTTTGAAAATGACACCCTGCTCTATACCAACGGCATGCACTACAGCCAGGCGAGAGCATTCTGGTCGTTAACACTTCACTCTGTCGATATGAATGAACTGAAGAGGTTAATCATGGATATGTGCAGCAATGTCCACATATCCCATCCGCGAACGCCCATACCCAAACGCAAACATTGGCTAATAGCCTGATCAGCCGGAATCAAAGAACAAGACCCGTCTCGCAAAAGGCGGGTCTTTTTCATTCTCTCTGTGGAGTGCATTGAGGTCTAAAAAGGTGATTTGATGACTTATACGAATGGTCATCGTCGTGGGCTACCGAAAACTCTCAGGAGCCAGACGCCACCTAACGTAAATATATGAATGGTTACGTTAAATTCACCATTATAAAAGTCACGGAAACCAAGAGGGAAGGGAGCGCTTATTGCATCAAGGGCATTGATGATCCGGCACTGTTGTAAGTGTGAACTATTCAATACGGGAAATTTGCATTTTTAGCATTTTGAGTAAGGGCAGGGGATCTGTCCACCCATTAAGGCGACTACTTTAACTAGGTCAAGACAGCCTCTAATAGTGGACTCTTGTCTCAAGATGGGACATTTGTGGTTTCAGAATATCGACTAAGGGGAGGGGACATGGTCCCAAGACATGTTCGGGTACAGCTAAATGAGCAGTTGGTGAACTAGCCAATTCTATTGCCAACGCTATGGCACCAAGCACGATGCATTGCCTGCTTTAGGTGAGGTTCTTCTGCATTTGGCTGCAAGGTATCAAGATGGTTCTTCATCATGGATCGCATTGACCGGAGTTGTGTCGCCGTAGTGGTTAAATTCACTCAATGTTATCTCTCACAGAGATGCCGATAAATGGGGTTATCGGCATAATTTGTAAAGACTCTGTTATTTTTGACCTTCAACATGTCTCACCCAGAAATGACCGAGATCATCAGCGTCCTGCAAACCGGCAGCGCCTGGCCTGTGGATGTGGTGCGGCGCATCAGCCCAGGGGAAATGTCCGACGAGCTCCATGCTGCACGCCGCGAGGTCGCGCCAATCGATCATGCCTGAGCCATTCAACCCGGTGAGCAATGTTTAGGGCTGGCCTATAGCACTAGCGTTCACCGACAGGCCACGGGCGCGGGCCTCCCGCAGGCAGCGCTGCCAAAAGTACCTGCCACTGGGCGAATCCCATTTAACCTGGTAACGACTGGATAGCCAACAAATCGCCTCCAGCGGCAGATGGGCAAAATCCTGTTGATGGGTGTACCAAAAGGCCCGCCAGTCGTGGATAACCGCCACACGGTTGACCAACTGCCAGCGGCAGATCCACAACAGGGTGTCCTTATGAATCAACACCAACGCACCGGCCAACGGGAACACGTCGAACCACAGCAACTGGTGGTCATCGGGCACACTGATATCTAGCTGCCGAAACCGATGGCGCCGCAGTGGTGTCAACAGATCGACACCGGCGGTTAATGCATCCAGCAAGAGTCGATCCTGTGGGCGACGGCTGTGTTTCATCGGAAATAACTCCAAAACGTAGAATCCCATTACTGCGCATAATGCATATTATGTTAAATATAGTATCTTGTTTCCTGTCACCGCTTATTGAACTGTGTATAATGGCAACAATTGATCCTATCTTCGACCGGATGTCTTAAGTGGCTGAATTAACATCAGAACAATTAAAACCCGCTTTTGCGATTGAACAGTTCCCCAGGCTTTGTGAGCTTGAGCCCATCCCCTTTGCCGCTCTGCAACCCAGAGCAATCTCCGGTATCAAACGTCTGGCCAGTTTTGATGGTGATTGCCCGGTTATGCTGCTCAACGGTTTCCCCGGTGCCGATTATGAAGATGTGTGCCGCACTCTGATTGCCGACTCCAATGGTAAGGATGGCGATCTGTTCGACCTCTGCTATACCGAGAATCTCAACAACCCGTTCAAACCTATCTGGCTGCGACTGCAACCCGGTACTGGCGTTGAGTTTTGCGAAATGGTTGGCGAGCTACTCAAGTTGCTTAGCCACCATCTCGATGCCGAGCGAATCGTAACCCGCATCATGCGCAAGCAAAACAACGATCCAAAGATCGATGACTTTCTCTCGGATCTGGCGGCCCATGTGGCATTGGGACTGGAGTTTCAGCATCCGGTGCTGATCAACCTGCTTATTCATCACGAAGAGCAGGAAGCACCGGTAATTTACGGTCGTGATCTCAACTGGGATACCCTGTTTGGTTCCATCAACTATCAGACAGAACAGGGTTCTGTCTACGCGAATCAGCACTTGCTGGAACCAGGTTTGCTACGTCAGGCCAATGGTGGCTACCTTATTCTTCAACTGGATGAGCTGCTCGACCAGCCTCATCTTTGGTTTAAGCTCAAAAATGCCATGCAAAAAGGCGAGCTGGACTGGAACGCCTATCAGGAAGGCAAGACACTAACCCCCTTCTTTGCACCTGAAGCGACCCCCATCAAGCTCAAGCTGATCCTGGTGGGTGACCGACTCGACGTGGCTGAGTTCCAGATGCTGGATCGCGATATGTCCGAGCGCATCTTCCTGCGCGCGGATCTGGTTTCAGAGGTGAATATTGAAGAGGATCTGCAGGAATTTCTGCAGTACCTGGCCTGGCTGCGCCAGCGCTGGAACCTGCTGGACTTCACGCCAGCCGCCCTCGCCGCCCTTTGTCGTCATGCCAGCCGCCTCTGTGACCATCAGGAGTGGTTGTCGCTCTCCGAAGTGCAACTCTCCGCCATCATGCGGATGGCTGACAGTCTGGCCCGGGAGCTGGAATCTGATGTGGTCACCGACGAGCATATTCGCGGCGCACTGGAAGAGCAGGATTACCGCCTCAACTATCTGGTTGAGCAGTCCGATCAGGGGGTTATCGACGGCCAGATCCTGCTGCAAACCGATGGCGAAGAGATTGGCCAGATCAACGGCCTGTCTGTCATTCAGGTCTCCGGTCACCCTTATGACTTCGGCGAGCCGGTGCGCCTCACTGCTACCGTACACCTTGGTGATGGCGATGTGGCGGATATCGAGCGCAAAGCTGAGCTGGCCGGTCATATCCACGCCAAGGCGATGATGATTATCCACGGCTATCTCTCCAACAAATTTGGCGCAGAGAACCCCTCCCCCCTGTCGGCCAATCTGGTGTTTGAGCAGTCTTACCACGAAATTGATGGCGACAGTGCCTCACTGACCGGCTTGTGTGCCCTGCTCTCTGCCCTCGCCCGCCAGCCTATCTATCAGCACTTTGCCGTGACCGGCGCGGTCGATCAGTTTGGCAATGTGCAGGCCGTTGGTGGTGTAAACGAGAAGATTGAAGGCTTCTTCCGGGTATGCAAGATCCACGGACTTACCGGCAAACAAGGGATTATTCTGCCAGGCACCAATGTGCAGCAGTTAAACCTTTCTGATGAAGTGATCGCAGCGGTCGAAGCTGGCCAGTTCCACATCCATCCGGTGGACCATGTTGAAGAGGCCATCGAGCTACTGACCGGTTGTGTGGCCGGTGAGCCTGATATGCCTGACACCTTGTTTGGCCGTATTCAGGAGCGTCTGGATGAACTGAACGGCACCACAGCAAAAGCCGGGCTACTACGCTCGCTGCTGGAGCGCTGGTTGGGCCGTTAATGAAGTGATCGGAGTTGTTTAGCTAACAACTGTACGCTAGATTGACGCAGCTTTATTCATTTGAAGGAAACTCAGTGTGACCGTAGACAATCCAACCATGGAAGCCCGCCTTTCCCTGTGCGAACAGGGCAAGAACTCTTTTACCCGTGAGGAGCTGCTGGCTTGCAGCCGTGGCGAACTGTTTGGTGAGGGTAACAGTCAGCTGCCCGCCCCCAACATGTTGATGATGGATCGCATCGTCAAGATTAACGACCACGGCGGCGAGCACGGCAAGGGAGAGATCCTCGCAGAGCTCGACATTACCCCTGATCTCTGGTTCTTCGATTGTCACTTCCCCGGCGATCCCGTGATGCCTGGCTGTCTCGGTCTGGACGCCATGTGGCAGCTGGTTGGCTTCTTCCTAGGCTGGAAAGGCGGTCCTGGCAAGGGTCGTGCTCTGGGCGTGGGTGAAGTGAAATTCACCGGCCAGATCCTGCCGACCGCCAAGAAAGTGACCTACAAGATCACCTTCAAGCGGGTCATCAACCGCAAGCTGGTGATGGGAATTGCTGATGGTGTGGTCGAAGTCGACGGCCGTCCGATCTACAGCGCCACCGACCTGAAAGTGGGCCTCTTCAAAGATACCAGCGCATTCTGATCTCTCTGATTGGTGGTAAAACAGCATTAACGCAAAGGGGCCACAACGGCCCCTTTCCTTTTGTAATGAGTGATGAAGTACCTGCTACTTCATGAAGAGGCCTGAGCCCCGCCCTTCCATGGCGTCACGCCAACCACCAAGCCAATGCCCACGGGCATCCAGGCATTGATACGGACACGCTTCTTTCTGTTTGCCGACCACGCCAGCCTGATAACCACGAGCACGAGCTCTTTCCAGACGGTCCCGCTTCTGTCTCTTCATCATCTACGACCCTCTTCGTGGAACAAAAAAAGCGACCAAATTCTCATCGGTCGCTTTCATCTTTACTCCTGCGAGCGCACTCGGTCAAACAAAAACTTCCACCCTAACCGGGCTATGTGACACAAGGCACTGAACTGGATTAAGTTTTAATTACAGGGAACTTACTCCTGATTTTTGAGTCCTTCCAGCTCTTCCCAACGAGCAAATGCCTCCTCCAGCGCCGTCTCGGCTGCACTCAATTCGGCCAGTTTGGGCTGGGTCTGCTCGCTTGGCAGGGAGAAGAAACCGGGCTGGTTGATCTCGCTTTGCAGCGCATCGAGTTCGGCTTCCAGCTGCTCAAGACGCGCCGGCAGACCATCCAGTTCAAGCTGTAGCTTGTAGGAGAGTTTTTTGCCTTTCTTCGGCGCTTCGCTCACTGTGGCTACCGGCTCGGGAGCCTTCACAGGCGTGCTCTTGGCCTGTTGCTGAGCACGCTGCTGCTCGCGGGTCGCAATCATGTCGGCATAGCCGCCCACGTAGTCGCTGATGCGGCCATCCCCCTCAAACAGCCAGCAACCGGTTACCGTATTGTCGATGAAGCGACGATCGTGACTGACCAGCAGCAGAGTGCCTGGATAGTCCGCCAGCAGCTCTTCCAGCAGCTCCAGAGTCTCGACGTCGAGGTCGTTGGTCGGTTCGTCGAGGATCAGCAGGTTGCTGGGTTTAAGGAACAGCTTGGCCAGCAGCAAACGGTTTTTCTCACCGCCAGAAAGCGCCTTGACCGGCGTTCTGGCCCTCTTGGGTTCAAACAGGAAGTCCTGCAGATAGCCGAGGATATGGCGGGAGCGACCGCGCACCATCACTTCCTGCTTGCCCTCCCCGACGTTGTCCACCACCGTCTGCTCGGGATCGAGCTGTTCGCGGTACTGATCGAAGTAGGCCACTTCCAGATTGGTACCCTGACGCACCGAACCACGAGTGGCATCTAGCTGACCCAGCAGCAGCTTGATCAGGGTCGACTTGCCGCAACCGTTGGGGCCGACCAGCGCAATCTTGTCCCCACGCAGCACCTGCAGATCCAGCCCCTCGAACAGGGTGCGATCACCAAAGTCGAGTCCCAACCCTTCAGCTTCAAATACCAGCTTGCCGGAGCGGCTCGCCTCGTCGAGTTGCAGCTTGGCTTTGCCCTGCAGTTCGCGACGCTGGGTACGCTCCATGCGCATCGCCTTGAGGGCGCGCACTCGCCCCTCGTTACGGGTACGGCGCGCCTTGATCCCCTGGCGTACCCACACCTCCTCCTGCGCCAGCTTGCGATCGAACTCAGCATTTTTCAGCTCTTCGACCCGCAGCCACTCCTCTTTGCCCTGCTGGTACTCGTCATAGTTGCCGGGCCAGGAGGTGATCACGCCGCGATCCAGATCGATGATCCGGGTCGCCAGCTTGTGGATGAACTCACGGTCGTGGGAGATGAAAACGATGGCGCCACGGAAATCCTTGAGGAACTCTTCCAGCCAGTTGATGGCCTCGATATCCAGGTGGTTGGTCGGCTCATCGAGCAGCAGCAGATCGGGATCGCATGCCAGTGCACGGGCCAGCGCTACCTTGCGCAGCCAGCCACCGGAGAGACTGTCGAGGGTCACGTCAGGATCAAGACCAAGCAGGGTCAGCACCTGATTGATGCGGGTCTCGTACTGCCAGCCATTCTGATAATCGAGCTGCTCCTGCAGCTGGCTCATCTTGCGAATGTTGGCATCGGACGGGTCACTCGCCAGCGCCATGGAGACGTGGTGATACTGCTTGAGCAGCTCACCGACTCCGGCCAGCCCTTCGGCGGCGTAATCAAACACGGTGAGCTCGCTCGAGGTGGGCGGATCCTGCTCAAGACGAGTCACTTTCAAGTCCTGCTGCAACACCAGACGGCCATCATCGAGGGGCAATTCACCGGCAATTACCTTCATCAGGGTGGACTTGCCCGCCCCGTTGCGGCCCACCAGACAGAGGCGCTCGCCTCGCTCTATGGTCAGCTCGGCCTTGTCGAGCAACGGAAAATCACTGAACGACAGACACGCGCCGTGCAATGTTAAAAGAGCCATGTTCGTTCCTTATCTCATATGAAAAAACGGGCAACAGACTGGGTCTGCTCCCGTTTCATCGTCAAATCACAAATCAACCCTGACGAGCGAGCCAGCCTTTGAGCTCCACCAGCGTGAAGGGCCAGCCCAGCTCGCGGCCAGCCTCGTCCCGCAGCACCGGAATACGCACCCGATAGGCCTCAAGCCAGCTGGCATCGTCCATGATGTCGCAGCGGCGGGTCACATCGCTTGCCCCCGCCTCCTCCACCAGCGCCCAAGCTTGCTCACACAGGTGGCAACCGTCGGTGTGAAACAGGGTCAGCATCAAGCCTCAGCCTCCGCATGGGTGATGATCCAGCAGTTGTGGATGTGCTGGTTGCGCTCGAAATCCTTGGGCCGGGTCTTGCCGGTGATGTTCTGCGCTTTGAGACCGATGGCCTCGAGACCGGCCAGATCCATCTTGAAGTGGCGCTTGTTGTTGGAGAACACCAAGGTGCCACCAGCAGCCAGCAAACGCTTCAGGTGCTGCATGAGCAGCAGGTGATCGCGCTGCACATCGAAGCTCTCATCCATCCGCTTGGAGTTGGAGAAGGTGGGCGGATCGATGAAGATGAGGTCGTACTGCTCGTCCGCTTCAGACAGCCACTTCAGGCAGTCAGCCTGCACGAACTTGTGCTGACGGCCCACCAGCGAGTTGAGGCGCATGTTGTCCTGTGCCCAGTTGAGGTAAGTGCGCGACATATCCACTGTGGTGGTCTCGCTGGCACCGCCAAGACCCGCGTGCACGGTGGCACTGCCGGTGTAGGCAAAGAGGTTCAGGAAGCGCTTGCCCTTGGCCATCTGACCCAGCATGCGGCGGGTCTGACGATGGTCGAGGAACAGACCGGTATCGAGGTAGTCGTAGAGGTTGACCCACAGACGGGCACCATACTCCTGCACTTCCATCCGGTGCTGCTCTTCGGATAGCTTCTGGTACTGCTGCTTGCCCTCCTGACGCTCGCGTACTTTCAGGATCACCTTCTCGCCGTCCATCCCGGTCACCTTGATGGCGGCTTGCACCATGTCGAGCAGACGCTGACGGGTCTTCTGGGCAGGAATATCCTTGGGCGCCGCGTACTCCTGCACCACCAGATAGTCCTGATAACGGTCGATGGCGGCGTTGTACTCAGGCAGGTCGGCGTCGTAGAGACGGTAGCAGTCGAGATTCTCTTTCTTGGCCCACTTCTCGAGCGCCTTCAGATTCTTGCGCAGACGGTTGGCAAAGTCCTGTGCCACCTCTTTTTGCGAGGCCACGGAGTCCAGTGCGATTTGATAATTGCGCAGCTGACACTCGAGGGCGCCGTTGAACAGGCGATATTGTTTGTCGGCGCGCAGGCGCAGACAGCTGAGCAGCTCGGGCGATGCAGAAAGAATGGAGACTTTCCAACCCTGGAAGCTGCGACGCAGGGCATCGCCGAGGGCCTGATGCACTTCCAGCAGGGCCGGGAACTCGCCAAGACGCTCGCCATAAGGCGGGTTGGAGATCAGCATACCGACCTGGCGGGCCTCCCCTTGACCTTCTTCCCCTTCAACAGGGGCAGGCATCGGCAGCGGGTTTTCCAGCTTGGTGACCTCGGCCTGCTTGAAGGTGATGAGATGGGCCACACCGGCCGCTTTGGCATTGTCGCGAGCTTTGAGCAGCACGCGCTGGTCGGCATCACAGCCAAACAGCTTCACTTCGCAACGTTGCATGCCGCGTTTGGCACGCACTTGCGCTTCCATCATCAGGCTCTGCCACAGCTCGCTATCGTGCTGCAGCCAGCGATCGAAACCGAAGCGCTCGCGGCGCAGCGCAGGCGCCATGTCGGCGGCGATAAAGGCCGCTTCAATCAGCAAGGTACCGGAACCGCACATGGGGTCCATCATGGGCTCACCGGCCCAGCCGCTACGGGCAATCATGGCGCAGGCCAGGTTCTCTTTGAGTGGTGCTTCACCCGTGCCCTGACGATAGAAACGCTGGTGCAGCGCCGGGCCTGACAAGTCCAGCGTGATATTGGCCTTGCCTTTGCCCAGGTGCGCCATGATGCGAATATCCGGCGCCTTTTTGTCCACGTCCGGACGCACGTGACCGCGCTTGGTGAAGCGGTCGACGATGGCATCCTTGATTTTCAGCGCGCCATATTGGGTATTGCGAATGGCAGGGTTGGTACCGGTAAAGTCCACCGCGATGGTAGAGGTACCGGAGAAGTGCTCTTCCCAGGGGATGGTGTGGGCGCCCAGATAGAGATCCAGATCGTCGTTCATCTGGAATTCGGAGAGCACCAGCACGATGCGGGAGGCAAAACGGCTCCACAGACAGGCCTTGTAGCCAATCGCCAGTTCGCCTTTGAAATGGACGCCAGCCACGGTCTCACGGACCTGCTCTGCGCCAAGATTGGTCAGCTCATCGGCCAACAGGTTTTCCAGCCCCTTGGGGCAGGTTGCAAAAAATTCTTTCATCACGCTCACGGGGAACCCATAAAAATAGTGCCGCATTATACCTCATCAGGCGGGCTGGAGCATGCAAAAGTCGGCGCAAACAGCAGGATGGAAACAGATTGATAGGTGGCGAAAAGGTAAAAGGCCCCATGACTACCCGATGGCGAGATCATGGGGCCAGACATCATTTAGCGGATCACTTCATACGAGCCTTGAAGCGGGGATTGCTTTTGCAAATCACGAACAATTTGCCCCGACGACGCACCAACTGACAATCGGGATGACGCGCCCTTGCGGATTTGAGTGAACAGACGACCTGCATTCAGGACTCCTTCTTGCTTGAAAATGCGCCAAAGCGCTTGTTGAAACGGGCCACACTCCCCTCACTCGATACCTGCTTCTGCTTGCCGGTATAGAACGAGTGCGACTGGCTGGAAACATCGAGCGATACGTAGGGATACTCCTTCCCGTCTTGCCACGTATAGCGGCGATCGCTCTTGATGGTTGACCCGACCAGGAAAAAGGCATCTGCTGCCGTGTCATGGAACAGCACCAAACGATAATCAGGATGAATATGAGGCTTCATGGCAACTCCATTTTGTTATGTTATAACAAAATGTAAGTGAGAATAGCTCTCGTTTCAAGCATAAAATGTCGTATGTAGAAAATCGCAGCAGTGAGTGATGTGTTGATAGCGAGGTGGAGGCACTAGGCAAGCAGAACGAAACAAGAATGAGACACCATGCTGACAGCACGAAAGACCAAGATACTGCGTGGGTCAGAACACAAGGTGCAAGTGGATGTAACAAGCCTCAAGAGAGGCTGAGCCACAACCATGAAGATCAATGAGAATGGGCAAGATGTTCGCGGATCAATGAAGGATCAGAAACGAGGCGCGATTGAGGTGACCACAGTAAAAACAGGCAGCGGTGTAATCACAGAGATAAAAAGATTGATGAATATATATCAACTGACCTGACGATATTGCTCGGTCACGGTAATACGCGGCTTCATCCGGTTATTCATCACCTTGATCACCCCGAAACGCGGCAGAGTTTTACTACTGGTGGTCAATACCAGATCGGCAGTGAGGTTCAAACAGACGCTGGCCTGCTCCCCTGTCTCAATGACCATAAATTCGCCGTTGCCGTGGGGTGTATTCATCAGGACCAGATCACCATTTTGCGGGATCACTTGCGGATGTTGTTCACTAAAAAACCAGCTTTGCGGCATCAGGGGTTTATAAAAACGACTGACCGCGATGGCATTAAGCACCAGTTGCACCTGATGGGGAATACTCCACTCAAGTTCGGCTGCTTTATCCATCAACTGATAATAGAGGGCTGCATCATCGACGCAAAAAGGCTGGGTTGCAAATGAGCTGGGCACCAATTGTCGCCCTTTATATTCGGTTGCAAATAACATGTTATCAGACAGGTCCAACATCAGGCGGTCATTCTGGGCATCATAGTGCCATTGCCAGCTATCGGTCGGTTGGATAAACATGTTGGAGCCCTTACTTGATAATTACCAGTTGACTTTATTCCATATGCAGGAAATCAGCAACGTCAAATAAAGGGCTCCGCCATCTATTTCTTAAATATTGGTCACAATCTCTTTGACCAGCCCCGGCCCTTTATAAATAAAGCCGCTATAAATTTGTACCAGACTGGCACCGGCGGCCAATTTTTCACGGGCGGCCATGGCACTATCAATACCACCCACACCGATAATTGGCAGAGCACCATTGAGCGCCTTGGCCAGATGACGGATCACCTCGGTACTCTTGTGCTGCAGCGGACGCCCACTCAGGCCACCCGCTTCACCGGCGTGGGGCATGTCATAAATCATCTCGCGCTCGAGGGTAGTATTGGTGGCGATAACCCCATCAATGCCATTACGTACCAGCGAAGCGGCCACCTGATCTATTTCTTCAAGGCTTAAATCCGGGGCGATTTTAACTGCCAGCGGCACATATTTTTTATATTGGGCGGCCAGCTCTTGCTGACGCACCTTGAGGGCGGCCAACAATTCATCCAGCGCTTCGCCATATTGCAGCGAACGCAAACCCGGGGTGTTGGGGGAAGAGATATTGACGGCAATATAACCGGCATGATCATAAACCTTGTCCATGCAGAAGAGGTAATCATCCTTGCCCTGTTCGATGGGAGTATCTTTGTTCTTGCCGATATTAATGCCGATGACCCCCTGATATTTGGCCTCTTTTACCTTGGCCACCAGATGATCAACCCCCTTGTTGTTGAATCCCATCCGGTTGATGATCCCCTCTGCCGGAATAACCCGGAACAGGCGGGGCTTGTCATTGCCGCTCTGGGGTCTGGGGGTGACGGTACCGACCTCGATAAAGCCAAATCCCATGGCGCCCAGCGCGTCAATGCACTCACCATCTTTATCCAGACCGGCCGCCAACCCCACTGGATTGGCAAAAGAAAGCCCCATGACAGTGACGGGGCGTTTCGGCAAATTCTGGCGGAAGAAACAATCGAGTGGCGTACCGAGAAGGCGGGGCAAATATTTCATGGAGAGATCGTGAGCCTGTTCCGGATTGAGTTTGAACAGGAAATGCCTAGCGATGGGGTACAACATCTTTGCTCCTTAAAGAAAGCCCCGGCAACTGGCCGGGGCTTTGGGTGTAATGTCGGTGTCATGCCTTAATCTGGCAATTAAAGTGCCCGACAATTCAACTGGAGCAGGTTCAACTCTCGCAAGGCCACCGAGAACTTGGCGAACTCGTGGGTACTGGTGGTCTTGAAGTCGGCCAACATGTGGGTCCAACGGGACAAGAGTTGCTCATGCTCCGAAATCCAGTCGGCCAGTATGGTAGCGCATTCTCCCTGATCTTTGCACCCTTCCAGTACCACAGAAGTGAGACTGCGTTGCTGCCAGTCCAGATCTTCGCGGAAGGAGGCTCGCGCCATCGCCTGCCAGTGGTTGCCGACCGGCTGATGGTTGATCTGGTCAAGGAACCAATGCAGATCCAGTTTGGCACCGAGGCGATAGTAAACGTTGGCGGCGCGCAGGATATCGGTCTTGTGCTCCGCGGCAATTTGCGCCAGATCCAGGCTGGAGAAGAGGCTGCTCATATGGGCGACCTGACGGGCAATGGCCTCCGGCACCTGTTTCTCCATCCACTTGGCAACAGCCTGACGATGCTCAGCCACTTCGCTCTCATCCATCACCTCGTAGAGGTGCTTCCCTAAGGTCTCGAACGCCGGACGGAAGAAGGCGATGTTCTCGCTGATGCTCCAGCTGCGATTGCGGGCACGCAGGAACCAGCGGGTGGCACGGCGCACAATGCGGCGGCTGTAGAACATCAGCTCGAGCTGAGTCTGGGCATCAACCAGGTTGTCGCACCCTTCGATATCGCGCCACAGCTGGTTCATACCAAACACTTCGCGGGCCATGGCGAAGCAGCAAGCCACTTCGGCGACCGAGGCTCCGGTCTCGTCCTTCATCCGGCTGGCGAAGTTGAGCCCCATGTCGTTAACCAGCATGTTGGCCACCCGGGTAGCGATTATCTCGCCGCGTAGCGGGTGATCGGCCAGCTGGGCACCAAACTGCTGCTGCACCTTGGCCGGGAAGCTGGTGACCAGCATGTTGGCGAGGAAGGGCTCGTCGGTCACTTCCGGGCAGTTGAGCTGCTCTTTCAGCACCATCTTGCCGTAGGCCACCAACACCGCCAGTTCGGGGCGGGTCAGTCCCTGCCCTGCCGCCATCCGTTCGGAGAGCTCCTCGTCAGAGGGGAGGAACTCCAGCGCACGGTCCAGCTTGCCTTCCCGCTCCAGTCCCTGAATAAAGCGCTGCTGCTCTTTCAGTTGTTCAGAGCCGCGGAAGCTGGTGACCGAGATAGACTGGGACTGGCGATAGGCGTTGGTGATCACGATCTGCGCCACGTCGTCGGTCATCTCATACAGCATCTGGTTACGCTGCTTGAGGGTCAGATCCCCTGCCGCCACCAACTGGTTCAGCAGGATCTTGATGTTCACCTCGTTGTCGGAGCAATCCACCCCGCCCACGTTGTCGGTAAAATCGGTATTGATGCGACCGCCCTGACTGGCGTACTCCACCCGGCCGAGCTGGGTAAAGCCGAGGTTGCCCCCCTCACCCACAATGCGGGCCCGCAGATCGCGACCGTTGACCCGCAGAGCATCGTTACTGCGATCGCCCACCTCGGCATCGCTCTCGCGAGCGCTCTTCACATAGGTGCCGATGCCGCCGTTCCACAGCAGGTCGACATTGAGGCAAAGCAGTGCCTTGATGAGCTCGTTCGGCGCCATGCTGGCCTTGTCGGTGCCGAGTAGTGTCTGCATCTCGGGGCTGAGCTTGATGGATTTGGCCGAGCGCAGGAAGATGCCGCCCCCTTGTGATATCAGCTCGCGGTTGTAGTCATCCCAGCTGGAGCCCGGCAGATCGAACAGGCGCTGGCGCTCGACAAAACTCTTGGCCGCATCCGGAGTGGGGTCGACGAAGATGTGCATGTGGTTGAACGCGCCCACCAGCCGGGTGTGCTCGGAGAGCAACATGCCGTTGCCGAACACGTCGCCGGCCATGTCCCCAATCCCCACGCAAGTGAAGTCGGTGGTCTGGCAGTTGACGCCAATTTCACGAAAATGCCGCTTGACCGACTCCCAGGCACCACGGGCGGTGATGCCCATCTTCTTGTGGTCGTAACCGACCGAGCCGCCGGAGGCGAATGCATCGCCGAGCCAGTGACCGTATTCGAGGCTGATCTCGTTGGCAATATCCGAGAAGGTGGCTGTGCCCTTGTCTGCGGCGACTACCAGGTAGTAGTCATCCTCATCGTGACGCACCACGGATTTGGGCGGGATCACCTCGCCGCCGATGATGTTGTCGGTCACATCGAGCAGGCCACGAATAAACAGGCGATAACAGGCCTTACCCTCCTCCTGGATGACAGCACGGGGCGCCCCCACCGGCATCTGTTTGCAGTAGAAGCCGCCTTTTGCCCCCACCGGCACAATGACGGTGTTCTTCACCTGCTGGGCTTTCACCAGACCCAGCACTTCGGTGCGGAAGTCCTCTTTGCGATCTGACCAACGCAGACCGCCACGAGCCACTTTACCCCAGCGCAGATGCACCCCTTCCACCCTCGGCGAGTAGACGAAGATCTCGAATTTCGGCAGCGGTAGCGGCATGTCGGTGATGCTGGAGGGAGCCAGTTTGAAGGAGATGTAGGGCTTGATGTTGCCCGCCTTGTCCAGCTGGTAGTAGTTGGTGCGCAGGGTAGCGTCGATCATCTCCACATAGCGGCGAATGATGCGATCGTCGTCCAGGTTGGCGACCTGATCCAGCTTGGTGGCAAGCTCCTCATGCAACTTGGTTTCTGCTTTGGCATCCTGCTTGCCAGCCGGGTCGAGGCGCTGCTCAAACAGGGTAAACAGCAGCTGGGCGATATCAGGGTAACGGGTCAGGGTCTCTTCGATATAGGACTGGCTGAAGGAGACGCCGGTCTGGCGCATGTATTTGGCATAGGCGCGCAGCACCGACACCTGGCGGCCGGTGAGACCCGCCCCCAGCACCAGCCGGTTGAAGCCGTCATCTTCCAGCTGCTTGTTCCAGATGGCGGCAAACGCCTGCTGGAAGCGCTGCTGGCTCTGGGCCAGATCAAAGGGCTGCTCGCCATGCAGCAGCATGGAGAAGTCGAGGATCCAGAACAGATCGCCCCCCGGAGTGCGTACCTGATACGGGGTCTCGCCGATCACCCGCAGCCCCATGTTCTCCAGCATCGGCAGCACATCGGAGAGGTGAATGGGCTCGGTGCGGTGGAACAGCTTGAGCCGTACCCGACGGTCGTTGTCCTCCTCCTGCGCGCGGTAAAACAGCATCCCCAGCGGCTCGGCTTCGCTCAGGTTATCGAGCGCCATGATGTCGGCCACGGCAGAGCCAGGCAGCACATCCTCCTTGTAAGCGCGAGGGAATGCAGTACTGAAACGGCGGCGCAGCTCGTTGCCACGGGCCTCGCCATAGTGGGAAAGCAGCACGGAGTCGAGTCTGTCGTCCCAGCTGCGGGCCGCTTCAATCAGGTTGTTCTGTACTTCGTTCACATCCACATCCACGTTGTTGTTGTTGACCCGCACTATGTAGTGGGTCCGCGCCAGCACGCCTTCGGTGAAGTAGACGTTGAACTCCACCTCTTCGTTGCTGCCAAAATACTTCTGCAATATTTGCTGGGTCTTGATCCGCAGCGCCGTGTTGTAGCGCTCCTTGGTGACATAGACCATGCAGGAGAAGAAACGACCATAGACATCCCGGCGCACGAATAGCCGCAGCATGTCCCGCTCCTGCATCTCCAGCACCCCAAGACCGGTGGCCAGCAGCTCCTCTTCACGAGCCTGGATCAGTTCGTCACGGGGATAGGTTTCCAGCACGTTCAGCAGCGCCTTGTATGCGTGGGAGCCCTTCTCATGACCGGAGGCCGCCATGATGCGTTCGAGACGATGGCTGATGAGCGGGATCTGGGTCGCGCTGGTGTTGTAGATGGAAGAGGCGTAGAGGCCGATGAAGCGATCTTCCCCGATCACCTTGCCATGCTCGTCAAAGCGCTTGATGCCGATGTAATCCACATAAGCCGGACGGTGCACCCGGGACTTGCTGTTGGATTTGGTGAGGATCAGCAGGTCAGAACTCAGAGCGGCATGACGGGCGCTGGCAGGCATGTTGCCAAGGCGCTGGCCCACCTCCTTGATGGAGTTCTTCATCAGCCCCAGACTGGAACTCGCCTGCGGCAGGATCTCGTGATCCCCCTCCACCGCCTTGACATCGTAACGACGATAGCCCATCAGGGTAAAGTTGTGGGCAGCTACCCATTTGAGGAAGGCAACGCAGGAGGCCACCTCCTCCTTGCTGACCGGGTGCTTGCGCTTGGGCAGTTCGTCGATGATCTCATTGAGCTTGGCCAGCATCGGCTGCCAGTCGCCGACTGCAAGCGCCACTTCACCGGCCACCGAGTTGAGCTCGGCAGCCAGCGCGGCCATCTGCTCCTCGCTGGTGAGGTGATCGATCTCGATAAGGAAGGCCGTTTCAACCGAGGTCTGCCCGTCGGTGTTGTCGAGCGCCAGAATGGCGTCAATCTTGCCATCCGCTCCACGAATGAGGTGCAGCGGTTGGTGCAGCATCATGTGGGCGGTGATATTGAGCCGTTTAAGCGCCATCCGGATGGAGTCCACCAGGAAGGGGGAGTCCTGCAGGATCACCTCGACGATGGTATGGGGCGATTGCCAGCCGTGACGGGTCAGCTCGGGGTTGTAGACCCGGATGTAGGGATCGGTACCGCTGCGCTGATTGAGGGCATTCCACAGGCTCAGGGCCGCACCATAGAGATCGCTGTCATTGCGATCGTGCAGGTCGGAACTCGCCATGTTGCCGTAAAACTTGGCAACGAAGCGCTCGACCAGAGAGGCGCTGTTTTTGGGCAACTTCTGATGGATCAGACTGAGAACGTTTTCGAGCAGAACTGAGGTAGGGGCGTCTTTCAATGCCATTTTTATATTCCTTATCGGACGACATTAACCACCGACGCAGAGGCAACCACCCTGGTTACCCGCTGGTGCAGAGTTGTTGCGAAGTGTAATGGCTTGGATAAGGGAAGGCGAGGAAAGGTGCTAACGAGATGTTAAAAACAAGGTGCAGATCACGGCTTAAACTGTGAGAAATTTTGCAAATAACCAAAAATACAGAAATTCCCACTACCTTTGTGCCAGTTTACCGGATAGATAGTGACGCAAAGCAGATAAACAGTCGGTAATCTGTTCGATTTTTGTTAATTTATGCGTTCGAGACTGATAAAGCGGTAATCGTCCTGGGTTTTCAGCCGAAAGTAGCCATGCACACCATTGATGGCGACAAAGGGGCGTATTTTTTCTATGCCAAGCTCCAGGGTCAACCCCTGTTCGCTGCGCACCACCAGCCGTCTGGCATGGCCCTGATACATCAGCATCACCTCGTCACTGCTCAATGAGAGCCGAAAAGTAAACTGCTTCACGCTTGCTCCTGATCACACGGCACATCAATGTGGGGCAAGAGCGTTATCGCCCCTGCCCCGTCGACACTTACTGCTGCAGCGCCTTGCTGACCTTCTCGAACAGATCCCTTGCCAGCCCCTCAAGGTTGGCAAGACGGGTCAGCTCGGCGCGGATCAGGGCCTTGCGCGCCTCATCCAGTCGCTTGAACTGGATAAGCGGAGTGATAAGGCGGGAGGCCACCTGCGGATTGACCTCGTTGAGCTCGATCAGCAGATCGGTCAGGAAGCGGTAACCGCTGCCATCCACCGCATGGAACTGCACCTGATTGCTCATGGCAAAACTGCCGATCAGCGCCCGCAGCCGGTTCGGGTTGCGAATGCTGAAAGTGGGGTGACTCATCGCCTGTTTCACTTCGCTCAGTACATCGGCAGCCGGTTTGCTGCCAATCAGCCGCAGCCAGTTGTCCAGCACCAGTCCATCCTTGGCCCACTTGCCCTCGAAATCGGCCAGCAGCGCGGCGCGGCATGGCAACAGATAGCCGTTGGCCACCTGCAGCGCCGCCAGGGTGTCGGTCATGTTGTCGGCGGTTGCGTACTGCTCGCGCACCAGCGCATCGGCATGCTCCGCATCCAGCGCAGCCAGATAGCCCAGCACCACCCCTTTAAGAGCCCGCTTGGCCATGTCGGCGTGCACCACCTGATAACCGTTCAGACGCAGGCTCTGATAGGTCGCCGCCAAGCGCGTGCCAAAGGCCTCGGCAAGACGGGTGTGGATCGCGTCGCGCACCTGATGGATGGCATCGATATCGGCCACCTCGAACAGCTCGGCCAGGGTCGCCTCACTGGGCAGCGCCAGGATCTCCGCCTTGAGGGCCAAATCGAGATCGCTGTCGTCCAGAATAGCGACGAAGGCGGCCAGCAGGGTTTGGGAGAGCTCAACCCCCTGCCCGTGCTGCACCCGTGCCACCCCGTCGATGACCGCTTTGTTGATCAGCATCTGGGCCGCATCCCAGCGGGCAAACTCGTTGCGGGCAAAGCGCATCAGAAAGGCGAGCGCTTCGTCGCTGTAGTCATAGTGCAGCTTGACCGGCGCAGAGAAGTCCCGCAGCAGGGAGGGAACCGGCTTGACCGGCACCCGATCGAATACGAAGGTCTGCTCCGCTTCCAGCACATCGAGCACGTTGCCGATGGCCTTGCCCCGATACTGCAGCGCAATGACAGCACCCTGCTCGTCATAAAGCTCGATGTCGAGAGGGATATGCAGCGGCAGCTTTTGCGGTTGATCCTGAGTCGGCGGGGTATGCTGGCTCACATGAAGGCGATAGATACCGCTGGCGGCATCATACTCGTCGGTCACGGTCAGCTCGGGGGTGCCGGACTGACTGTACCAGCGGCGGAAACGGCCAAGATCGACACCGGACGCATCCTCCATCGCCTGCACGAAATCATCGCAGGTGGCGGCCGAGCCGTCGTGACGCTCGAAGTAGAGGCGCATACCGGCCTGGAAGGCCTCTTCACCTAGCAGGGTGTGCATCATGCGGATCACTTCCGACCCCTTCTCATAGACGGTCAGGGTGTAGAAGTTGTTCATCTCGATCACCACATCCGGACGGATCGGGTGTGCCATAGGGCCGGCATCTTCGGCAAACTGCGGGCCGCGCACGGTACGCACGTTGTTGATGCGGTTGACGCCACGGGAGCCCAGATCTGAGGAGAACTCCTGATCCCGGAATACCGTCAGCCCCTCTTTCAGGCTGAGCTGGAACCAGTCACGACAGGTGACGCGGTTGCCGGTCCAGTTGTGGAAATATTCGTGACCGATCACCCGTTCGATACCGTGGTAGTCGCCATCGGTAGCTGTGGCCGGATTGGCCAGCACGAACTTGGAGTTGAAGATGTTGAGCCCCTTGTTCTCCATGGCGCCCATGTTGAAGAAGTCCACCGCAACGATCATGTAGATGTCGAGATCATACTCGAGGCCAAAACGCTGTTCGTCCCAGCGCATGGAGTTGATGAGGCTCTCCATGGCAAAACCGGCGCGATCGAGGTTGCCCTTGTCGACGAAGATCTCGAGGGCCACTTTGCGGCCGCTCTTGGTGGTGTAGTGGCTGCGCTCCACATCGAAATCACCGGCCACCAGCGCAAACAGGTAGCTCGGTTTGGGGAAAGGATCCTGCCACTGTACGAAATGACGGCCGCCATCGAGATCACCGCTGTCAACCTTGTTGCCGTTGGAGAGCAGGAAGGGGAACTGGGCTTTGTCGGCGGTAATGCGGGTGCTGTAGCGCGCCAGAATGTCGGGGCGGTCCAGATAATAGGTAATGCGGCGAAAGCCCTCCGCTTCACACTGGGTGCAGTAGGCATCGCCTGACTTGTAAAGCCCTTCCAGCGCGGTGTTGGCGGCCGGATCCAGCAGGGTGACAATGGTCAGTACACATTCGGCAGGCAGGTTGAACAGGGTCAGACTGCTCTCGCCTTGCTCGTAGTGGTCACAGGGAATGCCATCAATGGCAACGCTCTTGAGAGTCAGCTGTTCACCATCGAGGACGAGCGGCGCATTGTGCTCACCGTTGCGACGAATGCGGGTGATGGCGGTGACCTGAGTCAGCGGCTCCTGCAGTTGGAAATCGAGGTCGATGGTGTCGATCCAGTAGAGCGGCGCCTGATAATCCTGGCGATATTTGGCCGTCATGGCCTGGGAGTGATCGGTCATTATTGTCTGCTTCCACGCTTGTTAAAGGCGAGAAAGAGGCTGTCACAACCAACTGGCGGGGTCAAACAATTTGCATTACGTCAGATACGCCAGACAAAAAGAAAGGGCGACCGCAGTCGCCCTTGTGCATTGGAGGTCGCCTTGTCAGCTGCGTTTGCTGACCTTGGCCAGATCCGCCGTGATATTGGCCGCTTCGATGAGATACTCATCGGGCGCTTCAAAATCAGCGGGCAGTTCATCCAGACTCTTCACCGCCGGCTTGCCAAGACGTGCCAGACGCTCGTTGGTACGTTTGAGCGCTTTCTCATCCTGTTTCGCCTGCTCTGCAACACGCTCCGCCTCGTTGAGGGAGACCGACTTCTTCTCCTTCTCCACCTTGTAGTCTGCAATATCCTGCATCACGTAGGCAAACTCGGGATCCTTGGCGATGCGGGCATCGTGGGCGGCCTGCAGCTTGGGCAGCAGAGTAGTGAAATTGCCCAGAGTCTGATAGTTGGCAGAGGCTATCTTGTCCCACGGCAGCGCATTGAACTCACGGCTTTCACCCGTCTCTTCCGGCGCAACCGGTGTCGGGAAGCTGATATCCGGCGCAACGCCCTTGTTCTGGGTACTCCCACCATTGATCCGGTAGAACTTGGCGATGGTGTACTGCACGTGACCCAGCGGCTGCTCGTAGAAGTCATAGACCTTGGCGAGGCTGCGATGCTGCTGCACCGTCCCCTTGCCGAACGAGTTTTCACCCAGGATCAGGGCTCGACCATAATCCTGCATGGCGGCAGCGAAGATCTCGGAGGCCGAGGCACTGTATCTGTCGATCAGCACCGACATGGGACCGCCGTAATAGACGTTGCCATCGTCGTCACCGTTGACCGTGATACGACCCATATGATCACGGATCTGAACAACAGGACCGCTGCCAAAGAAGAGACCACTCAGGGCAGAGGCTTCAGTCAGGGCGCCGCCGCCGTTACCGCGCAGATCGATGATCAGACCATCGATCTTCTGCTTGTTGAGGCTGGAGAGCTCCTTGATCACGTCGTCATGCAGATTGACGTAGAAACTCGGGATCTCGATGACACCAATCTTCTTGCCTTCGGCGTTAATCACCTTGGACTTGGCGGCTCTGTCTTCAAGGCGCACCTTGTCGCGGGTCAGCTCGATCTGCTCGGTCTTGGCGGTTGCGCCCTTGCCGCGCTGAATTTCAAGCTTGACCTTGCTCCCCTTGGGCCCCTTGATGAGCTCGACCACGTCATCGAGACGCCAGCCGATCACATCAACAATCTTGCCATCTTCCTGCCCTACCCCGGTGATCTTGTCATCGGGCTTGAGGTGGTTAGATTTGGCAGCCGGGCCACCGGGCACCAAAGAACGGATGACGGTAAAGTCATCTTCCGCCTGTAACACGGCCCCGATCCCTTCCAGCGAGAGGTTCATCTCGGTGTTGAAACGATCGGCACTGCGCGGGGAGAGGTAACTAGTGTGTGGTTCGATGGCGCGAGCGAAGGAGTTCATGAAGAGCTGGAAGACATCTTCGCTCTCGGTCTGGGACATCCGCTTGATGGCGTTGTTGTAACGCTTGCCAAGCAGCTCCTTGATCTCGGGCCACTCCTTGCCGCTGAGCTTTAGGCTCAGGGCATCGAACTTGACCCGCTGACGCCACAGCTCGTTGAGCTCTGCTTCATCTTTGGGCCAAGCCGCCCCTTCCCGATCAAACACATAGTTGTCGGTCTGGGTAAAATCGAAAGGAGTATCAAGCAGTTTGAGGGCGTATTCGAACCGCTCATAACGCCGCTGCTGACTCAGGTTGAACATCTCGTAGGCGGGAGCCAGACGGCCTCTTTCGAGGTCGGTGTCAAAACCGTTACGGTACTTTTCAAAACGGCTGATATCAGAGGCCAAAAACAGGTTGCGGCTGTAGTCCAGATTCTCCAGATATTTATCGAAAATCACGGAGGAAAAGGCATCGTCCAGCTTGAACTGTTTGTAGTGCGAGCGGGTAAACAGATTGGTAATTCGCTTGCTGGCCGTAGCATGTTGGCTCTCTTGAGCCAACACAGGCAAATCACTCTCCTTGAGCACCGGCTCGATGGCCTGTGCAAGCCCGGCAAGCGCCAGGCTACAGGCAACGAGGGAAAAACGAATTACGCCATGCTTCAACATTTGTCTCCTTAGAGAACCAAGTGCTCTGATTTGACCCGCACCATCATGCCGGTCTGCAGTTGGACCTGTACATCGTCCTTGGTTACTTCCTTGATGGTTGCCGGAACCGGGAATTTACCCATAACGACGCGCACATCCTGGCCCACTTTCAGCGTAGCGGCATCCACTTTAACCAGCGGAGCGTCAGCGACCGGTGCCTTGGCGGCAGCTTTCGGCTTGGCAGCTACATCAGCTTTCTCGGTTTTGCGCACAGCAGGACGACGGGGCTTCTTGGCCTTCTCATCCTTCTCTTTGGTATTGGTACGACGGCTGGCGAATACGCGCTCTTTGCTCTCTTTCAGAGCTTGCTTGGCGTGTTCGATGTGCTCTTCGGTCAGCAGCTCGCCCGGGTTGCCATCCAGATCAACGCGAGCCTGGCCAGCTTTGAGACCGTGCAGGTAGCGCCAGCTGGAGGTGTATTGACGCAGTGCGGAACGCAGCATGGTCTTGGAGACTCTGGCATCGTCAGCAAGACGCTCGGCCAAATCCTGGAAGATGCCAATCTTGAGCGGCTTGGCCTCTCCTTCAGCAACGAAGCAGGCCGGGAATTTCTCGACCAGGTAGGCAACGATCTCTTTACTGTTCTTCAGCTTCTCAGTGTTTTCCATGTATAACCTTGGCTTTCATATAAACGCACGGGCACGTCCCGAGCACAACAAAGGCCCCATTATAGAGAGCTTGGGGCCTTTTGCGAACCATCTAGCAATGACTTAGAGCATGCTTTCCAAAATTTGCACCGTTTCTTCGAGGCCAATCCGGTCTTCCTGGTTGAAACGGTTAAAAATCGGACTATCGATATCGAGTACCCCGATGATCTCGCCACCACGGCGCACCGGGATCACGATTTCCGAGTTGCTCGCGCCATCGCAAGCGATGTGACCATCGAACTGGTGGACATCGTCAATGAGCTGGGTTCTCCCCTCTGCCACTGCCGTACCACACACCCCGCGGCCGACCGGGATCCGCACGCAGGCCGGTTTGCCCTGAAATGGCCCCAATACCAGGGTCTCGCCCTGCAACAGATAAAAACCGACCCAGTTGATCTCCGCCAGCTCCTGATTCAGCAGTGCGGAGAGGTTGGCCAGATTGGCAATCAGATCGGTTTCCCCCTCCAGCAGCGCCTTGGCCTGCTGGTTGAGGGTGCGATAAAATGGTTGTTTTTCAATCATGATTAAATGAACTTCACTCCCTGATGGTTTGGGGAAGGTAACGCCTGGCCGGGAAATTTCAAATATTTTTTCCACTCCCCGCTCCTTGCGCCGTTATTCCCGGGCAACGGAAAGCGCCAATTGCTGGCGTTGACCATTACTCCACTCGATATTTAACAACCAGATCATGACGGGTGATGTACAACTCCCCACCTGGGTTACCCCCTGCCACTGTCCGTCTATTTGTTCAAAGTTCACCGGAATGGTGCCCATAAACATATCTTTGCCTTCGAGTGTCGCTTTCACCGGTTTGATGGCCGGATCGCCGCCGCTAATAGCGATGACAAAGTCATGTTCAGCGCGCAGCGGTAATTCCTTGATGGCGACCGTCAGCGACTTGTCACCAATCAGCGCGCTGCAAGGGGTGTGGGAAAGATCACAAATCTGATCTTTTGTCTGGTCAGCAGAGACGCTGTTATCGACCGAAAACCAGGTGCGATAGGCCATCAGCGCCAATAACAGCGCCAATACCAGTACGAGGTGCAAAACTTTACGTGCGGTAAGTCTCTCTTTCATCAAAAACAGCCCGATTAAGATGCAATTAAAATAGTTTTTTGTGATCTCGAACAAGGTAAAAAACTGCCATATCGAGACCGGACGGAGCCAAATATATCACTGTTTATACTGTTATTTTACCTGTCACTTCAGTATCATTCCCATGCAGTTTTCATTTAGCCATCTTTTGCTTTTCCTTTCGTTAACAGATGTTAACAACTGGTCGGCGGTGGCTGATGAAGCCAGTCCGGTTCTCCGGATACAAAACCAAACAACAGCAGCATCGGAAGCGGAATATAACGATGAGCCATACAACTAACCATCCTGAGTACAACTACACCGTTGTTCGCCAGTTTACCGTCATGACGATTGTCTGGGGAATTGTCGGCATGTCGGTTGGCGTACTGATCGCAGCCCAGTTGATCTGGCCTGCCCTCAACTTCGAGACCCCGTGGCTGACTTACAGTCGTCTGCGGCCCCTCCATACCAACGCAGTGATCTTCGCCTTCGGCGTCAGTGCACTGATGGCCACCTCCTTCTACGTGGTGCAGCGCACCTGTCAAACCAGACTGTTTGGTGGCCCGCTGGCAACCTTCGTCTTCTGGGGCTGGCAAGCAATCATCCTCTCTGCCGCCATCTCTCTGCCGCTGGGTTACACCTCCGCCAAAGAGTATGCCGAGCTGGAGTGGCCGATTGATATCGCCATCACTGTGGTATGGGTCGCCTATGCCATCGTCTTCTTCGGCACCCTGATGAAACGCACCACCTCCCACATCTATGTGGCGAACTGGTTCTTCGGCGCCTTCATTATCACCGTTGCGGTGCTGCACATTGTCAACAACATGGAAGTGCCCCTCTCCGGCATGAAGTCCTACTCCATGTACTCCGGCGCCATGGACGCCATGGTGCAGTGGTGGTATGGCCACAACGCGGTAGGCTTCCTGCTGACCGCCGGCTTCCTGGGGATGATGTACTACTTCGTGCCCAAGCAGGCGGGTCGTCCGGTTTACTCCTATCGCCTCTCCATCGTCCACTTCTGGGCGCTGATCTCCCTCTATATCTGGGCCGGTCCGCACCACCTGCACTACACCGCACTGCCTGACTGGGCTCAGTCGCTGGGCATGGTGATGTCCCTGATCCTGTTCGTCCCCTCCTGGGGCGGCATGATCAACGGCATCATGACCCTCTCCGGTGCCTGGCACAAACTGCGTTATGACCCCATCCTGCGCTTCCTGATCGTCTCCCTCTCTTTCTACGGCATGTCGACCTTCGAAGGCCCGATGATGGCGATCAAAACCGTCAACGCCCTCTCCCACTACACCGACTGGACCGTTGGTCACGTTCACTCCGGTGCGCTGGGCTGGGTTGCCATGGTCTCCATCGGTGCTGTCTATCACCTGATCCCGAACTTGTTCGGCCAGGGCAGGATGTACAGCGTCAAGCTGATCAACGTTCACTTCTGGCTGGCGACCGTGGGCACCGTGCTCTACATCGTTGCCATGTGGATTTCCGGCGTGATGCAGGGCCTGATGTGGCGTGCAGTCAACGAAGACGGCACCCTGACCTACAGCTTCGTTGAAGCGTTGCAGGCATCCTATCCCTTCTATTTCGTGCGCTTCCTGGGTGGCTGCTTCTTCGTCACCGGCATGTTGCTGATGGCTTACAACGCCTATCGCACCATCACTGCGCCCAAAGGTTCTCTGGAACCTGTCGCCCAGCCAGCATGATTGAAGAGGTCAACCCATGAGCAACAATAACCGTCACGAAATATTTGAAAAAAGCGTTCCCATGCTGGTGGTCGGCATCATCTTCGCCATCAGTCTGGGGGGCCTGGTTGAAATCACTCCGCTGTTCTTCCAAAAGCAAACCACCGAGCCGGTGGAGGGCCTCAAGCCCTACACCGCTCTGCAGATGGAAGGACGCGACATCTTCATTCGCGAAGGCTGCACCAACTGCCACAGCCAGATGATCCGTCCGTTCCGTGCCGAAACCGAGCGTTACGGTCACTACTCGGTCGCCGGTGAGAGCGTCTGGGAGCACCCCTTCCTGTGGGGCTCCAAGCGTACTGGTCCGGACTTGGCCCGTGTCGGTGGCCGCTACTCCGACGAGTGGCACAAGGTTCACCTGATCAACCCGCGCGATGTGGTACCGGAATCCAACATGCCCGCCTACCCCTGGCTTGATACCAATGTGCTGACCGGTGAGATGACGGCCAAGAAGCTGGCGCTGTTCCGCGATCACTTCGGTGTGCCCTATACCGACGCTGATATTCAGGGTGCTGGCGAAGCCGTCAAGGGCAAAACCGAGCTGGATGCGCTGGTGGCCTATCTGCAATCACTGGGTCATGCCCTGAAATAAGGAGGCGAAAATGGACTACGGCACATTTCGCGGTCTGTATACCCTGCTGTTGATGGCCATCATGATTGGCATCATCGTCTGGGCCTACAGCAAACGCCGCAAGACCTCTTTCGACGAGGCTGCCAATCTGGTTTTTGCCGATGATGAGCAACCCGGTGCTGATAAAAAGAACGCAGGAGCGAAACAATAATGAGCACTCTGTTTAGCATTTTTGTGACTGTCATCAGTCTGGGAACCATCCTCGGCTGCTTCTTGCTACTGATGTGGTGCCGCAAGGACAAGATGGGTGTTGAAGAAGGTAAATCGATGGGTCACTCCTTCGATGGCATCGAGGAGATCAACAACCCGCTGCCGAAGTGGTGGACTTACATGTTCCTCTTCTTCATCGTCACCGGTCTGGTCTATCTGATCGCCTTCCCGGGGCTTGGCAACTTCAAAGGCCTGCTGGGCTGGCAAAGTTCCAACCAGAACGTGCGCTCGCTGGCCGAGTCCAAGGCTGCAACAGAATCGGCAAAGGCCGAAGGTCGCGCGGTGGAGTATGACCGCGAGGTCGCCAAGGCTGACGAGATCTACGGCGCCAAGTTCCGTGAACTCACCTACGAAGCGGATGGCAAAACCTATCGTGCCATCACCGAGATCGCCAAGGATCCGGAAGCCCTGAAAGTGGGTCAGCGTCTGTTCCTGCAGAACTGCTCCCAGTGCCACGGCTCCGATGCCCGTGGTGGCCGCGGCTTCCCGAACCTGACCGACAGCGAATGGCAATGGGGCGGCCAGCCTGATCAAATCAAGACCACCATCATGGGCGGTCGCCAGGGGATCATGGCTGCCTGGGGTGAAATCCTCGGCAAAGATGGCGTTCAGGAAGTGGCCTCCTATGTGCTTAGCCTCTCCGGTCGCAAGGTCGACCTGGTGGAAGCGAAGAAAGGTGAAGCACGCTTTGCCATCTGCGCTGCCTGCCACGGGGCCGATGCCAAGGGCGGTGTTGCCGTCGGTGCGCCAGATCTGACCAACAACACCTGGCTCTACGGTGGCTCCCGCGAAGTGGTGGTGCAAACCATCACCCACGGTCGTCACGGCGTGATGCCAGCCTGGAAAGATATTCTGGGTGAGGACAAGGTTCACCTGCTGGCCTCCTACGTTTACAGCCTGTCTCATCAACAGTCTGCCAAATAAGGTTCGCCCGTAACGTTGTAACATGTGATAAACACGTGATTACACAGCAAAAAGCCTCGACTCCTCGAGGCTTTTTGTTATCTTGTGTTGCGTAAAAACCATCTTCCACGTTAATCATTCGTTTCATGGCAGTAGCAATCATGACCCAACCTCTATCCAAACCGTGGTATCGCCAATTCTGGCCCTGGTTTATCATCGCCCTCCCCACTGCCGCCGTGGTCGGCAGTATCGCCACCGCCATCATCGCCAGCAAGGATGGGGTCAATCTGGTGGCCGAGGACTATTACAAACAAGGGAAAGAGATCAATCAGGACTTGAGCAAGTTTGACCGCTCCGAAGCGCTCAATATCCGCTTTGGACTGGAGGTTGACGGCAACGAGCTGACCCTCAAACCCATCAGCGGCGATATTCCTGCCGGGCAAGCTCTCTATCTTTCATTGTTTCACCCGACCTTGGCCGGTCAGGACAGCGAACACATGATCACCGCCGATGCGAGCGGCACCTATCGCCTCCATTTTGACAAGCCGCTGGTCGGCAAGTGGCACATTCGGGTCGATGCCTTCGATCACCAGTGGCGATTGCAAGAGACCGTCCAGCTGCCCACCCTGGCCCCTGTCGAACTCGACCCGAAAGGACGCTAAGCCATGACCGGCTGTTCTCACTGTGGCGAGCCGGTGCTCGCCAGCGCCCCTGCTGCTTGCATTCTGCATTCAGGGAGGCATAACGCATGACCCCCTGTTTTCACTGTGGCGAGACGGTACCCACCAATAGTGGCTATTCCCTCGAGATAAAGGGGATTGTTCGCCCCATGTGCTGCCCCGGTTGTCAGGCTGTGGCAGAAACCATCATGGAGTGCGGCCTTGCCAGTTACTACGATCACCGCACCGCCCCCGGTACCAAGGGAGATCTGGTACCCGAAGAGCTGGCCGCCCTCACCCACTACGATCTGGCAGAAGTGCAACAGGATTTTGTCACCGACAGCGGTACCCTTCGCGAAATCCAGCTGACAGTTGAAGGGCTCACCTGCGCCGCCTGTGCCTGGCTTATCGAACGCCACCTGATGACCCTTGGCGGCCTGCGCTACATAAACGTCAACACCACCACCCACCGGGCCCGCATCAAGTGGGATCCGGACCAGCTCTCCCTGAGTGACATCCTCAAGGGATTTGCCCAGATCGGTTATCGTGCCTACCCGTTCCAGACCCATCAACAGGAGGCGCTCTACGCCAAAGAGGTGCGCAGCTATATGTTCCGGCTGGCTCTGGCGGGGCTGGGCTCAATGCAGGTGATGATGTGCGCCGTGGCCCTCTACATGGATCTCTTCATCAGCGTTGAAGATGAGTTCATGGTCTACTTCAAGTGGATAAGCCTGTTGCTCTCCACCCCCATCATGATCTATTCAGCCCAACCCTTTTACGTGGGTGCCTGGCGCAGCCTGAAACAGGGCCACCTGTCGATGGATGTGTCGGTGTCGCTGGCGCTGATCGGGGCTTTTATCGCCTCTATGTGGGCCACCGTGTTCAATACCGGTGAGGTCTATTACGACTCCATCACCATGTTCGTCTTCTTCCTGCTGCTGGGGCGCTTTCTCGAGTTGCGGGCCCGGCGCAAGGCGTCGGAATCGAGCTCCAACCTGGCACGACTGGTGCCCATCATGGCGACCCGCATCGATGATGAAGGGGAGCATGAGGTAGCGGCCAAGACCTTGCAGGTCGGCGATCGGGTACGGGTGCTGGCCGGAGCAACCTTGCCGGCGGACGGCATCATTGTCGAAGGGCAAGCCAGCCTCAACGAATCCATGCTGACCGGTGAACAGCTGCCCCTGCTCAAACAGCCCGGTGAGCAGGTCTATGCCGGTACCATCAACACCGATGCCCCGCTGCAGATCCGGGTCAGCCACCGTATCGAAGAGTCGCGGATCGCCCAGATCATGCGGCTGCAGGATCACGCCCTCGACGACAAACCGGCCATCGCCCAGATGGCGGATCAGCTGTCGCGCCACTTTATTCTGGTGCTGCTGATCATTGCCGCCGCGGTCTGGACCTTCTGGCACTTCCATCAACCGGATCAGGCGTTCTGGGTCACCCTCGCCGTGCTGGTTGCCACCTGCCCCTGTGCCCTGTCGCTGGCCACCCCGACGGCGCTGACCTCGGCCACCGCCAATCTGACCCGCAACGGCATTCTGCTGCGCCGTGGTCATGTGCTGGACGTGTTGACCAAGGCCAACCGGATAGTGATGGACAAGACCGGTACCCTGACCACAGGGGAGATCAGTCTGACGCAGACTCAGGCGTTGGCCGACCTTGACGAGACGCACTGCCTCGCCATCGCCCGGGCCATGGAGGCGCAATCCGAGCACCCCATAGCTCGCGCCTTCCGGCTACCTGCCGACAGTATCAGTGTGCTGCCATCCGCCCGCGAGATCACCCCTGTCATCGGTCACGGCATCACAGCGCTGGTGGATGGCGTACGTTACCGCATCGGCAGTGCCCGCTGGCTTGGGCTGGATCCGGCGCAAGAACGCGGCCGCGGTCTGGCTATCTATCTGGCCGACGAGCAGCAGGTCTTGGCCCGCTTCAATCTGGAAGATACCCTGCGCCCCGATGCTAGGGCGCTGATCGCGGCATTCAAGGCGGCAGGTCTGCAAACTACCGTGCTGACTGGCGACAGCTCTTTTCAGGCAGACGAGATTGCCCGCGAGCTGGGCGTGGATGAGCTGGTCAAGGGGGTCTCACCCGATGGCAAGCTGACCTACCTCAAGGCCCGGGAAGCCCAGGGGGATATCAGCATCATGGTGGGCGATGGCATCAACGACGCCCCGGTACTGGCCGGAGCGCACGCCTCGTTTGCCATGGCTGGTGGCACCGATCTGGCGAAAAACAGCGCCGATGCCATCCTGCTGGCCGATGACCTGAGCCGACTGCTCGAGGCCAGAGTGCTGGCAATGCGTACCCGCAAGATCATCATCGAGAACTTCGCCTGGTCCATCGGTTACAACCTGCTGGTGTTGCCGCTGGCGGCCTGCGGCTGGCTGCCCCCCTATCTGGCGGCGGCGGGCATGTCGCTCAGCTCACTCATCGTGGTAACCAACTCCATGCGCCTCAACCGATGAGGCTGGTGGCGGAAAATAGCTGAAAATGTGGCCTGCCTTCGATGCAGGCCACATTTCTAATTGATAGCGGCTGGCCCCCTGCCCGAACAGGGTTACCATAGGGGACGCTTGCCAAGGAAGAACGCCAAGGTACCTCTCATGAATATAATTTTTGTCCTGATCCCCATCGCCATCCTGTTTGTGATCATCGCCGGGGTCGTCTTCTTCTGGGCCATTCGCTCCGAGCAGTTTGAAGATCTCGACCGGCAGGGTTCCAACATCCTGTTTGACGAAGAGCAACCCACCCACAAACCCGCAAAGCCTGCTGACCATGACCCACAACCTTGATCTGGCCGGCGCCCTGCTGGTCGGACTGGCAGGCTCCGCCCACTGCATCGGCATGTGTGGTGGCGTCTCCGCCGCGCTCTCCATGGCAATCCCCGCCAACAAACAACACTTCTGGGGGCGGCTCGCCTATCTGCTCAACTACAACCTCGGCCGGATCCTGAGCTATGTCATTGCAGGTGCACTGGTGGGCGGCCTGCTCGCCACCACCAGTGAGCTGGGCGCTGGCAAACACGCTATTGCCGGCTTGCGTCTCGTGGCAGCGCTATTGATGATTGCGCTTGGTCTCTATCTGGCGGGCTGGTGGCAAGGGATCTTGCTGCTGGAGCGGCTCGGCGCCAGATTTTGGCCACGTATCAAACCGCTGGCGGGCAAATTTATCCCCTTCACCTCACCTGTGCAGGCACTGCCCTTTGGCATGGTGTGGGGTTGGCTCCCCTGCGGGCTGGTCTACTCCATGCTGACCTGGAGCGCGGCGGCCGGTTCGGCCAGCGGCGGGGCGCTCATCATGCTCTTTTTTGGTCTCGGCACCCTGCCCACCCTGTTTGCTTTGGGGGGACTCGCTGATCGCCTGAGATACTGGCTCACCCTGCGCAGTTTGCGCCTTGGCGGGGCCCTGCTGCTCATTTTGTTCGGGGTACATACCCTGTGGATTGGCATTGCATCCTTTTGAAACCCTATCCAAAACGGATGAGTTGATGGTAAACTTGTTTGATATAAATCAATTATTCGTATGAGCCTATGATCCCGGAAAAGAAACCTGGCAGACGTATCCAGAGCGGTGGCTGTGCAATTCATTGCCAGGATTGCAGCATCAGTCAGCTCTGTATTCCCTTCACTCTGAACGACAACGAGCTTGATCAGCTGGACAGCATCATCGAGCGCAAAAAGCCGATCCAGAAGGGTGAAGAGCTGTTCAAGGCCGGCGACGAGTTCAAATCGCTCTATGCCATCCGTTCCGGGACCATCAAGTCCTACACCATCACCGAACAGGGCGATGAGCAGATCACCGCGTTCCACCTCGCTGGCGATCTGGTTGGTTTCGATGCCATCCACAAACAGGCACACCCCTCCTTCGCCCAGGCGCTGGAAACTGCCATGGTGTGCGAAATTCCGTTTGAAGTGCTCGACGATCTCTCCGGCAAGATGCCCAAGTTGCGTCAGCAGATCATGCGTCTGATGAGCAACGAAATCATGGGCGATCAGGAGATGATCCTGCTGCTCTCCAAGAAAAATGCCGAAGAGCGCCTCGCCGCCTTCCTGCACAATCTGTCGGTACGCTTCTCCGAGCGCGGCTTCTCCGCCAAGGAGTTCCGTCTCTCCATGACCCGTGGTGACATCGGCAACTATCTGGGACTGACCGTCGAGACCATCAGTCGTCTGCTCGGCCGCTTCCAGAAGTCCGGTCTCATCAGCGTCAAAGGCAAATACATTACCGTGCTGGATCAGGTCGCGCTAGGCATGATGGCCGGTGCCACTCGCCCGCCCTGCGGCTGATTTTTCCGCTTACCCTCCCGCTATTTTCCTGCTTTCCCTGCCGGATCCTTTCCTCTGGAATGTGATCCGGTACGTTCCCCATACCCTCCTCCTGCGCTAAGCTGTAATGGCTAAGATTCTGCTGTCATTGGACTTTTCCAAGGAGGAGAAGATGGTCAAATATCAGAATATTCTGGTGGTTATCAATCCAGAAGAGGAGCGTCAAATCGCCCTCGAACGGGCAGTCAAAGTCGCCGAGCTGGACGAAAACGCCCATCTGACCCTGCTGCTCACCATCTATGACTTCTCGTATGAAATGACTGCCATGCTTTCGGTGGACGAGCGGCAAGAGATGCGTGATGGCGTCATTTCACAGCGACGTGAGTGGCTGGACGAGATCCTGACCCCCTATCGGGCACAGGGGATAGAGTGCGAAGTCAAGGTGGTCTGGCACAATCGCCCCTTCGAGTGTGTCATTCAGGAAGTGCTGGAGCAGCGCCACGATCTGGTGGTCAAAGCCACTCACCATCACAGCTTCCTGCAAACCTTTATCTTTACCCCCACCGACTGGCACCTGCTGCGCAAATGCCCCTGTCCAGTGCTGCTGGTCAAGGAGGGTCACTGGCAACGGGGCGGCAACATCATCGCCGCCATCAACTGCTCAAGCGACGATCCGGATCAGAAATTGCTCAACGAACGGATCACCCAGGAGGGAAGCGACATCGCCGAGCTGCTGGGCTCCAACCTCTATCTGGTCAATACCTACCCGGGCACCCCGGTCAACGTTGCCATCGAGCTGCCGGAGTTTGATCCCAACGCCTACAACGAAGCTATCCGCAAACACCATGAAAGCCTGCTGCTGAGCCATGCCGACAAGTTCGGGATCGGTCATCTCTGGACCCGGGTAGCTGAAGGATTACCGGAAGAGGTGTTGCCGGATATGGCCGAAGAGCTCAAGGCGACCCTGATGATCATGGGCTGCGTCGGCCGTACCGGGCTTTCTGCCGCTTTGCTCGGCAATACCGCCGAACATGTGATTGACCGCCTCTCCTGCGACATCCTGATCCTCAAACCGGCAGACTACAGCTGCCCGGTCGACAGTCGTCGCAATCAATCATAAGGTGCCTGGCACCTTGCCCTCCCCCGGGACATGGCTATAATAACGCGCTTATTTGTGTCCCGGGTTTTACGAGCATGCTAGAAGAGCTGAACGCCAAAGAAAAATACAGTTTTAACAAACTGCAGAAGCGCCTGCGGCGCAACGTGGGTCAGGCCATTGCCGACTTCAACATGATTGAAGAGGGCGACAAGGTCATGGTCTGCCTCTCCGGCGGCAAGGACAGCTTCGGTATGCTCGACATACTGATGAGCCTCAAAGCCAGCGCCCCCATCCATTTCGATCTGGTTGCCGTCAACCTGGATCAGAAGCAGCCCGGCTTCCCCGAGCATGTGCTGCCCGAGTATCTGGATTCCCTCGGCATCGAGTACAAGATCGTCGAGGAAGATACCTACTCCATCGTCAAGGAGAAGGTGCCGGAAGGCAAAACCACCTGCTCTCTCTGCTCACGGCTGCGCCGCGGTATTCTCTACCGCACCGCCCAGGAGCTGGGTTGCACCAAGATTGCCCTTGGCCACCACCGCGACGACATCCTCGAGACCCTGTTCCTCAACATGTTCTACGGTGGCAAGCTCAAGTCCATGCCGCCCAAGCTGGTGAGCGACGATGGCAAGAACGTGGTGATCCGCCCGCTGGCCTACTGCAAAGAGAAGGATCTGATCCGCTATGCAGACGTCAAAGCCTTCCCCATCATTCCGTGCAACCTGTGCGGCTCGCAGGAGAACCTGCAGCGTCAGGCCATCAAGCAGATGATGCAGGATTGGGATCGCCGCTTCCCCGGTCGTATCGAAACCATGTTCACCGCCATTCAGGACGTGATCCCGAGCCACCTGCTCGATCACAAGCTGTTTGACTTCAAGAGCATCAACCGCGACTCCGGCATCATCGATGGCGGAGACAAGGCGTTTGATCCGCCCGAGATGCCAAAGGCGCCGCTGCTGGACATCGACGAGATGGACATGCTGGATGTGATTGAAGTTCGCTAAGCCGCGCTCACAGGGCACACGCCACACAATAAAAAAGGAGCGATAATCGCTCCTTTTTTGCTTTCTTGATCTGCCTGTTACCAACGTGACAGCACCACCAGCATCAGCCTTTGTGCAGCCAGGGGGTCAGTCGCAGCACGTCCCCCTGCAGGCGCAGTTGCCCGGCGGCGAACGCGGCCAGTTGCTCATTGCTCAGCAGCAGGTGGCCTTCCTGCCAGGGCAGTGCTTCCTGGCGGGCACCATCAATCAGATAAGCAGTTCCGCTCTGCTGCACCAGGGTAATGCGCACCCCTTCCATCTTCGGCAGGAAGTGCTTGCCGACCATGCCCGCCATCTTGTCGAGCAGCGACTGCATCTGCTGCTGACGGGCCGCCAGCTCGGCCACCGGCAGCTCGGGTCCGTTTGGCGCATCGGCCATCACCTGTACCGTCATATCGCATGTGGCGTGCTCTTCTTTCAGGCCGACGGTCACGATCCCCTTGTCGAGGTTGAGATCCTCATCAAAAGGCAGTCGCAGTTCACTATCAACCGTTACCTCGCCCGCGACCTCCTTGCTGTCGGTTGCAACCCGGGCAAAGGTGAGGCCACAGCGCTGACCATTTTGCGGATCGGTCAGATAAAACCCCAGTCTGGCGTGACCAAACTCCCCTTTGGCAAAGGTCTTCATCTGGCTGTAAAAGGTGCTGTATTGCAGATCCAGCACCGGCTCAGCCAGCGCCAGCCCAGGCAGCAAGAGCGTGGCCAGAAGGCTCTGGCGCACAGCCTTGGTCACTCCATATCGACGGGTCATTCAACGTCCTTTTGCATCATGCATTGAAATGGTTGGGGCCTTCTGTCACCTCGTTAACCTCTACCCCCACCCCGCAGAGATCCCGATAGAGGATCCCCTTGCAGTTGAAATAGAGCGGTGCCACCCAGATAAGCCCCAACCCCATGGGGATCAGAGCCAGGAAGAAGAGCGCGGTCATCACGCCGTGGAACAGCACAATGCTGGGCCAGCCGCGCGCAAAGAGCTTGAGAGAGACCAGAATGGCCTGGGGCGGCGTCAGGCCGCGCTCCAGCACCAGCGGGACGGTAAAGAGCAGCCCCATGCCGATCAGGGCCGAGGGAATGAATGAGAGTACGGCAGGCAATCCCAGCAGATCGAATAGCGGGCCAAACAGGCTGGTGAGCAGACTGCCAAGCAGGCTCAACATGCCGAGGCGTACAAAGTGGCGGAAGAAGTCGAACACCTGGTTGGCGCGGGCGCGCACCCCGACCGACTGCTGCAACCCCAGCATATCGAGGGAGCTGGTCATGGGGGCCATCACCACCGTCATCAGCAAGCTCAGCACCATGGCCACATTCATCTGGCTGTCATCCCCCAGATAGGGCAACAGCAGCACATTGCTGAGCAGGATCCAGATCGCCGTCACCCCGACAATCGCCAGCAGCAGGCCAAATCCGGTACGGCGGGTCTGTTGCCATCCCTCCTGGATGACCCCTTTCAGATCAAGGCGGTAGCCCTGGTTCAGAGACTGCTCAAGGGAGCCGCCAATACGCATTTTATTACTCAATTGACTATCCAATATCGAAAACGACCAAATCAGGTGGCACATTATAGCGATTTGGTCTGCTATTCGTAGCCGTTTTTCCTGCGCACTTGCGGCTAATTCGGGCCAAAAAGCCTTTGATTTCATGGATTGGCTGCATAGAATGCGGCCCTCTTTCAACACGATGGCCACTGGCTGGGGTGAGACTGGCGGATGATGAACAATCCACAGGTAATTGTTGCGCTGAACAAGATCAGCAAAAAATACGATGGCAAGGTGATCCTGAGTGACCTTGACCTTGAAATCTATGACGGTGAATTTCTTACCCTGCTGGGCCCCTCCGGCTGTGGCAAGACCACCCTGCTGCGCCTGCTGGCCGGGCTAGAATCGGTCGACGGTGGCACCATCCATCTGGCCGGTGACGAGATCACCCATATCCCCGCCGAACACAGGCACATCAACACAGTGTTCCAGAGCTATGCGCTCTTCCCCCATATGACGGTGTTTGAAAACGTCGCCTTTGGCCTCGAGATGCAGAAAGTACCGGCCAGCGAGATCCGCCAGCGGGTCGAGGAGACTCTCGCCATGGTGCAGCTCACCGAGTTGGCCAACCGCCGCCCGGATCAGCTCTCCGGCGGCCAGCAACAACGGGTCGCCATCGCCCGCGCGGTAGTCAATAAGCCCCGTCTGCTGCTGCTCGATGAATCCCTCTCGGCGCTCGACTACAAGCTGCGCAAGCAGATGCAGAGCGAGCTCAAGGCGCTGCAACGTCGCCTTGGCATCACCTTTGTCTTCGTTACCCATGATCAGGAAGAGGCGCTCACCATGTCTGATCGCATCCTGGTGATGGAAGGCGGCAAGATAATCCAGCGCGGCACCCCGCGCGATATCTACGAATCGCCAGCCAACCTGTTCGTGGCCCGCTTTATCGGCGAGATCAACGTGATGGATGGCAAGCTGATCAGCCAGCGCGAGCCCGGCATCTGGCAGGCTGAGGTGGAGGGGCGCGAGTGCCTGCTTCATACCACCTTGCCGTTCCAGCCAGACGACAAGGTGCTGGTGTTGCTGCGCCCGGAAGATCTGCGCATTCTCGATCAGGATGACGATCAACGTGGCGCGCTGCGGGGCAACATCCGCGAGCGCAACTATAAGGGGGCGACGCTGGATTCGGTGATCGAGCTCGAAAGTGGCAAACAGCTGCTTATCTCCGAGTTCTTCGACGAGGATGACCCCGACTTTGACTATCGCCTAGGTCAGGAGGTGGCGATCCACTGGGTTGACAGCTGGGAGGTGGTGTTGCCCTATGAGCCTCACTAATCTGCGGGTAGCGCACAGCTTTGCCCACAACGGCGTTCGCAACGGGGCCATCGCGCTGATCCTCGGCTGGCTGACGCTGTTTGTCTTCCTGCCCAACCTGATGATCATCGGCGTCAGCTTCCTGACCCGTGACGAGTCCGAGCTTATCGCACCGCTCTTTACCCTGAGCAACTATGGCCGCCTGCTGGACCCCCTCTATTTCGAGGTGCTGCTCCACTCCCTCTGGCTGGCGCTGCTCGCCACCGCCATCTGCCTGCTGGTGGGCTACCCCTTTGCCTGGCTGCTGGCTCATCTGCCAGCGCGTATCCGCCCGCTGCTGCTGTTTCTGGTGGTGGTGCCGTTCTGGACCAACTCCCTGATCCGCACCTATGCGCTGAAAGTGCTGCTCGGCACCCGGGGGCTGATCAATGGCTGGCTGCTGGATCTGGGGCTTATCGAGCGACCGCTGCAGATGATGTATACCGAGGTGGCCGTCATCATCGGGCTGGTCTATGTGCTGCTCCCCTTTATGGTGCTGCCGCTCTACTCCAGCATCGAGAAGCTGGATGGCCGTTTGCTGGAGGCGGCGCGGGATCTTGGCGCCAACGGCTGGCAGCGGCTGGTGCGGATCATTCTGCCCCTCACCCTGCCCGGCATCATCGCCGGTTGTCTGCTGGTGTTCCTGCCCGCCATGGGGATGTTCTACGTCTCCGACTTGCTGGGGGGCGCCAAGCACCTGCTGATCGGCAACCTGATCAAGACCCAGTTCCTCAACAGCCGTGACTGGCCCTTTGGCGCGGCCATCAGCGTGATGCTGACGGTGCTGATGGCGCTCTTGGTCTACTGCTACTGGCGGGCGGGCAAGCTATTGAGCAAGAAGGGGGAGCTGGCATGATGCGCGCACTGAAAGCTCTGTTTCTGCTGCTGGTGTTTGGCTATCTCTATGTGCCCATCGGGGTGCTGATCGCCAACTCCTTCAACCTGTCGAAATATGGCATCGACTGGCGCGGCTTTACCCTTGGCTGGTATGAGAAGCTGTTTGCCAGCGCCAGCCTGATGCAGGCGGCCCAGCACTCCCTGACCATCGCCGCCCTCACCGCCACCGCCGCCACCCTGATCGGCACCCTCACCGCCGTGGCGCTGTTTCGCTACCGCTTTCGCGGCAAACAGTACGTGAGCGGCATGCTGTTCGTGGTGATGATGTCCCCCGATATCGTGATGGCTATTTCGCTCCTGACCCTGTTTGTGGTCACCGGCATTGCGCTCGGCTTCTGGTCGCTGCTGATCGCCCACATCACCTTCTGTCTGCCGTTCGTGGTGATCACTGTCTACTCGCGGCTGTGCGGTTTTGATGTGCGGATGCTGGAAGCCGCGCGGGATCTGGGGGCTGGCGAGTGGATCATCCTGCGCCGCATCATACTGCCGCTTGCCCTGCCGGCGGTGATGGCGGGCTGGCTGCTCTCCTTTACCCTGTCGCTGGACGATGTGGTGGTGAGCTCCTTTGTTACCGGCCCGGCCTACGAGATCCTGCCACTCAAGATCTACTCCATGGTCAAGGTGGGGGTCTCCCCCGAGGTCAACGCCCTGGCAACCCTGATGCTGGTCGCCTCCCTCGGGATGGTGCTGCTGGCGCAACTGTTACTGCGTAAACGGCAGGGTTGACCCTGCCCGTTTCGTCCCCGCCATCTTTGGCGAACTCTGTCACGGTGGGCCGCAAGGCCCCATAACCCCAAGGAGTTGTTGATGACAATCCAACACAAGGCCGGCGCCCTGCTGGCAGCCGCCCTCACCCTCACCACCCCGCTGCTGAGCCAGAGCGCTCACGCGGCCGACGACAAGGTGGTCTACTTCTACAACTGGTCGGAATATGTGCCGGACGGCCTGCTGGAGCAGTTCCAGCAAGAGACTGGCATCAAGGTGATCTACTCCACCTACGAATCCAACGAGACCCTCTACGCCAAGCTGAAAACCCATGGCGACGGCTATGACGTAGTGGTGCCCAGCACCTATTTCATCTCGAAAATGGCCAAAGAGGGGATGTTGCAGCCGCTGGATCGCGCCCAGCTGCCCAACTTCAAGCACCTCGACCCCACCCTGCTCAACCATGAGTACGACCCGGACAACCGCTACTCCATCCCCTATATCTGGGGTGCGACCGGGATCGGTACCAACACCGACATCATCGAGCAACCGGTGACCAGCTGGAAGCAGCTCTGGGCACCGGAGTGGAAAGAGAGCCTGCTGCTGATGGACGATGCCCGCGAGGTGTTCCATATCGCGCTGGTGCAGCTGGGCTACAGCCCCAACACCCAGGACAAGGCGCAAATTGCCGAAGCGTTCGAATACCTGAAAAAGCTGATGCCCAACGTCAAGGCGTTCAACTCCGACAACCCGGCCGACCCCTTTATCGCCGGTGAGGTCAATATCGGCATGCTGTGGAACGGCTCGGCCTACGGCGCCCAGCGCGAATATCCCTCCATCCAGATGACCTATCCCGAAGAGGGAGCGGTACTCTGGATGGATAACCTTGCCATCCCGGCAAAGGCCAAGCATGTGAAGGAAGCCCACGCCCTGATCAACTTCCTGATGCGCCCCGATGTCGCCGCCAAGGTGGCCGAGGCAATCGGCTACCCCACCCCGGTCAAGGACGCCATCCCCTTGCTCACCCCGGCGTTTCGCAACAACACCATGGTCTTCCCGAGCGACGAGATCAAACGCAAGGGCGAGTTCCAGTCTGATGTGGGTGATGCCTCCCGCCTCTACGAGCAGTACTTCCTGCAGCTTAAAGCCATGGTGGCCAAGGCCGGTTAAGTCGGCGGTTAATCGACCCTGACGGGGTTAATGGATTAAGGGAGCAATCGCTCCCTTTTTCATCTTCACCTCTTCGATGCCTAAACACGACAGCACACCGATCGACACATGGCGCGCCTCGTGTCTGGCCTCCATCAAGCTGGCCCATCGGCTCGAAAATGAGGCCAATAAAGACGCCGAGAAAATCAACCCAATGTACCAGCCAGGACCACACCAGATAGTGGCTGACCACTGAGTGTTTTTTGCGTGACCTCAAGGAAGAAGATTAACGCCCAAGAATGAACATATATGTGCACATATGTATAAATGTGTACATGTGTGCGCATTTCTTCTACACTAAACTCAAGTTAACATTTCACGCGCCAGACAGCCGTCTGGCGCTGACTATAGTAAGGAGGACATATGGCCAACACTGCACAAAAAGCCCTGAAAAATGGCGCCATTGACCCCAGTAAGGCACTGCCTGTGGTATTCCGTATCCTGGATAAGTGGCACTGCAATACAGATGAACAGCTGAAACTTCTTGGCATTTCATCCCGTTCAACATTGAACAAATACAAAGAGTCAAACGGCGGGATCCGTCTGACCGTGGATATGCAAGAACGGATGAGCTACATCCTCAATATCCATAAGTGTCTGAGGATGCTGTTCAGTGCCGACGACAGCATCTACGGCTGGGTGCGCAAACCCAACAGCCATCCCTTCTTTGCCGGGCGCAGCGCGATGGACATTATGAACGCTGGCCGCGTGGCTGATTTGTATGAAGTGGCCACCCGTCTGCATGCCTGGCGCGGGGGTATGGCCTGATGCAAGAGCCGCCACTGATTGAACTCAAGGGGGAGCGAGCCTATCGGATCATTCCAAGCCGCTACCCCACCATCGATCTCTATGAAGACGTAGCTAATGCGGACGAACTGGAGGCCGTCTGGGCCATAGAGTCACTGACCAATGATCGGTTGAATGAAGCGGCGGGTGATCTGTCGTTGGTACCGAAAGAGGATTGGTTGGTCGGGCTAAATGGCAGCAGCTATGTGATGGCAGCCTTCACCCATATCAACCCGGAAGGAGCCCGATTCACCACTGGCGATTTCGGCGGTTACTACTGCGCCCCCCTGCTCGATACTGCCATCAAAGAGACTGTGTATCACCAAGAGCGCATGTTCGGCTACACCAACGAACCCGCTCAGAAAGTACAGATGCGGGTGCTCTATACCGAGTTCAACGCCAATCTGGTCGATATCACCAGCGCGGAATTTCTCTCCACCCCGCTTTATCACGCAACCAACTATGGTCAATCCCAAGCTTTCGCCCAAGAACAGAAAACCAAGGGGATAGACGGTATCCACTACCGTTCTGTGCGCCACAGCGGTCATAACTGCCATGTGCTCTATCGCCCCCGTCTGGTCACCAAGATCCACCAAGCCCAGCATCTGGAATACCACTGGAATGGCAGTGCCATCGCCAATGTTTTGGAAATTAAGCTATATGGGGAATAAGGTTCTGTCTTATTGATAATAATTGCGGTGCTCCCCTTCAAGCCTGAAAGGATCATCGCAAAAAGGATCTGTATTCCCGCACACGGGCATCAGTCTTCCACCTGCATGATTTCTCACAGATAGAGTGCATCGCGAGGCGGGAGCGCTATTGCCCCCCCAGTCCTTTCAGTACCAACTTGCCACCCCTCAGTCGTCAGCGATGCCATCAAGCTCAGCAACATCTGGTTCGAGGTTTTGGCCAAGGGGTTTAGGGTGTGGGCAAACAGCAAAGCGGCCAAAGTCGATTAATTCTGCGCTTTTTCATGCCCCCTCAGGGGTGTAGATTGGTTGTGGGGGCAAGCGTTGCCCCCTCTCTTTTTTCATGACCCTCCGTGGTGTTACGCGAAACAATCTTTCGCCGATATTGCGGGTGGCCTGAGCCAATCAGGAGTATTCATGTCCGATCTGACCCTCTATTTCGCTCCCGGCACCTGTGCCATGGCCGTGCAGATTGCCCTGCTGGAAGCGAATGCCCCGTTCCAACCCCGTCTCGTCAACCTCGCCGCCGGTGAGCAGCGTGATCCTGCGTATCTTGCCATCAACCCCAAAGGACGGGTGCCAGCCCTTGTCACCGAGCAGGGCACCCTGACCGAGACCCCGGCCCTGCTGCTCTATGTGGCGCAGCGCTTCCCCGATGCCAAGCTGGCGCCGCTGGACAACCCGTTCCTGCTGGCCCGCATGCAGGAGGTCAACAGCTTCCTCGCCTCCACCGTGCATGTCTCCCACGCCCACGGTCGCCGTGGCAGCCGCTGGGCCGATGACGAGCAGGCCATTGCCGCCATGCAGCAGAAAGTCGCCAGCAATATGCGCGATGGTTTTGCCCAGATTGAGCAGCACTATCTGGCAGGCCCCTGGGTACTCGGCGAGCAGTTCAGCGTGGCGGATATCTATCTGTTTGTGGTCGCGGGCTGGCTGAAAAGCGATGGGGTCGAGATCAATGAATTCCCCAAGGTTGCCGATCATTATCAGCGCATGCTGAGCCGTCCGGCGGTCGCCAAGACACTGGCCAACTAACCATAAAATCAATAGCTCGATGAATAACAAGGGTGTCAGGGCTCTGCTGACACCCTTCCTGCCTCCTCCCCTGCACTTCTTCTCCCGCCTTTGAGATCGTTTTCACATTTCCGTGGTTTTGCCGTGGCCCTTCCTTAGTAAAAGGCCTATCTTTGCGCCATGACGCAACCGGTTGCGTAACCGGTTGCCTAGCGGTTCACAGATTGACGGGCCAAGGCCTGATGAGGTGCTGTATGAAACGAGGCGTACTGCTCAATGCTCCCCTGAGTGCTCTGGTGGCACAGATGGGCCACACCGACGAGATCACCGTCTGCGATGCAGGCTTGCCCATTCCGGCAGGTCCGGAGCGGATCGATCTGGCGCTGATGGCGGGGACGCCCAGCCTTGCAACCGTACTGACCGCCCTGCTCACCGATCTGGTGGTGGAGAAGGTGATCATGGCAAGCGAGATCAAGCAGATCAGCCCCGCCGCCCATCAGGCACTGGTCGATCAGCTTGAAGCGCACGCAGCCGCCCAGGGCAAACCCATCGCCATCGAATACTGCCTGCACGAGGAGTTCAAAACCCGCTCCCGCCAGAGCAAGGCAATCGTGCGCAGCGGCGAGGTGACTCCCTACGCCAACCTGATCCTCTGCGCCGGTGTGGCGTTCTGACATTCTTCAAAGAAGGCCTCTTCAAGGAAGCTGCAAATGAGCACAACCTCCCCCCTCTCACCCATTCTGGAGCTGACTGGGATCGTCAAGACCTTCCCCGGTGTACGCGCCCTCGACGAAGCGGGTCTGCGGGTCTATCCGGGCCAGGTGATGGCCCTGCTCGGTGAAAATGGCGCCGGCAAATCCACCCTGATGAAGGTGCTGACCGGTATCTATCAGGCCGATGCGGGCAGCGTCAGCTATCGCGGCCAGCCGGTCCACTTCAAGGGCCCCCGCGACTCTCAGGATCAGGGGATCAGCATCATCCATCAGGAGCTGAATCTGCTGCCGGAGTTGTCGATTGCCGCCAACATCTTCCTCGGTCGTGAACCCCGTACCCGTTTTGGCAGCATCGACCACAAACAACTGCGCGAGCGGGCAAGCGGCCTGCTGGCACGACTTGGCGTCAAACACGGGCCGGATACCCGACTCGGGGATCTCTCCATCGGCGAACAGCAGATGGTGGAGATCGCCAAGGCGCTGTCGTTCGATGCCAGCGTCATCATCATGGATGAACCCACCGATGCGCTGACCGATACCGAGACCGATCAGCTGTTCAAGGTTATCCGCGAGCTGCGTGAGCAGGGTTGCGGCATTGTCTATATCTCCCACCGCCTCAAGGAGATCTTCGAGATCTGCGATCGGGTCACCGTGCTGCGCGATGGCAAGTGGATCGGCGAGAAGGCGGTGAGCGATCTGGATGAAGACAAGATCATCGAGATGATGGTGGGCCGCCGACTGGAAGAGCAGTACCCGCGTCTTGAGCGCGAGCTTGGCCCCGTCAGCCTGCAGGTAAAAGATCTGGCCGGTCCCGGCGTGCGCGGGGTGAGTTTCTCCCTGCGTCAGGGGGAAATTCTGGGTTTTAGCGGCCTGATGGGTTCCGGTCGTACCGAGCTGATGAAGCTGATCTATGGCGCCAGCCCCATCAGCGCCGGTGAAGTGGCAGTGGACGGTCATGCTCTGGTGCCCAAAAGCCCGGCCGATGGGCTGACCGCAGGCATCGCCTATATCTCCGAAGATCGCAAGGGGGATGGGCTGGTGCTGGAGCTGTCGGTGCGCGAAAACATGAGTCTGTGCGCCCTCGACGAGTTCATCAGCAACGGCAAGATCGACGGCAAGGCCGAGCGGCAGGCGGTGAGCGACTATGTGCGTCTGTTCAACATCAAGACCCCGAGTCAGGATCAGCTGATAAAGCTGCTCTCCGGCGGCAACCAGCAGAAGGTGGCCATCGCCAAGGGGCTGCTGACCCGGCCCAAGGTACTGATCCTCGACGAGCCGACTCGCGGCGTCGATGTGGGGGCGAAAAAGGAAATTTATCAGCTGATCAACCAGTTCAAGAAGGAGGGGATGAGCATCATTCTGGTCTCCTCAGAGATGCCGGAAGTGCTCGGCATGAGTGATCGCATCATGGTGATGCACGAAGGGCGCATCAGCGCAGAGTTCAACACCCGCGATGCCAATCAGGAGAAGCTGATGGCGGCGGCAGTCGGTAAACAGTGGCAAGCAGAGCAAGAGGCATCCCAATGACAACCCAAACCCTTTCCCGCCGTGGCGTCATGAGCAAGGCGTGGTGGATCGAGAACAAATCCCTGGTCGCGCTGCTGGTTCTGATTGGTGTGGTCTCCTTTCTGAGCCCCAACTTCTTCACCGCCGACAACCTGCTCAACATCCTGCGCCAGACCTCGGTCAACGCCATCATGGCGGTCGGTATGACGCTGGTTATCCTTACCGCCGGTATCGATCTGTCGGTCGGCTCTGTGCTGGCCCTGTGCGGTGCGCTGGCCGCGACCATGGTCGCCATGGAGCTACCGATCTGGCTGGTGGTGCCCCTCACCCTGGGTGCCGGTGCCCTGCTGGGCGGCGTCAGCGGCCTCATCATTGCCAAGGGCAAAGTACAGGCATTTATCGCCACCCTGGTCACCATGACCGCTCTGCGCGGCATCACCATGGTCTATACCGAGGGTCGTCCCATCTCCACCGGTTTCAGTGACGGCGCCGATCACTTCGCCTGGCTTGGTACCGGTTACCTGTTCGGTCTGCCGGTGCCCATCTGGCTGATGGCCATCGTCTTCCTGCTCGCCTGGTTCATGCTCAACCACACCCGTCTCGGTCGCTACATCTACGCCCTGGGCGGCAACGAATCGGCTACCCGCCTCTCCGGCATCAATGTGGATCGGGTGAAGCTGGCGGTGTATGGTCTGTGCGGCGCGCTCTCGGCACTGGCAGGGCTTATCGTCACCTCCCGTCTCTCCTCTGCCCAGCCGACCGCCGGCATGGGTTACGAGCTGGATGCCATCGCCGCTGTGGTGCTGGGTGGTACCAGCCTGATGGGCGGCAAGGGCCGCATCATGGGCACCCTGATAGGTGCGCTGATCATCGGCTTCCTGAATAACGCCCTCAACCTGCTCGACGTATCCTCCTATTACCAGATGATCGCCAAGGCCAGCGTGATCTTGCTTGCCGTGATGATCGATAACAAAAGCAATCGTTGATAAGACAAGCCACACACAAGGAATGAAATGATGAAAAAGCTCAATACCCTGCTCGCTGCCGCCATCATGTCCGTGCTGGGCACCGCCCAGGCCGCCGATCAAACCCTGGCCATGGTGGTCTCCACCCTCAACAACCCCTTCTTCGTCACCATGAAAGAGGGTGCCGAAGCCAAAGCCAAAGAGCTTGGCTACGAGCTGGTGGTACTGGACTCCCAGAATGACCCGGCCAAAGAGCTCTCCAACATGGAAGATCTCACCGTGCGCAAGGTCGGCGCCATCCTGATCAACCCCACCGACTCCGAAGCGGTCGGCAACGCTATCCGTCTGGCCAACCGCGCCAGCATTCCGGTGCTGACCCTGGACCGCGGCGCTGCGCAGGGTGAGGTCAAGGCCCACATTGCCTCCGACAACGTGGCGGGCGGCAAGCTGGCCGGTGACTTTATCACCGAGAAACTGGGCACCGGTGCCAAGGTGATCCAGCTGGAAGGGATTGCCGGTACCTCCGCCGCCCGCGACCGTGGCGAAGGTTTTGCCCTGGCCGTGGCGGCCAACAAGCTGCAGGTGCTGGCTTCCCAGCCTGCCGACTTTGACCGCACCAAGGGTCTGAACGTCATGGAAAACCTGCTGGCGGCCCACCCGACCGTTCAAGCTGTGTTCGCCCAGAACGACGAGATGGCGCTGGGTGCCATCCGCGCCGTGCAGGCTGCCGGTAAAGAGGTGATGATCGTCGGCTTCGACGGCACTGACGATGGCAAAGCCGCCGTTGCCAAGGGTAAACTGGCCGCCACCGTGGCCCAGCAGCCTGCCCTGATCGGTGCCATCGGCGTCGAGACTGCCGACAAGGTGCTGAAAGGTCAGCCGGTCGAGAAATCCATTCCGGTACCGCTGCAAGTGGTCAGCAAGTAAGTTCTCGAGGGGAGGTTCGCCTCCCCTTTTCCCTCTCGTTCAGGTGCCTCCCGGCTTGGGCTCACTCCATCACAGTGTTCAAGCCAAGATGCATCAGGAGTAGTCAACATGAATCGTCTCGTCGTTCTGGGCAGTGTCAATGCAGACCATGTGCTGCGCGTTCCCCACTTTCCTCGCCCGGGTGAAACCCTGACCGGTCACAGCTATCAGGTTGTCCCAGGTGGCAAGGGGGCCAATCAGGCGGTGGCCGCCGCCCGCCTCGGCGCCCCCGTCTCCTTTATCGCCCGTATCGGCGATGACGCCATAGGCCACCAGATGAAGAGCGGCTTTGCCAAAGATGGCATCGACGTCAGCGCCGTCGAACTCGATCCCAAGCTCCCGACCGGTATCGCCATCATCTATGTGAGCGATGAGGGGGAGAACAGCATCGGCATCTCTGCCGAGGCGAACGGTGCCATCACCCCTGCCGTGGTGAAAAACCACGAAGCGATGATCGCCGACGCCCACACCCTGCTGTTGCAGCTGGAAGTGCCGCTCGAGAGCGTTCATGAAGCTGCACGGCTGGCCCGCGCCCACGGCACCCGGGTGGTGCTCAACCCCGCCCCCGCCCGCCCGCTCTCCGCTGAGCTGTTGGCGCTGGTCGACCTTATCACCCCCAACCAGACTGAAGCCGAGCTGTTGACCGGCGTCAAAGTCACCGACGAAGCAAGTGCCCGCGAGGCGGCCGCCCGCTTCCACCAGATGGGCATTGCGGATGTGATGATCACCCTGGGGTCGCAGGGGGTCTATTGCAGCAACGCCCAGCAGCAACAGCTGATCCCGGGCTTTCGGGTCAAGGCGGTCGATACCACTGCCGCAGGCGATACCTTCAACGGCGCCCTGCTGGCGGCGGAACTGGCCGGAGCCGATTTCCACAGCGCGGTGCGCTTTGCCCACGGGGCGGCGGCGCTCTCCGTGACCCGATTCGGAGCCCAGAGCTCCATTCCGAGCAAACAGGAGGTTGACGCCTTCCTGCTTGAGCAGACTGCGCAGGGGCACTGATGGCCAATATCAAGGAGGTGGCGGCGCTGGCGGGTGTGTCGACCACCACCGTCTCTCATGTCATCAACGAGACCCGCTTTGTGGCCGAGGAGACCCGCGAACGGGTCTTCGCCGCCATGCGCGATCTCAACTATGCCCCGAGTCTGGTGGCCCGCAGCCTTAAGGTGAAGGAGACCAACAGTATCGGCATGCTGGTCACTACCTCCAGCAACCCCTTCTTTGCCGAGGTGGTGCGCGGGGTGGAACGTTACTGCTTCGAGCAGGGCTACAACCTGATGCTGGGCAACACCGAGGGGCAAGCCGAGACGGCCCTCTCCTACCTCAAGATGATGCTGCGCAAGCGGGTCGATGGCCTGCTGATCATGTGTAGCGAAGGACAGCAAGAGGTGTTCAATCAGCTCGACTGGCTCAAGAGCCTGCCGGTGGTGGTGATGGATTGGGGGCTGGTCAGCGAAGATGTGGATCTTATCGCCGACAACTCCTTCCACGGTGGTTATCTCGCGACCCGCCATCTGATTGAGCTGGGCCATACCGCCATCGGCTGTATCACAGGCCCCCACAGCCGCGCCCCCGCCAACCAGCGCCAAGCTGGCTTCGAGCAGGCGTTGCAGGAGGCAGGTCTCATCGTCAATCAGGAGTGGATCCAGGAGGGTGATTTTGACTGCGCCAGCGGCCATCAGGCGATGACTCGTCTGCTGGCATTGCCCGAGCGCCCCACCGCCCTCTTTGTCTGCAACGACATGATGGCGATGGGAGCCATCAGTGCCGCCCATCAGGCGGGGCTGGTGATCCCGCGGGATATCTCCATCGTTGGCTATGACAATGTGGCGCTGGCTGAATTTATGTCGCCGCCGCTCACCACCGTCAACCAGCCCAAAGAGGAGCTGGGGCGTCTCGCCGTCACCCGCCTGCTGGCCCGCATCAACGGTGAAGCGGTGGAGAACCCCCTGATCACCGTCGACCCGGACCTGGTGATCAGGCAATCCTGCGCCCCTCGCACCTGACGTTCAGGGGCAATAAACGAAACAAGGCGACCCCAAGGTCGCCTTGTTTCATTTTGTCTCTTGCCGGTGCAATACCGCTTTTTGCCCTCAGGCCAGCGACCGGGTCTCCCTGGCCGCCAGCACTTGCAGTGGCACCAACCCCAATCGTCGGGCCAGAGGCTGCAACAACTCGCCATCTTCATCACCCTGCGGCAGCCAGTAGCGGACAGGCCAGCCGACTGCCAGCTGCGCCGCGGTGGTACTGCCAATCTCTCTGAGCGCCAGAGTGCAACCCTGTTGGCGCAATCCCGCCAGCAAGGCACTATCCGGCTGCAGCATCGGCACCAGCAACACCAGCGGCGTACGGGAAGCCTCCGGCAGATAGGCCAGTAGATGAGTAAGCTGGGCCTGGTTGTCGAGCGGGACCAGCAGTGCCCGCCCATCGGCATACTGCGCCTCGTGTGTTTGCAGCACACGGGCCAACACGGGCCCAAGCACACCGCACTCCTGCAGCCAGCGCATGTGGCAGGGCACTCCCTGCTCACCCCACTCAAGCGCCAATTGCCACATCTCGTTGCCCTGTCCGTCCGTCAGCGCCTGCAATGCCACTTGCAGCGGTGCAGGCTCGCGCCCCGCCAGCCACTCTCGCAGCTGATGAAGCTGCTGCTGACTCAACTGCAGCTGCTGCAGCATGGCAGGCTCAAACCAACTGATCGCCCCCTCCTGGCTACGCTTGGCCTGGTTGAGGGCCAGGATGGCCTGATCCAGCAGCCGGGCGGCATCCTGTTGCTGCGCCTTGGCGACCCCGAGCCGACAGGCCAGATCGAAGCTGCACTCCCGGGTCACGAACTCGAAATGGAGCAGATCCACCAGCTCATGAATGGCGGTTTCCAGCGCATCATTCGCCTTGGTCAGCACCACGGCAAATTCGTCACCACCAAGCCGGTAAGCGTGACTGCCATGGGCCTGTTGCAGCTTGTTGGCCACCATCTGCAACAGCCGATCACCGACCTGATAACCCAGCAGATCATTGACCTGCTTGAAGCGCTTGAGATCGAGCACCACCAAAGCGCTCACATCATCAGCATGCAGAGCGCGAGAGAGCTGCTCCTGCAGGGCACGGCGGTTGCCAAGCTGGGTCAGGGGATCGAGCAGGGCAAGCCGGCGGTTCGCCAGATTGGCGCGAATGAGGGCTGCGACCAGAGCGCCGCCAGTCAGCAGCAGGATCAGTTGCCAGATCTGCAGCCAGAACAGACTGTTGCGGATCTGGCTGACCGAATGCTCCCGCTCCTGGCCGGAGAGGATCTGATCCCCTATCTGTTCGATGAGACGGGTCTGGCTGGCGATCGCCTCCTGCAAGCGGGCAAGCTCAGCCCCCTCGCGCAGCGCACCAGCCTCCATCTGGGGTTCGAGCTGCTTGATCTGCTCGAACAGGGTGGCCAGCACCTTGCCGAGTCCGTGCCGCTGGCGCATCTCGGCGGTCTCGCTGCTGATGAGGAAGATGTCGAGCCGGTTCCACAGCAGATCGTAATCGAGGCTCAGGGTCTCCATCGACAGTCTGCCAGCCCGATAGAGCTGCAGGTCGTAGAGGAAACGCTGGGATTCGAGCATCACCTGGCTGATGTTCCAGTGGACATTGCGGTAGAAGGTATCGACCAGCTGCTCTTGCCGATACTGCAGATAGAGGCTGCTGCCCGACGAGAGCAGAAACAGCAGCGACACCGCAACCAACAGCAGATTTTGGCGGGATAGCCCCATCAATCGACGATCTCGATGCGGGTCACCTGCCACACCATGCAGTTGTGAATGGCAGGCACGTCCAGCTTGGGATAGGTGGTGAACGGGATGAGCAGCCAGAGCGGCCCCTTGTTGCGCCGGGTCAGCGGTTTGCCGTCCTCCTGACGCACCAGGGTCAGCGGCACGCCGTCGAACAGGGCCAGATCCACCACCTGCTGATAGCCGTTGAGGGCCGAAACGGCGATCTTGCGAGCATCCGGGATCCCTTGCGCCGCCAGCACGGTTGACAGGGTCGGCCCGCGATAGTGGTGGGTGCCCTGGGTCCAGGGAGTAGTGGTGGTGAATTCGGTCTGTGGCAAGGCGGAGAGGGCCGCCTCATCGAGGGTCACCTGCTGGCCATCTGGCAGTACCAGGGTCATCAGGGGGATGGAGGCCGATGCGCTGGCACTGGCCAGCATCAGGAGAAAAAAAGCGATCCATTGCTTTACTGCGTTCATGGTAATTTGCGCCAACTGCGTCCCATTTTTTGTGGCTGCCAGTGTGGCGATTTCACCGAACCATTGCAACTGTCCCGTCACACACTAGCTCAGGGACCGCGCATCTCCATCCAGTTGTGCCCCTCGACTTGCCTCGGTTGATGGATGCCGCACGCCTCCAGCAACTCATCGACATAGGCGGGTACCAGCAGGGAGGCCGGCCCATAGCGCTTCTCGTCAAACTGGCTACCCACCTCGCTCGGCTCGAGATTGAGCTCTATGGTGTGGGCCCCGTTCAATCCCGCTTCGTGCACGAAACCGGCGGCCGGATAGACGGCACCCGAGGTGCCGATGGAGATGAACAGATCGCACTGGGCCAGCGCACTATAGATGCGATCCAACCCGAGCGGCATCTCGCCAAACCAGACCACGTGGGGGCGCATCGGCTGGGGGAACTGGCAGCAGGAGCAGAGCTCGTCCTGATGGAGATCCCCGCGCCACTCGATCACCTGACCGGACTCCGGGCAGCGAGCCTTGAGCAGCTCGCCGTGCATATGGATAAGGTTCTTGCTGCCAGCACTCTCGTGCAGATTGTCGATGTTCTGGGTCACCAGGGTGACCGTGCCGGGCAAAAGCCGCTCGAGACGAGCCAACGCATAGTGGGCCGGATTGGGGTGAACCTGGGGCTGTTGCAGCTGTTTGCGGCGGGAGTTGTAAAAGCGCAGCACCAGATCGGGATCACGGGCATAACCCTCGGGGGTCGCCACGTCCTCGACCTTGTGCTCTTCCCACAAACCGTCGCAGGCACGAAAAGTCTTGATGCCGGATTCGGCAGAGATCCCCGCTCCGGTCAGGATCACGATATGTTTGTATGACTGCGCCATAAGCTGCTCCGTCTATCCCCGCATAATAGTGTGACCTTAGCACAGGGAAAAAAGCGCCACTATTCGCCCTTGGTCTTAAAAGCTTGGCGTGGCTGTGCGGGCAACCACTCATCCAGCACGGTCAGATCGAGCCTGACAAAAACCATCTCCCGCCCGGTTACCAGGGTCAGCGGCAGACCAAGGCGCTTGAGCAAAGTGAGCATGGGACGATTCTGGGCCAGCACCTCCGCGGTCCACTCACAGATCCCCTCAGCTCGGGCCAGCAGTGCCAGCGCCAGCAGAATGCGCCGTCCCGCTCCCTTGTGCTGGAAATGATCTGCCACGATGCAGGAAAATTCGGCACGCTCCGGATGGAGTCGACGCCGGATGGACTGAGCCTGAGCCAGCGGCTCACCGGCAAGATCGGTCAGCAACAGCGAGATCTGGTGTTCGGGATGGTAATTGAGAAACTGGGCCACCTGCTCCGGCGGTGGCCTCCGTTTGGGGCGCATAAAACGCAAGTAGATGCTCTCCTCACTGAGCGCATCATAGGCGGCCAGCATACGGTCAGGATCCACCCCCTGCAGCTCTCGTAGCAGACAAGGTTGGTCGGCGACCTGCATCGTCAGTGGCAGTACCGACCGCGAAGCCGGATGGGGCCAGCCTGCCAGCCCCTTGCAGAGACGCTCCCGATGGATGGGCCAGCAGAGATAACGGGGCACGGGTTACCAGCGCCCCGCAATACCCTGCTCCCGCCACACCTCGGCGTCGAGCAGATTGTAAGGATCATCGAGATAGACGGCGATCCCCAGCTCTCTGACTCGGGCCATAAAGCGTCCCAGCAGGGAGTCCATGGCCAATGACTCTATTTCGGGTAAAAGCGCCTGCCCCAGCAGCAAAGCGCTCAACGGCAAACGCTCCAGCAGATCGAATGGCAAATGCTGGCTGTTATCGAGCAGCAACGCCAGCTTGCTCCCCGCCAGACTCGCTTGCAGTACCAGCGCAAACCGCTCTCCATTGCTCAACAGGTGATCCCGACGATGGATCAATAATGTCAGCTCTGTGGGGCTACGTGACTGATCCGTCAACCACTCTTTAAGTGCCTCCCAGCGGCTGGGTAAACCCGTTACCGCCAGCCAGACCGGATGAGGAGTCGCGGGGCTGGAGAGCAGCCCAAGTTGCCCCTGCACTTCCCCCTGCCAACGACGAATTGTTCGACGTTGGCCACTCAGCCGACGCTGACGCAGAGGCCCCAGATAGAGTCCGCGCAGCAACCTGAGCAACTCGTTGCCATCGAGTGGCTTGGCCAGTGCAGCCAGCACATTGAAACCGGCATCGTGCAGCAGACGGCGGGCACCGTCGATCAATGTCTGCTCGTGCGCCGACAAGAGAATGATCGGCAACCCGCTGCGCTGAATTTGCGGCTGGCTCATCAGCAGGCTGATGGCATCCTGCTCCACCAGACTGAGATCACACACCAGCAGACTGATGTCGCCAGCCTCCAACGCAGCAAGACAGGCAGTTTCATCCTGCACCCACTGGCAGGAGAGCCCCAGTTCGGCGATAGCCTGCTGTAACTGCATCCCCTGAAACGGGTGATCTTCTAGCAGCAGTACCCGCTTGGCCGCCAGCCAGTTGTTCCAGTCACGGTAACTGGCGGCAAGTCCTCCCAGCCAATCTTCACCAATGGCATAAATTCCCTGATGATGCTGCAACTCGGGGAAATAGTCCGCCTGCTGGTGAGCGGCAGGATCGTAAAGGGCAATGGCTCCTGCCGCAAACAACCCTTCCCACTGCCAGCAGGCGTCCGGTTGGGTGCGCTGCAAAGTGACATAGGAGGGGAGTGTCGTGCTCTTTGCCAGCTCATGGGAGGCCCGATCAAGCGCATACAGCAAGACAGGGCAAAAATCTGCCGCCTCGTGCTCTTCCGAGTCGAGCAACGCCAGCAGTTCTTCATCAGTAATGATCATCTTGGGTCCTTTTCGAGAAATGCTGGCTGAACTCATCCAACGCCCGGTTCAAACTGCTCTGGAGAGCTGGATGGGGGGCTTGTTGCCACTCGTCAATCACCGTCACCAGCGCCGTGGCTCCTACCATTCTGGCGGCCCCCTTCAGCTTGTGTAAAGCAGCATTCACGCCAACTTCATCTTCTTCTGTGCAGCAGCGTTCAAGTTCGGCCAAATCATCACGGGTAGCCTTCAGATAAAGGGCAGCCAGTTCATCGGTCAGCAACGAGGCAACCGGCGTCGGGGCGACAGCATTGCTCCCCTCTTTGCCAATATGGCGCAGCAAGGTCGCCAGCACCTTGAGGGCGACCGGCTTGTCCAGATGACCATCGCAACCGCAGGATTGCAGCTCCCTTGCCGCTTGCTCACTGAGATCTGCGGTGATCACATAGACCGGAAGACGGGCCCAACGGGCGGATTTGCGCAATTGCCTGCACAGTTCGGCCCCGTTCATCACCGGCATCTGCAGGTCTGTCAACACAAGATCCACCTGGTGCTTCACCAGCATCTCCAGCGCTAGCTGCCCATTGGCGGCACTGACTACGCTTGCACCGAGTTGCCCCAGTTGCATACAGATCAGCTCCCGGTTGACATCGTGATCCTCAACAAGCAGTACCCGCATACCAAGCCCGGGCTGCATCTCACCCACAGGTTGCTCTGATGTCATCCGTGGCTGGAACAGGCTGATCATGGTGCCCGGCACCCAGGACTCCCCCTGCCATGACCAGTGATACAGACTATCCTCGTCTCTCTCGGCCTGCAGCAGATCAACCGCACGACTGGCAACATGAATACCGAGCCTGGACAACCAGGGCGTGACCCCCAAAACCTCATCGTGAGGCAGTGAGAGGGATAACTGGCGTACTCTTGGCTGCCAATCGATATCTTGCTGAACCTGTTGCAACGGCAACTCGCAGAAGAAGCGGCTACCACCGTCCGGGCGTCCCTCGACATCGATCAACCCGCCCATCTGCTCGAGCAGCTGCTTGCAGATCGCCAGACCAAGGCCGGTGCCCGGCGCCCGCAACTGTCCTTCAACAGCAAACTGTTCGAATGGCATAAAGAGAGTAGGACGCATCTTGGCGGTGATCCCCGGCCCTTCATCATCGACCCCGAAGCGCAAGGTCGATGCGACTACCTCGACCCACAGCACCACTTCCCCACGCAGGCTGAACTTGATGGCATTGGAGAGCAGATTGTGGAGCACTTGCCGTACCCGATGGGGATCGAGAGTCAGCAAGGCTGGCAAGGCGGGGTCAAGCCGCAATCGTAATTGCAGCCGTTTGGATCTGGCCTTACTCCAGTGCACCGCCGCCACGTGCTCGCACAGCTCGGCGAAATCGGTGGGCTGGGGCGAGAGGGAGAGTTTGCTGTTTTCGTTGCGACTAAAGTCGAGTACATCGTTGAGCAGGCCGAGCAGCTCATCCCCCGCCTGACGCACCCGCGCCAGCGCCGAATCCTGTTCTCTCGACAAAGGGGTGCTGGCCAGCCACTCAAGCAAGCCGAGCATGGCGTTCATCGGTGTACGGATCTCGTGGCTAATCGCCGCCAGGAAACGGCCCTTGGCCTGCACCGCCTGCTGCGCCTGTTCATGGGAGTGCTGCAATGCTTGATCCTGCTCGACCCGGGCAGTGGCATCCTGCATCACCGCATAAATTCGCCAACCATGCGGTTGACTGCGGCCACGGCCATAGAGCTGCAACCAGCGCAGACCCTTGGTCGGATGGTGATAGCGCAGGGTGAATGCGAAGGGTTTGCCAGCCTGCAACATGGCGAACATCTCACGGCTTACCCGGCGGCGATCCTCGCGCTCAAGCATAATGAGCACCCGTTTGGGCTCACGGCGGATCTGCTGGCTCGCCAGCCCCAGCAGCTCGTAACAGCCTCGGCTGATAAACTCGATGGCCCCTACCCGTCCCCGCTCGAACATAAACTGCAGCACCACGCCGGGGACTGTATTGGTCAGGGCACGCAGGCGGCGCTCTGCCTGACGTAGAAAACGGGCCTGCTCACGCAGCACACTGATATCCGACAGGGCGATGAGATCGGTGGCAGGTGCTTGCTTGTCCAGCCGCAGCGGATGCTGGGCATAGGCGAAGACCTGCTCCCCCAGCACCAGCTCCCCTTCGCTCTTTTGCGGCTGAACCGGCGGCAGCATCAACTGCTGAGAGTAGCGCAGGGCCAGACGTCGCCCCTGTTTATTGGATTTGATCACCTTGCCCTGGCTGTTGCGCAGATAGACGGGCACCGGCAACGCCTGAAACATGGTTTCCCGCAGCTCGCTCTCGATGGCCAGCGCCTTCTCGGCGGCGTGACGCTGGGCCACTTCCCTTGCCAGTTGCTGGCGGGAACGCCAGATCCCGCCGATGACAATACCGCTGATCAGCAGTGCCATGGCGATGGAGCCAAACCAGGCGGCGTAGCTCACACCGGGTTGCTGCACGACGAGCAAGCGGCGCCAGCGCTGGTTAAGTTCGTCAATCTGGGTGCTGGTAAGGGCCATCAGGTTGCGATCCATCACCCCGGCCAGTTCGGTCTGACTCTTGTTGATGGCAAAGCCAAGACTGAAGCGATCTTCCAGCTCCTCAATATCGAGCCCTTCCAGCAAGTTGGTACGCTGGGGATATTGCAGCTGATATAGCTCGCTCAGCATGGCGTCAGCCTTGCCATGTTTGATCGCTGCCAGCCCCTGTTCGATGCCGTCGGTGCGAACCCACTCCTGATCACCGAGCAGGGCGAGCAAGGAGGGATCGTAGAGGGATTCCGGCACCAGAATACGCTGCCGCTTGAGTTGGGTAATGCGATCAGAAGCCAGCTTGCGCTTGCTGATCAAGGCAAACCGGTTGGTGGAGATCGTCCGGCTGAAAATGAACTGATCCGTCAATGCCGGGGATTCCGGCAAACCGGCCATCATATCCGCCTCACCACGACGCAGCTTTTCTACGGCCTCCGCCTTGCTGGCGGCAGGCACCAGCTTGTATTTCAGGCCGGTCTCCTGGGTGACCCAGCGCAACACATCCGCGCTCCACCCTTTCGGCTCCCCCAGATCATTGACGCCGCTATAGGGCATCAACTCGGGATTGACCACCAGGCGAATGGTGCGACCGCGGCCGGATAACCAGGCCTGCTCGGTATCGCTGAAGTGGGGTTGGTTGACGTAGAGCGACCCCTGATCGAGATAACGGGCCAGATCGGTATAGATAGTACCGGCGGGCATATGACGGATCAGGGTGTCCACCAGATTGGCCAACTCAGGCTGATCACGCATCATCAAGCGATAGCTGATGATCCGATCCTCACCAAACAGGCGGCGCAGGCGCAAACCATCGGCAGGAAACTCGCGCATCAGATAGCGCAGTTGCAGATAGTCCCCCAGATAGGCATCACCCTTGCCACTCTGCAGCGCGTCGTAGACCTTCTCTCCGCTTTTTAGGGAAATAATGCGTGCCTGTGGATAGAGCTCGTGCAGCAGGCGGGCAGAGTCTGCCAGCGAGTAGACCAGAAAGCGGGCCTGTTTGAGATTTTCACCCTTGTAGAGGATGGCGGCATCGGTCTCCATCATCGGACGACTTAACCGCATGCCCTCCACGGCCTTCTTGCGGGTTCCGACATAGGGAATGATGTCGCAGTCACCCTCTGCGAGCCCGTTGCGCAATATCTGCCAATCGGGCAACTCTTTGAGCACGAGGGGAACCGGGAACAGCTCCTGCAACCGGGCGAGACGATCCTTGAGCAGACCCCCCTCGGCCATCAGGTATGGTGGAGGAAGCGTCGCAGGATAGCAGAGCGAGAGCTGACTCAGTGAATTTACATAAGCTTGGGTCGCCGGCGCCAACGGCAGCACTGTGGTCTGCAAAGGCTTGGCGTGCAATGGCAGTGCCAGTACGGCACCCAGAAGAAAAACGGGGAATTTGGTCATCTGAAAACAAAAGCCAGGCATCTGCCTGGCTTTTTATCACTCGTTGGGTTCAACATTTTCTACCCTGGCCTTGAGCTTCTGGCCAGGCCGGAAGGTCACCACGCGGCGGGCGCTGATAGGAATATCCTCGCCCGTCTTGGGGTTGCGTCCGGGACGCTGATTCTTCTCACGAAGGTCAAAGTTACCGAAGCCTGAAATCTTGACTTGTTCACCACGCTCAAGCGCCTGTCGGATTTCCTCAAAGAAGGCTTCCACCATATCTTTGGCTTCACGCTTGCTCATCCCGAGCTGGGTGAACAGGTGCTCTGCAATGTCGGCTTTGGTAAGCGCCATAGATCAATCCCTCAAGGATGCATTCAACTCTTCACCAAGGGCCCGCACGACATTGTCTACGGTCTCGGCAATCTCTTTCTCCTCCAGGGTGCGCTGGGTGTCTTGCAATACAAGACTGATGGCCAGGCTCTTCTTGTCCTCTGCCATACCAGCACCCTGGTATACGTCAAACAAGTTTATTCCAACTACCTGATTTCCGCCAACTTTTTTAATTACCGCAAGCACATCACCTGCCAGAACCTGACGATCGACTACCACGGCAATGTCGCGACGGTTCGCCGGGAACTTGGAAACTTCGGCCGCAACCGGCACCTTGGCAGGGGTCAGCTTATCCAGCTCCAGCTCAAACATCACCGCGCGGCTCTTGAGGCCCAGCTTCTTCTCGAGGCTCGGGTGGATCACGCCGATGTGGCCGATGATCTCGCCATTGCGCAGGATGGCTGCGCTCTGGCCCGGGTGCAGGGCGCTGTGCTCGGTGCGCTCGAAGGTAAAGGTGGCCCCTTCGGCGGTCAAGTCCAGCACCGCTTCCAGATCTCCTTTCAGATCAAAGAAGTCGGCTGCGCGGGTTTTGATATCCCAGTGTTCGTCGCTCTGGTTGCCAGTGATGATACCGGCCAGCATCGGCTCCTGACGGATACCGTTCTCGGCGCTTTCATCCTTGATGAAACGCAGACCCTGCTCGAACAGACGCACACGCGGCTGCTGACGATTCTGGTTGTAAACAACGGCTTGCACCAGACCCGGGAACAGAGAGACACGCATGGCGGACATCTCGACCGAGATCGGGTTCGGCAGCACGATGGCATCGCTCTGCGGGAACAGGGTTTGCTGGGTCTTGGGATCGACGAAGCTGTAGGTGATCGCTTCCTGGAAACCGCGGTCAACCAGCAGGTCGCGCACGCGCTTCAAGGTCACCTGCCCTTCTGCCTGCTCCACCATCGCCAGAGAAGCGGCGGGTTTCAGGTTCGGGATGTTGTTGTAGCCGTAGATGCGAGCCACTTCCTCAATGAGGTCTTCCTCTATGGCGATATCGAAACGCCAGGAGGGTGCCAGCGCAGTCCAACCGTCAGCATCCACAGTGACCTGCATGCCGAGGCGGGTCAGGATCTCGACCACCTGAGCGTCAGCCACGCTGATACCGATCACCTTGTCGAGCTTGCTGCGACGCAGCTTGATGGGGGCCGCTTTCGGCAGATGGGCATCGGATTTGACCTCGATGACCGGACCCGCTTCGCCGCCGCAGATCTCCAACAGCAGACGGGTGGCTCTGTCCATCACCTTGGCTTGCAACTCCGGATCCACCCCGCGCTCGAAGCGGTGGGAAGAGTCGGTGTGCAGACCGTAGGCACGGGCACGGCCGGTGATGGAGAGCGGCGCGAAGAAGGCGCACTCCAGCAGGATGTCGGTAGTGGTCTCGGATACACCGGTGCGATTGCCACCGAAGATACCGGCCATGCAGGCAGGACCTTTGGCATCGGCAATCACCAGGGTGGTCTCTTTGAGCTTCACTTCGTTGCCATCGAGCAGGGTCATCGGCTCATCGGCGTGGGCACGACGCACCACCAGTTCCCCTTCCAGGGTAGCCAGATCGAAGGCGTGCATCGGCTGACCGTATTCCAGCAGCAGGTAGTTGGTGATGTCGACAATGGCGTCGATGGAACGAATGCCGCCACGGCGCAGCTTCTCTTGCATCCAGAGCGGGCTCTGGGCCTGCAAGTTCAGCCCCTTGATGACGCGGCCCAGATAACGGGGGCAATCAGCTGGTGCTTCAACCCGGATCGGGAAAGTTGCATCAATGGTGGCAACAGCTGGTGCCCAGGTCGGCTCGACCACGTCCACGCTGTTGAGCACGCCAATTTCACGAGCCAGACCCGCGATACCGAGGCAATCGGCACGGTTCGGAGTCAGATCCACGTCGATGGAGACGTCGTTCAGATTGAGGTAGTCACGAATATCGGTACCGATGGGGGCATCGGCCGGCAGCTCGATGATGCCATCGGCTTCAACGTCGATACCCAGCTCGCTGAAAGAGCAAAGCATGCCGTGAGACGGCTGGCCACGCAGCTTGGCTTTCTTGATAGTGAAATCACCCGGCAGGGTCGCCCCTACTTTGGCCACACACACTTTCAGGCCCTGACGGCAGTTCGGCGCGCCACAGACGATGTCCAGCAGCTCGGCTTCACCCACGTTGACCTTGGTCACCCGCAGCTTGTCGGCGTCAGGATGCTGGGCGCACTCGACCACTTCACCCACCACCACATTGTTGAACTGGCCGGCAACTGCTTCCACGGCGTCCACTTCCAGACCGGCCATGGTGATCTGCTCGGCCAGCGCATTGTCACTCAACTCGGTGCGGACCCACTCCATCACCCAGGATTTACTGAATTTCATGTTCTCTCGCCCTTACTTGAACTGCTTGAGGAAGCGCAGGTCGTTTTCGAAGAAGGCACGCAGGTCGTTGACCCCGTAACGCAGCATGGTCAGGCGCTCAACGCCCATGCCGAAGGCAAAGCCGGAGTATTTTTCCGGATCTATGCCGACCGAACGCAGTACGTTCGGGTGAACCATGCCGCAGCCCAGCACTTCCAGCCACTTGCCGTTCTTGCCCATCACGTCTACTTCGGCGCTCGGCTCGGTGAACGGGAAATAGGAAGGACGGAAGCGAATGGTCAGGTCTTCCTCGAAGTAGTTGCGCAGGAAGTCGTGCAGAATGCCCTTCAGCTCGGTAAAGCTGGCATGCTCGTCAACCAGCAGACCTTCAACCTGATGGAACATCGGGGTATGGGTCATGTCGTAGTCGTTACGATAGACGCGGCCCGGTGCAATGATGCGGATCGGCGGCTGCTGATGCTCCATGGTACGGATCTGCACGCCCGAGGTGTGGGTACGCAGCATCAGATCAGGATTGAAGTAGAAGGTATCGTGATCGGTACGCGCCGGGTGATGAGCCGGAATGTTCAGTGCATCGAAGTTGTGGAAGCCATCTTCAATCTCGGGACCACGGGCAACCTTGAAGCCCATCTCGCCAAACAGGCGCTCAATGCGCTCGATGGTGCGGGTTACAGGATGCAGACCACCATTCTCAATGCGACGGCCCGGCAGGCTGACATCGATGGTCTCGGCGGCCAGCTTCTGGTTCAGCACGGCAGCTTCGAGCGCTTCACGACGCTCGTTCAGCGCATCCTGAACCTGCTGTTTTGCCTGGTTGATCACGGCGCCCGCGGCGGGACGCTCTTCGGCAGACAAGGCACCCAGGCCCTTCATCTGCTCGGTAAAAAAGCCCTTTTTACCCAGATATTTGACCCGGATTTCGTCGAGGGTCGCGATATCGCTCACGCCCTCAATTTCGGCTCTGGCTTGGCCGACTACTTCTTCAAGCTGTTGCATGTCTTCCTCGTCACCACTCCCGGTACAGGAGCCTTTAGGCTAAATAAGGTCAAGAGTGGAATAATACAAAAAAAGCCCCTTCGCTGACCATAGTTAAGGTGGGCTTTTCTCCCTACAAATCATTTTGTTATATCAAGCGAGTCTCATCGATTTACCGTCACTCTTGAAATAGTAGAATAAAGACATAGTTTGTTGGCATACAATCCATTTATAGAACTAGTGATCTCCCACATGTCACTTTGTATGGAGAAAACTGTAGCGCGTGTAAAACAGTGGACAAAACGTGGACGGGAGAAAGAAAAACGTGATGTAAAACCGTGAATGACAGATACAAAAAAGGAGGCCTGAGCCTCCTTTATTTTTTATAACAGTGCTGGAATTAGACCAGAGCTGCTTTAGCTTTTTCAACCAGGGCGGTGAAAGCCAGCTTGTCGTGAACGGCGATATCGGACAGGATCTTGCGATCGATCTCGATAGAAGCCTTCTTCAGACCGTTGATCAGACGGCTGTAGGACAGACCGTTCTGACGGGCAGCAGCGTTGATACGCGCAATCCACAGCTGACGGAATTGACGCTTTTTCTGGCGACGGTCACGGTAGGCATACTGACCAGCTTTGGTTACCGCTTGTACCGCTACGCGGTAAACACGGGAACGGGCGCCGTAGTAACCCTTGGCGGCTTTCATTACTTTCTTGTGACGAGCACGAGCAGTCACACCACGTTTAACTCTTGGCATTTTTCACATCCCCCCTTATGCGTACGGCAGACAAGCGACAACACGTTTGTGGTCGGCAGCGGAAACAAAGAACTTCGGTCCCAGCTGACGCTTACGCTTACTGCTCTTCTTGGTCAGGATGTGACGCAGGTGGTTGTGCTTGCACTTGAAGCGACCTGAGCCAGTCTTCTTGAAGCGCTTTGCGGCGCCCCGGTTGGTTTTCATCTTCGGCATTTCATACTCCGCATTGTGAGTGACAACAAAATCGCAAGGCGAACCGACTCATGGAGCGAGCCCCATGAGTCAATTTCTTGTGGGCCTTAAGATTTCTTCTTAGGTGCGAGGACCATCACAGCTTGACGGCCTTCGACTTTCGGGAACGATTCGACTACGGCCAACTCTTCCAGATCGTTCTTGACGCGCTCAAGAACCTTGATACCAAGATCCTGGTGTGCCATTTCACGACCACGGAAGCGCAGGGTGACCTTAGCCTTGTCCCCGTCTTCCAGAAAGCGAACCAGGTTGCGTAGTTTTACCTGATAGTCGCCTTCGTCAGTGCCAGGACGGAATTTGATCTCCTTGACCTGGACGACTTTCTGCTTTTTCTTCTGTTCTTTGGTGGTTTTGCTCTTTTCGTAGAGGAATTTGCCGTAATCCATGATCCGGCAAACGGGCGGCTCGGCGTTCGGACTGATCTCGACCAGATCCACTTCGGCCTCTGCGGCCAAGTTCAGTGCTTCCTGGATAGATACGATGCCAAGAGCTTCGCCATCCAGACCAGCCAAACGAACTTCTTTCAGACGGATCTCTTCATTGATCCGGTGAGCGCGGGCTTGCGGTTGCTTGCCCAGTTTTTTTCCGCCTTTTATAGCTTATTCCTCCACTTTCTTTTGTCCGCGGGTCTGAACTTCCTGGGTCAGCAGAGCGATGAACTCTTCAACAGGATAAGTGCCCAGGTCAGCCCCTTTACGAGTCCGTACTGCAATCTTACCGGCTTCAACTTCTTTATCGCCGCAGACCAGCATGAAAGGTACTCGCTTCAAAGTATGCTCGCGGATTTTAAAGCCAATCTTCTCATTTCTCAAGTCCGCTTTTGCGCGAAGGCCCGCATCATTCAATGCTTTGGCTACTTTCACCGCATAATCGGCCTGATTGTCCGTGATATTCATGACCACAGCCTGAGTCGGAGCCAACCAGGTCGGGAACAGACCGGCGTACTCTTCAGTCAGAATACCGATGAAGCGCTCGATAGAACCCAAGATGGCCCGGTGGATCATCACAGGTACATGACGATCGTTGTTTTCGCCCACATAAGTGGCACCCAGACGACCAGGCAGGGCAAAGTCGAGCTGCACGGTACCACATTGCCACGCACGATCAAGGCAATCGTGCAGGGTAAATTCAATTTTTGGACCGTAGAACGCCCCTTCACCCGGCTGCAAATCGTACTTCAGACCGTTGAGCTCCAGCGCTTCGGCCAGCGCTTTCTCGGCGCGATCCCACATCTCGTCAGAGCCGATACGCTGCTCGGGACGAGTGGAGAGCTTGACCACGATGTTCTCGAAGCCAAAGGTACCGTAGACGTCATAGACCATACGAATACAGCCGGAGACCTCTTCCATGATCTGCTCTTCGGTACAGAAGATGTGAGCGTCATCCTGAGTGAAACCGCGCACCCGCATCAGACCGTGCAGGGAACCGGACGGCTCGTTGCGGTGGCAGGAACCAAACTCGGCCATCCGCAGCGGCAGATCGCGGTAGGACTTCAGACCCTGGTTGAAGATCTGGACGTGACCCGGGCAGTTCATCGGCTTGATGGCGTACTCGCGGTTTTCGGACTGGGTGGTGAACATGGCCTGGGCATACTTCTCCCAGTGACCTGAACGCTCCCACAGGACGCGGTCCATCATGAACGGACCTTTCACTTCCTGATAGTCGTACTCTTTGAGCTTGCCGCGGATAAAGGTTTCCAGCTCACGGAAGATGGTCCAGCCATCGTTGTGCCAGAACACCATACCGGGTGCTTCTTCCTGCATGTGATACAGGTCGAGCTGCTTGCCGATCTTGCGGTGGTCGCGCTTGGCGGCCTCTTCCAGACGCTGCAGATAAGCCTTGAGCTGCTTCTTGTCAGCCCAAGCAGTACCGTAGATACGCTGCAGCATCTTGTTGTTGGAGTCGCCACGCCAGTAGGCGCCGGACATCTTCAGCAACTTGAAGTGGTGGCAGTGACGCATGTTGGGCACGTGCGGGCCGCGACACATGTCGATGTACTCTTCGTGATGATAGAGACCTGGCTGGTCATCACGGGCAATGTTCTGATCCAGGATTTCGACTTTGTAAGACTCGCCGCGCGCCTCGAATACATCGCGCGCTTCTTGCCAGGAGACTTTCTTCTTGATGACGTCGTAATCCTTGGCTACCAGCGCCAGCATGCGCTCTTCCAGGGCAGCCAGATCTTCATCGGTCAGGGTACGGTCAAGATCAACGTCATAGTAGAAGCCGTTGTCGATGACAGGACCGATGGCCATCTTAGTCTGGGGCCAGAGTTGCTTGATAGCATGACCCAGCAAGTGAGCGCAGGAGTGGCGCAGGATGTCCAGACCTTCTTCGTCTTTGGCGGTGATGATGGCCAGCGCAGCATCGGCTTCGATCAGCTCGCATGCATCCACCAGTTCACCGTTTACCCGACCGGCAATGCACGCCTTGGCGAGACCGGGACCGATGTCCGCAGCCACATCCATGACGGAAACAGAGTGGGCAAATTGACGTTGGCTGCCGTCAGGCAGAGTAATGATTGGCATTATGTGTTTCCTTATACAGTGGTGACCCCTACCAAAGGTCACATGCGGGATGGAAAAGAGATTCAAAAAGGTGATGTTCTGGTTCTCCACAGCACTTTGCGAAGACGGCCTGACACGCAAACAGCATGTCTAACATGACAAACCAAGCCAAAACGGCCCCCATGCTACCAGAAGTCGGGCGTGCTGTATCGGATTTGCAGATATTTTCTACAGTCAAATGAGTCGCCTACCGACTATTCGCCAAGCAGGGATTGCCAGTTGAAGTCAAAGTCACTGCTCCCCTCCTCTGCCAGCGCCAGCTCTTGCAGCACCTGAAGCGCCAGCTTGTTGCCCTTTTGTGCCGCCTGATAGAGCCACTGTTTCGCCTGAGCCAGATCGACCCTGCCGCTGACCCCCATCAGATGAAGCACACCGACTTTCAGCATGGCCGGGACATCACCATTGCGGGCAGCCTGCTCCATCCAGTGAAAGGCTTGGCGCAGATCTCGCTTGACCCCGACACCGCGCAGATAGAGCTCTGCCAGCCGATATTGGCCGAAGGGATCTCCTGCCTGCGCCGACTGGCGATAGAGGCTGATGGCCTGATGGATATCCTGCTCGCTCCCCTGCCCCACCTCATGACTCCAGCCCATCAGGGCTTGCGCCCGAGGTTGGCCTTGATCGGCCAGTGGCGACCAGATCCGGGTCGCCTCATCAAAGTGACCGGTACGCCAGGCACGGTTGGCGGCAGCCATCTCCTGCTCGGTGGAGAGCGGAAGCAGACGCCAGATAACCAGCGCAAACAGACCGATAAACAGCCAACGGGAAGTGGTGGGGCTCATGATGATTTCCGTGATCCAGTTCTCATTTCGTCTATGTAAACGAAATGTAGCGTTGCGATCAAGCAAGAGATCCCTACGACAACCCTTTTTGCACCCGGTCGATCAGCAGTTGTTGTCATTTATCCGGGGTACCTGCAAAATAACTGTATGTATAAACAGTGTCGGTGCACACCATGGCAGGACGAGGCAGCCCCAACAATATCGATCACCGTTTTAGCGGCCCCCTTGTCGAAGCGGTCGATGACGGCTGGCAATCGTCCGATTGGGATGCCGCCTTCACTTCTTCTGTGCCTGGCACCGAGGTGCGGGAGATCGATGCACGCAGTATCATCAGCTACAACAGCTCGCCGGATGTCCCCTTTGGTCGCTCCATCAACCCCTATCAGGGGTGCGAACACGGCTGCATCTACTGCTATGCCAGACCCAGTCACGCCTATCTGGAACTCTCCCCTGGTCTTGATTTCGAGAGCAAGCTGTTTGCTAAACGCAATGCAGCCGATCTGCTGCGTCGGGAGTTTGCCAAACCGGCCTATCAGCCACAGACCATCTTCATTGGCGCCAATACCGACCCCTATCAACCCATCGAGCAGCGCTATCGCCTCACCCGGCAGTTGCTGGAAGTGATGCTGGCCCACCGCCATCCGGTCGGACTCATTACCAAGAGCGCCATGATCTTGCGCGACCTCGATCTGTTGACCGAGCTGGCCAGAGAGGGACTGTGTCAGGTGATGGTATCGGTGACGACCTTGAACGAAACCCTGCGGCGACAGCTGGAGCCCCGCGCCAGCACGGGCACCGGCCGCTTGAAAGTGATCGAAAAGCTGGCCAACGCTGGTATACAGGTGGGGGTATTGGCCGCCCCCATGATCCCGCGGCTCAATGAGCCGGAGCTGGAGCAGATCATCAAATCGGCTGCCGAGGCTGGCGCCAGCTGCGCCGATTACATTCTGCTGCGCCTGCCCCACGAGCTGGCGCCGCTATTTGGTGACTGGCTCGATACCCACTATCCGGGCCAGAAGGAGGCTATTTTGAATCAGTTGCGAGCCAGCCGCGGTGGCGGGCTCAACAGTACCGCCTTCGGTACCCGCATGCGCGGTGAGGGGCACTTTGCCGATCTGCTGGCCCAGCGCTTTCGCCTTATCAGCAAACGACTTGATCTGGGCAAACGCCATATTCAGCTCAGGCTGGATGGGTTTATCCGCCCCGGGGAGCAGCTGTCGCTCTTCTAATCCCCCTGCTCACGCCCTTCACGCATCAGGCACAGAGCCCTTGCCTGCCAAGAGGTCGAGAGGAAGATATGCCGCGATACATCCTGTGGAAAACCCGCTTTCCTAATTTTCCAAATTGGCCAACGAAGTAGCCATGTCGCCACAAGATCGCGCAATCCGGTAAAGGCTGTGTTAGCGCCTTAGCCTGCGCGCTGATCCCGACCCTGCTGCACCATTTCAACCGGTAGTCGCGAGGGTTCATGAGCCACTTCGTGCTCATCCTCTTCATACAGCGGCACCTCTGACTCGCCCCATACCCGGCTCCACCAAATTTCCCACGTGATCCAACTGGTCATATGCAGCTCCTGACGGTGAAGGTGATGGCAACAACGCACCACTCGCCTGGCAGGATAGCGGCTGGGAATGACAGGGAAATGACAAAAAAATCACTTGTAAAAAGCAACTGGCGGTGGCGAGGAAAAGCCGAAACAGTTCACATATTCGGCGAAATCATACTGAAAGCGGTCACAAATCTGCAGGTTGTTGATTGCAGCTCACTCTGTTCCCGCCAAAGCTGAGTTGCCCATTCAGGCATCTATAAAAACAGGGACACAATAATGAAACACACAGCGGGAATATGGGCGATCGCAGGCATGCTGATCGCCCCCTTGGCGCACGCCGACGTCATACTGCACGCCTTCAACTGGAAATACAGTGAAGTGACCGCCAAAGCCGACCTTATCAAGTCGGCCGGTTACAAACAGGTACTCATCTCACCGCCCCTGAAATCATCAGGCAACGAGTGGTGGGCCCGTTACCAACCGCAGGATCTGCGCCTTGTCGACTCCCCTCTTGGCAACAAGCAGGATCTCGAGCAGCTGATCGCCGCCATGAAGGCGCGTGGCATCGCCGTCTATGCCGATGTGGTGCTCAACCACATGGCCAACGAAAGCTGGAAACGCAGCGATCTCAACTATCCCGGCAACGAGCTGCTGCAAAGCTACGCCAGCAACCCGGCCTATTTCGAGCGCCAGAAACTGTTTGGCGATCTGGGGCAAAACCTCCTCTCCGGTCAGGATTTTCATCCCGAAGGGTGCATTAGCGACTGGAGCGATCCGGGTCATGTCCAGTATTGGCGACTCTGTGGTGGTGCCGGTGACAAGGGGCTGCCGGATCTGGATCCCAACAACTGGGTAGTGAGCCAGCAACAGGCCTATCTCAAGGCGCTTAAGGGGATGGGGATCAAGGGTTTTCGGGTCGATGCGGTCAAACACATGAGCGATTACCAGATCAATGCCGTGTTCACCCCCGAGATCAAACAGGGGATGCATGTCTTTGGCGAGGTGATCACCACAGGGGGCGCAGGCAGCACCGATTACGAGCGCTTCCTCAAACCCTACCTCGACAGCAGCGGTCAGGGGGCCTATGACTTTCCGCTGTTTGCCTCCCTGCGTGGCGCGCTGGGGTATGGCGGCAGCATGAACCTGCTGGCGGATCCGGGCGCCTATGGTCAGGCGCTACCGGGCAGTCGCGCAGTCACCTTTGCCGTGACCCACGACATCCCCACCAACGACGGCTTCCGCTATCAGATCCTGACCCAGACTGACGAGAAGCTGGCCTACGCCTACCTGCTCGGCCGCGATGGTGGCTCGCCGCTGGTCTATTCGGATCACGGCGAGACCCAGGCCAAGGATGGACTGCGCTGGCAGGATTACTACCAGCGCGCCGATCTCAAGGGGATGATCCGCTTCCACAATGCGGTGCAGGGTCAACCCATGCAGCTGGTCGGCAGTGGCGACTGCTTCGTGCTGTTCAAACGTGGCAAACAGGGGCTGGTCGGCATCAACAAGTGCGACTATGAGCAGGAGTACTGGCTCGATACCGCCAGGTTCGAGATGAACTGGTATCGCAACTATCGGGACGTGCTCGACCAAGGGGCCGTAGTCAACGTGCAGAGCCAGTGGGTACGGGTCGCCATTCCTGCGCGCAGTGCCAGAATGTGGCTGCAGGAGTGATCCAGCCGTAAGAGCAGCGTAAAGTCATAAAAAGCAGACAAATAAAAAGAGCGACCACCAGGGTCGCTCTTTTTGCTCAGAGACGTTGCTCGGGTAACTGGTGACGATTACTCGTCGCCCGCTTCCCCAGCATCGACCGCATCAGTGCCGGTCACGGTATCGGTACCTTCAGATACCTCACCGTCAACGGCCAAAGCGTCGTTTTCGTCTTCGTCGCTCTCGGCGATACGCTGCAGGCCAACCACGGTCTCGTCTTCACCGGTACGGATCAGACGGACACCGCCGGTGTTACGGCCAATGACGCTCACCTCGGCAACACGGGTACGCACCAGGGTACCGCCGTTGGTGATCAGCATGATCTGGTCGGTATCTTCGACCTGGATCGCATCGATCACCTTGCCATTGCGCTCATCCACCTTGATGGAGATAACGCCTTGGGTACCACGGCTCTTGGTCGGGTATTCGGCCAACGCAGTCCGCTTGCCGTAACCGTTCTCGGTGGCGGTGAGGATGGCACCTTCGCCGCGCGGAACGATGAGGGAAACCACCTTGTCACCGGCGCCCAGCTTGATGCCACGGACACCGGCTGCGGTACGACCCATGGGACGCACACCCTTGAAGGTACCCTTGCTTTCGGTGCCTTCGCCGTTGTCGCTACCATCATCGTCGTTGCCGGCATCGTCGTCGGTTTCAACGTCATCGCTGACATCGGCATCAGCGCGACCGCTGCCTTCCGCGAAGCGAACGACTTTGCCCGCGTCGGAGAAGAGCATGATCTCGTTGCTGCCATCGGTGATATCCACCCCGATCAGCTCATCGCCCTCTTTGAGGTTGATGGCGCGGATACCGGAGGAGAGCGGACGGCTGAAGTCAGAGAGGCTGGTCTTCTTCACGGTACCGTTGGCGGTGGCGAAGAAGACATACTTCTCGGCGTCATATTCCTTCACCGGCAGGATAGCGGTGATACGCTCACCCTCTTCCAGCGGCAGCAGGTTGATGATCGGACGACCACGGGCGCCACGGGATGCTTCCGGCAGCTGGTAAACCTTGAGCCAGTAGACCTTGCCACGGGTGGAGAAGCACAGAATGGTGTCGTGGGTGTTGGCCACCAGCAGACGCTCCACAAAGTCCTCTTCCTTGATCCGGGTGGCCGACTTGCCACGACCACCGCGGCGCTGGGCCTCGTAGTCGGAGAGCGGCTGATACTTCACATAGCCCTGGTGAGACAGGGTAACCACCACATCTTCCGGAGTGATCAGATCTTCGATGTTGATCTCGGCACTGGACATGCTGATCTCGGTGCGACGCTCGTCGCCATACTGCTCGCGCACGGCCAGCAGTTCATCGCGGATCACTTCCATCAGACGAGCCGGGCTCGCCAGGATGTGCAGCAGCTCGGCGATCAGATCCAGCAGAGATTGGTACTCTTCCAGGATCTTCTCGTGCTCGAGGCCGGTCAGCTTGTGCAGACGCAGGTCAAGGATGGCCTGGGCTTGCTGTTCGGTCAGGAAGTATTGACCTTCACGGATACCGAACTCGGGCTCCAGCCACTCTGGCCGTGCCGCGTCGTCGCCCGCTTTTTCCAGCATGGCGGCCACATTGCCGAGTTCCCAGCCCTTGGCAACCAGGCCCGCTTTCGCGTCGGCCGGGGTCGCGCTGTGGCGGATCAGCTCGATGATGGGATCAATGTTGGCCAGCGCAACCGCCAGACCTTCCAAAATGTGTGCCCGATCCCGCGCCTTGCGCAGTTCGAACACGGTCCGGCGAGTCACCACTTCACGGCGGTGCAGCAGGAACGCATCCAGGATCTCTTTAAGATTCATCACCTTGGGCTGGTTGTTATCGAGCGCCACCATGTTGATGCCGAACGTGGTCTGCATCTGGGTGTGCTTGTAGAGATTGTTCAGCACAATCTCGCCGGACTCGCCGCGCTTGATCTCGATAACGATGCGCATGCCGTCTTTGTCAGACTCGTCGCGCAGGGCACTGATGCCCTCTATCTTCTTCTCTTTGACCAGCTCGGCGATCTTCTCGATCAGTCGAGCCTTGTTCACCTGATAGGGGATCTCGTGAACGATGATGGTCTCGCGACTGGTCTTCTCGTCCACTTCCACTTCAGCTTTGGCCCGCACATAGATGGAGCCACGACCGGTACGGTACGCCTGCACGATGCCGGAACGACCGTTGATGATGCCGCCGGTGGGGAAATCCGGGCCGGTGATGTAGGTCATCAGCTCGTCAATGGTGAGGTCGCCGTTTTCGATCAGCGCCAGGCAGCCATTGACAATCTCGGTGAGGTTGTGAGGCGGAATGTTGGTCGCCATGCCCACCGCGATACCGGAGGAGCCGTTGACCAGCAGGTTGGGAACCTTGGTAGGCATGACCGCCGGGATCATCTCGGTGCCGTCATAGTTCGGCACCCAGTCCACGGTCTCTTTGTCCAGATCGGCCAGCAGCTCGTGGGAGATGCGGGCCATCCGCACTTCGGTATAACGCATCGCCGCGGCGCTGTCGCCGTCGACTGAACCGAAGTTGCCCTGACCATCGACCAGCATGTAACGCATGGAAAAATCCTGCGCCATCCGGACAATGGTGTCATACACAGCGCTATCGCCGTGCGGGTGATATTTACCGATTACGTCACCGACCACACGGGCCGATTTTTTATAGGGCTTGTTCCAGTCGTTCCCCAACTCGTTCATAGCAAACAGAACGCGGCGGTGAACCGGTTTCAAGCCATCACGCACATCCGGCAGAGCTCGTCCTACGATCACGCTCATGGCGTAATCAAGATAGGAACTCTTGAGCTCTTCTTCGATGTTGACCGGCGTGATCTCTCTGGCCAGATCGCTCATAGAAAGCCTTATCCCTAATTAGTTGTTCTTTGGCTTAAACAGCGCGACATGGTAACACACTGAGCCAAATACCTTAAGCCACAAATCGGGTATCAGATCGGGCTGGTGTGACAAAGTCCGTCCGTTATAATGCCCGCCAGGACAATAGATTGCGCCCATGACTCAGAAGCGGGCGCCCTGCCACAGGATCTTCGAAAAATGAACAGTGATGCCAATGTCGATCTGACAGAAATCGCCAAGTTTGAAGCCATCGCCTCCCGCTGGTGGGACATGGAAGGTGAATTCAAACCCCTGCATCAAATCAATCCGGTACGCCTTGACTGGATCACCGACAAAAGTGGCGGTCTGTTTGGCAAGCGCATTCTCGATATCGGATGTGGCGGTGGCATTCTCTCCGAGAGCATGGCCCACCGTGGCGCCAGGGTCACCGGCATCGACATGGGCAAGGAGCCCCTCGGCGTCGCCCGCTTGCACGCTCTGGAGCAGGGTGTCGAGCTCGAGTACCGCCAGATCACCGCCGAAGCCCATGCCGCCGAAGTGCCGGGCCAGTATGACGTAGTCACCTGCATGGAGATGCTGGAGCATGTACCGGACCCCGCTTCCGTGCTGCGCGCCATCGCCACCTTGGTGCGCCCGGGCGGTCGGGTGTTCGTCTCCACCATCAACCGCAACCCCAAATCCTATCTGATGATGATCATCGGGGCCGAATACCTGATGAAGATGGTGCCCAAGGGTACCCACGATCACAAAAAATTCATCACTCCGGCCGAACTGTGTCGCATGGGTGAAGCAGCGGGCCTGCTGGTGCGGGATATGAGCGGGGTGCACTATGCACCGCTCTCCAACAGTTTCAAGCTCGGCAAGAATGTCGACGTCAACTATATGGTGGAGTTTGTCCGCCCGGAGCACGGTTGATGAGCGCCTCTCACCCTCTGCCCCTGCGCGGTGTGCTGTTCGATCTGGACGGCACCCTGCTCGACACTGCCCCGGATCTGGGGGCCGCCGTCAACCATGTCCTGATCAGCGAAGGCTTTGCGCCGCTCTCTGACGAGATTATTCGTCAGACCACCTCCCACGGGGCGCTCGGGCTGCTGAAAGCGGGCCTCGGCGACGAACTACTTGAAGAGCTGGGGGCCACGCGCCTGCGCAATGCCTTGCTCGACTACTACGCGGCCAATCTCTGCGTTGGTACCCACCCCTATGTGGGAATGGTGGATCTTATCGAGTGGCTGGATGAAAAACAGCTCCCCTGGGGTATCGTCACCAACAAGCCGGGCTTTCTCACCGAACCGCTGCTGGCAGCCCTGCCAGAGCTTGCCAGCTGCGGCGTCACTGTCAGTGCCGATACCCTGCCAGTACGCAAGCCCGACCCCGCCCCTATGTTCTTTGCCTGTGAGAAACTGGGGGTCGAGGCGGCTCACTGCCTCTATGTGGGGGATCATGTGCGGGATATCGAAGCAGGCCGCAATGCTGGCATGCGCACCGCCGTCGCTGGCTGGGGCTATCTCAATGATGAGGAAGATCCCGCCCAGTGGGGCGCCGATCTGCACTTTGATACCGTGCAAGCCCTGCACCACTGGCTGCGCTATGAGTTGACGGCCAAGGCGTAACGCGCAGCCTTACCGGCTGACATGTGATAACGGGGCGAAGAGACTCTCCGCCCCTTGCATCTTTCCTTTAAGCTCCTGCCTCCTGCGCCACCAGCACCCCTCTATTCATGGATAATAAAGGCAGCTTTCTGCCTGTTGGATACCCATTTGACAAGCTCTCAGCCGTCACAAAGCGGCCACAAACCACCGTCATCTGATGCAAAGCCCTTGCCACGCTGAGCCCGCGGCTGCGACAACTGGACAGCTTTTGACCCTTGTTGCATAAGGGATAATCAGCCGCCGTTAGCTAGTAAAAAGCCCCCCATTTCGCAAGCAAAAAAAGTTATTTAAATTTTCCATCTTCGATCGGGAGACTTGCATTTAGCGGAGCGGACGAATGAAAACCCGCTCACTGTGAGCGGTCACTAACTGATGGGGCAAGACTCACAATTTATCCACAGCTCGTCACTTATCCACACATTGCAATGGCGGGCTGACCTCACTATCTTGTAGCTCGAACTTAAAATAACACTACATCTTGTGATTCATCGCACAATCTCTACCCAACTCCCGCACACCGCCGGAGCCTAGGTGGCGCCATTGTGCGATGGTTTTTCGGGAATCAACTGAAGGTCATCAGCCAATGAACTTGTTTGTGACGAAGCGTAACGGACACAAAGAACCCATCGATCTGGATAAAATTCACCGCGTGCTGGACTGGGCCGCCGAAGGGCTCGACAACGTGTCGGTCTCCCAGGTAGAGCTCAAATCCCACATCCAGTTCTATGACGGTATCCGTACCGCCGACATTCACGAAACCATCATCAAGGCGACTGCTGACCTCATCTCCGAGCAGACCCCGGACTACCAGTACATGGCAGCCCGTCTGGCCATCTTCCACCTGCGCAAGAAGGCCTACGGCCAGTTCGAACCGCCCCACCTCTACCAGCACGTGGCTCGTCTGGTGGACATGGGCAAGTACGACAAGCACCTGCTGGAAGACTACACCCAGGCCGAATTCGAAGAGCTGAACACCCATCTGGATCACTGGCGCGACATGGATTTCTCCTACGCGGCAGTCAAACAGCTGGAAGGCAAATATCTGGTCCAGAACCGCGTTACCGGCGAGATCTACGAGAGCCCGCAGTTCCTCTATATGCTGGTTGCGGCCTGCCTCTTCTCCAAGTATCCGAAAGATACCCGTCTGGACTACATCAAGCGCTTCTATGATGCGGTCTCGACCTTCAAGATCTCCCTGCCGACCCCGATCATGAGCGGCGTGCGCACCCCGACCCGTCAGTTCAGCTCCTGCGTACTGATCGAATGCGACGACAGTCTGGACTCCATCAACGCCACCGCCAGCTCCATAGTGCGTTACGTTTCCCAGCGCGCCGGTATCGGCATCAACGCCGGTCGCATCCGCGGTCTGGGCAGCCCTATCCGTGGCGGCGAAGCGTTCCACACCGGTTGCATCCCCTTCTACAAATACTTCCAGACTGCCGTGAAGTGCTGTTCCCAGGGCGGCGTGCGCGGCGGTGCGGCCACCCTGTTCTACCCGCTGTGGCACACCGAAGTGGAAAGCCTGCTGGTGCTGAAGAACAACCGCGGCGTGGAAGAGAACCGTGTTCGTCACATGGACTACGGCGTGCAGATCAACAAGCTGATGTACCAGCGCCTCATCAAGGGCGGTGACATCACCCTGTTCTCCCCGTCCGATGCGCCGGGTCTGTACGATGCTTTCTTCGCCGATCAGGACAAGTTTGAAGAGCTCTACGTCAAGTACGAGCAGGATCCGGCCATTCGCAAGAAGACTCTGAAAGCGGTAGACCTTTTCTCCCTGATGATGCAGGAGCGTGCCGGTACCGGTCGCATCTACATCCAGAACGTGGATCACTGCAACACCCACAGCCCGTTCGACCCGAGCGTGGCGCCGGTACGCCAATCCAACCTCTGCCTCGAGATTGCGCTGCCGACCAAGCCGCTCAACAACATCGACGACGAGAACGGCGAGATCGCCCTGTGCACCCTCTCCGCCTTCAACCTGGGTGCCATCGACAAGCTGGAAGATCTGGAAGAGATGGCCGATCTAGCCGTGCGTGCCCTCGATGCCCTGCTCGACTATCAGGACTACCCGATTGCCGCCGCCAAGCGTGGCAGCATGGGTCGTCGTACTCTGGGGATTGGCGTCATCAACTACGCCTACTACCTGGCCAAAAACGGTGCCCGCTACTCTGACGGCTCCGGTCTGGCCCTGACTCACCGCACCTTCGAGGCGATCCAGTACTATTTGCTGAAAGCCTCCGTGCAGCTGGCCCGTGAATTCGGCCCCTGCCCGCTGTTTGGCGAGACCACCTATGCCCAAGGCATCCTGCCGATCGACACCTACAAGAAGGATCTGGATGCGCTGTGCAACGAGCCGCTGCATCTGGATTGGGAAAGCCTGCGCGAAGAGATCAAGTCTGTTGGCCTGCGCAACTCCACCCTGACCGCCCTGATGCCGAGCGAGACCTCCAGCCAGATCTCCAACGCCACCAACGGCATCGAGCCGCCGCGCGGCCTGGTCTCGGTCAAGGCCTCCAAGGACGGCATTCTCAAACAGGTGGTGCCCGAGTATGATCGCCTGAAAGATCAATACGAACTGCTCTGGAAGCAACCGAGCGTTGACGGCTACCTGCAGCTGGTCGGTATCATGCAGAAGTTTGTGGATCAGGCGATCTCCGCCAACACCAACTACGACCCGGCCCGTTTCGAAGGCAACAAGGTGCCGATGAAGCAGCTGCTGAAGGACTTGCTGACCGCCTACAAATACGGCCTCAAGACCCTCTACTATCACAACACCCGTGATGGTGCAGACGACACCCAGACCGACCTGCAAGATGACGGTTGTGCTGGCGGGGCTTGCAAAATCTAAGTCACGGCAAGACCTGATAACCGGGCGGGAGCGACAAGCTCCCGCTCTCCTGTTTTCTCCATACAGACATTCTGGTAACCATGGCCTATTCAACTTTCTGCCAAACCCAAAACGACCAGCTCAAAGAGCCGATGTTTTTTGGCCAATCGGTCAACGTAGCCCGTTATGACCAGCAAAAGCACGAAGTGTTCGAGCGGCTGATCGAAAAGCAACTCTCCTTCTTCTGGCGCCCGGAAGAGGTGGATGTCTCCCGTGATCGCATCGACTATCAGGCCCTGCCCCCCCACGAGCAGCACATCTTCATCTCGAACCTGAAGTACCAGACCCTGCTGGACTCCATTCAGGGGCGCAGCCCCAACGTGGCACTGCTGCCGCTAGTCTCCATTCCGGAGCTGGAAACCTGGATTGAGACCTGGGCGTTCTCGGAGACCATCCACTCTCGCTCCTACACCCATATCATCCGCAATATCGTCAACACCCCCGCCCAGGTGTTCGACGACATCGTGACCAACGAGCAGATCCTGAAGCGCGCCGGCTCCATCAGCCACTTCTACGACGACCTGATCGAAGCGACCGCCCTCTACAACCTGCACGGTGAAGGGACCCACACTGTCGCGGGCCGCGATGTGACCATCACCTTGCGCGAGCTCAAGAAGAAGCTCTATCTCTGCCTGATGAGCGTCAACGCGCTGGAGGCAATCCGCTTCTACGTCAGCTTCGCCTGCTCCTTTGCCTTCGCCGAGCGCGAACTGATGGAGGGCAACGCCAAGATCATCAAGATGATCGCCCGCGATGAAGCGCTGCACCTGACCGGCACCCAGCACATGCTGAATCTTATGCGCAGCGGTCAGGACGACCCGGAGATGGCCGAGATCGCGCTGGAGTGCGAGCAAGCCTGTTTCGACCTGTTCAAAGAGGCCGCCATTCAAGAGAAAGAGTGGGCCGAGTACCTGTTCCAGGGAGGCTCCATGATCGGCCTGAACAAAGACATCCTCTGCCAGTATGTCGAGTACATCACAAACCTGCGGATGGCCGCGGTCGGCCTGCAGCCAGCCTTTGCCGGCACCAAGCAAAACCCGATCCCCTGGATCAACACCTGGCTGTCGTCCGATAACGTGCAGGTCGCCCCGCAAGAGGTGGAGGTCAGCTCCTATCTGGTGGGTCAGATCGACAGCGAAGTCAATGCCGATGACCTGGGTGATTTCGAGCTGTGAGTGACGCCACCAACACGCTGACCCCTGCCCCGCACGCTGCTGCCGAACAGCATGCGGTCGTGGCACCACGGGTACATACCCGGGATGGTGCCGTGCTGCACGCCCATCCCGGCGAAAGTGTGTTGGAGACCCTGGAGCGCCATGGTCATCATGTGGAGTTCCAGTGTCGCAGCGGCTATTGCGGCGCCTGCCGCACTCCGCTGATGGCTGGCAAGGTGCACTACCCCAATGTGCCGCTGGCATTTGTCGCCCAGGGGGAGTGCCTCCCCTGCTGCTGCACACCGGTCGGCGCCATCCGGCTGGATATCCAGAAGAGCTGACGCAGCCACAGACTGGCAACTCGCACAAAATAGAAAGCCGCCGGAGCAATCCGGCGGCTTTTTTTGTCTCTTCACATTGCTCGGGCGCCCGATGACAGACGCCCAACCCCTCAGAGGATTACAACCAGGGGGCAGCGGTCGGCCCGTGGTGCAGGCCCAGCTTCCAGACCCGGCCAAAGTGCTTGTAGTGGCCGGCTGCGACACCGGCCTTCTCACCCATACCGTGGTAGAGATCGAGGTGGCCCTTCTTCACCGCCCCGCCCACATCCAGCGCAATCAACAGCCGCAGCTGGTGCTTGCCGGTCCAGTTGCCCTCTTTGTCGAGCAAGGGAACTTCGGCGAGGATCGGGGTACCCATCGGTAGCAGGGTCTTGTCGGCAGCGACGGCCGCCAGCGGCAGCAGCGGGATACCGGCGGCACCGATCACATCATTAGTCGGGCGACGCTCGAAGAAGACATAGGAGGGGTTCTGCTCTACCAGCTCCTTGACCCTGTGCTCAGGTTGCTGGTTGGCCCACTCCTTGATGGCCTTCATCGACATCTGCTCCTTGGGCACTTCACCGCGGTCGATCAGCACCCGGCCAATGCTCACATAGCCGTGGCCGTTCTTGCCGCTGTAACCCAGATATTGCAGCCTATCGTCGTCACCGTAGTGAACAAAGCCCGATCCCTGCACGTCCATCAGGAAGTTGTCGATAAGGGATTTGCTGTAACCCAGCTCCAACCCGCGGTTGGCAAGGGCGCCCTGGTGGATCTGTGCCCGGGTCGGACAACGGCTGCCGCAGTTGGGCATGGCATAGATGGGGTACTTATACTCGGCATCCGGGCGGTGACGCACCTCCAGCACCGGCGAGTAGTAGCCGGTAAAGAGCACGTTGCCCATCCGATCCGCACCGCCCAGCTGGGCCAGGCTGATGCCGTAACGGGTGATGTCGGCCGGATTGCCGCCGTTCGCTACCCAGCGGGAGAGCAGACGATATAGTTCACCATAACGGCTCGCCATCCGCCCTGAACGCTGCATGACAATGCGACTCTGGGGGCCAAACTTGCTGTAATCGACACTGGCACGACTGTTGACCCGCTCGACCCGCACCAGATCCCCCGGCAAGGTACCGTCCAGATACTGCTTGCCCAGATTTTCCGGCACCTCGCAGTTGAGAAAACATCTGTCATCAGTCTGTTTTTTGGGCACCTCTGCTTTGTCAGAGTTACCCGCACACCCGGCCAACCCCAGCACTATCGCGGCCAGCCAGAATCCGTGTTTGTTCATATGTCCTCATTTAACACCAAGAGTCCTGCTCGGCGGCAAGATGCCAAATTTGCAGGGGGAAAGCAAACGACATCAATCACTTGAAGAGAGATTTCTCCAAAGGGAGGATGCTGGGTTATAACAAGGTGACAGGATATGCGAGGTAATGGATGGAACAGCTCGAAATATTCCCGTTGCAGAGCCCCTGTATCGGGGTCTGCGAGGTGAACAACAAGGGCTATTGCAAAGGATGCCTGCGCAATCGCGAGGAGCGTTTCAACTGGCAGAAAATGAGCCCGGCCCAGCAACAGGATGTAATGCGTCTGTGTCGCGCCCGCAAGGCGCGGGTTGAGGCTGCGCGGCGCAAAGCGCTGGAAGGAGCGCAACCCCAGTTGCCAGAACAACAAGGCTGGGAGTTTTAACCACTCCCTATCTTCCCCTCACAGGTTACCTGTCCTCCCGACAAAACCAAAAGCGGCCCGCAGGCCGCTCTTGGTTATGACGTCTTGCCGGGTGGCGAGGCTTATGCCGTGGCCAGCTTGGCCTGCTCTTCGCCGCGCTTGAGCATGGCGTAGGAGACACCGGTCAGCAGCGAGCCTGCTGCAATGGCCACGATATACATCATGACATTGCTGATGGCGTGCGGGATGAACAGCACAAACAGGCCGCCGTGGGGTGCCATCAGCTCACAGCCGAGCAGCATGGAGAGCGCACCGGTCAGGGCGCCGCCAACCATACAGGCCGGGATAACGCGCATCGGATCCTTGGCGGCAAACGGAATGGCCCCCTCGGAGATAAAGCACAGTCCCAGTACGAAGGAGGCTTTACCCGCTTCCTGCTCCGCCTTGATGAACTTGGTGCGGGCCAGGAAGGTGGCAATACCCATGCCCAGTGCCGGCACCATACCAGCGGCCATCACCGCTGCCATCGGGGCGTAGGTTTTGGAGGCCAGCAGGCCGACACCGAAGGCGTAAGCCGCCTTGTTGACCGGGCCGCCCATGTCGAAGCACATCATGGCCCCGATGATCACACCCAGCAGCACGGCATTGGCAGAGCCCATGTTGTTGAGGAACTCGGTCATGGCATTCATGATGCCAGCCACCGGACCACCCACTACGTAGATCATCACCAGACCGGTAAAGAGGCTGGCAAAGAGCGGAATGATCAGGATGGGCTTGAGCGCTTCCAGGGTAGTCGGCAGGCGCACCTTGTCACTCAGGTACTTGGCGCTGTAACCGGCCAGGAAACCGGCCACGATGCCGCCGAGGAAACCGGCTCCCAGCGAGCTTGCCAGCATACCGCCGATCATGCCGGGAGCGAGACCCGGGCGGTCAGCGATGGAGTAGGCAATGTAACCGGCCAGCACCGGGATCATCAGGGCAAAGGCGGAGCCACCACCGATCTTCATCAGAGCGGCGGCCAGAGTGCCTTCCACCTTGAACGCTTCGATACCGAACACAAACGAGAGCGCGATGATAAGGCCGCCCGCCACCACCATGGGCAGCATGAAGGAGACGCCGGTCAACAGGTGCTTGTAGGGGCCTGCTTTTTCCTCTTTCTTGGGCTGGCTGGCACCGCTGTGGCGATAGGTTTTCGCCTCACTCCAAGCCTTGTCCAGCTCGGCGCGGGTTTTCTTCAATGCCGCACCCGTGCTGGTGCGATAAACCTGCTTGCCATCGAAACGGGCCATGTCCACTTCGATATCGGTGGCGAGGAACACCAGATCAGCAGATGCAATCTCCTCGGCAGTCAGGGCATTCTGGGCACCGACCGAGCCTTGAGTCTCGACGCGGATCTGATAACCCAGCTGTTTGGCCATGGTCTCCAGCGCTTCTGCCGACATAAAGGTGTGGGCCACACCGGTCGGGCAGGCAGTCACCGCCACGATGCGCTTGCCTGCGGCGGCCGGTTTGGCGGCAGCATTGGCAACGGCGGAGGCGGCTTGATGACGATAGACGCTGGCACCGCTGGTGGCTGCTTCCAGCAAGGCGGCCGGATCCTGCAGGGCGAGATCCATGCTGCCCTGATAGACTCGCTTGCCATCATAGGCGGCGAGATCCACCGGGGCACTGGCGACAACCAGCACCAGATCGGCGGCGGCAATCTGCTCCTTGCTCGGTACTTGGCGGGGCTGCACGCTGGAGCCGACGTCGAGGGTGAGTTCCCAGCCAGCCAGTTTGGCCTGCTGTTCTATCCGTTTTGCAGCGAGAAAGCTGGTGGCAATGCCCGCCGGGCAAGCCGTAACCAAGATTGCTTTCATTGGGCATCTCCTGAGTTTTCCATTGAGGGGGTATGGCATTGAACTTGTGCCAGCGCATCCAGACGCTCTACGCGCACCTGTTCAAGTAAAGGGTTGAGCACATTGATATCGTCAAAGCCGACCGCCACCTGACTGACCGCCAGTGCCGAGACGGCGGTGGCCAGCCGCAGGGTCTGCTCCGGCGCCCAGCCAAGGCTCAGACCATGGGCGAGACCTGCCACCAGAGAATCGCCAGCACCAACCGTGCTGACCACCTGCATCCGCGGTGGAATGGCTTGCCAAACGGCATCCGGGGCAAACCAGATGAGGCCATCGGCGCCGTTGGAGATCACCACGTTGGGGATCCCGCTCGCCTGCAGCGCGCGGGCACACTCGGCCTGCTCGCTCAGGGTCTTGATGGGGCGACCAGCCCACTGGCTCAGCTCCTCCAGATTGGGTTTGACCAGGGTCGGCGCCGCCTTGATCCCTTCGCTTAACGCCGCACCGCTGCAATCGAAGATCACCTGCTTGCCCTTGGCCTTGAGCAGGCGGATCAGATGGGCGCAGTAATCGGGGGCCACCCCTTTGGGCAGGCTGCCCGCCAGCACGAACCACTCGGCGTGAGGTGCCAATTTGTCGATGGCCTGCTCCAGCGCGCACACTTCCCCTTGCTGGATGGTGAGCCCCGGCAAGTTGAGATCGGTGACCCGACCGGACTGCTCGGAAATCTTGACGTTGATGCGGGTGCTGCCCGCGACACGGACAAAGTGATCATCCAGCGCACGCTCTGCAAACAGGGAGACAAAGCTCTGCTCATTGTCTGCGCCCAGCCAGCCGGTGACGCCCACCTCGCGGCCCAAGTCCTTGAGCACCATGGCGACGTTGATCCCCTTGCCTGCGGCACGCAGGTTGGCCTCGCTCACCAGATTGACCTCACCGAGGCTCATCGCCTCGAGGCGAGTAGTGAGATCAAGGGCCGGATTGAGGGTGATGGTAACAATCTTCATTAATGCGCCCCCTCGCCGAGACCAGCGGCGATCGCCTCACCGATCCCCTTGAGAGCCGCTTCGGCATCAGCCCCTTCGGCGCGAAACGCCAGACGGTGCCCGCATTTGACCCCAAGGCCGATCACTTTCATCAGGCTCTTGGCGGAAACCGCTTCGCCGCTGCCATCCAGATTGGCCACCCGGATGTCGGATTCAAACTCTTTGGCCACCTTGACCAGCATGGCGCCGGGACGAGCGTGCAAGCCGTGGGGATTGATGATGGTGAAGGTTTCGGAAAGACCGCTCGCGGGGCCTGCTTGCAGCATGGCCAGTCCCTCGCCGCCCGCCAGCGTAGCGAGTTGGCCGGCAGCCGCCAGTTTGGCCAGATTCTCCAGTTGCGGCAGATGGCTGCTATCTGCGGCGCACAGCAGCAGCATGGCGCTGACCGGCAGCTCCCCTGCGCGAAGTTCGCTGCTCGGGGTGGCCAGCACCCAGCCAGTCTGGGCCGATGCTGTTTGCTGAACATTGGCGCGGGCGAGCCAGACGCCCTCGCCCAGATAGGCAGGTTCGCTTGCCAGCAGCGCGCTCACCATGGCGGCATCGCCCCAGCCCGCCGATTTGGCGCGGGCGGCTGCTCCCAGCAGCAGTTGATCGCGATCATCGGCCGGGAAGTCAGCCAGGGTCAGGTATTGCACCTCTTTGGCGGCAGTGGCGCCAGTCAGGATGTTGATGATGGTGTCGGCATCGGTGGCCTCTTTGAGCTGAGCTGCCGCCTGCTCGTCACCCAGCACATGGGTGAGCTGGCGCAAAATGCCCAGATGCTCGTCGGACTTGGCGGCGATGCCGATGGCGACATAGGCGATCTGCCCCTCATCCCACTCGATACCATTGGGGAACTGGGCCACCATGACGCCTGTGCTCTTCACCAGATGACGGGTATCGGTGGTGCCGTGGGGAATGGCGATGCCACTGCCAAGATAGGTGGCATGCTGCGCTTCACGGGCCAGCATCCCATCCACATAGCCCGCTTCCACCAGACCGGCTTCGGTCAGTTTGCCTGCCAGCAGGGCAATGGCGTCCGACTTGGTCGCCACCGACTGCCCCAGCAAGATCTGCTCTCGCGCCAACTTCAACATAGAGACTCTCCATCAGGTTCCGGCCACGCCGGTACGTCACAATTGAACATTCGGATAACTCGCCAGCTGACAATAGACCTGAACACGGTTCACTGTGATCGGGGCCTGATTTTCAGGCCACTGGGTCTCTTCGTTGCTGACAGGCTGAATCGTTTCACTTACACTCAGACTGAATCGTTTCAGCGAATTGATCAAGTACCCACAAAGAGTGCTTTTCAATGATATGATCCCGCGCACACTTTTCGGTGCCCTCACCCGGCAGTGACCGTGGGCCTTGCAACTCAAACAGAGCCAATATGATGAAACTGGATGAAATCGCCGCCCTCGCCGGTGTCTCGCGCACCACGGCAAGCTATGTGATCAATGGCAAGGCCGACCAATACCGCATCAGCCAGGCCACCCGCGACAAGGTGATGGCCGTGGTCACCGCCCACAACTATCAGCCGGACAGCCGCGCAGCCTCCCTGCGTGGCGGCCAGACCAAGACCCTCGGCTTTATCCTGCCCGACCTTGAGAACGCCAGTTACGCAAAGCTGGCCAAACGGCTGGAACAGGGGGCCCGGGCGCAGGGCTATCAGCTGCTCATCGTCTGCTCGGAAGATGAGCCCGCCACAGAAAAAGAGCTGGCCCATATGCTGGTGAGCCGCCATGTGGACGCCCTGCTGGTGGCCAGTTGCCTGCCGCCAGACGACCCCTTCTACGGCAAATTGCAGGCGCAAGGCAGCCAGATCCTCGCCATCGACCGGGCGATGGCCGCCGACAAGTTCGTCACCGTCGCCAGTGAAAACGAGAAAGCGAGCTTTGATCTCACCAGCTCCCTGCTCACCCCGACCTTGCGCCATATCGCCTTGATCACCGCGCTGCCGGCACTCACGATCAGCAAGGAGCGCAAAGCCGGTTTCGAGCAGGCGGTCGCCAGTCATAGCACGGCTCGCCACCTGTGTGAGGGGGATCACTTCTCCCGCCTTGAGGGGTATCGCCTGATCAAGGATCTGCACCTGCAGCTGGGTCAGCTACCCGAGGCACTGATCACTACCTCCTATATCCTGATGGAGGGGGTACTCGACTACCTGTTGGAGCAAGAGATCGATATGAGCCAGCTCGCCATGGCCACCTTCGGGGACGATCGGCTGCTCGACTTCCTCCCCTTTGGCATCAACTCCCTGCCTCAGAAGCACGACGCGCTGGCGAGCCAGGCGCTGGAGCTGGCGCTCAAGGCGGTGAACGGCGACTACCAGAGCGGGCTGCACTATGTGAGCCGCACCCTCAAGCGCCGTCGCTAACCTGACCGCAGCAGACCCGATTTGCTGTCAATGGGTGGGTAAAGCGAACAGATGACAATAAGGCTGCCAGGATTGGCTGCCTTATTGTTTTTCCCCACAACCCTACCCGTCCGCTTTGCTGTTTCTACCGTCTGGCCGACTAAACAACCGGCCTCAACACTCCTTTCACCCCGCAACTAAACGCCAACGCCACGACAAGGCACTCCCCCATCCGTGCAGCAACCACTTGGCTGACCTGTATCAATGAGCCCCTGCCAGTCATTTTTTCGGTGCTTTTTTCTGCAATTAGCCATCACTGTCATCATTTATTTCCACTTGTTGCCACAAGACAGCACATGATCCGTATAAAAGGGGTTGTTTCCGCTATTTCGATCCGCTAACGTGGCAACCATATTTTACAACTGACAGGTTTTAGGTACAGATGTTCCCGTTCCGATATTGCTAGCCTCCGGCCCTATCACCGGAGGCACCTTCTGATAACGCCAATCGGCCCCCTTTTGTCAATGCTGACATCGCCTGTTTGCACTGACACCGCTACGTTCGGATGGATAACATGAATACCAAAACCCTGGGTTGTACCCTGTTGATTGCCGGCACCACCATAGGTGCCGGCATGCTGGCCCTGCCGCTGGCCTCCTCCTCCCTCGGCGGCCCCGCCACCCTGATGTTGATGGTCGGCCTCTGGGCCCTGATGGCCTTTACCGCCATGCTGCAAGTAGAGGCAAGCCTCAACACCGGCAAATGGTACCTGCACCAGCTGGCGGACCATCTGCTCGGCCCCTGGGGCAAGCGTATCGCCTCCTTCTGTATCCTGATGCTGTTCTACTCGCTGGCCTCCGCCTACATCAGCGGCGGCAGCAGCCTGCTGGCACAGGCGCTGGCCGATGCCGGCATCACCCTGAGCCAGGAGCAGGCCGCTTGGGCCTTTACCCTGCTGTTTGGTGGCATGGTCTGTGTCGGCACCCGCTCGGTGGATTACCTCAACCGACTGATGTTCACCGTCAAACTGGTGATCATGGTGGTGGTGCTGGCGTTGCTGCTGCCCCGCACCGAAGGGCAGCATCTGCTCTCGATGCCGCTGGGTCAGGGCCTGTTGCTGGCGGGCCTGCCGGTCATCTTCACCTCGTTTGGCTTTCACGGCTCCATTCCGAGCGTGATGCTCTACCTCGGTGACTGCCCAAAACAGCTGCGTCGGGTCTTTGTCTGGGGCTCAGCCCTGCCACTGATCCTCTACGTGCTGTGGCAGGTAGCGATCCTTGGTTTGCTCGGCCAACAAGCCCTGCTGCAAACCGGTGGTGCGCTGGACAGCCTGCTGGCAAACGTCGGCAAACTGGTGAGCTGGCCTGTGTTTAATCAGGCGATGCACTTGTTTGCCGACCTAGCGCTCGCCACCTCCTTCCTCGGGGTAACGCTGGGACTGTTTGACTTTATGGCCAAGGTGACCCGCCGCAAGGACAACTGGCAGGGCCGCACCCAGACTGGCCTTATCACCTTTGTGCCGCCATTGCTGTTTGCCCTCTACTTCCCGCAGGGCTTTATCATGGCCCTCGGCTACGCTGCCATTGCGCTGGCGATCCTCGCGGTACTGCTGCCGGTGGCGCTGGTATGGCAGAGCCGCAAGCAGGCGCCTGCCCACCACTACCGCGCCCCGGGTGGCGTAGTGGCGCTGGGAGTGGCCGCCGCCATGGGCGTGCTGATTGTTGGCGTCCAGATCAGCGTCAGCATGGGGCTGCTGCCCGCGCTGTAATCCCCGATACTGAAAGCAAAGCCCCGCCAATTAACTTGGCGGGGCTTTGTGCTATCAACGCTGCCATGATTCTGCCCATTCCCTCCTCGCACAAGAGGGATAAAGGACGTTTCAGCTACGCTTTTTCCATATGCAATGGAGTGGGGAGCAAGGTATGAAGTGGGCTGGCTGGTGGCTGCTGTTTTGCCTGAACTCGATTGCCCAGGGCGCGCCCCTGACGCTGGCGGCGCCCGTGGAATATATCCCCCTGCTGCGCCCCTTCTATGAGGAGTGGTTTGGCAAGGCCAGGGTCGATTTTACCTTTATCCCCTGTACCAGCGCCCGCTGCAAAAAGCTGCTTGATTCCGATAGCACCATCGCTGGCGATATCGCCCGGATCAAGGGCTTTGAGCAGACCCATCCGCATATGATCCCGGTCGGCACGGCGATTGGCGAAGTGACCATCTATGCCCAGAGCAAGCAGGACGCCAGCTGGCCACCCGCCAGTCAGGAGCGGGTTGGCTGCCTGCGCGGCATTCAGTGGTGCAGCCGCTATCTCGACAGTCGACGCATCGTCTGGTTCAACGATGAGAAGCAGGGTCTCGCCCTGCTCCAGCGCGGCAGAACCGACTGGGTGATCCGGCTACTGCCCACCAATCAATCCCCCCTTGCCGCACCATGGAAACGGGTCTCCGATATCGAGGTTTATCTCTACCTCAACAAGAGCCGCCAGGCCGATATCGCCGCCCTTGTCCAATCCCAGCAGCAGCTGATAGCGAGCGGCCGCTGGCAGCAGATGCAGGAGCGCTACTTCTCGGCCCTGCTGACCCCCATCCGCTGATCGGGGCACCACCGAACAAACCGCCAAGAACCGTGTTTTATACAATCTTTTTTGCCACCGAAGCCTGAACGGACAGTTCAAAACCCGTTCATGCCCGCTCGCTACACTGCCCCCTCGTTTATCGCTTTCAGGAGCCTGAAAACAATGATGTTGCATCTCACGAAGAGTTCCCTTGCCCTTGCCCTTGCTCTGCTGGCAGCCAGCGGCGCCCTCAGCGCGGCCGAAATCACCAACAACAATATCACCGAGGCCGACATCAAGGCGGCGCAGGATGCCTGGGGCGCGGCGCTCATCAAGATCAGCGATGACTATCGGGCCGGCGGCATTGAGCGCGCCAAAGCCACCGCCGAGGCGGTACTCGACAGCGCTTATGGCTACCAGCAGGGGCCGGTACTGTTCAAACCCACCCTCGCCGGTGGTGAGCAGACCTTTCGCACCACCCGCGAGGGGGCGCTGGCCTATTTTGTCGGCAACAACAGCGCCTATCCGGCAGATAGCGGCTTTGCCCTGAAAAACTGGCAGAGCTACCGCTATGACAATGCCGCCGTCTATATCAACGGCAACATGGCGCTGACCATGGGCAAGGTGCATCTGGTGGATCGCGACAACAAGGAGACCACGGTCGACAAGAGCTGGGGTTTCAAGAAGGGGAATGATGGCAAGGTGCGCATCGTGCTGCACCACTCCTCTCTCCCCTACGGCGCCTGACTGGCGAAGTGCAGCTGACAGAGCACGCCACCTAAAACCAGACAACAAGCCCTGCCAGACTGGCGGGGCTTTTTTATCCGACAAGGGTGCTTTGGGCGCCAGGGCCGAGCCCCCTTTACTGCTACCCTCAAGGGCAAGCCATTGAGCGCGCAACAGATCCATGCTTATCCATCACCTCGGGAGCCCTACGCCATGACCATACTGCCCATCTATGCAGCCCTGCTTGCCCTGCTCTTTGTCCTGCTCAGCGTACGCACCATTCGCACCCGTCACCGCCAGAAAGTGGCGCTCGGCCATGGCGATGATCCCGCCATGCTGCGGGCCATGCGGGTGCACGCCAACTTTGCCGAGTATGTCCCCCTCGCCCTGCTGCTCATCTATTTCGTCGAAACCGGCAGCCATGCCCCCTGGCTGGTTCATCTGCTAGGGAGTGCCCTGCTGCTTGGTCGCCTCTGCCACGCCTTCGGCATGAGCCGCACGCCGGAGAATTTCCGCTATCGAATAGTGGGAATGGGGCTGACTTTCACCGTCATTTTGCTGAGTGCGGCCTGTCTCCTGATCACCGCCCTGCTCTCCTGACCAGAGCAGGTCAGCCAAACGCGGAGCCGCAGAAGCAGAAATAGAAAAGCCCTGCCGATATGGCAGGGCTTTTCGTTTAACCGATCAGGGTGGGAGAGTGGCTCTCCTTGCCCTTACTGGTTATGGCTGGCGCGACGGGGGCGACGGGCGTGAGCCGGCTTGGCGGCGCCATCAGCCGGACGCTGACCCCCCTGGGGCTTGGGCTTGCCGCCGTTGCCGGAGCGAGCGGCACCCTGACGCTGGCCTTGACCTTGCGGACGCGGCGCACGGCGCTGCTCGCTCGGATCACGGGGCTCTTTGCGCAGCGGCGCGCCGATACCACGGGCGATGTTGTCGAGGGTCTCGCGGGACGCTTCAAAACCAGCCACCTGCTCGCAGGGGATGTTCTGCTTGGTCAGACGCTCGATGGCTTTGATCAGTTTGCCTTCATCGGCCGCAACCAGGGAGATGGCGTGACCGGCCGCGCCGGCACGACCGGTACGACCGATACGGTGCACGTAATCTTCCGCCACGTTCGGCAGCTCGAAGTTCACTACCTGCGGCAGCTTGTCGATATCGAGGCCACGGGCCGCGATGTCGGTCGCCACCATCACGCGCACACTGCCATCCTTGAAACCGGCCAGCGCGCGGGTACGGGCGCCCTGGCTCTTGTTGCCGTGAATGGCGGCAGCACTGATGCCGTCTTTTTCAAGCTTCTCGGCAACGCGGTTGGCGATGTGCTTGGTACGGGTAAAGACCAGCACCTGCTGCCAGTTGTTGCTGGAGATCAGGTGGCTCAGCAGGGCAATCTTGTTGGCCTTGTCGCACGGGTGCACCAGCTGCTCGATACGCTCGGCGGTACTGTTGCGCGGGGCAACTTCAATGACAGCCGGGTTGTCCAGCAGGCCAGTGGCCAGCTCGCGAATTTCATCGGCGAAGGTGGCGGAGAAGAGCAGGTTCTGGCGCTTCTTCGGCAGCAGGGTCAGGATGCGGCGGATGTCGCGGATAAAGCCCATGTCGAGCATGCGATCCGCTTCGTCCAGTACCAGGATCTCCACTTCGTCAAACTTGACGGCATTCTGGTTGTAGAGATCGATCAGACGGCCAGGACAGGCCACCAGCACGTCCAGACCACGGCGAGTCGCCATCATCTGCGGGTTGATGCTCACGCCACCGAATACCACGTGGCTGCGCAGGGGCAGATGCTTGCCATAGTTGCGCACGCTCTCGCCCACCTGGGCGGCCAGCTCGCGCGTCGGGGTCAGTACCAGCGCACGGACGCGGTTCGGAGAGACCTTGCGCTTGCTCTCCATCAGACGTTGCAGCATCGGCAGGGTAAAGCCTGCGGTCTTGCCGGTCCCTGTTTGGGCCGCCGCCATCAGATCGCGGCCAGCCAGAACGGCGGGGATCGCTTGTTGCTGAATGGGAGACGGGGTGTCGTAGCCTTGTTCGGCAACGGCACGCAACAAGGGTTCGGCCAGACCGAGGGAAGTAAAACTCATAGTTACCTGCTAGGGATAGGGGCGCCGACAATCCGGGATGGGGCTCCTCTGCTGAGCCGATGCCATCTCGCCAGACTCGGGCCTGTTGAGAACACAACGATTTCCCCGGGGAGCAGAGCAAAGGGGAAAGAATAGGGGCGCAGTCTAACGGAGTTGTGCCGGATAAACGAGAAAAATGTGATGCTCCTCCCAGCACGCACAGAAAAGCCCTCTGCTCTCCACCGAATAATCCCGTTGACCAGTGAAGCACGCACCACACTATTAACTGACAACTTATTACCTGTCCCGCCATCGTGATGCGCGGGTCGCAGGCGCACGGGATAGCAGAGAACAAAAAGCAGAATAACGAGGTTAAGCTATGAGCACGCAATATCGTCCCCACGGCAACTGGCAGGCCAAGCTCTGCCTGCTGCTGCTTTTGCTGACCCCTTCCCTGCAGGCCAGTCAGACCCTGACCGTGGCCTGGAGCCACTGGCCCCCCTTCAGTCAAATCAACAACAGGGGTGAGCTGGACGGGCTGGATGTCAGCCTGACTCGCCAGATCCTCACCCAGGCGGGCTTTGCCCCCAAATTTCGTGAGATCCCCTGGGCGCGGGCACTCCATCTGGTGGAGCACGATCAGCTGGATGTGGCGATGGCCGCACTACCACTACCGGAGCGGCAGAAGTATGCCCGCTTCTCTGCACCCTATCGCCAGAGCGCCTATGTGCTGTTGAGTAATAACCCGATTCCAGGCCATCAGGATCGCTGGGGAAAGCTCGATACCTTGTCCAAACTGTGCCACAACAAGGATCTCAAAATTGGCAAACTGCGCGGTACTCGCCCCATTCATCAAATGGACGAGTGTCCTGCCCTCAAGGGGGCGACCGAGTACAATGCCGATGATCGACTAATCGAACTGCTGCTGGCCCGCCGTCTCGATGGCATCATTATGGAGTGGCAATATGCACGCTATCGGCTCTCCCAATTGGGCGCCGAGGGGTTTATCAGTTGTCAGCTGTTGCTGCACCATCAGCCGGTCAGCCTGATGTTTGCCAAAAACAGCATGAGCGAAGAGCAGCTCCTCAAGGTCAACGAGGCCATTCACGCTATGCCCAAACACCATGGGAAGTTCTCTCCCCCCAACTGCCGTCTCGATGCCGATCCGCAGGACGCTGATCACTCTTGATAACCGACGAGTGATAGAAGTACCGCAGAGCATAAGAACAAAGGCGACCCGAAGGTCGCCTTTGATTTGGTTGACGAACCAGCACCCTGAACAGGGTGCGATCAGTCGATGTGCAGCAAGAGCGATCAACGCAGCTGTGGGGTACGGGTCAACACCCCCTGATTCTGGGCACGATGGCGCAGCAGGTGATCCATCAACACCAGCGCCAGCATGGCTTCGGCGATGGGCACGGCGCGAATGCCGACACAGGGATCGTGACGCCCCTTGGTGATCATCTCGATTGCCTCACCTTCGGTATTGATGGTCTTGCCCGGCACAGTGATGCTGGAAGTCGGTTTGAGCGCCATGCTCACCACAATATCCTGACCCGACGAGATGCCGCCCAGAATGCCACCCGCATGGTTGCTGGCAAAGCCCGCCGGGGTCATCTCGTCGCGATGCTCGGAGCCTTTTTGCTCCACCACCGCAAAGCCATCACCGATCTCCACCCCTTTCACCGCATTGATGCCCATCATGGCATGGGCAATGTCGGCGTCGAGACGATCAAACACCGGCTCACCCAGGCCCACCGGCACATTGCGCGCAATGACCTGCACCTTGGCACCGATACTGTTGCCCTCTTTTTTCAGGTCGCGCATATATTGATCGAGCGCTTCCAGCTTGCCCGCATCGGGGAAGAAGAAGGGGTTCTGCTCAATCTGCGCCGCGTCAAACGCCTCGGCCTTGATGGGGCCGAGCTGGGAGAGGAAACCGGTGATCTCGATGCCGTGCACCTGTTTCAGGTACTTCTTGGCAATGGCACCCGCCGCCACCCGCATCGCGGTCTCGCGGGCAGAAGAGCGACCACCGCCACGATAGTCCCGCTGACCATACTTTTGGTGGTAGGTGTAATCAGCGTGACCCGGCCGGAACAGATCCTTGATATCGGAGTAGTCCTTGGAACGCTGATCGGTGTTCTCGATCAAGAGCCCGATGGAAGTGCCGGTGGTCTTGCCCTCAAACACCCCGGAGAGGATCTTCACCTCATCCGGCTCGCGGCGCGGCGTGGTGTAGCGAGAGGTGCCCGGCTTGCGCCGATCCAGATCTCCCTGCAGATCTGCTTCGCTTATCTCCAGCCCTGGCGGGCAACCATCGACCACGGCGCCCAGCGCCAGGCCGTGGCTCTCGCCAAAGGTGGTGACCCGAAAGAGTTGACCAAAACTGTTCCCTGCCATGCGCGCTCCTGCTTAGTTCTTGTAGATGGCGAAATGATCCTGATACTGCACCAGCTCGTCACGGGTCATCACAAAGACGCCGTGCCCGCCGTTTTCGAATTCAACCCAGGTAAAGGGGATCTCGGGGAACTGGGCTTCCAGATGGATCATGCTGTTGCCCACTTCGACCACCAGCACGCCGTTATCCTTGAGGAAATCTGCCGCATGGGCCAGCAGACGCTTGGTCAGCTTGAGGCCATCGGAACCGGACGCCAGCGCCAGCTCTGGCTCGTGACGGAACTCTTCCGGCAGATCCGACATATCTTCGGAATCCACATAGGGCGGATTGGAGACGATGAGATCGTACTTGTCACCCGCGGGCAGATCGCGGAACAGATCGGAGCGGATCGGAATGACCTGCTGCTCCAACCCGTGATCGTTGATGTTGCGCTCGGCCACGTTCAGCGCATCGATGCTGATGTCGATGGCATCCACTTCCGCTTCCGGGAACTCGTGGGCCATGATGATGGCGATACAGCCGGAGCCGGTGCACAGGTCCATGATCCGGGTCGGTTCATGTTTGAGGAAAGGCGCGAAACGGTTGGCCACCATCTCGGCAATGGGGGAACGGGGAATGAGCACCCGCTCGTCCACGTAGAACTCCCAACCTGCATACCAGGCCTTGTTGGTCAGGTAGGCGGCAGGTACCCGCTCCTGTACGCGGCGGATTATCAGCTCGGCAATACGGTGACGCTCGCTGCTGGTCAGACGGGAGTGGCGCATGGCCGGGTCTACATCCGGTGGCAGATGTAACGCGGGCAGTACCAGCTGCACAGCTTCATCCCAGGCGTTGTCGGTTCCATGACCGTAAAAAATCCCGGCGTCGTTGAAACGACTCATGGCCCAACGCAACATGTCCTGGATGGTGTGCATCTCGGCAACCACCTCATCGATAAATATCTTGTCCAAATCCACCTCCAAGTCGAGTAATATCCGGCCCGAGCCCCGTTTACCTAGCGGGCAAGACGCATACCTAATACATGAGCATCTGATGAAAAAAACGCCCTCACCGACAGACGAGGAAACCCTGCTGTTCCGCGATGCGATAAAAGGTACCCGGAAAATCAAGCAAGATACCATAAGGGCCGAGTTACGCCCGGTCAAGCAGAAACGCGAATTGCGCGAAACCCGCGAAAAGCTTGGGGTTGACCACTATTTCAGCGATGAGTATCAGCCCCATCTTGACGACGATGGGCCGACCCGTTACGTGCGGGAAGATGTGTCAAAATTTGAGCTGAAAAAGCTCAAGCGGGGCATTTATCCGCCGGAGATCTATCTCGATCTGCACGGCATGAACCAGCAGCAGGCAAAACAGGAGCTGGCCGCCCTGCTCACCCTCTGCCAAAAAGAGAACATTCACGTCGCCTCGGTGATGCACGGCATCGGCAAACATATTCTCAAGCAGCGCATTCCCAGCTGGCTGGCCCAGCACCCCAATGTGCGCGCCTTCCATCAGGCCCCCCGTGAATGGGGTGGCGACAGCGCCATTCTGGTGTTGCTGGATATTGAAGAGTAGAAGGGAGTAAAAGCAGTGCCCCCACTCGCCCAGCCTAACGGGCCACTCGAATCGTAGCAGTGATAGAGTCGGGACAAGATTGGCCGCTAACCGGGGGATTTGATGCTGCGATAACCGAGAGTGGCACCTGAGGTTGCACAAAAGCAGCACCGCATCACCTCCAAGGAGACATATTCAGTCAGTACACCCATAGCCATTACCGGAAAAACCCTCCAGGCGCCGACCGGTGCGTTTGTGGTGCGCTGACAATCCTGGCTGTGGAAAAATCGGTAGCAAAGGGGGCGGCCAGCATCTTGTAGCGGACTTTGTAGCGGACTACACCACAATGGCAACCTCCCTCTAATATCCCGTTACGAGAAATCACCATCTTGTTTACCATCCAGTCCACGTTTAAAGGCATATATTGCCAGCCTAACATCCCGTTACACTAAGTTGATTAGTGCAGAAAACCAATGAAATTTGCGATTTATCAGCGCCCGTCTCAGATAGTATTGACACAGTTCACCATTGTTCAGACAGAAGATAACCACTCTCACCTCCCATCATAACGGTTATGGGGGCTCTGATTATTCATCCCGCTGACAATATGAGATATTGCCACTCACTACTGGCCTGCGAATATAAGACAAGCTCACCCGAGCCCATATAAATCTGTTCGTCGCAGCCATATTCCACGCTATTTAATTGGAACCTGCATGATGAAGTTATTCACTCCCCTGGTGGTTGCCACGGCGATCTTCTCTTCCGTGGCGATAGCAACCCCCTCTCCCCATATCGTCGGCGCCACCCTTGGCTATGGCACCCAGTCATTCAAAGCACAAAATGGGGATCAGGCCGATGGCGGTGACAATATGACTGCCGATCTCTATTACCGTTATATGTTCAACAATTATATCGGTATCGATTCAGGAATATTGTTTGGTACCGGTGGCGTAGTCAGCGCCCTCTTCGATGCAACCCTCAATGACGTAAAAGATATCCATTACAAAGGGATCCGCTCTGCCTTGTATGCACAATTCCCGGTCTCTTCCGGCAACAGCTTTTATGCCAAACTGGGTGCCAACGCCCACAGAGTCGAATACACCATCAACAAAGAAGATCAGAGCAACTCCGGGGTCGGTTTATATGGCGCTGCGGGTTGGCAATATCGCTTTGATTCGGGTATCGGACTCAATGCGGAGTACCAATATATCCCCATGCCTCGACTCGATGTCAAAGGGGTCAGTGTCGGTCTCAACTACCGTTTCTGATCCCGCCTGATGGGGCGAAAACAGGCCGATAACGGGTAAAAAGCAGGGAGATATCTCCTCCCTGCTGCCTACTTGTTTCCACTACCGATAGATCATGGTGATTGACCATGATCCCAACGGCAACCTTATTTGGTCACCACCACAGCCCAGGGGCCACCTTTGGCGGGATCATCCCCTTGCGTCCACCATTTGGCCTGATAGACGGCGCCCTTGTAGCTCACCTTGTTGCCCGCGGTATAGACCTTGCTGGCCTCCCAGGCAGGCTGGCCATCAATGGGCGGGTCAACCGGATCGACCGGGGCAGGATCGAGCTTGGCGACGATCCGCACTTTCGGCCAGTTGGCGTGGGAACCGTAGAAGTTGGTCACGCACTTCTCGTAATCACCCGGCACCAGCGCAGAATAAGCGGTCTGGAAGCCCACCAGCTCACACTCGAAGGAGTAACCGCCCGGGCGATCAGGATAGTACTTCCAGTTGCCATCCCAGTTGGTGTAGAGCACGTCGGTAGCGCCGTTGAGATTGAGGCTGCCATAGGGAGTCTGCTGCCAGCAGGTGTTCTTCTCATCCGCCTTGACCGGGATCTGGTAGTGGTTGGCCAGCCCTTCCCAGTAGCGGATGCGATTGACCGGCTGCCCTTTGTCCTTGTTCTGTTCACCACACTCGATACCGCCGTTGATGACGTTGATGGTGGTACCGAAGCCATAGCCGATACCGGCGTCAGCTTCCCGTTTGGAGGGTACCCAGGTGCGATCAATCACGTGCAGCATGGCCGGTTTCGGGGCCTGCGGGGTGAGGAAGAACCAGATGGCAGAAGCGAGGTTGAGCCAGGAGTCCGCCACCAGCCCCGGGTTGTTGAGCAGCACTGAGGCATCGCCATCAAACATCGCCTCGGAGAAGGCACCGTAGTTGAAGTGGTAAGAAAGCTGCTTGGCGCCGCGGCCAAAGTAACCTTGTCCGGTACTGCAGGGCCACTTCTTGTTCTGCCAGTCGTTCTGGCCACAGCCGGTGGTATAACCGGTCTGTCCCTCTGACCAGCCCATCTCCCGCACATGCACCAGCGCCTGTTGCCACTCCTCCAGCCCCAGCGGGTTATCGGAGACGTTCTCCTTGGCAATATGGCCGCCGGTCTCCTGAGAGAAGTGGGCAAAGGCCGTCACAATGGATTTTTTACAGATCGCATCAGAATCGCGCCCGTCGGTATATTCGCCGCAGAACGCAGGAAATTTACCGATGGCCCGCAAGAAGCGGACATAGGTATATTCCGGCGCGGCCATCTGGGTTAAATATTCCCATTCAGATTGGGGAAATACCCGTTCAACCCGTTTTACGTTGTCAGGATTGCTTGCCAGACCCGGTTCAATGGCATCGACTATTTTATTTGACCGGGTGGCCAGTGCCTTGGCCCATATTGTATACATGGGGTTGGCCGTCTTGGCCTTTTCCACCGCGGCCAGATCCGGGGCCGCAATCACATATCCACCCACATTTTGCGGATCGGGTTGAATATTCATGGTTGCACTTATTACGGCATAGCTTGGCAATGTGCAAGCGGCAGCGATCAGCCAGGCACAACGCTTGGGTTTGAACATGTTTATCGTCCTTGTTTGAATTAATGCGCTCCAAGAGTAGGTGTTCCAACAACTAAATTCACGATGAAAATTAAGAAATGCGCGTAATTTGTGAACCATTTCACCTTGTGCTACTCAACGCAGCTAAAACGACATAAAAGAACTCAAACGATGACCATTTTGGCCTGTTTTGCCACCCGTATGGGGAGGCGAAAGACGATCAGATGATCTGTCACCAATTAATTATTCGTGGCAAAAAAATGGCTGACCCGCTTCACCAGTCAGCCATCAACAATGTTCAAATCACGCTCACAAAGAGCTCGGTGTCAGGCGCGCACGGCACGGATCAGGATATTGCGCGGGGTCATGGGTTTGGCACAGAACTCCCCCACTTCGACCCGATAACCCTGCTCTTGCAAAAAGAGCGCGCGATCCAGCGCCAGCCAGATCTCGAGAGGACGGCGAAACAGATGACGCACCAGCTCCATGCGGGCGACATCACCAAAGCGACGCTCCCCGTGCTCCAACCAGGCGGGGTAGTCCAGCCCGGCGGGCAGCACAATCCCTTTGCGTTCAGCAGCCCAAACGCAGAATGCCTCGAAAGTGCCGGTCAGCAGGCTCTTTTGCATATTGGGCACCGGCAGATACTCATCCACCCCGCGCACCTGACGCTGCTGGCAGTCAAACCCGAGCCGCCACACCACTTCCTGCTCGCGCAGGCGGGCGATCCGCGCACCGCCGGTGACCGTCTCCTGTAGCGGCAACTTGAGATCCGCCTTGCTCAACACCAGCTCGCTGGAGTTGGCCGCGGCCGACAGCGGGCGATAGTGCCTGGTACGGATCAGGTGGTAACAACAGGGAGAGATGGTCACGCCGCGGGCACTGCGCTCGGCCACCCGCTCCAGCAGATGGGTGTGCAGCTCGCCGCAGGCATGGAGTGCCATAGCGTGATGTTCGGGGGCGATCAGCGCCGCCGACTCGGGGGCAAAAGCATCGGCGCAGGTAAAGGTCATATTGGCGCCATCCCGCTCGGCCAGCAGCCGACCTTCGTCACAAAGCTGCCCTTGCAGCTCCAGACTGAGGATCGGAGCCTGTCGATGGAGCGATACAAGTCGCCCAAGATGCCCTTTGCCGGCACACCACTCCAGATAGGGGCCCTGATGGGCCGGCAAACAGGCGGTGAACGCCTCGATCTGGGCCTGCTTGCGCCCCGGCATATGCAGCGCCATCTCCTTGCTGCAGCTGATGGGCTCAGGAGTAAACGGGGCAAGCTGGCTGAGTTGCTGCAGCTCGGCTCCCTCGGCAATCCAGGGGGCAAGCAGACTGCTGAGGGCGCCCATATCTGCATCGAGCTCTGCCAACTGGGCAAGGGTCAGCCCATTGAGCAGCGCCGCCAGTTCGGGCGCCTCATCGGCAAAGGCCATGGTCAAATGATGATATGGCTGATATTGCCACCAGCGTCGGTAGCGGGTGAGCAGTCGATCCAGTTGTTGAAAACGTTGAGCCAGCACGAATGCCCCTGCCTTGCAGTCAAAAAGGAGGCTCATTCTAGCGATCCCGCTTCAAATTGCACTCTCAATACCTGACGATCTGTGCCGCACAACAGCACCGCCAACCCTGTGACCCAGGGCAGACCTGACAAAGTACGGGGTTTTATGCTATATTCCGCCCCCTCTTTCACGCGCCCCGCCCAACTCGGGTCGTTTTACACTAGCTATGGGACCAACAACATGACCATCAACGCCATTCTGCAAGCGCGCGCGGGCGCCAAGTGTGAACTGTGCAGCGCCGAGCAGGCGCTGACCGCCTTCGTGGTGCCTCACTCCCCCGCCAGCGACGATGATCACAGCGTTGCTATCTGTGACACCTGCCGTGGTCAGCTGGAACAACCGGATACCCTGGTGGTCAACCACTGGCGTTGCCTGAGTGACAGCATGTGGAGCCAGGTGCCTGCGGTGCAGGTGATGGCATGGCGCCAGCTGAAAGCACTCTCCGGCAAGGGTGAAGTGTGGGCTCAGGATCTGCTGGACATGATGTACATGGAAGACGAAGCCAAGGCCTGGGCTGAAGCTGGTATTGCTGACGAAGATGATGACAGCGTACCAACCGTTGACTCCAACGGCGCCGTGCTGCAAGAGGGCGACTCCGTCACCCTGATCAAGGATCTGGACGTGAAAGGCGCCGGTTTCACCGCCAAGCGCGGCACCCTGGTCAAGGGCATCCGTCTGACCAACAACCCGCTCCATATCGAAGGCAAGGTCAACGGCGTGCAGATCGTACTGGTTGCTGCCTACCTTAAAAAGGCCTAAGCCAAGGGCGATTGCTCTGCTGTCTACTGCCAGAGCACAAGCACAACGAAAAAAGGATGGCGTCACGCCATCCTTTTTTATGCCCGCTTGCCGCAAACGGCCAACTTGAGCCCATAACAGACGAGCCAAAGCTAAAAGGCGCATCCGGATGGACGCGCCTTCTTTACAGGCCGATGCCGTTAACCGGCAGCGGAAACGGTCACTCAGGAGGAGAGTTTGCCGTCCAGCTCTGCAATTTTCGCAGACCAGTAGGCCGGGCCGGTTTCGTGGATATTGTTGCCTTCGGAGTCGACCGCTACGGTCACCGGCATATCTTCCACTTCAAACTCGTAGATCGCTTCCATGCCGAGATCGGCAAAAGCTACCACACGCGCCTTCTTGATAGCCTTGGCCACCAGATAGGCGGCGCCGCCCACCGCCATCAGATAGACGGCCTTGTGCTGCTTGATGCTCTCGACGGTTTTCGGGCCACGCTCGGACTTGCCGATCATGCCGATCAGGCCGGTTTCACCCAGCATCATGTCGGTGAACTTGTCCATCCGGGTGGAGGTGGTGGGGCCAGCCGGGCCAACTACTTCGTCACGCACCGCATCGACCGGGCCAACGTAATAGATGAAGCGGTTGGTGAAATCGACCCCTTCCGGCAGCCCTTCACCATTTTTCAGCATGTCGGCGATACGCTTGTGGGCTGCATCCCGACCGGTAAGGATTTTGCCCGATAGCAGCACGGTATCACCGCTCTTCCAGCTGGCCAGTTCGGCCTTGGTGATGCCATCGACGTTGACGCGGCGCACGTTGCCACCCGCTTCACGGGTGATCTCCGGCCAGTCACTCAGTTTCGGCGGGGTCAGCTCGGCGGGCCCTGAACCATCCAGCTCGAAGTGAACGTGGCGGGTCGCGGCGCAGTTGGGGATCATCACCACCGGCTTGGAAGCGGCGTGAGTCGGCGCAGATTTCACCTTCACATCCAGCACGGTCGTGAGGCCGCCCAACCCCTGGGCACCGATCCCCAGCTTGTTGACCTTGTCGTAGAGCTCGACCCGCAGCTTCTCTTCGGTGGTTTGCGGGCCGCGGGCGATCAGCTCCTGAATGTCGATGTGCTCCATCAGGGCCTCTTTGGCCAGCACCGCCGCTTTCTCGGCGGTACCGCCGATGCCGATGCCCAGCATGCCGGGTGGGCACCAGCCTGCGCCCATGGTCGGCACGGTTTTCAGCACCCACTCGACGATATCGTCAGAGGGGTTGAGCATCACCATCTTGGATTTGTTCTCGGAGCCGCCGCCTTTGGCCGCGATGCTCACTTCCACCTTGTTGCCGGGGATCATGTCGATATGAACCACAGCAGGGGCGTTGTCTTTGGTGTTTTTGCGACTGCCGGCCGGATCGGCCAGCACGGAGGCGCGCAGCGGGTTGTCAGGATTGGTGTAGGCACGACGGGTCCCTTCGTCCACCATCTCCTGCACTGTCATGTCGCTGTCCCACTGAACTTGCATGCCAATTTTGACGAAACAGGTCACGATGCCGGTGTCCTGGCAGAGCGGACGATGACCTTCGGCGGACATGCGGGAGTTGATCAGGATCTGGGCCAGCGCATCTTTGGCGGCCGGGTTGGCCTCACGGTCATACGCCGCTTTGGCAGCCTGAACAAAATCCAACGGGTGGTAATAGGAGATGTACTGGAGGGCATCTGCGATAGAATCGATGAAATCCTGTTTTTTTATAATGCTCATATCATCCTCACTGGTCCTTGTCTCTGCCACAGAGCAGGGCAAGGGCTTCCATATGATGGGCCGTGCTGACGTGCTGGCTAAAAACTATCAACCAGCAAAAAACGAACGACACGGCAGTTTTTTCTTAAGTCACCGACACCTATGATACGCTTGCCCACCAGCACCGACTAGGGTTCGGGAACCAAACTGTTGCCTGTGTAACATAAAATGACGCCAACACTTCATATCCATCATCTAGACCATAGTGCTGAACTCCATCAGCTTTTTGCCCGCCTGCAACATCAGCCGTGGGCCATGTTGCTGGAATCGGCGGGACCACTCGGTGCCGATAACAGCTTTGATATCATCACTGCCGATCCGCTGGCGACCCTCGAAACCCGCGGCGAAGTGACCACTCTGCGTATCGGGGCGAATATCAGCAAACACCACGAAGATCCCCTCGCCCTGCTGGCCCATACCCAGCAACAGCTGCTGGGGGAACTGGATCTGTGTGCCACTCACCTACCCTTTATTGGCGGCGCCCTCGGCCTGTTTGGCTATGATCTCGGCCGCCGCTTCGAACGACTGCCGGAGCAGGCCGCCGCCGATATCGCGGTGCCGGACATGGCGGTGGGCATCTACGACTGGGCGCTGCTGCGCAATGTGGCGACCGGCGACTGGCAGCTGGTGCACTGGGGGGATGAAGCGGGACTTGCCAATCGGCTGGCCTGGCTTGAACAGCAGCAGGCCAAACCGACCCCCGCTTTTGCCTTGCAGGGGGAGTGGCAGAGCAATATGAGCCGCGCGGAATATGGCGAGAAGTTTGCCCGCATTCAGGAATACCTTGCCGCGGGGGATTGCTACCAGATCAACCTGACCCAGCGTTTCAGCGCCCCCTATCACGGTGATGAGTGGCAGGCCTATTGCCTGCTGGCGGCTGCCAACAAGGCCCCCTTCTCTGCCTTTATCCGCTTGCCGGATAGTGCGCTGCTGAGCCTCTCCCCCGAGCGGTTCCTGCTGCTTGATGGCCGTTATATCGAAACCAAACCCATCAAAGGCACTCGCCCTCGCCACCCCGATCCGGCGACCGATCGACAAGTCGCGCAGGAGCTGGCGCAGGCGGACAAGGACAGATCAGAGAATCTGATGATCGTTGATCTGCTGCGCAACGATATCGGTCGGGTCAGCCGGTCTGGCTCGGTCAGCGTGCCTCATCTCTTTGCGGTGGAGTCGTTTCCGGCGGTACATCATCTGGTCTCCACCATCCATGGTGAGCTGGATGCACGCTGGCAAGGGGTCGATCTGCTACGTGCCTGTTTCCCTGGTGGCTCCATCACAGGCGCCCCCAAGATCCGCGCCATGGAGATCATCGAAGAGCTTGAGCCACAGCGCCGCAATGCCTATTGCGGCAGCATCGGCTACCTCAGCCAGCATGGCCGGATGGACACCAGTATATGCATTCGCACTTTGATCGCCGAAGCGGGTCGTCTGCACTGCTGGGCCGGTGGCGGCATCATCGCCGACTCCGACGCCGACAGCGAATATCAGGAGACCTATGACAAGGTCGCCCGCATCCTGCCGCCGCTGTCGGCGCTGTAACCTTCCCCACTGTCTGGCCAACGCACAGGAGAGCTCCCCGCCATGGATCGCCACGAACTGCTGACCCGCTTCCAGTTGCAGCGACCCGCCCCGGCCCATCGCCTCGCCATCGGCGGGCTCAGTCCGGCGGCGGTGTTGATCCCGGTGGTGATGCGCGATGAGGGGCTCAGCGTGTTATTGACCCGGCGCAGCCCACGGCTGCGTCATCATGGGGGGCAGATCAGCTTCCCCGGCGGGCGACAGGATCCCGGCGACGAAAACCTCATTACCACGGCGCTGCGGGAGACCGAAGAGGAGCTCGGCATTCCGGCCCGACTGATTGAAGTGATCGGCACCCTCAACCCGCTCAATACGGTGTCACGATTCGAGGTACTGCCGGTGCTGGGGCTGCTCGATGGCAACTATCCCCTCATTCTGAGTCCGGATGAGGTGGATCACGCCTTTGAAGTGCCACTGACCCATCTGCTGGATCGGCGCAACCATATCCCCCTGACCCTTTCCAGAGGGGGGAAAGCGCACACCATCTACTGGATCCCCTGGCAACAGCACTTTATCTGGGGGGCTACCGCCAGCATGATCAACCAGCTAGCCCAGCATCTCGCAAAATAACAATTCACCTACATTTGACTGAGCGAGATTTAATCATCAACACTAAAATAACGTGCCAATTAATAAACAATAATTGAATTTTTCTTGTTTTGATCACATTTCCATAAGAAAGTGCGGTTTTTCGTGCCGTAAAGATGAATTTGATCAACATTTTTGATTAGAAAAACCGTATCCTTGCGCCGACTTAATAAGAACCACACATTCGGGGTGAGATAGATGTCAAACACAGTCACTGGCACGCAGGGAGTTGCGGCGTCAACAGAGCAAGGGATCAGCTCTACTCAAACCACTCGTTGGGAAAAACGCGACTCTACCTGGGTCATCAGTCTGTTCGGGACCGCGGTTGGCGCGGGGATCCTGTTCCTGCCGATCAACGCGGGTATGGGCGGTTTCTGGCCGCTGGTCGTCATGGCGCTGCTGGTAGGTCCCATGACCTATCTGGCCCACCGTGGTCTGGCCCGCTTCGTGCTCTCCTCCAAAAAGCCAAATGCAGACATCACCGAAGTGGTGGAAGAGCACTTTGGCGTGGGTGCCGGTAAATTAATCACCCTGCTCTACTTCTTCGCCATCTACCCCATCGTGCTGATCTACGGCGTGGGCATCACCAACACCGTGGAAAGCTTCATGGTCAACCAGCTGCAGATGAGTGCCCCGCCGCGCTGGATCCTCTCCATCGTGCTGATCATGGGCATGATGTCGGTGATGCTGGCCGGTGAAAAGCTGATGCTGAAAGTGACCGAGCTGCTGGTTTATCCGCTGATCGCCATTCTGGCCGGTATCTCTTTGTACCTGATCCCGGACTGGACCGGTGCCGCGCTGGAGCAAGTGCCCTCTGCCAAGGATTTCGCCACTACCCTGTGGCTGACCATCCCGGTACTGGTCTTCTCCTTCAACCACAGCCCGGCCATCTCCAGCTTCTCTCTGGCCCAGCGCCGCGACCACGGTGATCAGGCGGTCGAGAAAGCCGATGCCATCCTCAAGCGTACCGCCATGGTGCTGCTGGGCTTCGTGATGTTCTTCGTCTTTTCTTGCGTCATGAGCCTGACACCGGCCCAGCTGGCAGAAGCCAAGGCTCAGAACATCGCCGTGCTCTCCTATCTGGCCAACCAGCATGCCAGCCCCATCATCTCCTACTTCGGTCCGCTGGTTGCGTTCGTCGCCATCGTCTCCTCCTTCTTCGGCCACTATCTGGGGGCCCGTGAAGGTCTGAAAGGGATGATCGTGCAGAACATGCGCAAGTCAGGCAAAGAGCCGAACGCCAAGAAAGTCGAGATGTTCATCATCGCCTTCTTCATCCTGACCCTGTGGGGCACTGCCATTGCCAACCCCTCCATCCTGGGCATGATTGAATCCTTGGGCGGCCCGATCATCGCCACCATCCTGTTCATCATGCCGATGTACGCCATCAAGCGCGTACCGGCCATGGCGAAGTATCAGGGTCATATCAGCAACGTATTTGTCGCTGTGATGGGGATGATCGCCATCTCCGCCATCCTCTATCAGCTGGTCGGTTAATCCCCTACCTGCCGCTGATAGCAAAAAGCCAGCCGAACACTCGGCTGGCTTTTTTATCTCTGCAATCTGTGCATCCGCGATTGCCCTGCTCTCTCCTTATTACTCTCCTCACCTTGTTGGATATCTGCATGCTCACCAGCGCCATGGCAGAGCACTTCGGATATCAACATGACGCCCCCCTGCCCGCAGCTCAATATCGCCAACACGTTTACTCCCCCTCACCAAACCATGATGGCGTGTCTGATAGGACGGGTTGGGTTCATCTGCCGCAGCCAGCCACCTCCATTCTTCTGTGATGATGTGATTGTCTTGAAGATCTGGGGTAAGCCATAGCAATCGGCTGTTAGCAGAACAGACAAAAATGTGTAACGCACAACAGAAGGAGGAAGCACAACTCCAAGGGATAAAGATAAGGCAGCGCCCTGGACAAGGGCGACAGAATGTCTGGCACATCAGCCAAAGAGCCTGCTTAAAGAGGAAAAGAGAGCAAATCCGGCAATAAAAAGCGCCCTCCGAAGAGGGCGCAAGTGTGTTGCGAAACTGACCGTTGCGAGATCAGGCTTCGCGGCTCGGTACCGGAGCCACATCCAACAGGGTTTCATCCTCGGCCATGCACGCTGCGGCGGTGAACAGCACGTCGGTGGAGCTGTTCAGCGCTGTCTCGGCAGAATCCTGCAACACACCGATGATAAAGCCGACAGCAACCACCTGCATGGCGATGTCGTTACTGATGCCAAACAGACTGCACGCCAGCGGGATCAGCAGCAAAGAGCCACCGGCGACACCGGACGCGCCACAGGCACTGATGGTGGCTACCACAGAGAGCAGCACGGCCGTTGCCATGTCCACTTCCATCCCCAGGGTATGTACCGCCGCCATGGCGAGCACAGTGATGGTGATGGCCGCACCCGCCATGTTGATGGTGGCACCCAGCGGGATGGAGACCGCGTAGGTATCTTTGGGCAGGCGCAGTTTTTCACACAGCGCCATGTTGACCGGAATGTTGGCGGCAGAGCTGCGGGTAAAGAAGGCGGTCACGCCGCTCTCTTTGAGGCAAGTCAGCACCAGCGGATAGGGGTTGCGCTTGATCTTCCAGAAGACGATCAACGGGTTGACCACAAAGGCGATAAACAGCATGCAGCCGATCAGCACCACCAGCAGTTGGGCATAGCCAAACAGGGCGTCAAAGCCGGTCTCTGCCAGAGTGGAGGCAACCAGACCCAGGATCCCGAGCGGAGCACAGCGGATCACCGCTTTCACGATGGCGGATACACCGTGAGACAGGTCAGTGATCAGCGCCTTGGTGCTCTCGTTGGCATGGCGCATGGCGATACCCAGACCGATGGCCCACGCCAGGATCCCGATATAGTTGGCATCCATCAACGCCTTGACCGGGTTGGTCACCACGTTGAACAGCAGGGTCTGCAGTACCTCGGTGATCCCGCCGGGCGGGGTGATCTCGGCAGTATTGGCCACCAGATGGAGGTTGGAGGGGAACAGGAAGCTGGCAATCACCGCGACCACGGCCGCAGAGAAGGTACCAAACAGGTAGAGCGCCAGCAGCGGGCGAATATTGGTCTTCTGACCCTGTTTGTGACCAATGATGGCCGCCATCACCAGTACGAATACCAGCAGCGGAGCTACCGCTTTCAGTGCACCAACGAACAGACTGCCAAGCAGACCTGCCGTTTTCGCCCACTCGGGCGCAAACAGTGCCAGCAAGATACCGAATACCAGACCAACCAGGATCTGGCTGACCAGGCTGGTGCTATTGACCAGCCGAAGGAGGGGGTGTTGTTGTGTCATCAAAAAAGTCCCTAAGCACCGTAGTGCATGAATCATGAGTCCTGTCTGCAACCACTCATCGGGAGACCCCTGTCGCCCGAATGTGGTGTCTGTGGCCAGCCTTCTGTCGGGCCGATCCGCCAGTCACCGGATTGCATGACGGAATATCCCATTCGCCATCTTTTTTTTCCAGAGACTCACCAAAAAATATCCCGTTTCCATCACAAAAAACCGCAACAAAACCTTAACTACAGCGCAACCACCCATTTTTGTACGTTTTATCGACACTCTCTGCCCTCACCCTCACGACCATTCCTGTGTCACCCGTGACCGGCATCGCTGTGCTATCATCCCCCATTTGCCGCGGAGCCTTGCCATGATCCCATCCCTGCTCAACCAATATTTTGGTTTCTCCGCACTCAGGCCAGGTCAGGAAGCGGTGATCAGCCGGGTACTGGCAGGTCAGAGTGCCGCCGCCATCTTTCCCACCGGCTCCGGCAAGTCCCTCTGTTATCAACTGCCGGCCCTCGTCCTGCCTCACCTGACCCTTGTTATCTCGCCGCTGCTGGCGCTGATGCACGATCAGCTCGCCTTCCTTAAAAGCAAGGGAATAAGCGCCGCAACCCTCGACTCAAGCCAGAGCCCGGAGGAGAGCCGACGAGTGATGCAACAGGCACTGGATGGCCAGCTCAAGATCCTGATGATCTCGGTGGAGCGACTCAAGAACGAGCGCTTTCGCCGCTTTATCCAGCAAGTGCCGCTCTCGCTGCTGGTGGTTGACGAAGCCCACTGTATTTCTGAGTGGGGCCACAACTTTCGCCCCGACTACCTCAAGCTGCCGAGCTATCGCCATGACCTGAAGATCCCGCAGGTGTTGCTGCTGACGGCCACCGCCACACCGGCGGTGATTCAGGATATGCAGACCAAATTCGGCATCGCGCCGGAGGGGGTCGTGGTCACCGGTTTCTATCGCCCCAATCTTGATCTGGCGGTCATTCCACTGTCGCCCGACGCGCGGGATAGCTGGCTCGCGCAGGAGCTGGCCAACGATCCGGCGGCCCCCACCATCGTCTACGTCACCTTGCAACACACCGCAGAAGCCTGTGCCGAGCAACTCATTAGAGAAGGGATCAACGCCCGCGCCTATCATGCCGGACTCGACTCGGCGCTGCGCAGCCAGATCCAGCACGACTTCATGGCGGGCAAGGTGGACTGCATCGTCGCCACCATCGCCTTTGGCATGGGGATCGACAAAGCGGATATCCGGCGGGTCATTCACTACGATCTGCCCAAATCCATCGAGAACTACAGTCAGGAAATTGGCCGCGCCGGACGGGATGGCCAGCCATCGCGCTGTATTGTGCTGGCCAACCAGAGCCAGCTGCCGGTGCTGGAGAACTTCGTCTACGGCGATACGCCGGATTTGAGTGCCATCCTCCAGCTCCTTGCCATCATCAAGCAGAGCGGGAACGAGTGGGAATTCACCCTGCTGCGCCTCTCCAACGACACCAATATCCGCCAGTTGCCCCTTAAAACCCTGCTGGTCTATCTGGAGATGGCAGGCATCATCACCCCGGCCTATAGCTACTACGCCGACTACCGCTTCAAATTTGTGCTGGATAAAGGCGAGATAGTGAGCCGTTTCAATCCGGATCGCCGCCAGTTTCTGGAGCAGCTGTTCGCCTGCGCTCCACAAGCGCGCAGCTGGTGCACCATGGACTTTGACGCCCTCTGGCAGGGCTATCAGGGGGAGCGGCAGCGGGCTGTTGCGGCGCTCGACTACCTGCAGCAGCAAGGCTGGATCGAACTCGAAAGCAAACAGATGACCGAGGTCTACCGGATCACCCGTCAGGGGTGGGACAACGAGCAGGAAGCAAAAGCCCTGCACGCACTGTTCCTGCAAAAAGAGCAGAGCGAGCTGGCAAGACTGCAAGCCATGCTCAACTTTTTCACCTCAAGTGAGTGCCTGAGCCACCGCCTCGCCCGCTATTTTGCCGATGAGGTGGCGCCGGTTCATTGTGGCCACTGTTCGGTTTGTCGCGGCGAGGTGGCGCATCTTCCTCCCCTGCCCCAACTGGCCATGCCAAACGAGACGGGGATCCGCGCCTGGTGCGATCCGCTGATTGCCAAGACAGGTTCCGTGGATGCTCGTGTTCTGGCCCGTTTCCTGTGCGGTATCGCCACTCCGCTGACCAGCCGGATCAAGGCCAAATCGCTGGCGGGCGCAGGCCAGTTGGCCGCTCACCCGTTTGCCAGCGTCCTGGCGGCAGTGCAACAAGCCTACCCTTGCTAGGTGAGTGCTGGCGGCTTCAATAGCCACCAGCAGAAACAAGCATTTATAGACACAGAAAAAGAAGACCCTCGCGGTTGCGAGGGTCAAGCCAACGGAAACGTGCTTAAACAGAGCTTGGTGAGGCAACAGTCAACTCTCTTGCTAAAGCATCTTGCTGCTCACACCTCGCCAATCTAGGGCACTCAAATTGTAGCGTCAATGTAAAAATTAGAGCCAAAACTCCAAAAAAAGTGATTTACGTTGACGTTCACGTAATGACATTCTCATCCATAACCCCGCCAACCCGCAGCCTCATTGCCTTTCATCAAACCCCTTAATCTTTTCGCAATAAGTTCCCTCTTTCCCATAAACATTTATTTTTTATGTCTTTGACATTTACCTCGCTATCGTGGCAAAAATAATTTAACAGTCAGTAACATAGCGGTGTTGTTGACTGACCCTCCCCGCAAAAGGATCGGGCAGGTTTCTTCAGAATTTAACCTATCAACCGTGATGGATTACTGGAGTCTGTTGACTAGGCTTTAAAAGCGCACAACACAAAAGCAGTCATCCACTTTTTTCAGGGTAAGCGACTATAACGAGGGCAAAGTTATGGGCATATTCGAGCATTACCAACAGCGATATGAAAAAGCGAGAGAAGAGGAATATACCATCCAGGAGTTCCTGGATATGTGTAAGCAGGACAAAGCCTGCTACGCCTCCGCAGCCGAACGTCTGCTGACCGCCATTGGTGAGCCGGAGATGGTAGACACCTCAGCCAACCCCAGACTGAGCCGACTCTTCTCCAACCGCGTCGTGGCACGCTATCCCGCCTTCAAGGATTTCTACGGGATGGAAGAGGCCATCGAACAGATCGTCTCCTACCTCAAACACTCCGCCCAGGGGCTGGAGGAGAAGAAACAGATCCTCTATCTGCTGGGCCCCGTTGGCGGTGGTAAATCCTCGCTGGCAGAGAAACTCAAATCCCTGATGCAGAAGGTGCCCATCTATCGCATCAAGGGCTCACCGGTCAACGATCACCCCTTCTGCCTGTTCGACATCGAAGAGGATGGGGAGATCCTGGAAAAAGAGTACGGCATCCCGCGCCGCTACCTGCGTCCCATCATGTCCCCCTGGGTGGCCAAACGCCTGCACGAGTTTGGCGGCGACATCACCAAGTTCAAGGTGGAGAAGGTCAACCCCTCCATCCTCGATCAAATCGCCATTGCCAAGACTGAACCCGGTGATGACAACAACCAGGACATCTCCTCACTGGTCGGCAAGGTCGACATCCGCATGCTGGAGCACTTCGCCCAGGATGACGCCGATGCCTACTCCTACTCAGGTGCGCTGTGTAAAGCGAACCAGGGGGTGATGGAGTTTGTGGAGATGTTCAAGGCCCCCATCAAGGTGCTGCACCCGCTGCTGACTGCCACTCAGGAGGGGAACTATAACGGTACCGAAGGGCTCTCCGCCCTCCCCTTTGACGGCATCTTGCTCGCTCACTCCAACGAATCCGAGTGGCAGCAGTTCCGAAACAACAAGAACAACGAGGCCTTCCTCGACCGGGTCTACATCGTCAAGGTGCCTTACTGCCTGCGCGTCTCGGAAGAGGTGAAGATCTACGAAAAACTGCTGATCAACAGCGAATTGACCGAAGCCAAGTGCGCCCCGGGCACCCTCGAACTGCTGGGCCAGTTCTCGGTGCTGTCACGGCTGAAAGAGCCGGAGAACTCCAGCATATACTCCAAGATGCGGGTCTATGATGGCGAAAGCCTGAAAGACACCGATCCCAAGGCGAAGAGCTATCAGGAGTATCGCGACTACGCCGGTGTGGACGAGGGGATGAATGGTCTATCTACCCGTTTTGCGTTCAAGATCCTCTCCCGCGTCTTCAACTTCGACCACGCGGAAGTGGCCGCCAACCCGGTGCACCTCTTCTATGTGCTGGAGCAACAGATCGAGCGCGAGCAGTTCCCGCAAGAGCTGCACGATCGCTACCTTGAGTTCATCAAGGGCTATCTGACCCCGCGTTATGTGGAGTTCATCGGCAAGGAGATCCAGACCGCCTATCTCGAGTCCTACTCCGAGTACGGTCAGAACATCTTCGATCGCTACGTCACCTACGCCGACTTCTGGATCCAGGATCAGGAGTACCGTGACCCCGAAACCGGCCAGCTGTTTGACAGAGCGTCCCTCAACAGCGAGCTGGAGAAGATCGAAAAACCTGCCGGGATCAGCAACCCGAAAGATTTCCGCAACGAAATCGTCAACTTCGTGCTGCGTGCCCGGGCCAACAATGCAGGCCGTAACCCCAACTGGACCAGTTACGAGAAGCTGCGCACCGTGATCGAGAAGAAGATGTTCTCCAACACGGAAGAGCTGCTGCCGGTTATCTCCTTCAACAGCAAAACCTCGGCCGAGGAGCAGAAGAAGCACGATAACTTTGTCGAACGGATGATGGAGAAAGGCTACACCCGCAAACAGGTGCGACTGCTCTCCGAATGGTATCTCAGGGTACGCAAGTCATCCTGACCCTGACTGTTCAAGGGGGAGTTATGGCGCATTTTATCGACCGCAGGCTCAACGGCAAAAACAAAAGCGCTGTCAATCGGCAGCGCTTCATCCGCCGCTACAAGAAGCAGATAAAACAAGCGGTCTCGGATGCTGTCTCCAAGCGCAGCATTCAGGACGTAGACAAGGGCGAGAGCATCAGCATCCCGACCAAGGATATCGGCGAGCCCCATTTTCATCAGGGGCACGGTGGTAAACGGGAGATGGTGCATCCCGGCAATGACCAGTTCGTCTCCGGCGACAAGATTGACCGCCCCAAAGGAGGGGGCGGTGGACAGGGTTCCGGCGAGGGGCAGGCATCCAATCAGGGAGAAGGGGCCGATGATTTCGTGTTCCAGATCTCCAAGGATGAGTATCTCGATCTGCTGTTTGAAGATCTGGAGCTGCCCAGGCTGCAGAAAACCCAGCTCAACCAGCTGATGGAAGTCAAAACCTACCGTGCTGGCTACACCTCAAACGGGGTGCCCGCCAACATCAACGTGGTGCGCTCGCTGCAAAATTCGCTGGCGCGGCGCATGGCGCTGCAAGCAGGCAAGAAACGCCAATTGCATGAACTGGAAGATCGGCTGGCCCTGCTGGCCACCGATCCCAACGAGCACTTTGCCGAAATAGCCCTGCTCGAGAAGGAGATCAGGGAGCTGAAACGACGGATCGATGCGGTGCCGTTTATTGACACCTTCGATCTCAAATTCAACAACTTCGTCAAACGGCCCGTCCCCTCCAGCCAGGCGGTGATGTTCTGTCTGATGGACGTCTCGGGCTCCATGGATCAGGCCACCAAGGAGATGGCCAAGCGTTTCTATATTCTGCTCTATCTGTTCCTGAGCCGGACTTACAAGAACGTCGAAGTGGTCTATATCCGCCACCACACCCAGGCCAAGGAGGTGGATGAACACGAGTTCTTCTACTCCCAGGAGACTGGCGGCACCATCGTTTCCAGTGCGCTCAAAATGATGAATGACATCATCAACGAGCGTTACCCGGCCAACCAGTGGAACATCTATGCGGCGCAGGCGTCGGATGGTGACAACTGGGCTGATGACTCACCGCAGTGCAGGGAGATCTTGGCGCGGGATATCATGCCAAGGGTGAGGTACTACTCCTACATCGAGATCACCACTCGTGCCCACCAGACCCTGTGGCACGAATATGAGTCGGTAGCCAGCCAGTTCCCCCACTTCGCGATGGAGCACATCCGCAAGGTGGAAGACATCTATCCGGTCTTCCGGGAGCTGTTCAAGAAGCAAGCGGCTTGAGGGATCACATATGATAGAAACCGCGAGAAAAATAGCGCCGCTGGACGATGGTCCTGACTGGAACTTCGAGCTGCTGGAGATCTATCACCAGGAGATTGCCCGGGTTGCCAAGTTCTATCGGCTGGACACCTACCCCAACCAGATCGAGGTGATCACGGCGGAGCAGATGATGGATGCCTACTCCAGCGTCGGCATGCCCATCGGCTATCAGCACTGGTCGTTCGGCAAGCGCTTCATCCACACCGAGCGCAACTACAAGCGCGGCCAGATGGGGCTGGCTTACGAGATCGTCATCAACTCGGATCCCTGCATCGCCTACCTGATGGAGGAGAACACCATGCCGATGCAGGCGCTGGTGATGGCACACGCCTGCTACGGCCACAACTCCTTCTTCAAGAACAACTACCTGTTCAAGGCCTGGACCGATGCCTCCTCCATCATCGACTACCTGCTGTTCGCCAAGAACTACATCACCCAGTGTGAAGAGAAGCATGGCATCGAGGCAGTGGAGCAGCTGCTCGACTCCTGCCATGCCCTGATGAACTTCGGGGTGGATCGCTACAAGCGTCCCCAGAAGATCTCGATGGCCGAGGAGAAGCGGCGTCAGAAGGCGCGGGAAGATTATCTGCAGACTCAGGTCAACGAGCTGTGGCGAACCCTGCCCAAGCAGCATAAAGCCGCGGGTGTGGAGGACAGGCGCTACCCCGCCGAACCCCAGGAGAACATTCTCTACTTTATCGAGAAGAATGCCCCCTTGCTCGAGCCCTGGCAGCGGGAAGTGGTGCGCATCGTGCGCAAGATCAGCCAGTACTTCTACCCGCAGAAACAGACCCAGGTGATGAACGAGGGATGGGCCACCTTCTGGCACTACACCATCCTCAACCACCTCTATGACGAGGGCAAGCTGAGCGATCGCTTCATGATGGAGGTGCTGCACAGCCACACCAACGTGGTCTATCAACCGGCCTACAACAGCCGCTACTACTCGGGGATCAACCCCTATGCGCTGGGGTTTGCCATGTTTACTGACCTGCGCCGTATCTGCGAGAACCCGACCGAGGAAGACAGATACTGGTTCCCCGACTATGCCGGCAGCAACTGGGTCGAAACCCTCCACTTTGCCATGCAGAACTTCAAGGACGAGAGCTTTATCAGCCAGTTCCTCAGTCCCAAAGTGATGCGGGATATGAAGCTGTTCGCCATTGATGACGACGATCTGAAGAACTATCTGAAGGTCTCCGCCATCCACAATGACGAGGGGTACCGTCAGGTGCGCAATACCCTGTCGGCCCAATACAACCTCAGCAATCTGGAACCCAATATTCAGGTCTACAACGTGGCCGTGAAGGGGGATCGATCCCTCACCCTGCGCTATGTGCCCCACAACCGCATCCCCCTTGGCGACTCTCGCCATGAGGTGCTCAAACACCTGCATCAACTGTGGGGATTCGACGTGGTGCTGGAGCAGGATAACGGCGAGCTGCCACCCGATATTATCGGCCGCTGCCCGGAGCGCAAACCGGGTATCTAAGCTTACCACCTCGCAAATGGCCCACTTCAGTGGGCCGTTTTTTTATCAGCTTTCGCCTCTGCCTGCATCATCGCAGCACAACCCGAACAAACCACAACATAGAAAGAGGCCCGCATGGGGTGCGGGCCTCGTGGTCTTGCGGTCAATCTGCAGCGGTTATCAGTAGAAGGTCTGCTGCTCTGCGGCCATTGCCTTGAGGCGGGCACAGGGGGCAAACCGATCGCCATGGCGCTTCTGATAATACTCCAGACGGCCAACCAGATGATCAATTCCTAAGGTGTCCATGTAGCGGAACGGGCCGCCAAGGAAAGGCGGGAAACCGATGCCGAAGATGGCGCCGATATCGCCATCACGGGCCGACGCCACCACGCCGCTATCCAGCGCCATGGCCGCTTCGTTGAGCATCAGCAGCACGCAGCGCTCGGCGATCTCCTGACGGGCCAGCTTGGCAGACGGCTTGATGCCGAGCACGCCATAGACGCTCTCGTCCACTGTCTTCTTGCCCTCTTTGCCGGTCAGCTTGTTGCGCGGTGCCGCCTTGCCATAGAGGTAGAAGCCCTTGCCGTTCTTGCGTCCCTTGCGATCATTTTGCAGCAGCTTGTCGAACGCCTTGGGCGCCTGGAACTGCTCGCCGCCCAGTTCTTTTTCGAGAATAGGGGAGATCTTGGCGCCCACATCAATCCCCACCTCGTCCAGCAAGGTGATGGGGCCAACCGGGAAACCAAAGTCGAGCAGCGCGCTATCCAGCACCTCCACCGGCTCCCCTTCCAGCACCAGTCTTGCCGCCTCATTCATGTAGGGCGCCAGGATGCGGTTGACGTAGAAACCGGCTTCGTCCTTCACCACGATGGGCGTTTTGCCCTGGGCGCGGGCAAAAGCCAGGGTGGTAGCGACCGTCTCGGCACTGGTGCCAGCGTGGGGGATGATCTCCGCCAGCGGCATCTTGTCCACCGGGCTGAAGTAGTGCAGCCCCACGACTCGCTCCGGGTGCGCCGCCTCTGCCGCAATCTGGTTGATGGGTAAGGAAGAGGTGTTGGAGGCAAACACTGTGTGCTCACCACACTCGCGCTCCACGTCTTTCACCATCTGGTGTTTGAGATCGAGATCTTCAAACACCGCCTCCACCACTATGTCCACCCGGTGAAAACCGGAGTAGTCGAGGGTGCCGGTCAGCAAGCTCATCTGCTTTTCCAGCTCGCTGCGCAGGATGTGACGGCGCTTGAGCTTCTTGGCCAGAATGTCATAGCTGTAGCGCATGGCATTGCCGATCCCGGCGCTTGCCACATCCTTGATCCGCACCGGCACGCCCGCCTTGGTAGCGGTGACGAACGCGATGCCGCCCCCCATCAGACCACCGCCCAGCACGGCGGCATGGCCCACCTTGCGCGGCTCGGCTCCCTGATAGGTGACCTCTTTCTTCATCTCCGTGGTGGCAAAGAAGATGGAACGCAGGGCCGCAGACTCAGCAGTCATCACCAGCTCGCCAAAGTGGCGGGATTCAGCGGCCAGACCGGCCTTCATCCCCTCCTCCACGCCGATGCGCACAACATCCAGGATCCGCTCCGGCGCCGGGTAGTTGCCACGGGTCTTGGCTTTAACCCCCTTGCTAGCCTGATCGAACAGCACCTTGCGACCCAGTTTGTTGGTCTCCAGCACCTTGCCCTGCAGATCTCGTTTCAACTGATGGCGCGGTTTGCCCTTCTTGGCCAGCTTGATGGCAGCATCCAGCAAGATTGACGGCGGCACCACATCGTCCACCAGCCCCAATTTCTTGGCTTGTTTGGCCCGCACCTGCTTGCCGGTCAGCATCAGATCCAGCGCCTTGGCCACCCCGATGAGGCGCGGCAGACGCTGGGTACCGCCAGAGCCCGGCAGCAGACCGAGCTGCACTTCCGGCAATCCCAGCACGGTTTTACCGTGCTCGGTCACCACCCGACCATGGCAGGCCAGCGCCAGCTCCAACCCGCCACCGAGGCAGGGGCCATGAATGGCGGCGATCACCGGAATGGTCAGCCCCTCGATCTCGGCAAAGATCTCCTGCCCTTCTCGTGACAGGGTCTCGGCATCCTTGGCACTGGTGCAGGCGGCCAGCATGGTAATGTCAGCGCCGGCGATGAAGGAGTCCTTCTTGCCGGAGGTGATCACCAGCCCGATCAAATCCTTGTTGCGTTTTACCTCGTCCAGTACGGAGCGGATCTCCTCGACAAAGGCGGCTTTCAGGGTATTCATGCTCTCGCCCGGCACATCCATGGTGAGGATGCCGATGCCATCTTTGCGAACATCCAGGGAAAAAGTCTTAGCGCTCATCATTCAACCTCCAACACCATAGCCACGCCCAATCCACCCGCCGCACAGGCGGTGTTGAGCCCCAATCCCCCACCGCGACGACGCAGCTCGTGCAGGGTCTGGGTGATCATCCGCGCACCGGTCGCGGCAAAGGGGTGGCCATAGGCCAGCGAACCGCCGAGGACGTTGAACTTCTCCATGTCCACCTCGCCGATGGCCTGATCGCGGCCCAGCTTGTCACGGGCAAACTCGTGGCTGGCAAACATCTTGAGGTTGGCCAGAGTCTGGGCGGCAAAGGCTTCGTGCATGTCGATCAGAGTCAAATCGCTGAGCGTGATGCCGGCTCTGTCCAGCGCCAGCGGCGTGGCGTAGGAGGGCCCCATCAGCATGTCTTGCCACACATCGATGGCCGAGAAAGCGAAGCTGCGGATATAGCCCAGCGGTTTGAGGCCCAGCTCTTTCGCCCGCCCTTCGCGCATCAGCAGCACGGCGGCAGCGCCATCGGTCAGCGGCGTGGCGTTGGCAGCCGTCACTGTGCCATGAACCCGATCAAACACCGGCTTGAGCTTGGCGTAGCTCGCGAGATCCGAGCTTTCACGGATATTGTTGTCCCGCTCCAGCGGCGACTTGTAGGGCGGTACATGGGCGGTAAACACCTCGCCACTGAGCTTGCCATCGGCCCAAGCCTGCGCGGCCAGAGTGTGGGAGCGATGAGCTAACGCATCTTGCGCCTCGCGGCTGATCTGGTGACTCTTGGCCATCTGCTCGGCGGTCTGTCCCATGGAGAGGCCAGTAGAGTATTCCGCCACGGCAGGCGGCACCGGCAGCAGATCCTTGACCCGCAGCTGACGTAGAATATTGAAGCGCTGCTGCAGATTGCGCGCCTTGTTGAGATCCACCAGGGCACGGGCCAGCTTCTTGCTCACTCCGATAGGGAGCACGGAGGAGGAGTCCGCACCGCCAGCGATGGCGATATCCACAGTGCCCGCCATGATGGATTCGGTGACGTTGGCCACCGCCTGAAAACTGGTGGCGCAGGCGCGGGAGACGCTATAGGCATCGGTATTGACGCTCATGCCGGTGCCAAGCACGATTTCACGGGCAATGTTGGGGGCTTCCGGCATCTGAACCACCTGACCAAACACCAGCTGGTCGATAAGCTTGGGATCGAGATTGGTACGGGCGAGCATCTCGCTCACCACCAGTTTGCCGAGATCGACTGCAGGCACGCCATGAAAGGCGGTGGCCTGCTTGGCAAAGGGGGTACGCAGCCCCGCCACGACGGCAATCCGTTCGCCCTGGCGAGTCGTCAGTTTCAATGGCTGTTTCATCCTGGCTCCTTGGTTTAAAAGGCAGAGGTCTGACCTCATTGCGCCACATCTTAACAATCCAATCACAAGTTTCATACAGCTGATTGAAACTAAATTAAGCACGGCAAGGCCCCTTTGCTCGCCCTTGGGGAGCAACTGGAGTATAAAAAGATCAACTTCCATAAAAACAACGGGTTTATCGCATGGCAGCGGCCGAGTTCAGAGCACTTAGGGACTATCTTGGCAGTCAGATCCTGGGGCAGGAGGAGCTAATAGAAGGGCTCCTGATTGCCCTGTTATGTGAAGGACATGTGTTAATCGAAGGGGCCCCCGGCCTTGCTAAAACCCGCGCCGTCAAGGCGCTCGCTGGCGCCGTCGAAGGGCGCTTTGCCCGTATCCAGTTTACCCCCGACCTGCTTCCTGCCGATCTCACCGGCAGCGAGGTGTTTCACCCGCAGGATGCCAGTTTTGTTTTCCAGCCAGGCCCCCTCTTCAACCATCTGGTGCTGGCAGACGAGATCAACCGGGCGCCAGCCAAGGTACAATCAGCGCTGCTGGAAGCCATGGCCGAACACCAGATCACCGTGGGCAAAAAGAGCTGGCGGCTGCCACCGCTCTTTATGGTCGCCGCCACCCAGAATCCTATCGAGCAGGAGGGAACCTATCCCCTGCCGGAGGCGCAGCTCGACCGCTTTCTGCTCAAGTTGATGGTGGATTACCCGAGCCCCACCATGGAGCTCGCCATCTTGCAGCTCAACGCCAGCGGCGAACAGCTTGGCGCGGCACCAGTGACCCTGAGTCAGACCAGCTTGCAGCGTGCCCGCAGCGAAGTGCTGGCGGTAACCATGCAAAGCCGACTGGAGCACTATCTGGTGGAGCTGGTCTGCGCCACCCGCCCGGGCAGTGGCCTTTGCCCTGCCCTTGAGCCATTGATTGCCGTGGGGGCCAGCCCTCGGGCTACGCTGGGGCTGGCTCGCTCCGCCCGCGCCCGAGCCTGGCTCGCCGGACGTGATTATGTGCTGCCGGAAGATATCCAGCTGCAAGCCTATCCGGTGCTGCGCCACCGCCTTATTCCCAGTTATCAGGCGCTGGCCGACAATCTGGATAATGACATCCTGATCGCCCAACTGCTGGATCAGGTGCCATGTCCCTAGCGTCTGACCTCCATCCCGATATCGCACTATCGCTGCCACGGCTGCTCAATATCCGGCTCTGGGCCAAGGCCAGGAAGCCACCTCACGCAGGCAGAAGCAGCAGCGAACGCGGCAAACCGGGCCGCTCTCCCGGACTCACGTTTCGGGAGCTGCGCGCCTATCAGGCTGGTGACGAGGTACGCCATATCGACTGGCGAGTGACGGCGCGCCTCGGTCGTCCCTATACCCGCCTCTATAGCGAGGAGCTGGATCAGGCGCACTGGCTGCTGCTCGATCTCTCTCCCGCCATGTATTTCGGCTCCACGCTGCAGCTCAAGGCGCGTCTGGGGTGCGAGCTGGCAGCAGCCCTGATCTGGCAAGGGGAGAAGCAGCACAACACCCTGATCTGCCACGGGCTTATCCCAAATCACCAGAGCCAGCGCGGCAGCGTGCTGCCCCTGCTCGAATCCCTCTGCCATCACTATCAGCAAGGGCTGGCCCGCCGGGCGCTTTCTCACTCACTGGCCGACACCTTGTCCGGCGTGAAGCTGCCTCACGGTGCCAAGCTGACGATCATCACCGATCACAGACCCTGCGAGTCGGCGCTCTGTCAGCAATTGCAACTGCTCTCCCGCCGCCACGATATTCACTATTGGCAGATCCGTGACCCCCTCGAGGCAGCCCTTCCCCCTGACGGCCAGCTGCCAGTGGCCATCGATCGGCCAGGGCAGCACTATCAGGGCTGGCTGGATGGGACCCATGCCGGTTTCTCCCAGCGCTACCGGCATACCGCCGAGCAGCAGCTGGCCCACGGCAAGCAGTTGCTGTTGCCATTGGTGCAGCGCCTCTATCTGCTCGATAACAGCCAGACGCTGCAACAGCAGTGGCAGGAGGGGCTATGTCATCAGGGATGATCTCGCCCGCCGAACTCGACAGCGCCAGTCCAGCCACCGACGCCATCACTCCGCCGCTGGCCGCCCTGATGCGAGACATCCACCCGGGGCCGGATCTGATTGAACAGAGTCTTGATCCCAGAGTGCTGGCGCTATTGTGGCTACTGATCACCGGCTTATTGCTGCTACTGATCGTCCTGATTGCCCGGAGAGTGATACGTTACCGCCGCTGGTGCCGCCAGCTGGAGGGGGATCCGGCGCTGCTGGTGGCACGTATACAAGAAGCCCTGCGTCATGAAGCGCTACAACGCTGGCCCGAGGCGCGCCAACTGCAAGGAGAGGCGTGGCTCGCCTTTGTCGATCGCCACGGCGGCAGCGATTTCAGCCAGTTCGCCCCTCACTGGAGCGGTTGGCTCTATGGCAGCCAGAACCCGAGCAGCGAGCAGTGCGAACAGTTGCGGCAAGATTATCGGTGCTGGGGTCAAACCCTCTTCTTGCAGCTCTCCCCCCGCTCGGGGCGCAAAGCTGCGCGGAGGCAGCCATGATCCTGGCCTGGCCCTGGTTTGCGCTGGCGCTGGTGCTGCCCTTGCTGGTGCGCTTCGGCTTGCCGCCCCTGCGTCGCGGCTACCTGGCTCACCCCGGGTTTGCGCTGCTGCGTCCCCACGCCGGATTGCCGCTCTGGCGCGCCATGCTGCTCTGGGGTGCCCTTATCCTCGCCCTCTGCCGCCCCCAGTGGTGGGGAGAACCGGTTATTCAATATGAAGGGAGTCGGGATCTGCTGCTGGCGGTGGATCTGTCAGACAGCATGCGCACCCCTGATATGCTCGATAACGGCGAGCAGCAAGCACGGCTGACGGCGGTGCGCCAGCAGATCAAGGCGCTGATCGCCAAACGGGCCGGAGACAGGGTGGGCCTCATCGTATTTGCCGATCACGCCTACCTGCTCTCTCCCCTCACTCAGGAGATCTCGGCGCTGTTGACCTTGAGCGACGAGCTCGACTTTGATCTGGTCGGCCGAACCACCGCCCTTGGCGAAGCCATCCAGCTGGCACGTCAGCATGGGGATCCTGGTCGCCCCACCGCCCTGCTGCTGGTCACTGATGGCCGCAATACCGCAGGCAATGCCGACCCGCTGCAGGAGGCCAAACTCGCCGCGGCACAGGGAATAAGGATCTACACGCTGGGGGTCGGGGCCGATCCCGATACCTTTATCCAACCCTACGATGAGGCGGGCAGCGGTCAGGCCGATCCCAGCAGCGAACTGGACGAGCCGCTCCTGAAAGAGCTGGCACAGACAGGCCAGGGACGTTACTTTCGGGCACGCACCCAAAGCGATCTCGATACCATCAACTCGACTCTCAATGCCCTTGAACCTGCCCCCATGCCGATTGCCCAGTACCAGCCGGTGATCGAGCTCTACCCCTGGCCGTTGGCACTGCTTTGTGGCTTGCTGCTTCTGCCATCAGGGCACGGCAGACTGAAGTTTCGCATGGTGCGTAACTGGCTGGTACGAGGCATGCGCAGATGGAACTGATCTTGCTCCGCCCCCTGTGGCTGATCGCACTCATCCCCTGGCTCTGGCAAGGGTGGCACCGTCGTCGCCAGCCCCCGCTGCTCGCACCTGCGATGCAGGCTTATCTGCTGCCAGCATCCCGTCCTCAACGTCCCTGGCTCTGGCTGGCAACCCTGCCCGTCATTTTGGCCCTGAGTGGACCGGCACTGCGCGGTGAGCTGCAACAGCAGCCTGCAGCACCGCTAGATATCTGGCTACTGGACTTGTCACGCTCGATGACCGCCACCGATCTCAAACCGGATCGGGCAACCCGGGTCAGATGGCAATTACAGCAGCTGCTGAGCCGCGCTCAGGGCGAGCGCATTGCGCTGATCCTCTACGCAGGTGACGCCTACCTCGCCATGCCGCCCACCCGAGATCATCAAGCCCTTTCGCTGCTACTGCCCGACTTGCGCCCCGATATCATGCCGTTGCAGGGCAGCAACCCGGCACGGGCGGTGGAACTTGCCATGAAGCAGCTGGCCCCTGGAGAACAAGCGCGTCTGCTGCTGGTCACCGACGACCTCACCCGGAATCAGATGACCCAAATCGCCGCCCTGTGGCCCTGCCAGCAACGCCTTCTTTGCCGCGACACCCAGTCGGCACGCCTCGATATTCTGCTTGCCAGCAGCGGTCAACCGGCCCCCATGCCCGCCATTCCGGCCAATGAGTTGGGGTTTGCCGCCCGCATGCCCGCGCAGTTGCCCGCCCCCGATAGTCAGGCCATTGCCGCACTGGCCAATCGCCTCGGCGGTGAGCTGCAGTGGCTTGGCAGCAACACACCCCGCTTTGCTTCCCTCCCCACCACGACCTCGGCCCTCACCCCGGCACCACTGGATCTTGGCCCCTGGCTGCTGCTCCCCTTGTTACCACTGGCCTTGCTGGCCAGAGTCGGCGCCCGGTTGATGATAGCGCTGATGGTGGGAGCTCAGCTGCTTGCGCCGCAAGATCTGCAAGCCGCAGAGAGGGGAGATCTGCAAGCGATGCAGGCTTATCAAGAGGGGGATTTTCAGCGGGCTGCCCATACCTTCAACGATCCAGTCTGGCGCGGCAACGCCTGGTATCGGGCCGGAGCCTACCGGCAAGCCATCGCAGCCTATCAGGAAGCGACGAGCGCCACCGCCCACTACAACCGCGGCAATGCCCTGCTGCAACTGGGGGAGTTTGCGGCCGCCAAAGAGGCCTATCTGGCCGCTCTGGCACTTGAACCCGGCCATGAAGATGCGCTCTATAACCTCTCTCTGTTACAGGGCGCAGCGGCGGCTGCTCCCGATACCAGCAACAGCAAGCAGCCCGAACCATCGGCTGCTCAGCAGGCGACGGCAATGCCCCTGCCTCCCTCGCCACCCGTATTGCTGCTGGAACAGCGGCTGCGCAAAGAGGCGCTGCGCCGGGACCTGATCAAAGTGGAGGAACCCTGGTGACGCGAGCAGGATGGGGACTGTTGCTCGCACTCGCGAGTCCACTTTGCTGGGCCTTGCCCCCTCGGGCAGAGCTGCTACCCGGGGCCGAACCCAGCGATTGGCTGCTGATCATCGAAGCGGATGGTGAGCGCCAGAGCAGCGAGCTGGAGATCACCCCCCTACTGCGCCAGTTTGCAGTGGGCAGAGTGACCATGAGCCGGGTCACCACCCCGGTACAACAACTGACTCGCTGGCAGATCCCGCTGCACCAGAGCGACTCACCCGCTAATACAAAGGTGGTGATTGCCCCGCTCAAGCTCGGAAATGAGTTCACTCCCTCGCTCACCCTGCCATTGAGAGAGGTGAAAACAGCGGCGCTGCCGCAACCCGCAGCCCCCTCGCCCCTCGAGATGCAGGCCAGCCTTGATCATCAGGGCCCGCTCTATCCCGGCCAGCCGGTGATCTACCGGCTGACACTGTGGCTGCCCACCAGTATGCAAAACCCGGCGCTGAGCGAACTCAGCTCTGCTAACTTCACCATCCGTCGCCTCGGTAGCGACGAGTGGATCGCCCCCGCTCAGGCTGGTCTACCCGGCCGGCTCACCCGCAGCTGGCTCGTTCAGGCAAAAGCGCCTGGGCTCTGGCACCTCGACTCGCCCCGCTTGCAGGGGCAGCTCACGCAGCAGGGGGGCAAGCCGCAACGGCTCTCGGCCCGTGCGGCACCGCTAGAGGTGAGGGTCGACAAAGCCCCCGCCACGCCGGTGGCCACCCGGCTGACCCTGAGCCAGCGGCTTGAACCGGCCACCATGGGGGAAGTGGGTGAACCGCTGATCCGGATCCTCACCCTGACCATGGAGAATGGTGACAGCGGCCAGATACAGCTTGCCCCCCTGATGGCCCATCAACTGCCAAGCGGCATACAGGCACATCCCGATGGCGAGCAACAGCAGGAGCGTTACCGAGATGGCAAGCTGCTGTTTGAGCGACAGTGGCGCCAGACTCTGGTCGCGGATCAGAGCGGCGACTATCAGCTCCCCCCCATTGATCTGCCCTGGTTTAATACCCAAAGTGGCCGGATTGAGCAGGCCAGCCTGCCTGCCATCACGCTGACGTTTCAGGCAACGACAAATCGGCAACCTGATCAGCAGACATCGCAGATGGCACTGCGAGAGAGCCTTTGGTGGGTCGTGCTGGCCGTGGCGCTGCGTACGCTATGGCGTCACTGGCCCCGCTGGCGCGCCTTCTATCAACTGCAACGTGCCCTTGCCCGACACCAGCCGGATGCCAGTCGCAAGGCACTGATCCGATGGGCGACCTTGCGCTGGCAGGTCTCCTATTATCAATTAGGCCAGTTGCCCGACGCTGGGCATAATCGGCTCGGCAACGCGCTCGCCGCACTCGAGCGAGCCTGTTTTGCACGGCCCTCTTCTGGCCCGCCCATCGAGTGGCGCGCTCTGGCGCGTACCCTCAGGGCTGATGAAACGGCCGGTATTGCGTACCTGATTTACCTGCTGGCGCACGGGAGTTCCCGCTCACGCCGCCACGCCCCCTGACAAGGATTGCCCTATGGCACTGCTGTTTTTTAGAAAAAAACGTGCTCAGCAGCATATTGGTGGAAATGATCCGGCCACTTCGCCGGTCTCTGATCCCATGGCTGACAAACAAACCAAATTTGAAGCACTGGTTCATGCGCTGCATGGCGATCTCTACCGGTATGCCTACTGGCTGACCCGGGATCCCAACGTAGCGGAAGATCTGGTGCAAGAGACCTTCCTGCGTGCCTGGAAGGCTATCGACACCCTGCAGGATGACAAGGCGGCCAAAGGGTGGCTGATCACCATCCTCAGACGGGAGAACGCCCGCCGCTTTGAACGCAAACAGCTGGAGCTGGTGGATCTCGACGATCACCCTCAGCCCCAGCACGATGCGCTGCACAGCGAACAGGAGATGGAGAACGAGTGGTTGCACCGTCACATCGCCCGGTTACCCGAGGAGTACCAGGAGCCACTGCTGCTGCAAGTCGTGGGAGGATTCAGTGGTGAGGAGATTGCCGAGATGCTCGGCCTCAACAAGAACACCGTCATGACCCGCCTGTTTCGCGCCCGCAACCAGATCAAGGAGGCGATGGAGCAGAAGAACCAAGCAAGAGGACACGGACATGGATGAACTCGAATTTCGCCGCAACGCCATGATCCAGCCCAACGATCAACAACCGGACTTTCTCAGAACCGCTGACGCCAGCCAGGCCAATCGGAACTATCTCGACGAGATGAAGCAGTTCGACAGAACCCTCAAGCGCGCCATGCAGGTAGAGGTCCCAGCCGGACTGGCCGAGCGGATCCTGCTCAGGCAAGCCATGCAGCAAGACAGTGACGCGCCAGATGATTTGCCGCCATCCCGTCCCCTTGGCACGGCGCCAGTCAAGCTCCGGACATCGACATCCTGGCGCCAGATCGCCCTGGCTGCATCGGTCGCCTTCCTGCTGGGAATGAGCACCCGCTGGATCACGCTGCCAGAAACGGCTCCTGCGGCCCTCTCCCTCGCACAGGTGGCGATGGCTCATGTCTATGGCGAAGAACCCTTTATTGAAGGTGTCGATGAGCAGGTCAATCTGCATAACATAAATGCCAAGATGGAGAAGTATGGCGCCACCTTAAGCGGGATGGATGGGCTCAAGGTGACCTATGTCAATCACTGCTCGTTTTATCAGGGACCAGCCTTGCACATGGTGATCCAGGGAAAGATGGGGCCAGTCACTCTCTTTTTAGTGCCCAAACATGTGCCATTAACCCTGCAACAGGACACCTTTGATGATGGCACCCTCAAAGGGGAGATAGTCCAGCTCAAAGGCGCCAATATGGTACTGATTGGCGAGATGAAAGAGCCACTTGCCCCTGTTGCCAACGCCCTGCAGTCACGTCTGCAGTGGGACATTTAACATCGCTGGTTAACAACCTCAGAGCCATCCTCAATAGCAGGCGGCGGTCACGAGACGCTGCCTGTTCCCTCCCTGTTTACTCCCCTTTGTCACTCATTTTCCTCAAGATTTCGAAAAATTGACAAAATTATTTTTGTGACGGAGATCGGCAATCCAGGTCAATATTCCGCCTTTAGACCCTGAAAATGATGAATTAAACAGCAAGTTAAAACAAATGATTAACACATCGATCACTTTTATGTATTCTGCTGTCACTGGTCTGATTTCTTACCTCCTACCAGATCCATAGAATCACGCCAGAATTGATTGGGAAGAAGCTGAAATAAAAACGGATTTTGTCGAGGTTTGCATTGAACGTGCAGCCAATATCGGCAAAAAAATCTGCCTACAAGAGAGAACACCATGACGACAACTATTTTCAAGAAGAGCCTGATTGCCGCCACCATCGCGCTGGCCACCGGTCAAGTCCATGCCGCGGCATTCCAGTTGAACGAGCACTCGGCCTCCGGTCTGGGTCGCGCCTATGCCGGTGAAGCAGCTATTGCCGACAACGCCTCCGTGCTGGCCCGTAACCCGGCTGCCATGACCACCTTCGACAAGATGGCGGTTTCTGTCTCCGGCACCTACATCAAGCCGGATGTCGATGTGAATGGCAGCGTTGCTACGCCTCTGGGTACAGTTCCTGCCAGCGAATCAGGTATTGCTCCGTCAGCATTCGTTCCTGCCGCTTATTTTATTCAGCCGCTGAATGACCAGTGGGCTTGGGGTATCGGCCTCTTCTCAAATTACGGGCTATCTACCGAGTACTCCAAAACCTTCCCGGCTGGTGCCGGTGCCGGTGATACTGAACTGATGACTCTCAATATCAACCCGAACATCGCCTATCGCATCAATGAGCACTTCAGTGTGGGTGCCGGTATCAACGCCGTTTACGGTGCTGCCGAACTCAACCGCTATGCTGGTCTGCTGGGTCCGCTGAACCCACCGAGCCAGGGTGGCCCGCTGGCAACAGATACTCGCTTGGCTCACCTGAAAGGCGATACCTGGGGCTTTGGCTGGAACGTTGGCACTCTGTACGAAGTCAATGAGAACCATCGCTTTGCTCTGACCTACCGTTCACAGGTCGATATGAGCTTTGATGGTGACTTCCAGGGGCTCACTTCAGGGAACCGCACTGTTGACGGCAATCTGAAACTGGATCTCCCTGCTCAGGCCGAGTTTGCCGGTTATCACCGTTTGAATCAGCAATTCGCCGTTCACTACTCTGTCAACTGGACTGACTGGAGTGCCTTCCAGGAGCTGAAAGCAACCAGCGGCCAATGCGCTGGCGGCGTATGTCTGCAAAAGGATGAGAAGTTTAAAGACTCTACTCGTTACTCAATCGGCGGTACCTGGTATATCAACCCGGCTTGGGAAGCGCGTATTGGCTTTGCTTATGACAACAGCCCAATCGAGCCCGAATACCGCAGCCTGAGCATCCCGGATTCTGACCGTGTCTGGTATAGCGCTGGCGCGACCTACCATATCAATACTGATATGAGCATTGACTTTGGTATGGCCTATCTGGACGGTAAAGAGGTTGATGTCAACGAAGGTCTGCGTAACCACTCAGACCCTCTGCGTTGGAAAGGCTCCTCCCACGGCAATGCCTTCCTGGCCTCTGCCCAGTTCAATATGAAGTTCTGATTAGAACGCCACCGAAAAGAGCGCCGACAGGCGCTCTTTTTTTATCCGAAAAAACAGTTTCAGCGCACAGCTGTAGCACACACGTGTTTATTTTTCTTTTTCAATCAAGCTATTAGACTACATCATCCCAGCATTAAATCTTGTTTTCTCCGGATAACCACCATGAGCGTTGCCTTACTGGTCATACCATATAAAATCCTGCCTCCATCCATATGACCTATTGAAACCTCGGGTAACAGCAAGGATTTTCCCATGCATTCCATCATCAAACCGTCCGCCATCGCCCTGCTGGTGATCGCGGGTCAAACCCATGCCGCCGGGTTCCAGCTGGCTGAACAATCCGCCACGGGCCTGGGACGCGCTTTTGCCGGTGAAGCCGCCATTGCGGATAACGCCAGCGTACTCTCCCGCAATGCCGCAGCCATGACCCGTTTCGATCAGATGGCGCTGTCTGGCGGAGCTATCTATGTCAGCCCTGACGTCAATATCGAAGGCCACACACGTTTGCCGACGCAAGCCGGCATCGTCACCTCCGATGCGAGTGCACACGATATCGCGGCCTCGGCCTGGGTGCCCAACGCCTATCTCATCATCCCGCTGAATGAGCAGTGGCGCCTCGGCTTCTCGGCCACCTCTTACTATGGTCTTGGCATCAAGATGCCGGATAACTACAGTGCCGGCCACTTTGGCAATGTTTCCGATATCAAGACCATGGATTTGGGAACCTCTCTTGCCTATCGCATCAATGAGATGTGGTCAATTGGCGCAGGGATCTCTGCTATTCAGGGCGAGGGCGAAGTCGGTGGCACCTTCCCCTCTCGCAATCTGATAGCAAAACATCTGCAAGGGGATGGCTGGGCATGGGGCTGGAATGTCGGCACCTTGCTGGAGTTGTCGGAGCAAACCCGGATTGGGCTCTCATACCGCCACGATGTCAATTTGACACTCTCGGGTGATGCCATTCTTGGCCTGCCCAACGGCAAGGAGCTAAAAGACACAGGTTCTCTGGATCTTCCGCTACCCGCAACGGCAGAGCTTGCTGCATTTCACCAGCTGACCGAAAAACTGGCGATCCATGGCAGCCTGAACTGGACCAACTGGAGCAAATTTGTCCAGCTGGAAGCCGATCTGGATACACTGCCCAACATGCATATCAAGGATGAACACTGGGAAGATAGCTGGCGCTATGCGATCGGGATGACCTATCAACTGACTCCCCAGTGGCAGCTGCGCTCGGGAGTTGCTTACGATGCGAGCCCGGTACCAGCGGATCGCCGTACTATCTCCATTCCTGATGCCGACCGGATCTGGTACAGCCTGGGGATGGGTTATCAGTTCACCCCCAACCTGACCATGGATCTGGGGTTAACCCTGATCGATGGCAAGAAGGTTGATGTTACTGAAAAAATGGAGTTGCAACCGGGCAACCCGCAGAGCACCTCCACCTTCCAGGGCACCTCCGAGGGAGATGCCTGGCTGGCTGGCGCCCAAATGAGTTATCTCTTCTAAGTTCCCTCCCTGCAGAAAAACACTATGCCAATTATTGCCTTACCGAACAGGGTCAAAACTGGCATAGTGTTCTGCAACACCATAAAATCAACCCAGTACCCATACTGGAGCAAGGCATGTATTCCTACGTAGCCAGACAGCCGATCCTCGACAGAGACCTCAATACCCATGCCTATGAGCTGCTCTTTCGCGATAGCCTGAATAATGTCTTCCCGAGCATCTCCTCACAACAAGCCACCTCCCGGTTGGTGGTCGAGCAGTTTCTGCAACAGAATATCGATCAGCTGTTGGGTGGCCGCCCCTGCTTTATCAATTTTCCCCACTCACTGTTACTGGAAGGACTGGCCGAGTGCCTGCCACCCGAAAAGGTGGTGATCGAAATTCTGGAGGATGCCCCTCCGGATGATGCCCTGCTGGAAAAGGTGAAGCAGTTGCACAAACTGGGCTATCAGCTGGCACTCGATGACTTCACCATGTCGCCGGATTGGGAGCGCTTCCTCCCGTTTATCCACATCATCAAGTTTGATCTGCGTGACACGCCCCTGTTGCAGATCAGGGTGTTCATCAAGCGCCATCAGGCGCTGGGACTCACCTATCTGGCAGAAAAAGTTGAGGACAAGGCTGAGTTCGAACGAGTCAAAAAGCTGGGGATCCAGCTGTTTCAGGGCTTTTTCTTCAGCCGCCCCGAGATGGTCAAACAAGCCACTATGGAGCCCGCCCAGGTCGTGGTCATGCAGTTGCTCAATGTGGTCAACGAGACAGAACCCGATATCAACAAGATCGAGCAACTGCTCAGCCAGGATATCTCTCTGTCACTCAAGTTGCTGCGCTATGTCAATCACCTCAAAGGCCATGCCAACCCCATCTCCTCGTTTCGCCAGGCTGCGATATACTTGGGCAATACCCAGCTAAAGCGTTTTGTTTCACTGGTGGCTGCGACCAGTGCAGGCAAGGGGAAAAGTGCCGAGCTCTACCAGATGTCGATGATCCGTGCCCGTTTCTGCGAGTTGCTGGCGCATACCCATGCGCCGACCCTGCAGGCTCAGCAAGCGTTTATCACCGGTCTCTTTTCGCTACTGGATGTGCTTATGGAGCAGCCGATGGACAAGCTGCTGGGGACTATCCCCCTGATCGAGGATATCCGGCTGGCGCTGCTCGAGCGCAAAGGCACTCTCGGTTTCTATCTCGCATTTTGTGAAGACTACGAGAATGCCAACTGGCCCAAAGTCACGGCCCGAACAGCCCGCCTGGGGTTGAATGAAGATAAGGTAAGCCACCTTTATCTCGCGGCAACGACCTGGGTGAACGAGCAACTGCAAGCGATGGATACCGGCGATTAAGGGATCTCTACCGCAATAGCGGTCGCCTCTCCGCCACCGATACAAAGAGACGCAATGCCTCGTCTCCCTCTCCGCAACCTCAATGCCGAGATCAGCGTCACCAGAATACGTGCTCCACTCGCGCCAAGCGGGTGACCCAATGCGCAGGCGCCACCATGAACATTCACCTTGTGATGGGGGATCCCGCACCCGCTCATGGCCAGCATGGTGACCATGGCAAAGGCTTCGTTGACTTCGAACAGGTCAACCTCATCCACTGACCAGTCGAGACGAGCCAGCAGTCTGGATATTGCGCCAACGGGAGCGGAAGTGAACTCGGCCGGCAATGCCGCATGGCTCTGATAACCGACGATCCGCGCCAGTACAGGTACCTGCCAAGCTTGCGCAGTGGCACCATCCATCAATATCAGCGCCGCCGCGCCGTCCGAGATGGAGCTCGAATTGGCCGCCGTAATGGTGCCATCTTTACCAAATGCAGGCTTCAGGGTCGGGATCTTCTCCGGCCTCCCTTTGCCCGGTTGTTCGTCTTCGGCCAGCAACAAGCGATCACCGCGATAGACACTTGCCAGCTCGGATGCAAACGCGCCGTCTTGCTGCGCAGCGCGGGCACGCTGCAACGACGCAAGGGCAAACGCATCCATGGCACTGCGGGTCAAACTGGCATGATCAGCGCTGCGCTGGGCGTGTATTCCCATCAACTGGCCATCATAGGCATCCTGCAATCCGTCGAGGAAAAGGTGATCAAACAGCTGTTGATGGCCCATCCGAAAACCATTGCGGGCATTATCCAGCAGATAGGGGGCCCTGCTCATGCTCTCCATCCCCCCAGCCACCACAACCTTGTTATCGCCCAGACGAAGGGAATCTGCCGCCAGCATCACCGCCTTCATGCCGGAGCCACACACCTTGTTGACCGTGGTAGCAGGCACACTCTCTGGCAATCCCGCTTTTAACATCGCCTGCCTTGCCGGCGCTTGTCCCACACCTGCCGAGAGCACATTGCCCATAAACACTTCATCGATCTGCTCGGGAACAAGCCCGCCCTGTGCCAACGCAGCGGCAATGGCACAGGCCCCCAGCTCCGGGGCCGCCACCTCTGCCAGTGCCCCTTGAAACGCCCCCATTGGCGTACGTTTTGCCGCCACAATTGCAATATCCATTTGCCCGCCTCTTTTAGTTACATGGTCATAACATAGGTTTTCTATGCCATGGGAACAAGAGTTGCAGTGCAGTTTACGTTTAGGTAAGGTGCCAGCAGGATTTAGCTCGCCAAGAAGTTTATATGAACAAAAACAAGGATGAAGCTCGGAGCTACAGCATCAGTGAACTGGCTCGGGAATTTGATATTACGACGCGTAGCATCCGTTTCTATGAGGATCAAGGGTTACTCAATCCCGCCAGAGAAGGGCAGACCCGCATCTACAGCAAGCAGGATCGGGTTCGTCTCAAGTTGACCCTGCGTGGTAAGCGGCTCGGTTTCAGTCTGGCCGAGATCCGGGAGTTGTTTGATCTTTATGATGCCGACAAGAGCAGCCGCACCCAGCTGCAAACCATGCTCGGGCTGGTTACCGAGAAGCGGGAGACGCTGCAGCAGCAGATGGAAGATATCAGGATGGTGCTGCTGGAGCTGGATGCCGCGGAGCGGCGCTGTCAACAGGCATTGCAGCAACTGGGTCGTTAAAGAAGGGGGCCGTGAGATCCCCTTCTCATGCTTCAGATAACAAAAAGCCACTCCTGAGAGTGGCTTTTCTGCTACCTGACGGTTCGTGATTAAACGCGAACGAAGTCCAGGTGAACCAGCTTGTAACGTACCGGGTGACGCTGGATAGCTTTCACTTTCACGTTAACTTCTTCGCCGTTGATAACCAGAGTCAGTACGGACTCATAGAATTCCGGCTTTTCTTGGGCCAGGATGAATTTCTTGTGGTCAACAGTGATGGACTGGGCTTCTTTGCCTGCACCGTAAACGATGGCAGGAACTTGGTCAGCTTGACGCAGGCGGCGGCTCGCACCTTTCCCCAGGTCAGAACGGACTTCAGCTTGGAATACGAAAGACATAGTATGTATCTCTTTTAAAGGAATGTATGGTGCAAACTGCGACCGGTCAGCACCTCGCAAAACGAGCGCGAATACTACCATGGGCCAATAGCGGATACAAGGCTCATCCCGCGCTTTAATGCCCCTGCTCAAGACGAGCAAATTGCTGTTGCCGCTGGGCCGGACTCAACGCATCAAACTGCGCAAGCGTCTCGGCGCGAGGACAGTAGAGCCCCTCCCCGGTTTTGACCCGGATACTGTTACCGAGGCCCGCCCTGTTTTCTGCGGCCAAGGCCAGCAGATAGCTGTAAGTATCTGCCCCCACCCTGCTGGATAGCTGATTGGCGATGCGCCACAGCGTCTCACCCGCCGCGACCCGATGGCACACTGAGCGCCCCTCGCCAACCGCCGGCGCAGAGAGTGTCAGTGTGGTGCTATCAGATGACACGCTGGCCGCCAGCAGACCATCACTGCGACTCCCCCTCTCGCCAACTGCGGCACCAAGCAACGCCAGCAATGGCTCTGCTTCGTAGCGGGGGGCGACCGCCAACTGAACCGGCATGGCACGAGGAACGTTGAACTCGGCGATAAAGGGCGCTATGAGTTGCGATGGCTCAAAAGGTGAAACACTGCCATGCTGCACGGTTGCAGCGACCTGGCCGGGGGCGACCCCGTAAGCCATCTCGTCGATGCGCCGCAGTCTTGCCAGATAGGTTTTGGAGAGCTGCGCCTCCCCCTCGAACAGATCGAAAGGGGGGACCAGCCGAGCGGGAAAGAGGATCTGCCAGCGACCATGCTTCTGCTTTTGGGCCAGCGGCGGAAACTGATTGCCACGCCAGGCCACAAACATCGCTGGTGGCGTGCGCGCCAGCGGGTAATATTCCGGGTTCAACTGCACCCAGGTTTGTTCCGCAATGGGTTGATAACCGCTGATCACCACCTGCGCCACACTCAACCAGACCCCCAGCATCCTTGCCTCCCTGACTTGCGGTTTGAAGGGGCTACCTGACCGGCAACCCCTTCTTATCACGCGCTATCATGCTGTTAAAACAGTTAGATAGCAGCTTAGCACTGAGCGATGGCGTTAAGCACCCGTTTATCGGAGACCGGATAAGGGGTGCCCAGATTCTGGGCGAAGAACGACACCCGCAGCTCCTCGATCATCCAGCGGATATTGGCCACCTCGGTGGGCACCAGCTGGGATTTGGGGATCTTGGCCAGCAGCGCCTTGTACTCCGACTCCACACTGTGCACCTTGAGCATGTAGACCCGATCCCGGTTGGAATCGATGGCCAGCTTCTCCAGACGTCGCTCGATGGCCCGCAGGTAACGCAGCAAGTCAGGCAGCCGCTGCCAGCCGGTCTCGGTGACAAAGCCCTTGTGAATAAGGTTGCCGAGCTGCTGCTGGATATCTGACATGGCAAAGGCGGTGTCGAGCTGCATCTTGCCCTTGAGCCGCTTCTTGATCTCATGGGAGAGCGTCAGCACGGCTTCCACCTGCTTGGCCACCTCCACCACCGCATCGTTGAGCTCGGCGCGAACATACTCCTTGAGCGCCTCGAAACCGGCCTCGTCCCAAGCCAGCCCGCCATGCTGCTCGATCAGCTTGTCGCAGCCACAGGCAATGCAGTCGTCAATCAGCTCCGCCACCTTGCCAAACGGGTTGAAATAGAGCCCGAGCTTGGCCTTGTTGGGCAGCTTCTCCTGCAGATACTTGATGGGCGATGGCACGTTGAGCAGCACCAGCCGGCGCTGACCGGCCCACATCAGCTGCTGTTGCACCACCGGGCTCTCCACCAGCTGGATGGCTACCGAATCCTTCTCGTCTACCAACGCCGGATAGGCTTTCACCTCGAAGCCGCCCCGCTTCTGACTGTACTCTTGCGGCAGCTCGCCAAAGCTCCACAGGGTGAGACCGGATTGTTCGATGTCATCGTCCGCCACTTGCGACAGGGTCTCCTGCACCTTGCCACGCAGCGACTCTTTCAAGGCTTCCAGATCTTTCCCTTCCGCCACCTTCTTGTGCTTGTCGTCCACCACTCGGAAGGTGAGTTTCAGGTGATCGGGTACCGCAGCCCAGTCCCAGGATTCGCGAGGTACGGTGACACCGGTCATGCGGCGAAGCTGACGCTCCATCTCGTCCAGCAGCGGTCCCTGTTCGGGGTTGATGCTGGCAAGCAGCGCATCGGCATAGTTTGGCGCCGGCACGAAGTTCTTGCGCATCGGCTTGGGCATCGACTTGATGAGGGCCACCAACAGCTCATGGCGCAGCCCGGGGATCAGCCACTCGAACCCCTTCACCTCCACCTGATTCAGGAGCGGCAGCGGAATATGCAGGGTCACGCCATCCGCCGCCTCCCCCGGCTCGAACTGATAGGTCAACTTGAGCTTGAGGCGCCCCTGCTGCCAGAAGTTGGGGTAGTCGAGATCGCTGATGTGGGCCGCATCCCCCTTCATCAGCATCTCTTTCTCGAAGTTGAGCAGTTCGGGATCCCGCTTTTGCGCCTCTTTCCACCACTTGTCGAAGTGGCGGGAGGAGATCACCTCCTCCGGCAAACGAGCATCGTAGAAGCGGAACAAGTCCTCGTCATCCACCAGGATGTCGCGCCGACGGGATTTGTGCTCCAGCGCCTCCACCTCGGCCAAGAGCTTGCGGTTATCGCTGAAGAAACGGTGACGGGTCTCGAAATCTCCCTCCACCAGCGCGCGGCGGATAAACAGCTCACGACACAGCGCCGGATCGATGCGGCTGAAGTTGATGGTGCGCTCATTGACCAGAGTCAGACCATAGAGGGTCACCTTCTCCTTGGCCATCACGGCGCCATTTTTCTTCGACCAGTGGGGGTCGCTGTGGTGCAACTTGATGAGATGGCCCGCCAGCGGCTCCACCCACTCGGGCTCAATCTTGGCGTTGATACGGGCGTAGAGGCGCGAGGTTTCCACCAATTCTGCGGCCATCACCCACTTGGGCGGCTTCTTGAACAGACCCGAGGCAGGGAAGAGGTGGAAACGGCCATTGCGAGCACCGAGGAACTCGGGCTTTTCCAAATCCTTGTTGCCGATATGACTCAAAAGGCCGGTCAACAGCGCGCAATGCACCGTCTTGAAATCTGCCGGTTCATGGTTGGCTTTAAAACCAAGCTCTTTCACCGTCTGACGCAGCTGGAAATGGATATCCTGCCATTCGCGCACCCGCAGGTAGGAGAGAAACTCCTTCTGGCACATGCGGCGGAACGGATTGCTGCCAAGGGTATCCTGCTGCTCTTTCAGGTAATTCCACAGATTGACGAAGGCAAGGAAGTCGGAATCCTTGTCCTCAAAGCGTCTGTGCTGCTCGTCGGCGGCCTGCTTCTTCTCCATGGGCCGCTCGCGGGGATCCTGAATGCTGAGGGCCGCGGTGATCACCATCACCTCGCTCAGGCAGCCGGTCTGCGCCGCGCTGATCACCATCTTCGCCAAACGCGGATCAAGGGGGATGCGCGAGAGCTGGCGACCGGTCTCGGTCAGCTGTAACTTGGCTTCGCGCTCGCCGGTGGCGGGCAGCTCGCGCACCGCCTCCAGCTCTTTCAAGAGAGTCAGGCCATCCTTGATATGGCGGGACTCCGGTGGCTCGACGAAGGGGAACGCCTCCATATTGCCAAGGCCGAGCGCCAGCATCTGCAGGATGACCGATGCTAGGTTGGTGCGCAGGATCTCGGGGTCGGTAAAAGCGGGACGGCCGTTGAAATCCTCCTCGGAGTAGAGGCGGATACAGATACCGTCCGCCACCCGGCCGCAACGACCTTTACGCTGGTTGGCACTGGCCTGGGAGACCGGCTCGATGGGCAGGCGCTGCACCTTGGTGCGCCAGGAGTAGCGGCTGATGCGGGCGGTGCCCGGATCGATGACGTAACGAATGCCAGGCACCGTCAGCGAGGTCTCCGCAACGTTGGTGGCGAGCACGATGCGCCGTCCGGCATGTTGCTGGAACACCTTGTTCTGCTCGGCGTTGGAGAGGCGGGCGTAGAGCGGCAGCACCTCGGTATCCCGCAGGTTGAGCTTGCGCAGGGCATCGGCGGTATCGCGGATCTCCCGCTCGCCGTTCATGAAGATAAGGATGTCTCCTAAACCTTCTCTAGCCAGCTCTTCCACCGCATCGAAAATCCCCTGCAGCTCATCGCGCTCTTCCAGCCCTTCACTTTTATCACTGGTGAGCGGGCGGTAGCGCACCTCTACCGGATAGGTGCGGCCAGAGACCTCTATCACCGGCGCCTTGTTGAAATGGCGGGAGAAGCGTTGCGGGTCGATAGTGGCCGAGGTGATGATCACCTTGAGATCCGGGCGCTTGGGCAGCAGTTGCTTGAGATAGCCCAGGATGAAGTCGATATTGAGGCTGCGCTCGTGGGCCTCATCGATGATGATGGTGTCGTACTGGGTGAGCATCCGGTCGTTCTGGATCTCCGCCAGCAGGATACCGTCGGTCATCAGCTTGATATGGGTCTGCTCGCTAACCTGATCGGTAAAGCGCACCTTGTAACCCACGTAGTGACCGAGTTCGGACTCCATCTCCTCGGCAATACGGGCCGCCACAGTGCGGGCCGCCAGACGACGCGGCTGGGTGTGGCCGATGAAGCCCTTCACCCCGCGCCCCAGCGCCAGACAGATCTTGGGGATCTGGGTGGTTTTGCCCGAGCCGGTTTCGCCGGCGATGATCACCACTTGATGCTCTTCAATGGCTTTGGCGATCTCCACCTGCTTCTGACTGACCGGCAAGTTGTCCGGATAGGTGACCTTGGGTACGCCCGCCAAACGGGACTGGTAACGCGCCTGCGCCGCATCCAGATCGGCGGCAATGGTCTCGAGTACCGCAGCCTGTTTGCCCTCGGGCAACTTCTTGGCACCGTGCAGACGGCTGGAGAGACGGCGGACGTCGAGGTTCATGCAGGCAGAGAGACGGCGGCGCAGCGCCTCGATAGAGAGAGACAAGGTACGAATTCCTTAAAAGAGTGCCCGACAAGGGGGCCATATCGATAGCTTGGGGAGATCCTAAAGAGCACAGACAGCAGGTGCAAGCCTTAACATGAGACACTGGAGAGGCAAATTAGCCTCCATACCAGGCTACGGATGGGTGAACGCACCATCTCCCAAAACAATGAAGCAGGCCATTGGCCTGCTTCTGTTGCATGTTGCATCCGGTCAGCCCTTAGCCGTGATTGTGTACAAAACAGGTGGTCAACTGGGCATGGATAGCCTGCATCACATTATGGCGATTGATTACCCCGAGCAGCCTGCCCTCCTCCACCACCGGATAGATCTTGGGTTTCTGTCCCATCATCATCTCCGCCAGGGTGAGGATGCTGGTATCTGGCTCAACCGTCAGTACCTCCTTGCGCATCACATCCTTGACCTGAGCGACCTGCTCACAGTGATAAGCTTCCTTGAGCATCACTGCAATGCAATCCTGCTCGGAGATCCAGCCGATCAAGTGTCCCTGCCCATCCACCACTGGCCCTCCCAACTGATGACTGTTCAAAAATTTCTCGACCGCAGCCTGCACCATCATGTCTGCAGTGAAGGTAATAGGTCTGCTCTGCATATAATCCCTGGCTTTTAGCGATTCCATATCAATTCCCCTATCCATAGTCCAATCAGGCTGGCGTCTTGCGCGTCAGTACCGGCACCACGCACGGCTTGCTCCAAGCATAGCTGGCTCACTGCCGGATGGGTCAGCCTCTCCTCCCCCATCAACCGATTGCATATCTGTTTTCATTGGCCGGCATGGCCGCAGCCATCATCTGTGGCAGATGATCCGCTAACGTCGCCACCACGACAGGATCTACCCGACCCTGAGCCGCCAGTTGTTGCATAAAGGCCAGAGCATCACGAGCAGGCAGCCCACGTCGATAAGGTCTGTCCTGCACCATGGCCTGGAAAATATCGGCTACCCGCAGGATGCGCGCTTCGAGCGCCATGGCGGATGCCGGCAGATGGAACGGATAGCCCTCCCCGTCAGGCTCCTCATGGTGATAGGCCGCCCAGCAGGCTATCTCCTCAAACCCTTCGATATGACGCAGGATCTGGTAGGTTTCGAAACTGTGGGTATTGATGATTGCCCGCTCCTCCGGCGTCAAGCCGGCAGGTTTGTCCAATATTTCATCAGGAACCCTCAACTTGCCGAGATCATGCAACAGCCCTGCAATTTCGAGCATGTCACAATGGACACTACTAACCCCCAGCCGCTCAGCCAGGGCACGCGAAAGACGGCTCACTCCGAGGGAGTGCGTCATAGTGAATGGACTTTTGGCATCAACGATACCCGAGAAGATCCTGGCCAACGCTTTTAGCTCACCATTATCGGTGATGCAGGACTCCCGCTGCCTCAGCATCTCGTGCATGTAATCATTGATGGCTCGCGCCTCCAGTTGCAACCAGAACGCCTCCGAGCGAGAGGCTTGGAGAAAACCATCCAACAGATCGGTGGCAAAGAATTCGTCACGGCAATCCTGCAGGCGAGCACGGATCTCGTGTGTATGCATTAACAATGAGCCATCGCCATAGAATGGGGCAGTCAGCGCATCGCAACGATCCACCAGAAAGATAAGGTTGGCCTGACGAGCAACCTGGGGGTCCACATCGGCCATCTCGCGCAAGAGATGCCAGTGGGTATGATGATAACGGATAGGCAGTGCCAACGGGGCCAGCAAGCGGAAATCCTTGAGCAGCTGATATCCTACCTCGCAGTGACGCTGGGAGGACTCCCAATCGAACTCACTAACCAGATGGTGATGGGTGATGGTCGAGGAGACACCAATATCGTGCAGCACGCCGAGCTCAAACAACAAACAACATTCAGCTGTATCCAGCCCCAATACCCGACCACACTCGGCCGCCATGATCCCGACCCGTTTACCATGGGCCACATCGCCAATTCCTACCAGATCCAGTGACGCAGACAAGGCATAAACGACCTGTCTGAGATCCACCTGAAGCGAGCACGAACCGGCTTCCTGCGCTTTGTTCATGATCCCTGTCCCATGCTGTTTTGTGATGATGCAAGGGTGTCGTTTTACTCCTTGCTACTGATAAATCTAGTCATTAATCCCATGGTTTACCTCATCACGGTTTTGCAAAAAGCAGTGCAAAGAGGCTTATAGAGCCCTTGTATCCCTACTACCGCTCAACCGGGCCTCTTTCACGCGAACAAGACCTGCTGCTCGATGGCATTGCCGGGATACACCCAACCGGCGTAGAAGGATAAAAGCGATCATCGCACAGCATGTGCGAGCAGTCGCGACACCATAAGGTTCCGCACACTGGTGTTAAACAAAGCTCGTTATTGCAGCTAAATGCAGTCGCGCGGTGCTTCGGATGGCTGAAGAGGTTTCAGATATGAAAAACAGGCGAGAGGTTATGCTGTATGGAAATGGTATTCACCTGACAGTTGCCCACAAAAGGGAGTGGTCATACGGCTTCAAACCGGATAACAAAACGGTACCCCTACCGTGTTATCTTGAGTCACCATATGACCACCAACGAGAAAGTAGCACGTCGTAAACTCAGCCTGCTAGAGCTTGCCAAAGAGCTCAATAATGTCAGCAAAGCCTGCAAGCTCATCGGCTACAGCCGTCAGCAGTTCTACGAAATTCGCCGTAATTACCAGACCTATGGCGCCGAGGGATTGCTCGACAAATTGCCCGGCTGTAAAGGGGCTCATCCCAACCGGGTTGCGCCCGAGAGTGAACAGGCCATCCTCGATTACTCCCTCACCAGACCAACTCATGGCCCGCAGCGGGTCGCACAAGAACTGGCTCTGCAAGGCATCAACGTCAGTGCGGGCGGTGTGCGTGGCGTGTGGCAACGGCACGACTTGCTCTCCAAACACGACCGCTTGCTGCGCCTTGAGAAAACGCACCGGGAGCGGACCATTGAGCTCAATGACGAGTAAATTCGCCTGTTCGAGCGTCTCAGCCCAGAGTTTCGAGAACATCAGATTGAGGTCCACTACACCGGAAAACTGGTGGCTGTCGACACCTTCTTCGTCGGCGCGATCCAAGGGGTTGGCAGGTGTATCTGCAAACCGTGCTGGACTGCTACAGCCGCCACGCCTGGGGACGGCTCTACATCAGCAAGCTGCCGGTGACCTCGGTCTATGTGCTCAATGAAACGGTACTGCCGTTTTCCGAGGCCCACGAGGCACGGGTCTATACCATTCTGTCGGATAACGGGCGCGAGTTCTGTGGGCGCCCAGACCATCATCCCTACGAGCTGTTCCTGCAACTGGAGGGGATTGAGCACCGGACAACCAAGGTACGCAGGCCGCAGAGCAACGGCTTTATCGAACGGCTGCATCGCACACTGCTGGATGAACACTTCCGTATCAAGGGGAGGACGACCTGGTATGAGTCGGTAGAGCAGATGCAGACAGACCTGGGTAGCTACCTGGCGCACTACAACACCCAGCGGCCGCATCAGAGCAGGATGATGGAGGGACTGACGCCCTACAGCATGTTCAAGAAGGGTCTGAAATTGATACCGAAGGAAGTGCGCTCTAAAGTAGCGTAAACAAGACACCGGCTTGAGGCCGGTGTCAGGTGATAACTAGATCTGTACACACTTGCGCATGAGGGATACCACCTTTCCCAAACCCATCGACCACCAGCCACTGCGCTGGATAAAGTCACACATCATGGCCTGGATTGACAGCCACAACCGGATCAGTGGCAACGCCTAGCTCCCGCTGGATCACTGTCCACCAGCACTCATAGGCAGCCGCTTGATCCTCAAGCCAGTCATGTTTGTTGTAAACAGCCATCACGCCAGTCAGGGTGTGCCCCAGCATCACTTCGGTGATATGGGGCGACACCCCCAATTCCGATAGCCTGGTCGACAGCGTTCGACGAGCATCATGAATCCGCCAATGGGGGATCCCTAGGCTGCTGCGCAAGCGGCTCACCAACCGATTACATGAGTGGATCTCTAGCGGACCATTCCCCTCCCCCTGACCTGGGAACAGATAGACCGGGTCCACCGACGCCATGGCGGCTCGTTCGAACAATTGCTTGCCCACCGATGTGATGGGGCGGCGGATAGGCCTGCCGGTCTTGCTGATCTCCGCCGGCACGGTCCAGACCATAGACTCGTAATCCAGGTCCTGACGCCTGAGCGTTCTGGCCTCGGAAAGCCTGCCCCCATAGACCAGGCAGAGCAGATGAATCACCTTGTTGCCGGTGCCAGTCCGACTGGCCTCAATGGCCCGCCAGATCTTCGCAACCTCTGGCACCGTCAACACCCGGTGACCGGTCTTAGCGGGAGCGCCAACATCCCTGGCCCGCAGACTCATCTGTTGGGCATGTAGATCGTGCCGCGGCGAGCCTGCCAGTTGAAGCACGCCTTCAATGCCGTGATCACAGCCCGGGTTACCCCTGGTGCCCGCTCACTGATGGTATCGAAATAGCTCAACCACATGTCCATGGTGATCTGGTTGATTGGCCGGTCAGGCAAGCGGTTCTTCACTGACGAGAAGGTATAGCGATAGTATTTCTGGGTGCCTTCTCGGCACTCCCGCATCACGTACTTCTCGAACCACTCATCAAACAAGGCTGCAGGCGTAGGCTCGTCGCCCGAGGCACTGATCCGCGCAACACCGCTTTTGAGCTTATCGGCCTTTATCCGGGCCTCTCGCAAGGTCAGAACCGGGTACCGACCAAGAGAGGTCCGAACCCGCTTCCCGTCGACCACATGCCGAACTTGGAACGCAACTACCCCTTCGGTGAGACCTGGACACTCAACCCATCACCGTCGCTCACTTCGCTCGGGCCAGCATATGGTTTACCATTCACCCCTCGAAGCCAGCTATCTGATAACGCCATTGCTACCCCATTAAAATTTTGTACCACTCTCATGGGGTATTTTGTACCAGATAATGTACCAGCAGGCCATTGAACAACGTCAGGTTTGGGTGAACGATGAAAGTGTCTTCGGAATTTTCACCTCACCAGAACGGCACTAAACCCTGAAAAATCAATCAGAAGCGCGAACACACAAGAACACATGAGCACATCAGCGAAGCAGACCACCCAGCCCACTTACTACTTCCACGACTACGAGACCTTCGGCATCAGCCCCGCCAAGGACAGGCCGTCGCAGTTTGCCGGTATTCGTACCGATGCGGATTTCAACCTCATTGGCGAGCCACTGGTCATCTATTGCAAGCCTCCGGCAGACTACCTGCCGGATCCGGAGGCGTGCCTGATTACCGGTATCACGCCGCAAAAGGCGATGAAGGATGGGCTGTGCGAGGCGGATTTCATTCGCCAGATCCACGAGCAGTTCGCCACGCCGAATACCTGTGTGCTTGGCTACAACAGCATCCGCTTCGATGATGAAGTGACCCGTTATACCCTCTATCGCAACTTCTATGACCCCTATGCCTACAGCTGGCAGAACGGCAACTCCCGCTGGGATATTCTCGACATGCTGCGGGCCTGCTACGCCCTGCGCCCGGAGGGGATCGAGTGGGCGTTTGATGATGAAGGCAAACCGAGTTTCCGGCTGGAGAAGCTGACAGTCGCCAACGGCGTCGCCCATGCCAATGCACACGATGCGCTCTCCGACGTACTGGCCACCATCGAGATGGCCAAGCTGGTGAAAAAGGCCCAACCCAAGCTGTTTGGTTATCTCTTTGACCTTCGCAACAAAAACAAGGTGAAAGCGCTGATTGACGTGGTGACCATGAAGCCACTGGTGCACGTCTCCGGCATGTTCTCTCCTTGGCAAGGTTGTGCAAGCTGGGTCTCGCCACTCGCCTGGCACCCCACCAACCAGAACGCGGTGATCATGGTCGACCTGACCCGCGACCCCACCCCGCTTATAGAGCTCACGAGCGAGGAGATCCGCGAGCGCCTCTATACCAAAAAAGAGGAGCTGGGGGATCTGGCGGGCATTCCGGTGAAACTGGTGCACATCAACAAGTGCCCGGTGCTGGCGCCGGCCGCCACCCTGACGGCGGAGCGCGCCGACGAGCTCGGCATCGATCGGGAGCAGTGCCGCAAGAGCCTGGATCTGCTGCGCGCCCACCCCGAGGTGCGGGAAAAACTGGTGGAAGTATTCAATCAGGAGTTCGCCGGCAGCAATGAGAGCGACCCCGATACCCAGCTCTACGCCGGATTCTTTGGCCATGGCGACAAGTCCACCATGGATCTGGTGCGTACCACCCCCGCGGATCTGCTGGGTGAGCGGGAGTTCGCCTTTACCGACTCCCGGCTGCCGGAGATGCTGTTCCGCTACCGCGCCCGCAACTGGCCGCACACCTTGAGCGAAGCGGAGCAGAAACGCTGGCGCCTGCACTGCAGCGACTACTTCAGCCGCCGTCTGCCGGACTATGTGCCCCGTCTCGAGGCGCTGGCCGAGCAGAACCAGAGTAACGAACGGAACTTTGCGATTCTAAAGAGTCTCTACCACTATCTGGAAGATTTATGAGTTGTGAGTAGTTTCACAATAAATCCTTCCCGCCCGTCCCCTTCTTCAGGTCATAATGACGAAGGGGATTTCCCCAAAAACCAATATCTTGCAACATCCTGAGCGGATGTCTCCCAAGCAAGAGATCTTTTTGGCCGAACGGAAGCCATTTGCTGATGCCTCGTCACCACGCACTGCTCGGATTACTGGCCCTGCTGCCGCTGGCAGCCAACGCCGCATACCGGTTCGATGTGCCGGATTATCTTGCTCGCCTGCCCGAACAGACCTATCGCATCGTAGAACAGAACTTCAACACCCTTTATCAGCAGACTGATTTCACTCCCCTGATCACCAACAGCTACTTCAACGGCTCCCATCTCTACAAGTTTGTCGGGGTACCGCTGGCCATCAGCGCCCAGTCAGGTTTCCAGCTGGAGGTGTTTGGTCAGGTCTATAACCGCGCTTCGCAAGCCTATATGCACCTGAGCGAGGATATGTCCCTTTATCGAGTGATGCGGGTCGATCTGATGGGGAACCCCAATGATCAACTGGCCATCGGTTTTGGTCTGGGGGTGCCCATCACCCCGTTGCTGACCCTCAAGGCGATCGCCTCCGGCAGTGATATCCCGGGCTATGGCTCCGCCAAATACGCTGTCGGTTTTGAGTGGCGTTACTGAAAAACGTGACTGATAACCGCTGATTGAAACAATTCAGGCTCCGTGATGGAGCCTGAATTGTATGTGGTGATGCGGTGATCAGGTGTAGCGGATCACCCGCCCCTCGCCCCCTTGCAGGGTCACGGTTGTGCCGACTGCCTGCCCCTGCCAAAAATCGGTTCCCCCTTCCGGCAGCAGAAACTCCTGTGGTTGCCCCTCCCAGTTGAACAAGCAGAGCAGAGTACCGCCCTCGGGCAGGTTTACTTCGCCGCAGGCAAAGTCCATCGACTCGAAGCGGGCAGAGGGTGCCCGGGCGGCGCAGAGCGCCAGCAACTTGCGCAGTTGTGCCGCTTGCTCCTCATCGAGATCTTGCAGTCGATCACCCGCCAGCATCATGCCGCCACTTGCCACCAGCGCTGCCAGATGGAAACTGTAATCCGCCTTGCTTGCCTGCTGGCTAGGCAGATCACGCAGACAGATGCAGTCGGGGTCGAGGGCCCAGAGCTTGTCATTTTGCCAGGCGCGGCAGAAGGCTTCACGGGCAATCTGGCGATAACGGTGGCCATTGCGCTCTACGTCATCACTCACCCGCATGCCGTGCACCAGCCCAAGGCTGGGCCAGATGGGCGCGTTGCAACCGAGCAGGAAAGCGCCTTCACCAGCACCACGCAGAATGGCAGCCATACCGCGTCGATAGGCTTCAACCCGGGTGGCGGCCGGATCGTGGAAACGGCCACCGTGGATGGCGCCCCAGAAGTTGGCATCGAGTTTGAAGTAGTGGATGCCCCACTGCTCGCGCAGGGTACGAAACACCTGCTCAAGGTGCGCTTGCACCTCGGGGTGTGTACCGTCCAGCACATACCAGGGAGTGCAGCGCCAACCGCCATAGGTGACCCGCTCGGAGGGGAGCGGCAGGCCGTCATCCCCCTTCACAAACCAGTCGGGGTGCTCCTGAAACACCTGTGAACCGGGTTCGGCAATAAAAGGGGCGACCCAGAGAGCGGGCTCGCAGCCAGCCTGTTTGATCTCCGCAGCCAGTGATGCCACCCCCTGCTCGAACTTGGCCGACGGGGTAAGCCAGTCGCCCATTTTGGCCTGATAGCCGTCGTCGATCTGCACATAACGCAGGGCCGGGAAACGCTCGGCACGCACCTGCAGGTTCTCGCGAATATCGGCGGCGCTCACCTCGGCGTAGTAGTGATACCAGGAGCACCAGCCGCTCGGGCGCTCACTTACCTTGCCGATCAGCGAGCCGTGCTCGGCCTCGATCAGCCGTGCCAGCTCAGCCAGCAGATCCTCGCGCTCCGCCCCTTCGAGGCAGATCAGCGCCTCGCTCTGCCAGTGCTCACCGGCTGCAAGTTTTCGCCCTTCGCAGTTCATCAGGATCTGCAAGCGACCATCAGGGTAGAGGCGAAACTCCCCGCCAAAACGGTGACAGCTGGCAAAGGCGAGCAGCAGCCACCCCTTGCCATGCTCCACCAGCAACAGGTTGTGAATGGTGTGATAGTCATTGTCATCAGTGATGCGATAGACGCTGGCATCGGGACAACGGCCGACATGTTGCGGTGATTGCCAGCTACCCATGGTCTGGGCCAGCATCTGGAATCCTTCGCCATAGATGGCGCTCTCCACCGGCAGGCCAAGCTTGCCGTCAAACAGCACCCAGCGCTCAACCGGAGTGGCATCAGCGCCGGTGTTGTCGAGTCGCACCCGACACAGGGGCCCTTCCCACTGACGGGTTTGCAGCAGATGGGGTGGCAACGCATTATCGTTCGCCAGCTGGCGAACGCGGGACAAGAGGGATGTCATCACTACTCCTTGTAGTTCGAAAAGGGTTCTATCAGACAATTTTCAAAAATTGCCAATCAAATCAGCTTCAAATGAACTGATTTCAGTTGTTATTGTTTTAATGCCGCGATCCGCCCTCTCTGGTAAACTGCGATTTTTCTTCCCAGTCGATGAGGTTCACGTGATCGCGCAACGCGCCTTGCTGTACTTTCGTGACTTTATGGTCATCGTCGCCTGCCTGCTGGCAGGCAAATCCGTGGCAGCCATCCTGCCGTTTGCCTTTCCCGGCAGCATCATCGGCATGCTGCTGCTGTTTGTGCTGCTCTCCCTTCAGCTTATAAAGCTGCACTGGGTCGAGCTGGGCGCTGGCCTGCTGCTGCGCCACATGGGCGTTTTGTTCGTTCCGGTCGCGGTCGGACTGGTGGCCTGGCTTGAGCCCTTGCGCCAATCCTTCGGCGTCATCATGCTCTGCATCGTGCTCGGTATCGTGCTGATCCTCGCCACCGTCGGTCGGCTCTACCAGAGGATGAACAAATGATCTTCTGGCTCGCAATTCCCCTGACCCTGGCGCTCTATTTCGCCACCCGCGCCCTCTATCGGCGCCTGCCCTGGCCCATCATCAACCCGGTGCTGGTGCCGACCGGGGTGATCATCGGCCTGCTGCTCTGGTTTGACCTGCCCCTTGAGCAGTACGAGCGCGGAAGCAGCCCCATTACCATGCTGCTGGAGCCCGCCGTGGTGGCGCTGGCGCTGCCGCTCTATCAGCAGGCGCGCCAGATCCAGGCCAAGCTCAAGCCCATCCTAATCTGTACCCTCGCCTCCGTCTTGATCTCGGTGTGCACAACCCTGCTGATCGGTCACTTTATGGGCACAGATCCGGCGCTGCTCGCCTCATTGGCTACCAAATCCATCACCACCCCGCTCGCCATGAGCGTCAGCCAGTCCATCGGCGGCATTCCCGCCATCGCGGCCGCCGTGGTGGTGGTGGTGGGGATTGTCGGTGCCCTGATCGGCTACCCACTGCTCAAACTGCTGAAAGTGACCGATCCGGAAGCGCAAGGGCTCGCCATGGGGGCCTGTGCCCACGCCATCGGCACCGCCACCTCCGCCGAGAAGGGGATCACCCAGGGCGCCTTTGCATCGCTCGCCATGGTGGTATGCGGGATCCTCACCGCAGCCGTTGCGCCCCTCCTTTTTGCCATCTATCACTGGCTCACCTGACCGATGATTAGCCACCCCGACGGCTCTGCAGCGCTGTCGGGGTGCGACCTGCCGCACAATTTGCACAAGACAAACGTTTCCATTACCATCCCCCTCCGTTTGCCCGTCAGGGCGTGAGCCTGCTCACACATTTACCCGAGCTTGCTCCCTACAATGGCCGCCCAATTGGCCTTTGAGGACACACTATGCATCCCCGTTTTGCCAAGCCATTCGATACCCTCTCTGCCCCGCTCAAAGCAGCCGTGCAGCCCATGCTGGATAGTGCCGACTTCAACGCCCGCTTCACGCCGGAGCAAGTCGCCACCCTGAAAGCCGCCACAGGTCTCGATGATCGCGCCCTGCGCCTCGCCCTGTTGCCGCTGGCTGCTGCCTGCTCGGTGGCGCCCATCTCCAAGTTTTATGTCGGTGCCATCGCCTGTGGCCTGAGCGGCACCTGGTACTTCGGTGCCAACATGGAGTTTGCAGGGCAAGGTCTGTTCCACTCGGTCCACGCCGAGCAGTCCGCCATTTCCAACGCCTGGCTGGGTGGCGAGACCGGGATCAGCGAAATCACCGTCAACTACACCCCCTGTGGCCACTGCCGTCAGTTCATGAACGAGCTGAGCACCGCCAAGATCCTGAAAGTCTCTCTGCCCGATGACTTGAGCGCCCTGCAATCCTTCCTGCCCCACTCGTTTGGCCCGGCGGATCTCGACATCACAGATGCGCTGATGAGCCCGCAGGATCACGCAGAGCTTGAGCTTCAAAGCGAAGACCCGCTGTGGCAGGCCGCGCTGGCCGCCGCCCGTCAAAGCTACGCCCCCTACAGTCAGGGCTATGCCGCGGTGGCGCTGCAGTTTGCCGATGGTCGCATCTTCTCTGGCCGCTACGCCGAGAACGCCGCCTTCAACCCCAGCCTGCCGCCGATGCAGATGGCCTGCGCCCATGCGGTGCTTAACGGCGAAGATCTCGCCACCATCCGCCGCGCCGTGCTGCTGGAGAACAAAAACGGCCAGATCAGCCAGCGTGACTCCGCCCAGTCCACCCTCAAGGCGCTGGGCTCCGTCGAGCTGGAGTATCAGGCGGTCTGACCCCGGCTTTGCGTCGATAAACGAAAGCCCCCGCACCTTGGTGCGGGGGCTTTTTTACTGGGCCGTTTAACCGGGAGCGACCGGTGATCTGCACAGTTTGGCGCGGTTGATCACCCAGTCTGACCGGTTGCTGATCAGACAGGTTTCAGCCGCGCGGTGAAGTGGCGCAGCAGCGGCGGCTCGTAGTCAAAGGTGAGCCCGCGAATGTCGCTGGCTCTCGCTTTCACCTCGATCAGGCAGTCGGCCACATAGTCCATGTGATCCCGGGTGTAGACCCGGCGCGGAATGGTGAGACGCAGCAGCTCAAAATCCGCCGCCTCCTGCTTGCCGGTGGCGGGATCGCGCCCCAGCAACAGGGAGCCAATCTCCACCCCGCGCACGCCCCCTTCCAGATAGAGCTCGCAGGCGAGCGCATGGGCGGGGAACTGCTCGGCCGGAATATGGGGCAGCAGCTTTTTGGCATCCACAAACACCGCATGGCCGCCGGTGGGGGTCTGGATGGGGATGCCCGCCTCGGCCAGCCGCTCACCCAGATAAGCCACCTGACTGATGCGATAGGTGAGATACTCCTCATCCATCCCCTCCCTCAGGCCGATGGCGAGCGCCGCCATATCCCGCCCGGCGAGGCCGCCATAGGTGACAAACCCCTCCATCGCCACGCAGCGCACCTGCACGGCGCGAAACAGGTCGAGATCCTCTTTAAAGCAACACAACCCGCCGATATTGACCAACCCGTCCTTTTTGGCCGACATGGTGAAGATGTCCCCCAGCGCAAACATCTGGCTCACTATCTCCTTGATGCTGCACTTTGCATAAGCCGGATCCCGCTCCTTGATAAACCAGGCATTCTCGGCAAAGCGGGCGGCGTCGATCACCACCGGAATCTGGTGACGATGGGCCAGCGCCGAGACCGCCTCCATATTGGCCATGGAGACCGGCTGACCACCGGCGCTGTTGCAGGTCACCGTGATGATGATGCCGGCCACGTTGTCGGCCCCCAGGGTCTCGATGGTGTCGGTCAGGCGGGGAAGATCAAAATCCCCCTTCCAGGCATAAGGGGCCGTGGTGTCGAGGGCTTTCGGGGTGAGCAGGTTGATGGCCCGCGCGCCAGCCAACTCCACGTGGGCCTTGGTGGTGTCGAAGTGGTAGTTGGAGATAAAGACCGGCGCCTTGCCCTTGCAGCGCTTGACCAGCTCGGGGAAGAGGATCTGCTCGGCCCCGCGCCCCTGGTGGGTGGGCATCACATGCTGATAGCCGAAGATATCGCGCACTGCGCGCTCCAGCTCTACGAAGTTGCGGCTGCCCGCATAGGCCTCATCCCCCATCATGATGCTGGCCCACTGACGGTCGGACATGGCGCCGGTGCCGCTGTCGGTCAGCAGGTCGATATAGACATCCTCGGCCAGCAGCAGGAAGGGGTTCCAGCCAGCGGCCTCGAGGGCGGCACGGCGCTCGGCGCCAGTGGTCTGTTTGATGGGCTCGACCATCTTGATACGAAACGGCTCGGGTATACGACGCATATAAGACTCCTCACCGGCGCGGGGCCAGCGTGTTTGAAATCGGGATTGGCAAAGAGGCCGGGGCGATCAGGGTCGTCCGGCTGACAAATTCAAACGGCGGGTGCCGCCAATCAGCGGTGAGGAAAGTCGAAGGTGAGAATGGGATCCCGGGTATACCAGTGGGCGAGCAGGCAAGCGGCCCGGGGCGTAGCTGTCATGATTGGCATCACTCCCCTCCATATCGGTTGTAGACAGTCGGTGGCCAACAAGATCCATTGATGGATGCTGCCAACGGGCAGCCTCGCCACGTTAACGGCTGGTTAATTAGCAAACAAGGGGCGCACCGACGGGCTGTGCGCCCGCTCACAAAGTGGGCATCTGCGCGGCAAACAGGCAGTGAGGTTGATCCGCCCGCCCCCCCTGTTCGTTATTCTCCCTAGCCACACGCCACATACCCCATCAGCCAAGGCCGGAAGCCATCATGCATCGCAAACCCCATCTCCCCGAGAAGATCTGCCCCGTCTGCCAGCGCCCCTTCAGTTGGCGGCGCAAGTGGGCGCGCAATTGGGAGGAGGTTCGCTACTGCAGCGAACGCTGTCGCCACGCTCGTCACAGCAGTCAGCAACCTGAGGGAGATCGAGTCTGATGGAACTTCGCCTTGTTCTCGGCGATCAGCTGAACGCCGGTCACAGCTGGTTTCGCACGCCGGATCCGGCGGTCTGCTATCTGATGGCGGAGCTGCGCCAAGAGACCGATTACTGCCGCCACCATCGTCAGAAGGTGCTGGCCTTCTTTGCCGCCATGCGCGCCTTCGCGGCAGCCCTCACCCAAGCGGGCCACCGCGTCTGTTACCTGACCCTTGATGAGAGTGCCCGCTGGCCCGATTTGCCTAGCTTGCTGGAAGCTCAGCTCGAAGCACATCAGGTCAGCAGCTTTGCCTGGCAGAGCCCGGACGAGTGGCGCCTCGCCAGCCAGTTGAAAAGCTGGGCGGCGGGTATTGCCATCCCTGCCACCGAGGTGGAGAGCGAACATTTTCTCACTCCCCGCGATGGCTGGCAGCGCTACCCCCACAGCCGGATGGAGTTCTTCTACCGCGCCCTGCGCAAGCAATACAGGGTGTTGCTCGATGAGCGCGGCCAACCCCTTGGCGGGCGCTGGAACTTTGATGACGAGAACCGCGCCAAACTGCCGGCGAGCCAACCAATCCCGGCCCCCCTCACCTTTGCCAACAAGGTGAGCGAGATTGACGCCATGCTGACCCGCCACGGGGTCAGCACCATCGGCGAGGCGGATGTCAGCAAGCTGCCGTGGCCCATCACCCGGCGCCAGAGTCGCGATCTGCTGGCCCATTTTCTCACCCACTGCCTGCCTCACTTTGGCCGCTATCAGGATGCCCTGAGCGAGCGGGGCTGGAGCCTGTTTCACAGCCGACTGTCGTTTTCCCTCAACAGCAAGATGCTTCATCCGCTTGAGGTGATCCGCGTCGCCGAGACCCACTGGCAGGCCAATCAGGCCACCATCACGTTGGCGCAGGTGGAAGGTTTTATCCGCCAGATCCTCGGCTGGCGCGAGTTTGTCCGTGCCCTTTACTGGGAGAAGATGCCCGACTACCAGCAGACCAATTTTCTCGTGGCCAACCGGCCGCTGCCCGGTTTCTTCTGGAGCGGCGAAACCAGGATGGCCTGCGTGCGCCACGCCATCAACCAATCCCTTGAGCACGGTTACGCCCACCATATCCAGCGGCTGATGGTGACCGGTAACTTTGCCCTGCTGGCGGGGATCCATCCTGACGAGGTGGATGCCTGGTATCTCGGTATCTATGTGGATGCCATCGAGTGGGTGGAGCTGCCCAACACCCGCGGTATGAGCCAGTTTGCCGACGGTGGCCTGATGGGCAGCAAGCCCTACGCCAGCAGCGGCGCTTATCTCGAGCGAATGGGCCACTACTGCAAGGGGTGCCACTATCAGGTCAAAGCCCGCCACGGCGACGGAAGTTGCCCCTTCAACAGCCTCTATTGGCACTTTCTCTGGCGCAATCGGGACAAACTTGGCGGCAATCCCCGCCTCGCCCTCCCCTATGCCAACTGGGATGGCCAACCGGCAGCGCAGCAGCAGGCCATTCTGGCCACCGCGGAGCAGTACCTGATCAAGCTGGAGCAGTTGTAAGCGGGCCATGTCCCTCACAACATCACAGCGATTTACGCTGGCAATCAGGCTTGTCATCGCACCAAACACCAGCCTGTGGCTGGCAGGCAGACGGAGATCCCAATCCTGCGCAGAGCGGTTGAATATCCTGTGGCGGCTGATTATGGTGGTGGCCACATCAGGAGATCAGTCAAGGAAAGACGATATGGAGATAGTGGTTCTCGGTGGCGGCGTGATTGGAGTAACCAGCGCCTGGTATCTGGCCAAAGCGGGGCACAAGGTGACCCTGCTGGAGCGACAAGGTGGCGTCGCCCTTGAAACCAGCCATGCCAACGCCGGGCAAATATCACCCGGTTATGCGGCCCCCTGGGCGGCTCCCGGCATCCCCCTCAAGGCGGCCAAATGGATGTTGCAAAAGCATGCCCCCTTCACCGTGCGCCCCACTGCTGATCCCTTCCAGCTGCGCTGGATGCTGAAGATGCTCGCCAACTGCACACCGACCGCCTATGCCACCAACAAGGGGCGCATGGTGCGCCTGGCCGAATACAGCCGGGACTGTATGAAGGCACTGCGCGACGAGTTGAGCATCGATTACGAAGGGCGCCAGCTCGGCACCCTGCAGCTGTTTCGCAGCCAATCCCAGCTCGATGCCAGTCAGCGCGATATCGAGGTGCTGGAGGAGTACGGCGTCCCCTACCAATCCCTCGATGCCAGCGGCTGCGAGGCGGCAGAGCCTGCACTGGCGCGGGTACGTGGCAAAATCGTCGGCGGTCTGCGCCTGCCCGGCGACGAGACCGGCGACTGCTTCCGCTTCACCAAGGCCCTGGCCCTTGAAGCCGAGAAGCTCGGGGTCAAGTTCGTCTTCAACTGCGACATCGACGAGATTGAGCAAGCCCGCGGCCGCGCCGTGGCGGTGCGGGCGGGCGAGCAGCGCTATCGCGCCGATGCCATCGTCTGTGCGCTGGGCAGTTATGCCACCGGTTTTCTGCGGCCGCTGCTGCGCCCGCTCGGGCTGGAGCTGCCGGTCTATCCGGTCAAGGGCTACTCCCTCACCCTGCCGATGATCAACGCCGAGGCCGCGCCGCGCAGTACCGTGCTCGACGAGACCTACAAGGTGGCCATCACCCGTTTTGACGAGCGGATCCGGGTCGGCGGCATGGCGGAGCTGTCGGGCTACAACCTCGCCTTGAATCCGAGACGCCACGACACCCTGGCGATGGTGGTCGGCGATCTCTTCCCCGAAGGGGGCGATATCAGCCAAGCCGAGTTCTGGACCGGCCTGCGCCCCATGACGCCGGACGGTACCCCGCTGGTGGGGCCCAGCCCCATTCCCGGTCTCTGGCTCAATACCGGCCACGGCACCCTGGGCTGGACCATGGCGGCCGGTTCGGGTCAGCTTCTGTGCGATCTCATCAGCGGCAGCGAGCCCGCCATCAGCGATGAGGGGCTCACTCTGGCTCGTTACGGCTAAGCACCTAAGCTGTCGGGCTGTTTCACTCGCCAACTACGCCCAGCAGAGGACGTTCTCAACCGCTTTATTGACAGGCCACCGCCAAAAACGGTGGCCTTTTCGTCTGATGTTGACCTTCTCCTTCCCCGTCTACCTGAGCGGTGCTCTGGCTGCCGGTTAATGCAGCAAACGGCACAGAATATTGCGCAATTCGACTTGCGCAAGCCGCCACAATCCGTAATGTGGATAGACGCATTTTTCGCAGCGCATATTTTTTAAATAGCCTGTAAACCGCTTGTAAACAGGCGTCGCCAGACAAGGGGTTACGGGTGTCACCGCGAGTTTCTTTAGCATCAATCCAGGGTAGGACATTATGAAAAAAGTAGGTTTGGTCGGTTGGCGTGGCATGGTGGGATCGGTTCTGATGAGCCGGATGCAGGAAGAGCAGGATTTCGCCCATATTCAACCCACATTCTTCACCACCTCCCAGGCCGGTGAGGCCGCTCCCAACTTCGGTGTCGATGCCGGTACTCTGCAAGACGCCTTCGATATCGAGGCGCTGGTCAAGCAGGATATCATCATCACCGCGCAAGGCGGCGACTACACCAAGGATGTCTATCCGCGCCTGAAAGCCGCTGGCTGGCAGGGTTACTGGATTGACGCCGCCTCCTCCCTGCGGATGGAGAAAGACGCCGTCATCATTCTGGATCCGGTCAACGGCGACGTCATCGAGCAGGCCCTGAACGATGGCATCAAGACCTTCGTTGGCGGCAACTGCACCGTCAGCCTGATGCTGCTGGCCCTCGGCGGCCTGTTCAAGGCCGATCTGGTGGAGTGGGTGAGCGTGGCCACCTATCAGGCTGCCTCCGGTGGCGGTGCCCGTCATATGCGCGAGCTGGTGACACAGATGGGGATGCTGCGCGACGAAGTGGCGGTCGAGCTGGCAGACCCTGCCTCCGCCATCCTCGACATCGAGCGCAAGATCACCGAGAAGACCCGCTCCGGCACCCTGCCGGTGGACAACTTCGGCGTACCGCTGGCCGGTGGCCTTATCCCCTGGATCGACACCAAGCTCGACAACGGCCAGAGCCGTGAAGAGTGGAAGGGTCAGGCCGAGACCAACAAGATTTTGGGTATCGAAAACGCCGTCATTCCGGTGGATGGTTTGTGCGTGCGGATCGGCGCCCTGCGCTGCCACAGCCAGGCGTTCACCATCAAGCTGAAAAAAGATGTGCCGCTGGCGGAGATCGAAGAGCTGCTGGCTGCCCACAACGACTGGGTGAAAGTGATCCCCAACGATCGCGACATCACCGCTCGCGAGCTGACTCCAGCGGCCGTTACCGGCACCCTCAGCATTCCGGTGGGCCGTCTGCGCAAACTCAATATGGGCCCTGAGTATCTGGCCGCCTTTACCGTGGGTGACCAGCTGCTGTGGGGCGCCGCCGAGCCGCTGCGCCGCATGCTGCGTATCCTGCTGGCGCGCTAATCCGCTACAGCAGCAGAGACAACAAGGGCGGGGAGTCACACTCCCCGCCCTTTTTTATTGCCTGTTTTTATGAGCCGTTTAGCGGGTTTGCGGCCTTGCCATTACTTGAGCAGGATACGCTGACAGCCGCTGTAGATCTCGGCCCGCCCGGGGCGGCAAAAACCCACCAGCGTCAGCCCGGTCTGCTCGGCCCGCTCGACCGCAAGCTCAGTGGCGGCCGAAATGGCAAGCAGGATCTCGACCCCGGCGCTGGCGCACTTTTGCACCATCTCGAAGCTGGCGCGGCTGGTTACCAGAATGGCGCCATCCCGCCGACCGCTGCGGCACAGATGGCCCACCAGCTTGTCCAGCGCAATATGGCGCCCCACATCCTCACGGATGGCGAGAATATTGCCCTCACCATCCAGATGCACAGCCGCATGGGTGGCGCCGGTACGCTGACCCAATAGCTGGAGCGGGCGCAGCGCGCTCAGCACCTTGTCGATATGGCCCACCGCTAGGCGCTGGCTGTCGGGCAAGCTTGGCTGGGTGCGGATCACCTGCTCCAAACTCTCGCTGCCGCAGATACCGCAACCGGTGCGGCCCGCCATGGTGCGCCGCTTCTCTTTAAGGCGATGGACGCAGCGGTTGGCCAGGGTGATATGCAGCTCAATCCCCTGACAGCCCTCAATCTGCTCGATGTCGTGGATATCGAGCAGGCTGTCGATGATCCCCTCGGATAGCGAAAACCCGATGGCGAAATCCTCCAGATCGGAGGCCGAACACATCATCACGCTGTGAGCGATGCCGTTGTAGACCAGCGCCACCGGCGTCTCGGAGGGGAGCGCCATTTCGCTGTCGCAGGTCAGTGCATCGGCGCGGTAGTGTACCACCTCGCGGTGGATGGCGCAGCGGGCCAGCTCGTTCTGCGCCTCAAGCTCCAGTGCCTCTCTCATGGTGCGACCCCGTCAATGATCTCGGGATCTCTGGCCGAAATGCCGAGCCGCTTCATTTTCGAAAGCAAGGTGGTGCGCTTCATACCGAGGCGGTTGGCCGCCCCCCGCTCGCCAGCGACGATGCCGTTGCAGTCGCGCAGGGCAGCGATGATCGCCTCGCGCTCATCAATCGGCCCCTCCTCGGCAAAGAGCGGCGTGGCGGGCTCGTCATAAACCAGGGTCTCAATCTTGTGATAACCCTTGAGTGGCATCAGCTCATCGGGCGAGAGGTTGAGCACATGACCGCGGGTCATCACCACGGCGCGCTCGATAACGTTCTCCAGCTCGCGGATATTGCCGTACCAGGGGAGCGACACCAGCATCTTCATGGCATCGGCGGGGATCGAGGTGATGGTGCGACGCATCCGCTTGGCGATCTTCTTGATAAAGAAATTGACCAAGAGCGGAATATCCTCGCGCCGCTCGCGCAGGGGGGGCAGCTCGATGGGAAAGACATTGAGGCGGTAGTAGAGATCGCTTCTGAAACGCTTGTTCTTGACCATGGAGAGCAGATCGCAGTTTGTGGCGGCCACCAGCCGCACATCCACTGCGATGGGGTTGCTGTTGCCGACCCGCTCCAGCTCGTGCTCCTGCAATACCCGCAACAGTTTGGGCTGCAAGTCCAGCGGCATATCCCCCACTTCGTCGAGGAACAGGGTGCCTTTGTGGGCCCGCTCGAAACGGCCGATCCGCTGGGTCAGGGCGCCGGTAAAGGCCCCCTTTTCGTGGCCAAAGAGATCGCTCTCGATAAGGCCGGTGGGAATGGCGGCGCAGTTCACCTTCACCATCTCGTGATCGTGGCGAGCACTCAGGGCGTGAATGGCCTGGGCGATCAGCTCCTTGCCGGTACCGGTCTCGCCGAGGATCAGCACGGTACTGTCGCTCTCGGCCACCAGCCGCACCTTCTCCAGCACACTCTCCATCACCGCGCTCTGGTAGATGATGTGGGGGAACTCCCCCTGCATCTGCGGCTCGTTGATGCGAATGGTCTTCTCTTTGGCGCCGTTGGTGTTGGAGATCTCCTGCTGGGCCTGCACGTTGTTCATGGCAATGGCCGTGCGCGCCGCCACCTGTTCCAGCAAGGAGATATCGATATCGGCAAAGAAGTCGGCGTTGGGATGGGAGAGGATCAACACCCCCAGCAGGTTGCCCCGATAGCGCAGCGGCAAAATGCAGGAGCTGTCGGCATCGGGGGGCAGGATCTGGGAGGTAAAGCGGCAGCGATTACTACAGCCGTGGCCGTGTTCGCGATAGACAAAAAACGGCTCGCTGTGGCCAAGGGCCCCCTGCAGGCACTTCTTTTCAAAACAGGAGTGATCGATGATGCCCGGCTGCTCGCTCTGGTGCTGATTGACCAGATAGCTCTTGAAACTGTCGGAGGTGGCGTTGTACTCCGCCAGACACAAGCTGCTGATGCCGAAATGGTGATGCAGGATGGTAAACAGGCTCTTGGGCAGCTCGGCAATGCGCACCAGTTTGATCACCGCGTTGGTCACATCCACCAGAATTTTGCAGCTGTCGCGCTCAAGACGCAGGGAATTGGCCTGCTCCAGGGTGCGCTCCTTGTCGAGTACGTTCTCCAGCGCAATTGCGATAATGGCCGCCAGCTGGGTCAGCTTGGCGAGTGTCTCCATGGTGAAGCTCTCGAGCTGGGTGTTGATAAACTCGACCCCGCCCAGATGACTGCGGGCGGTGGTAATGGGGAGCTGGCAGTAGGAGCGCAGCCCCCCGTAGACCCCTTCGCGATCCAGCGCCGGGCAGCGATTCTCAAAGCGGGCGGCAGCGAGAATGATGGCCTGTTCCGGGGTCTCTTTGGTAGGACGGGGGGAGAGGTGCAGCTCTGCCTTCGGGCAGACCAGATGCTTTGGGCCGGAATGTCCCATGAAGTAGAAGATGGCCTCCTCGTCCGCACCCATGTTGAGGATCAGGTTGACCCGGGTCACGCCGCCGAAGCTGGCATCTATCTTGTTGAGTTTGTGGATAAAATCATCGAGCGTCACGGCCGACAGGAGGGATTTGGAGAGCAGGAGGAAACCGTCGTCCCAGATGGGAGAGATCTCGTCCAGGGGGATGGCACTCACATTTAGCATTGCGGCCTCACGTTATATCGATTTAGTCACCAGTCAGGCTGTCCATGCCATCGCATCACGACAAGCACCCGTCACCAAAATAAATAGCCGCAGCCCGTAAAAATGGCTGCCAATAAGAAAAGCGGTGACGAAAATTGTCGCATGTTGCAATTCCAGAGTTATTATTAACGAACGACAACAAAAAGTAACATCGTTATCGGGGGATATATTGGAATGGCGACTCATCATAGATGAGCTCAAATTTCATTACAATCCGATTTAATATATCTGATGACCATATTTAACCGGTTATTTCATCAGTTCTTGATCTCAATTAAGGCGCCCGAAAAGTGGGCCGCCGTCAACTGTCAGATCTGCCTCTCCTCTTCGCTGACTGCGGGTTTCGAGATGGCATTTGCTGCCCATCCATCAGCAATTTACGAAGTGATGATCCGGCTGTGGCAGCACTTCAGGCCACCGAAGATAAAGAGGGCCGACAGGCTCTGGAAGGCCATCAGCAACCAGCTGGCGTTGTCGGCAAGCTCGGCGGTGACGCTCTGGTGCGTGAGGTAGATCAGCAGGGTGATCACCCCCAGCAGCAGGCCGTTGATCAAGGTGGTGGAGATAAACCCGATCAGCCAGGCACTGGAAATACTCAAGGCAGAAAATACGCTGCTCATGGCAAGCCGTGCCGCCATAAAACAGCCGAAAAAACCGAAGCCGAGCAGAAATATCATCTCGTCGCGCCAAATATAGCAACCTATTCCCAGCAATATCGCCGCCAGATAGGTGCCAATATAGAAAAGTCCGAATAAGCGACCAATTTCATGTTGCATCATTTACTCCCCTTTTTTTGGGTAATAAAAGGGTGCCCGACTCGATAAATCCGAGTCGGGTTCCCTTATTTGTGCAGAACCTCGTTTTTAGGGCGATCAGCCCTTGGCTGCGCTGCGCAATTTCGCCTTGAGCGCGCTGTATTCAGTCTGGACGTAGACTTCCGCCTCAGGCTGATTGTCGATACGCTCGATCTTCACCGCGCAGTACTTGTACTCCGGCGTGTGGGAGACGGGATCGACGTGCTCGATGGTGAGCTCGTTGCAGGCCCCGATCCACCACTGGTAGGTCATGTAGACCACCCCGGCGTTGACCCGGTCGTTGTAGTTGGCACGGGTGATCACCTTGCCACGGCGCGACGAAATCCAGACCAGCGCCTGATCCTTCACCCCAAGCTTTTTGGCATCGCTCGGGTGGATCTGCACATAGCCAGGCTCATCGGCCAGGGTTTGCAGCGCCGAGCAGTTGCCGGTCATGGAGCGGCAGGAGTAGTGACCCACCTCGCGCACGGTGGAGAGCACCAGCGGGTACTCCGCACAGGGCTGCTCCAGCGGCGGCCGCCACTCGGAGGCGATCAGCTGACCCTTGCCGCTCGGGGTGGTGAACACATTCCCCTCGAACAGAGTGCTGGTGCCCGGGTGATCCTCGGTCGGGCAAGGCCACTGCACGCTCTTGAGATCGGCCATCTTGTCGTAGCTGACCCCGGCGTAGAGTGGGCAGAGCGCACGCATCTCGTCCCAGATCTCTTCGGTGTTGTGGTACTCCATGGGATAACCCATGGCGGTCGCCATCAACGAGAAAATGGCCCAGTCCGGCTTCACGTTCTCAGGGGGCGTCACCGCCTTGTAGAAACGCTGGAAGCCGCGATCTGCCGAGCTGTAGACCCCTTCGTGCTCGCCCCAGCTGGTGGCGGGCAGAATGACGTCGGCCATCTCGGCGGTCTGGGTCATGAAGATATCCTGCACGATCACCAGCTCCATCCCCGCCAGAGTGCGGCGGAACTGACCGAGATCTGCCTCGGTCTGGGCCGGATCTTCACCGAAGATGTAGAAGGCCTTGCACTTGCCCTCCTCCACCTTGTGGCCAAGCTCGGTCAGGCGATAGCCGGGCTTTTGGGAGAGTGACTCCACGCCCCACGCTTTGGCGAACTTGGCGCTGATCTCGGGATCGGCCACAGACTGATAACCCGGGAACTGGTGGGGCAGCATCCCCATGTCACAGGTGCCCTGCACGTTGTTCTGACCGCGAACAGGCCCGCAACCGGTACCGCGGCGACCGAAGTTGCCGGTCAGCAGCGCCAGACCCGCCAGCCCCTTGACCACGTCCACCGCCTGACCGTACTGGGTCACCCCCATGCCCCACAGGATCATGGACGCAGGCGACTCGGCATAGGTGCGAATGGCGGCGCGGATATCGGCGGCTTTGAGGCCAGTGATCCCCTCCACATATTCCGGGGTGTACTTGGCCACCGTTGCCTTGAAGGTCTCGAACCCTTCGGTGTAGTTGGCGACAAAGGCCTTGTTGTAGAGCCCTTCATTGATCAACACGTTGGCGAAGGCGTTAACCAGCGCCATGTTGGAACCGTTTTTGAGCGGCAGCCACTGATCGGCGATACGGGCGGTCTCCACCATACGGGGATCACACACAATCACCTTGGCCCCGTTTGCCTTCGCCTTGAGGATATGGCGGGCCACGATGGGGTGAGAGTCAGCAGCGTTGTAACCAAACACCAGCAGGCACTTGGTCTCTTGAATTTCGGGAATGGCGTTGCTCATGGCGCCGTTACCTACAGTTGTCTCCAGACCGGAGACTGAGGGTGCGTGTCACACCCTCGCGCAGTGGTCGACGTTGTTCGTCCCAATCACCGCACGGGCAAATTTCTGCATCACATAGTTGGCTTCATTGCCGGGGCCACGGGCAGAGCCGGTGGTCATGATGGCGTCCGGGCCATATTTCGCCTTGATGGCAGAGAGACGGCTGCTGGCGAACTCGATCGCCTCATCCCAGGAGACAGCCTCGAATTTGCCACCGCGCTCGCGGCGGATCATCGGGCTCTTGAGACGGGGGGTCAGCAGGTTGGTGTCGTTCAAAAAATCCCAACCGTAATAGCCCTTGAGGCAGAGCTGCCCCTCGTTGGTCCGGCCGTTGGCGCCTTCGGCCCCCACCACCTTGTCGTTTTCAACCAGCAGGTTGATTTTGCAACCGGTGCCGCAATAGGGGCACACGGTAATGACTTTTTTCATGACTCACACTCTTGTTTGTTAACGAAAAACGGCTCGGCAAGCCCGCTCACACCCGCGCCGGCATCGCCAGCAGTGCCTCGGCACTGGCCAGCTGTTTCTGCCGGTTCAGGTTTTCAAGATGCTCCGGCGTGACCAGCCGCAGCGCCTGGGTCGGACACACCTCGACACAGGCCGGGCCCGCCTCGCGGTGACGGCAGAGATCGCACTTGAGCGCCTGCGCCTTGGTCTGCGGACGCTTGAAGAGCGAATCGGCAGCGGGTGCCACCTCTTTGAGCACCACCGCCATGGCGCCGTATGGACAGGCCACCACGCAGGACTTGCAGCCGATGCAGCGCTCCTGCAACACCTTGACGCAACCATCCTCGCTGACGATGGCATTGTTCGGGCAGGCCATGGCGCACGGCTTGTCTTCACACTGGCGGCAGAGCACCGGCGTGGTCACCTTGCTGCCCACGATCACCTTCAGGCGCGGCTGAAAGTAGCTGTCCCTGGAGACCAGATGTCCATCCTCGATGGCAAGATGCAGGCCGCCCTCCCGCTCAAGGGTCCCGCTGCAAGACCCTGACTGGTGTGAAACGGCGCAGGCCACCTCACAAGTACGACACCCAATACAGAGACTGGGATCTGCAATCACGAAGCTGTTCATAGAGAGGGATCCTAAATGGTTCGTTACACCGGGCCGCCCGCCGACAGGCAAAGAGGCGGCCAGCCCCCCACAAAGCATTTATCAGACCAAAACGGGCCAAGGGTGCGATAAAAACTCACAAGCAACTGAAAATAAAGGAGTAATTAGAAAGAATAACGTGCTAATTGCCACCCCTTACGAGGGTGACGACGGGGTGGGAAGTGTGATCGACACGACAAAAGTGACGAGCTCGACACCGGCTGACCAACCCCTGCCCCAGTCGTGTGACGGAACCATTCGAAGGAGTTTGCAGCCAGGATCGGCCGCCCCAAACCGGGCAAGCGGAGGAACGAAATCCCGGGAGAAAAGCCATACCAAGGGCCAAAAATGGGCTGCGCAACACGTAAAAGCCGCTTGGGGCAATGGCAAGTTGTTTGGTTTTGCTATCGAGTTTGCTGGCCATCATCAAGTGAAACCGAACAAAAATGGGCCGCTTATTGACTGATTTGTTGAGCCAGAGCCGGTTTTAGGCCCCTGCCCCTTCAGTTTTCTCTCCCTCCGGTTAATATGTGCCACTTGGCAACCAGATCCGTTGGGGTCGTTTTCATGAAGATAGGAAATAAATAGAACAGATTAAAAAAGAAAAATGAACCTCTAACATCTAGGAAGTAAGTGAGGATAAAATAGACTCCCTAGCCATATAAATAATCTTTGAACCTGACATATTTAAATATGGAGATAATCGGTGAAACTGTATAAGCAGGACGATGGTTTTCTGGAACACATGGTTAAGATATCAACAATCCTAAGTTTAGGCTTTGGTGTCTGGGCATATTTCAGCACTATTCACCCTGTATTTGAGAAAGAAAAAGAGTTACAACAAGCAAAAATTGAAAATCAATCTCTTGTCTCTACAAAAAATGAATTAACCGACCAAATAAAAAACTTAAACGGTAAGATTATCGAGCATCAAAAATCGATTGCTTCGCTGAAAGTTCAAGAATCTAAACTTAGCTTATTGATAAGAGAAAAAGAGAGCGAGTTAAAAACCGTTAACTCTAAGTTAGGTGAAGCAAGAACAATTGCGGTCATAAACAAACTTAATTACTATATGGATAAAATTATAAATGGCTATCTTTTGTCAATAACCACCGGTAAAAGGAACACATTTGACGCTGTTGAGTATGCAGAAAATTTATTAAAAACTCACAAACAGGATGATAGCGACCCATATAATGAAGAGGCATATATTTTCCTAAAACGCTATGTCGCCAGCTACAACGGTAAAAAAGTTTCTGGAGATGATTCAATTGCCTTTGCCGTTACCTTGCCATTCCTGTACAAAAAAGAGCACAATTTATAAATCCTTTAGTAAAAATATATGGTGACTTGTAGATATTGAATGTAAATGATAGAAATCATTATTGATTAGATAGAGATTGTTGATATGAGTGAATACTTATCAATTGGTGCAACCATTATTGCATCTTTGGGTGGTAGTGGGGCAATTATTCTTGGCCTGTCGAATTATTTGGGGAAAATATGGGCCGAACGTCTTATGGCGACAGAAAAGGCCAATCATGAACAAAAATTAGAGCGCCTAAGAGTCCAGCTACAAAAAGAAAACCAGCTTCATTTGGCAGAATTAAATAATGGTTTGGAAATTTATAAACAAACTCACCTTAGAGAACATAGTGATAAGTTGGTTATTTATAGAGCCACTATTGATCTCGTAGCAATAATGCTTGCCAAGGTTGAGATGATTGTATTGCGACATAAAAGAGAATTATCCCCTGAAGAAAAAGAAAGTTTTGAAACAGAAAGACTAAAAATATATGGCTATCTTGCAATGATCGCACCACAAGAAGTCATGGATGCTAATGATGCATTTATAGATCAATTGTTGGCTATCATCTTTGATGGAGAAACAACAAGTTGGGAGGAAATTAGAGCAAAGGCATTATGTTTAACAAATGCAATGAGACGAGATATTGGCATAGATAAATCAGATGTAGCATATAACGGCAATCGATAAAATCTACCAAGTGCCGTAGGGTGTAATAAGCGCGGCGCATTGCACCTCTTGCCTCTTTTAATATTTGGTGCAATTCACTTCGTTCATTGCACCCTACGATTAAATTTTAATGGAGTAATATTTGATGAATATAAAAATCCATAATGAACATCAAGATGACATCTTCAATGTACTTGTTGATAACCTTAGACAATTTAACTTTGATAAAATGGGTGAGGAGCGCTCCCAACCTTTAATTGTTGCCATTCATGATGATAATAACGAAGTTGTCGGTGGCATTGCCGGACGAACTATTTATCATCAACTGTTGATCGAAGTACTTTGGGTACACAATGACAAGAGAGGACAGGGGCTCGGCATTCAATTAATGGAGATTGCTGAACGTGAGGCACAAAAACGCGGATGTATTGCTGCTCAAGTCGACACCCTCTCATTTCAGGCACCCAAATTTTATGAAAAAATGGGATTTAAAATAGTCGGTAAAGTGAGCGGCGTTAAAAATAGTCCTGACCGCTACTTTTTATTGAAGCACTATCATGGAGAGTAATAATTACCGTAGGGTGCAATAAGCGCAGCATTGCACCTCTTGCCTATTTTAATACTTGGTGCAATTCACTTCGTTCATTGCACCCTACATTTTTCCTTCCAAATAAAGACTCTATTGCTACCCGTCGCCATCACCTTTGCCATCCTGCCCGCAATTAATTAGTCACTATTTTATCGTCTGTTTTTCACTCACCTCGGTAAAAAATAGTGGCCAAACCACTTCCCCAGATAAAACAAACGGTTGCCCGCAGAGCGCATGAATATTTCAATCAACGGCCAATTAATAACCTTACTCAAAAGGGCGTTTTGATTATTTATACCTGAGCATGAACCCGCAGAGTGTGTGTCATTATAAGCTTAACGACAGATGAACAGACTGTGTCCCATGAAACGCATCTTTATATCCGATTAGCTCCCTTCCCATCGCAATCCTTTGATTTCCCCCCGATGTTGTATCCACACATACCTGATGTGTTCGGGGCGATCTGCTGTGGCAAACGTGTAAACATCAAACTGACAAGATGAACTCATGAACTGTGATAAACAACAAGCCATGTCCGGCGTCATGCTGGCGGCGATTGGCGTAGTCTATGGCGATATCGGCACCAGCCCGCTCTATACCTTGCGCGAGTGCCTGTCAGGTCAATTCGGGTTCGGCGTCGAGCCGGCCTCCATTCTCGGCTTTCTCTCGCTGATCTTCTGGCTGCTGATCCTGGTGGTGTCGGTCAAGTACCTCTCCTTTGTGATGCGGGCCGACAACGCCGGCGAGGGTGGCATTCTCACCCTGATGTCGCTGGCGACCCGCAACGCCTCCACCCGCTGGACGCCGCTGCTGATCATCCTCGGCCTGATTGGCGGCAGCTTCTTCTATGGTGAGGTGGTGATCACCCCGGCGATGTCGGTGATGTCGGCCATCGAGGGTCTGAGCATTCTCACCCCCGCCCTCGACCCCTATATCGTCACTCTCTCGGTGCTGGTGCTGACCCTGCTGTTTGCCATCCAGAAACATGGCACCGCCATGGTGGGCAAGCTGTTTGCCCCCATCATGCTGATCTGGTTTATGACGCTGGCGGTGCTGGGGCTGCGCGGCATCATCCACAACCCCGAGGTGCTGGGTGCGCTCAACCCCATCTGGGCGGTGCGCTTCTTTATCCAGTACCAGACCACCTCCTTCTTTGCCCTCGGCGCCGTGGTGCTGGCCATCACAGGGGTGGAGGCGCTCTACGCGGATATGGGCCACTTCGGCAAAAATCCCATTCGCCTCGCCTGGTTTATCGTGGTGTTGCCCTCGCTGGTGCTCAACTACTTCGGTCAGGGGGCACTGCTGCTGAGTAACCCCGCCGCCATTGCCAACCCCTTCTTCCTGCTCGCCCCGAAATGGGCGCTGGTACCGCTGCTGCTGCTGGCAACCATGGCGACGGTGATCGCCTCGCAGGCGGTGATCTCCGGGGTCTTTTCGCTGACCCGGCAGGCGGTGCGCCTCGGTTATCTCTCCCCCATTCGCATCGTTCATACCTCCGAGCAGGAGTCCGGCCAGATCTATATTCCGGTCATCAACTGGATGCTCTATATCTCGGTGGTGATCGTCATCATGAGCTTCGAGCACTCCAGCAATCTGGCGGCGGCCTACGGCATCGCGGTGACCGGCACCATGGTGCTCACCTCGATCCTCTCCTGCTCGGTGGCCAAGAACAGCTGGCACTGGAACAAGTATCTGGTGGCCATCCTGTTTGCCGCACTGCTCTGTATCGACGTGCCGCTCTTTGCCGCCAACCTCGCCAAGATCTTCTCCGGCGGCTGGCTGCCGCTCACTCTGGGCGCGGTGATGTTCACCGTGATGACCAGCTGGAAGAGCGAGCGTTTCCAGCTTATTCGCCGCCTGAACGAGCACGGCAACTCCCTTGAGCCGATGATCGCCTCGCTGGAAAAGTCCCCGCCGACCCGGGTGGCGGGCACTGCCGTCTATATGTCGCGGGTGGTCAATGTGATCCCCCATGCGCTGCTGCACAACCTCAAGCACAACAAGGTGCTGCACGAGCGGATCATCCTGCTCACCCTGCGGGTGGAGGATGTGCCCTACGTCCACAATGTGCGCCGGGTCTGCATCGAGCAGCTCTCCCCCACCTTCTGGCGGGTGGTTGCAAGCTATGGCTGGCGCGAGACCCCGAACGTGGAGGAGATCTTCCACCGCTGCAACGCCGAGGGGCTCAGCTGCCGGATGATGGAGACCTCGTTCTTTATGGCCCACGAGTCGCTGATCATGAAAGACCGCCCTTGGTATCTCTATCTGCGCGGCAAGCTCTTTATGCTGCTGCAGCGCAACGCCCTGCGTGCCCCGGATCAGTTCGAGATCCCGCCCAACCGGGTCATCGAGCTGGGTTCGCAGGTGGATATCTGATGGCGTGTTGATGGCCTCTTAAAGGCATAGAAAACCTCAGCAAGTAGAGAGGGAGGCATGGGCCTCCCTCTCTTGTTTCCGTTAACTCAGTTACCGGCCCCCTCATCCCCAACCCTTCTCCCGCGAGGGGAGAAGGGGGCAAACCACATCGCCCCCCACAGACATCCCACCGTAGGGTGCAACAAGCGCAGCGCCGTGCACCGCGAACATATGGCTGACCTCCCCCCTCATCCCCAGCCCTTCTCCCGCGAGGGGAGAAGGGAGCAAAACCACGGCGACCCCCACAGACATCCCACCGTAGGGTGCAACAAGCGCAGCGCCGTGCACCACGAACATATTTTGATAGCGGTGCAATTCACTTCGTTCTTTGCACCCTACTCATGCTGCGTTTTCCAAGGTGACGAACCCTCTTGGGGGCTTCGTCACAAGTGACGAACGTCACAGTTCGACAGCCGTATCAGCGCTTCGCCCCAACCACATCAAGATTTTTATTCATTTAAAAACAGCCACTTAAAACCAATTTCGCTGCAAAAACCAATCTGGCCCGTATCTTGCCAACCTGCCCCTACTTTCTCCGTTCGCGACACGACAAGGTAGGCTATGAACCGCTTCGTTATCGCTGACCCCAAGCTTTGTATCGGCTGTGGCACCTGTATGGCGGCCTGCAGCGAGGTACACAAGGCGCAAGGTTTGCAGCAAGCCCCCCGTTTAACCGTTATGCGACACGAGCAGGCGACCATGCCGGTTCAGTGCCGTCACTGTGACGATGCCCCCTGCATCAAGGTGTGCCCGGTCGAGGCAATTCGCCAGACCGGCGATTGCGTGCAACTCAACGAGTCGCTCTGCATCGGCTGCAATCTCTGCGCTGTGGCCTGCCCCTTTGGCGCCATCCAGAGCGGCGGCAGCCGTCCGGTGGCCGTGGCTACCAGTTACGACACCTATATCCCCTGCTCCATCCGCTCCAGCAACCCCTCCACCTCCGCCGGCCTGCGCTGCTTTGGCGAGGATCTGCTGAGCTGGGAGCCGGGGGTGCGCAGCATCGCGGTCAAGTGCGACCTGTGCGAGTTCCGCACCGACGGTCCGGCCTGTGTCGGTGCCTGCCCCTCCCAGGCACTGAAGCTGGTCAATGACGGCGACACCGAACGCGCCGCCCGTATCCGTCGCCAGCAAGCGGCCGACACCAACCCGCAAGGGGCCTCCGCCTTCTCGGCGCCTGCCACGGCGATCCCTGCCTCCGATTTATCCACCACAGAGGGAGTTCGCTGATGTTGTCCCCCCTTGTTATGGCCACGCTCCTGCTCTTTTTGCTGGGCGCTGCCGCCGGTTTGCTCCTGCAAAAGCTGCCCGCATTGGCCAACCGTCTCAACAGCGGTTTTGCCCTGCTGGGCTCGCTCGCGGGTCTGGTCGCCGCCATCCAGATCTTTGCCCAAGGCGCCCCCGTCGACGGCCAGCTCTGGCTGCTGGGCTCGGTTCATCTCGACATGCTGGCCGCGCTGATGCTGCTGGTGATTAGCACTGTCGGGGTCGCCGTCGCCCTCTACTCCTTTGCCTATATCCGCGAATATCAGGGTAAGGGGGATGTGGCCATCGGCGCACTGATGAACCTCTTCCTCTTTGCCATGGTGGGCATGGTGCTGGCCGACAATGCGCTCGGTTTCTTGCTCTGCTACGAGCTGGTGACCCTCACCACCTATTGGCTGGTCAAAACCAACCCCGAGGCCGCCAAACAGAGCCGTCTCTACTTGGTGATGAACCATATCGGCATGGCGCTGGTGCTGATCGCCTTCTGGCTGCTCTGCCGCGAAAGCGGCTCGCTGGAGTTCGCCGCGCTGCGCGAGCACCATCTGGCGGGCGGATTGGCCTCCCTGGTGTTCCTGCTCAGCTTCTGCGGCTTTGGCCTGCGCGCCGGTTTCGTGCCGCTGCACGGCTGGCTGCCGGTGGCCGAGCCCGTTGCGCCGTCCCATATTTCTGCGCTGATGTCTGGCGTCATGGTAAAACTGGGTCTCTTTGGCATCTTGCGGGTCAGCATCGATTTTCTCGGCGCCAGCCAGCTCTGGTGGGGCTATGTAGTGCTGATCTTCGGCGCCTGCTCGGCAGTGCTCGGGGTGCTGTTTGCGCTGGCCGAGCACGATCTCAAGCGGCTGCTCGCCTACCACACGGTGGAGAACATCGGCATCATCCTGATGGGGATGGGGATCGGCATGATCGGCATCGCCAACCAGCAACCGGCGCTGGTGGTGCTGGGGCTGCTCGGTGCGCTTTATCACCTGCTCAACCACGCCATCTTCAAGAGCCTGCTCTTTATGGGTACCGGCTCTGTGATGTTCCGCCTGCACACCCGCGACATGGACAAGATGGGGGGGCTGGCCAAACTGATGCCCTGGACCGCGCTGGCGTTCCTCATCGGTGCCATGGCCATCTCGGCGCTGCCGCCGCTGAACGGCTTTGTCAGCGAGTGGTTTATCTACCAATCCCTGCTCTCCATGACCAAACTCGGCACCTCTGTCGTCGCCCCGCTCGCGGTAGTGATGCTGGCGGTGACCGGCGCCATGGCGGTGATGTGTTTCGTCAAGGTCTACGGCATCTGCTTCTGCGGCGCACCGCGCAGCGAGAAAGCGAGCCACGCCCGCGAAGTGCCGGGCGCCATGGTGGCAGGCACCCTGCTGCTGGCTGCGGTCTGTCTGGTGCTGGGTCTGGGCGCCCCCTGGATTGCCCCCCATATCGCCAGCTATGGCCAAGCCTTGGTAAGCGACCAAATGAACGTGGCCACCGGCGCCACCCTGCTGCCGCTGGATAGCAGCCAGGCGCTCCTCTCCCCACCCGTTATCGCCATCACCTTGCTGGGGCTGTTCCTCATCCCGCTGCTGGTACTGGCCATCTTCAAGGGGCCCAAGCTAGGTCGTCGTCACGCTGGCACCCCGTGGGCTTGTGGTTACGCCTACGAGGAGCGCATGAGCCTCACCTCCGGCGGTGTCACCCACACCTTGCGCCAACTCTGCGCGCCACTCTATCGCAAGCAGCCGCAGCTCGATCTGGCCAGCGCCCTGCACGGGGTGAGCGATACCAGCGGGACAACCGGCTGGTTGCTGCACGGTGTTGTGCTGGCGCTCTTTATCCTGATGGCTGTAGGAGTCTGATATGCCTGTTCTTGAAATGCCGAGCTGGGGCATGGTTGCCCTCGCCCTGACCCAGGCCATCGCCATGCTGGCGCTGGCGCCGCTCGCCACCGGTTTCAACCGGGTGCTGCGGGCCAAGATGCACTCCCGTCAGGGGCCGGGCCTGCTGCAGGATTACCGGGATATCGCCAAGCTCCTGCGCCGCCAGGAGGTAACCCCCGAGCCTGCCGGCATTATCTTCAACCTGATGCCTGCGCTGCTCATCGCCGCCCTCTTGCTGGTCGCGATGGCGCTGCCAACCCTGACCCACGAGTCCCCCTTCCCCATCGCCGGAGATCTCATCACCGACATCTATCTGTTCGCCATCTTCCGCTTCTTCTTTTCGCTGGCGGGGCTCGACAGCGGCAGCATGTTTGCAGGTATTGGTGCCCGCCGCGAACTGACCCTCGGCATTCTGGTGGAGCCCATTCTGGTGCTCGCCTGCTTCATCATGGCGATGATGGTGGGCAGCTCGGATCTGGGCAATATCAGCAACTATGTGGCGACCCAGCCGCTGGCCGCGCCGATCGCTACCCTCTTGGCGGGCGCCGCCTGCGCCTTCGCGGTGTTTGTCGAGATGGGCAAGCTGCCCTTTGACTGCGCCGAAGCCGAGCAAGAGCTGCAAGAAGGGCCGCTCACCGAGTATTCCGGTGCGGGCCTGGCCCTGCTCAAGCTCTCCATCGGCCTCAAGCAACTGGTGGTGGTGCAGCTCTTTCTGGTGATTTTCCTGCCCTTCGGCAAGGCGGCCAACTGGAGTCTGCCGGCACTCATCGGTGCGGCGCTGATCCTCGCCTGCAAGCTGCTGGTGGCCTTTTTACTGGCTGGCATCATCGAAAACGCCATGGCCCGCACCCAGTTCGTGCGCACCCACAAGCTCACCCGCTACGGCTTGGGGCTGGCCCTGCTGGCGCTGCTCGCCTATCTGGTCGGGATCTGAACCATGCCCGCCAGCACAGCCATTTTTTCGATTTCACCTTTTGTGAATGCTCATTCCCGAACATAAAGTGAGAACTGCATGACCATCGCCATTTCGGATCGCATCGGCTGCGACTACATCCAGCAGGTGCGAGCCCAACTGCCCCACGCCATCATCGACGAGGAGTGGCAAACCGCCGATCAGGCCACCATTACCGTCAAACCCACCAGTCTGGTCGAGACGGCCAGCCTGATCTTCCATCAGCTGGGGGGCTGGCTTCCGCTCTCCTTTGCCAATGACGAGCGCAGCCTAAACGGCCACTTCGCCGTCTACCACGTCTTCTCCATGGAGGGCGACACCAAGTGCTGGATCACCGTCAAGGTGCTGGTGGATGCCGATACCCAGGAGTACCCCTCCATCACCCCGACCATTCCGGCGGCGGTGTGGGGCGAGCGGGAGATCCGCGACATGTATGGCCTGCGCGCCATCGGTCTGCCGGATGAGCGCCGTCTGGTGCTGCCGGACGACTGGCCGGAGGATATCCACCCGCTGCGCAAGGACGCCATGGATTATCGCCAGCGCCCGATGCCCACCACCGACACCGAGACCTACCCCTTCGTCAATGAGCTCGGCTGTGATGCCAACCGCATCGTGCCGGTCGGCCCGCTGCACATCACCTCCGATGAACCGGGGCACTTTCGTCTGTTCGTCGATGGGGAAGACATCATCGATGCCGACTACCGCCTCTTCTATGTCCATCGCGGCATGGAAAAACTGGCGGAAACCCGCATGGGCTACAACGAAGTGGCGTTTCTGACCGACCGGGTCTGCGGCATCTGCGGCTTTACCCACAGCGTCGCCTACACCACCTCGGTGGAGAACGCCATGGGTATTGTGGTACCCGAGCGGGCGAAGATGATCCGCGCCGTGCTGCTGGAGGTGGAGCGCCTGCACAGCCATATCCTCAACATCGGCCTGTCGAGCCACTTCACCGGTTTCGACACCGGCTTTATGCAGTTCTTCCGGGTGCGGGAGAAATCCATGACCCTGGCCGAGCTGCTGACCGGCGCCCGCAAGACCTACGGCCTCAACCTGATTGGCGGGGTACGCCGCGACATCTTCAAGGAAGATCGCATCAAGGGTGCCCAGCTGGTACGGGAGCTGCGTGATGAGCTCAAACCCCTGGTGGCCATGCTGCTGGATACCGCCAACATCTCTTCCCGCCTCATCGGTATCGGCAAGCTCGAGCCGCAAATTGCCCGCGATTTCAGCTGCGTCGGCCCCATGGTGCGGGCGAGCGGCTTCAAGCGTGACGTGCGCCGGGTCCACGACTTTGCCGGCTACCGCGAGCTGCCGATGGAGATCCAGACCAAGGCGGGTTGCGACGTGCAATCCCGGGTGCTGGTGCGCATCCACGAGCTCTACGACTCCCTCGACATGATTGAGTTTGGTCTTGAGCACCTGCCGGAAGGGCCACTTTTGACCGAAGGGTTCACCTACCAGCCGGGCAAGTTTGCGCTGGGCTTTACCGAGGCGCCCCGCGGCGAGAACGTCCACTGGAGCATGACCGGAGATAACCAGAAGCTGTTCCGCTGGCGCTGCCGCGCCGCCACCTACGCCAACTGGCCAGCTCTGCGCTACATGTTGCGCGGCAATACCGTGGCGGATGCACCGCTCATCATCGGCAGTCTGGATCCCTGCTACTCCTGTACCGACCGGGTCACCCTGGTCGACCCCAGGAAGGGCAAATCCACCGTGGTCTCCTACAAGGAGATCGAGCGCTACGGCATCGATCGCAAAAACTCTCCGCTGAAATAAGGGGTCATCATGATCAAGCTGTTCAAGACCATCCTCAAGGCTGGCACCCCGACCGCCAAGTACCCCTTCGCCCCTTACGAGGTGAACCGGGATTTTCGCGGCAAACCCCAATATCAGGCGGATCAGTGCATCGCCTGCGCCGCCTGCACCAAGGCCTGCCCGGCCAATGCGCTGGTGATGGAAGTGGACATGGAGACCGGCGAACGGCGCTGGGAGATCTCCATGGCGCGCTGCATCTTCTGCGGCCGCTGCGAGGAAGTCTGCCCGACCCGCGCCATCGCCCTCTCCCCCGAGTTCGAGCTGGCGGTGACCAACAAGGCGGATCTCTATGAGGAGGCCCGCTTCGCGCTGGCCCCCTGCACCCTGTGCGGCACCTACTTTGCCCCGAGCAAGCTGGTGGCGCTGGTGGAGGACACCCTCAAGCAGGCGGGTACGCCGCTCGCGACCCCGGAGCGGCTGCATCACTGCCCCGACTGCAAACGAAAACAGAGCATGCTGAGCCAGCCTGACTCGGCCCTGATCACACCGATAGCCACACCGATGGCCGCACAAAAGGAGTGGATGTGATGAGCAAGATCAAAGGCATAGAACCGGTTGTCGGCCATGCCCATACCCGCGCCGTGCCGCTGGCACAGGATCCCGAGATCACCAAACTCAAGAAGACCCTGCTCAAGGACATTCGCCGCTCGGCCTATGTCTACCGGGTCGATTGCGGCGGCTGCAACGCCTGCGAGATCGAGATCTTCGCCACCATCACCCCGCTGTTCGATGCCGAGCGTTTCGGCATCAAGGTGGTCGCCTCCCCCCGCCACGCCGACATCCTGCTCTTTACCGGTGCTGTGACCCGGGCGATGCGGGTACCGGCCCTGCGTGCCTACGAGGCGGCGCCCGATCCCAAGATCTGCATCGCCTACGGCGCCTGCGGCTGTGACGGTGGCATCTTCCACGACCTCTACTGCGTATGGGGCGGCACCGACAAGATCGTGCCGGTGGATGTCTATATTCCCGGCTGCCCGCCGACACCGGCGGCAACCATCTACGGCTTTGCGGTGGCGCTCGGCCTGCTTGAGCAAAAACTCAAAGCCACCAGCCACGAGGTGCAACCCGGTGAGCGGGTCGAGCTGCGCTACACCGGCATCCCCAACGAAATCCGGGTGATGATCGAACGCGAGGCGCGCCGCATGGCCGGTTATCGGCAGGGGCGGATCATCGCCGACGAGTTTATGGCCCTGCTCGAAGGGGCGACCCAACAGGATGTGGATCTGCGCATCCACAGCTACCTCGATCAGCACGACGATCCCCGCCTGGCGGAGATAGTCAACAACCTCGCAAACGCCTGCCTCAACCGGGCGGCCGGCAAGGGAGAGGCGGTGCATGGCTGACGAGGTTTTTTTCTACCGCCTCTCGCGCAAGTTCGTCGACGAGCAGTTCGACGTGCCGGAAGAGGCCAGGGAGGTGATGTACTACAGCCTCGCCATCGGCCATCACCTCGGCATTGTCGATTGCCTGCGAGCAGACCTGGTCTGCTCGCTGACCGGTTATCGCGACTGGGTAGCCAAGCTGCCAGAGGGGAGCGAAGCGCGCCGCAAGATGGAGGGGTTTCTCACCTTTGGCGAGATCACCATCTATCGCGAGCACTGCCATATGCTGGCCTGCGCCTTCGACCGACTGCGCAAAGCCGAAGGCGTGCTCGATGAGCAGGAGCTGGGCTGGACCAACACCTTTATGGATCAGCTCACCGCCCTCTTTAACGACCCCCATATGTACCTGATGGTAAGGAGCCGCTGATGGGCTGCAATCTTGTGTTGACCGTGGGCAATGCCATGGTGGGGGACGACGGTGCCGGCCCCTATCTTGCCGACAAACTGCAAGCCGCCCCCCTGCCCGGCTGGATCCATATCGACGGCGGCATCGCGCCGGAAAATGTGGTCTACAAGGTGCGGGAGCTGCAACCGGAGCGGGTGGTGCTGGTGGATGCCGCCGAGATCGGCGAGAAGGCGGGAACCCTGCAGGTGATCCCCCCCGAGACCATCGCCGAGATGTTTATCTTCTCGACCCACAATATGCCGCTCAATTTCCTGATCGACGAGCTCAAGACCTTTGTCCCCGAGGTGATCTTTGTCGGGGTACAACCGGCCATCGTGGCGTTCTCTTTCCCGATGACCGAGATGGTGAGCGAGGCGATGGATTATCTTTATCAGCACCTTGATGCCGCCAAAGATACCGACTTGTTAATAGAGAAACTGGAGCAGTGGAATATTGACAATTCCAAGAGGTGATTATTTATAGAGTTGTTAACGACCGTTATTGACCGACGGTTCCGGCAATGTGATCGAGGCCCGATGTTAAATTAAAAGCATCGGGCTAATTGTGCTGAACTTGATATAAAACAAGGTTCTTTGATTTTTTCAAAAAATCGCTAACTCTCGCTTTTTTATGACAAAAAAAGCGTTGCCAGTCACAGAAATTTGCCACAAAATGGCGACCGTTACGGAAGTTGATGGGGTCTGGTGGCCTCCTCGGTCTTCAAAACCGATGTGAGCCGAGAAGGCTTTGGCAGGTTCGATTCCTGCCTCTTCCGCCAAATTTATCTATTGAACAAATACTCTCTCGCTGAATTTTTCGGCCTGGATGTTATTTCCATTGTTTGTTCAATATGTTTGAAGTAATACCTTAAAAAAAGGTGCTTGCCGCTTGCCAATATAATCCGAACTCAGGTTATCTCGCTGGCCAAAAATTAATTTATCAGCATCGATGCAGCATTAATTTATACCCGCTCATTGATGCCCCCAGTTTGCACTCATCCGCAAATCGCCAGCAGTGCCATAACCCGTCAGCTCGGCCTCTCTATCGGCAAACCGGTGCGCATCCCGAACCCACGCACTGCACTGGTAATCCCATGCCGAACTCGTCTCACGCGCCAGCCATCCCCCACCGCCAGCCCTCATCAGGTCAGGCTGCCGACGATTCACAGCAACAGCCCGGCCAGCAACAAACGCGCCGTTTGCCACAAGTGGAACAGCTGCTGCAGCAACCCTTTCTCGCCGGTTTTATCGAGGCGCTGAGCCGCCCGCTGGTGACCCAGGCGGTGCGCGATACCCTGAGCGAACTGCGCCAGAGTGAGACGTTTCGCCAGCACGGAGTCACCGCTGAACGCCTTGAAGCGCTGATTGCCAAGCGCTGCCAGCAGCAACTGCGCCAGCGTCAGACCCGGGTAATCAACGCCACCGGCACCCTGGTGCATACAAATCTGGGGCGCTCGCCGTTAAGTGCCGATCTGTGGGACGAGGTGCGCGACCTCAACACCGGTTACAACAATCTGGAGCTGGATCTCGCCACCGGCAAGCGCGGCGGGCGCAAGGGGCTGATCGCCCCCCTGCTCCGTTGCCTCACCCAGGCCGAGGATTCGCTGGTGGTCAACAACAACGCCGCCTCCCTCTTCCTGCTGCTGCAAGAGGTGGCCAAGGGGCGCGAGGTGATCGTCTCGCGCGGCGAGCAGATCCAGATTGGCGGCGGTTTTCGCATTCCCGACATTCTGGCGCTCTCCGGCGCCAAACTGGTGGAGGTGGGCACCACCAATATCACCACAGCCCGGGATTACCTCGATGCCATTACCGATCAGACCGCGCTGGTGCTGATGGTGCACAGATCCAATTTCGCCATTCGCGGCTTTACCGAGTCACCCGATATCGGCGAGGTGGCCCGCGCCCTGCCCGAGCACGTGGTGCTGGCGGTGGATCAGGGCTCCGGCTTGACCACCGAAGAGTTTGCGCCGGATGAAACCTCGGTGCGTCAGTACATCAAGGCGGGGGCGGATCTGGTCTGCTACTCAGGCGACAAGCTCTTGGGGGGGCCGCAAGCGGGCATCATCAGTGGCCGCAGCGACCTTATCAAGCGGCTGGAAAAGCACCCCATGATGCGCACCTTCCGCTCAAGCCGCATCATTCACTCCCTGCTCGAACGCCTGCTCATCCACAAGCTCAACAAATCTCCCGTCGGCGAGGGCATAGCCCAGCAAGTTTTAAGCAACCCGGCCGCCATGCAGGCGAGAGCCTCCCAGATGATGGCCGCCCTGCCCGGCTGCTTTGTGCCGGTCCCCGCCCAGCTGGTGGTGGGCGGCGGCACCCTGCCGGACGAGTTCTATCCGGCGCCTGCGCTGGAGTGCACCGACCCGCGTCCGGCCCAGCAGCTGCTCGATGATTTGCGCGAACTGCCGGTGCCGGTCATCGCCACCGTGCGCCAGCAGAAGGTGCTGCTCAATATGGCGACCCTGCTGCCGGCAGAGATGGAACTGCTGATCGCCCAACTCAGGGAGTTGCTGCTGCCCGCCCCGTTCAATGCAACAAATGCGACCGAGGAGCCCTGATCCCATGACTTCCTATCGCGCTGTTATCGGCCTTGCCGGCCACGTGGATCACGGCAAGACCTTGCTGATCAAGGCCCTTACCGGCATCACCACCGCCCGCGCCCACGAGCAGGCCATCGGCATGACTCAGGATCTCGGCTTTGCCCACTTCGACGACGGTCAGGGCAACACCATAGGTGTCATCGACGTGCCCGGCCACGAGCGCTATATCCGCAATATGGTGGCGGGGCTCTGGAGTCTGGATCTGGTGCTGCTGGTCATCGCCGCCGACGAAGGGTGGATGCCGATGACCGGCGATCACCTGCGCCTGCTCAAGGCGATGGGAGTGCCGCGCCTCTTGGTCTGCATAAACAAGTGCGATCTGGTCTCCCCTGACGAGCTTTTGCTATTGGAAGAGAGCCTGCTGGAGCGGGTGATGGACGAGAGCGACATGGTGCCCGACATCGTCAGCGTCAGCGCCAAAACCGGCGCCAATATGGCAGCCCTGCACACTGCCATCGTGGGCCAGCTGGGGGATATGGCCGAGCATCATGCCCCCCGCGAACAGGCCGCCCCGCGCCTCTATGTAGACCGGGTCTTTACCGCCAACGGCACCGGCACAGTGCTCACCGGCACCTTGCAGCAGGGCAACCTCAAGGTGGGGGACAAGCTGCACCTCTACCCCGCCGATCGGGAAGTGCAGGTGCGCTCCCTGCAGGCCTATCACCAGAGCGTCGATGAAATTGGCGCCGTCTGCCGGGTGGCGGTGGGACTTAAAAAAGTGCCCCACAAGGAGGTGGCCCGCGGCCACTGCCTCACCAGCGCCGCTGGCCGGTGCGAGGCGGCCACCCACCTTATCGTACGACTCAATGCCGAGAGCCTGAGCGGCAAGGCACTGCGCACGCAGGAGGTGGAGGTGGCCCTCGGCAGCTGGCATGGCCGAGCCCGTTTCGTGCCCATCAAGGATACCCGGCTGGCGCGGCTGATCTTTACCAGCCCCATCCCCTGCTTCTTCGGCCAGCCGCTCGCCATCATTCGCCACGGCAGCAGCGAACTGCTGCACGGCGCCCGCATCGTCTGGTGCGGCGATATCCATCCCGCCAGACGCAAGGCGCTGCACGCCCTGCTGGGTGAGCTGCCAGATGAGCTCGAGCACTACAACCCCGCAGCCTTGCAGCTGGGCCTCAATGGCTATGTGCTGGCCAGCCGCTTTGACCAGCGGCCCGAGCAGGTTACCCCCCTCGGTGAGTGGCTGCTGGATAGCTGCTGGCTCACCCAGAGCCGCGACCAGCTGCTCGCCACGCTGGCCAGCGAACCGCTGAGCGCCGCCGAGCTGGCGACCCGCTTTGGTATCGCCCTGCCGGTCACTCAGGCCCTGCTCCAGCAGCTCAAGAGCGAGCAGCTCATTCGCCTGCACCATGACAAGTGGCAGCCGGGCAGCGGCGAGTCGGAAGATGATCTGGGAGAAGAGGCACAGCTGGTGCTCAAGGTGGTGCGAGATCAAGGCAAGGAGGGTTACGAGCCCGGTAAACTGGGCCCCGGCGGCGTGGAGCTGGATCCCTTTATCACCCGCAAGCTGCCCGCGGCCCTGCAGCAGGGCTTGCTACAAAAAGGCGCGTTGCAAAAGCAGCTGCGCAATCTGGCGCGACTCAAGTATCTGGTGCAGCTCGATGGCCCCATCTACTACGACGCCGCCCTTTACAACCAGATGGTCGCCGCCGTGCTGGCGGGCCAGCAGGTGGGAGATCTGATCGACATGGCATCCTTCAAGGAGATCACCGGCTTGTCGCGCAAATACGCCATTCCGTTCTGCCTGCGCATGGAGATGGATGGCTGGGTGCGGCGCGAGGAGAACGAGCGCCGGGTGCTGCGTTTGCCAACCACTCAAGATGAGATGGAGCCGGCATGAGCGCTACCATCGCCCCCTCTATCTCTCCGAGTCATGCGGCCAACCGGCTACGCCGCGAATTTCATATGGACGGCATCGTACAGGGGGTCGGCTTTCGCCCCTTCGTCTATGGGCTGGCACTGCGCCACGGCCTAGCCGGTTATGTGTTGAACGATGCCAATGGCGTCACCATCGGCGCCGAAGGATCGCCTGAGCAGCTCGCAGCCTTTGCCCGCGAACTGCGGGAACTGGCGCCGCCCTTAAGCCGTATCGATCATTTCAGCGAACGGGAACTGCCCTTCGCTCATGATCCCGACTACAACGGCGCCTTTCATATCAAAGCCAGCCAGCAGCAAAGCGCCGCCACGGTCGCCATCTCGCCGGATCAGGGGATGTGCGAGGCGTGCGCCAACGATGTGGCCAACCCCAAAGATCGCCACCACCACTACCCCTTTACCAACTGCACCCACTGCGGTCCGCGCTACACCATTATCCGCCGCCTCCCCTACGACCGCCCCCACACCGCCATGGCCGGCTTTGCCATGTGTCCGCGCTGCGCGGCGGCCTATGAAAACCCGCTGGACAGACGCTACCACGCCCAGCCGGTGAGCTGCCCCGAGTGCGGGCCCCATCTGACCTGGCGAAATGGCCGTGGCGATGCCTTGGCCGAGCGCGAGGATGCCCTGCTCGAAGCCGCCCGCGCCCTGCAAGCGGGGGCGCTGATTGCGGTCAAGGGGATGGGGGGTTATCACTTGGTATGTGATGCCCGCAATGAACAGAGTGTGGCCAGATTGCGAACACTCAAGCGGCGCGCGCGCAAGCCGCTGGCGGTGATGATGGGCTCCCTTGCCGAGGCCAAATTGCATGTCACCGGCTGCGATGACGAGTGGAAGCTGCTCGCCTCTCAGGCCAGACCCATTACCTTGCTGCGCAAGCGCAAAAATGATGATCGGCACTCAGAATCTGGACAGTCAGCCGCGCCGCTGGCCGAGGGGATCGCCCCCGGCATCCCCTACCTTGGGGTCATGCTCCCCTACACCCCGCTCCATCAGCTGCTGCTGGATGCCTGCGCCATACCGCTGGTGGCCACCAGTGCCAATGGTCGCGGCAGCCCGATCCTTATCGAGTGCGAGGCGGTGGTCAGGGAACTCGGGCGAGAGATTGACGGCATCCTGGATCACAACCGCCCCATCCTGCACCCGTGCGACGACAGTCTGGTGCAGTGGGCCGGCGGGCGACGCCAGACGTTGCGGCTAGCCCGGGGCTATGCCCCCTGCACTCCCAGCCTGAAAGAGGCGGTCAAGGCGCCGCTGCTGGCGGTCGGGGCGCAGCAGAAGAACCAGCTGGCGCTGGCCTTCGGCCGCCAGCGCATCTACAGCACCTATATCGGCGATCTGCACAGCTTGCCGATGCAGGAGCACTTCGAGCAGACCCTGGCGACCTTTCGCGATCTCTACGATCTCAAGCCGGAGCTGCTGGTATCGGATCGCCACCCGGGCTACCTCAGCCATCAGTGGGCCAAGGACTATTGCCAGGATCAGGGTGCAACCCATCTCGAGGTGCAGCACCATCACGCCCACCTGCTGGGGGTGATGGCCGAGCACGACATCACGGGCCCGGTGCTGGGGGTTGCCTTCGATGGCACCGGCCTTGGCGATGACGGCACTCTCTGGGGTGGCGAGCTGCTGCTGGCCGATGTGAAAGGCTTTACGCGGGTTGCCCACCTCAACCCCTTCAAGCTGATCGGCGGTGAGGCGGCCATCCGCGAGCCGGTGCGCCAGCTGCTGGGGCTGCTGTTTGAATCGCACAGCCCTGAGGAGATCTGCGCCCTCGATATTCCGTTGATCAAGCAACTGCCCCTTAAGCGGATCAGCAACCTGCACCAGCTCTGGCAGCTGGGTCGCAACACCCCCTACACCAGCTCCATCGGCCGGCTGTTCGATGCGGTGGCGGCGCTGTTGGGGGTGATCGATACCCCGGATTACGAGGGCGAAACGGGGCTCCTGCTGGAGGCGGCCGCCTTGCAGCTGGCCCCCGATGAACAGCCCTTCCCCCTCGCCTTTGATCTCAGCCAATCATCAGAGGGGCCACTGCACATAGAGTGGGCAGAGCTCATCAATACCCTTGTCAGCGAGCGGCGCCAAGGCACCTCCACCGCCAGCCTGGCCGCCGGTTTTATCCGCGCCATCAGCGATTTGATCGTTGCCCTGGCCGAGCGTTTCCCCGGCTATCCGGTGGCGCTCGGGGGCGGCGTCTTTCAAAACCGGGTGCTGATGGACCAGCTTGTGCCCGCTCTCGAAGCCGCCGGCCGGCAGGTATTGACCAGCGAAACCCTGCCGCTCAATGACGGTGGCATCGCCGCCGGTCAGCTCTGGTTTGCCATCCACAATCTTGCCACGCACCAGCCTGTCATCACCGGTTGTGCCACCTTGTCGGAGTCCTGAAATCCATGTGTCTATCCATCCCCTCTCAGGTGGTGCAATTGCACCCCGAAGATAACTGCGTCACCGTCGACACCCTGGGGGTGCAGCGACGCGTCAGCTGCATGCTGCTCGAAGAGCCTCTCCAGGTGGGCGACTACGTGCTGCTCCATATCGGCTTTGTGATGAGCAAGATTGACCAGGAGGAAGCGCAGGCAAGCCTCGAGAGCTTCCGCCAGATGGTGGCCCTGATGCCCAACCAGGATATCTTGCCATGCTGACCTTGAATGATCTCTTTCAGGGCTTTCGTCAGCCCGAGGTGATCCGCGCCCTCGCCGCCCAGATCACTGAACTCGCCAAGGATCTGCCCGAACCGCTGCGGGTGATGGAGGTGTGCGGCGGCCATACCCACACCATCATGAAGTACGGCCTGCACCAGCTGTTGCCGGCCAGCATCGAGTTTGTTCACGGCCCCGGCTGCCCGGTCTGCATCATGCCAAAAGAGCGCATCGATCAGGCCATCGAGCTGGCTAGCCAGCCCAGCGTCATTCTGGTCACCCTGGGGGACATGATCCGGGTGCCGGGCTCCAAGGGCACGCTGGCCCAGCAACGGGCCAAGGGGAGCGATATCCGCCCGGTCTATGACCCCCTCGATGCCCTGCGCATCGCCAAAGAGAATCCGGAGAAAACCGTGGTCTTCTTCGCCATCGGTTTCGAGACATCCACCCCCATGACCGCCGCCTTGCTGGCTGCCGCTGAAGAGCAAGGGGTCGAGAACCTGCTGTTTCATATCAACCATGTGCTGGTGCCTCCCGCCATTCATGCGGTGATGGCCGACGGAGTTGCCAAGGTGAACGCCTTTATCGGCCCCTCCCACGTCAGCGTCATTACCGGCGCCGATATCTACCTGCCCATCGTCGATCGCTATCAGGTGCCGGTGGTGGTGAGCGGCTTCGAGCCGGTGGATGTGATGGAGGCGCTCTTGATGATGGTGCGCCAGAAGGTGGAGGGTCGCTACGCCCTGGAGGTGCAGTACAGCCGCGCCGTCACCGCCAGTGGCAATAAAGCCGCCCAGCGGCTGGTCGAGCGCTTTTTCGAGACCCGCGAGCACTTTCGCTGGCGAGGCCTCGGCGATATCAACGCCTCCGCCCTGCGCCTGCGCGATGCTTTTGCCAAGCGCGATGCGGAGCGTCATTTTGCGCTCAATCAGACTCCCATCGATGACCACAAGGCGTGCCAGTGCGCCGATATCCTGCGCGGCCTCGCCAAACCGAACCAGTGCAAAGTCTTTGGCCGGGGCTGCACCCCGACCCAGCCCATGGGCAGCTGCATGGTCAGCTCCGAAGGGGCCTGCAATGCCTACTACCGATATATGGGGATCCAATGAGAGAAATTCAGTCAGGCCACGGTGGTCGGGTGATGGGTGGAGATGAATCAGTCTGTTTCGGCAACCTTGTGGAGATCCAATCACGATGAGAGAAATCCAACTTAGCCACGGTGGCGGCGGCGTCGAGATGAATCAGCTGATCAACCAGCTCTTCTTTCGCCACTTTGGCAACGAGATCCTGCTGCGCGGTGAAGATGCCGCCCTGCTGCCGGTAGAGGGCCCCGTCGCCTTCACCACCGACAGTTTTACCGTCTCGCCGCTGTTCTTCGAGGGGGGCGATATCGGCAAGCTGGCCATCGCCGGCACGGTCAACGATCTCGCCATGATGGGGGCCAAGCCCGAGTATCTGAGCGCAAGCTTTATCATCGAGGAGGGGTTCCCCTACGCCGATCTGGCCCGCATCGTCGAGTCGATGGCCGCCGAGCTTACCAAGAGCGGTGCCCGCATCGTCTGCGGCGACACCAAGGTGGTGCCCAAGGGGGCGGCCGACAAGATCTTTATCAACACCAGCGGGGTCGGCACCTTCCCGCTGCCCGAGCAGAGCCGGGGCATCTCGGTGCGCAACCTCAAGGCCGGTGACGCCATCCTGGTGTCGCGGGATATCGGCAGCCACGGCGCCTGCATCCTGATGGCCCGTGACGCCCTGCAACTGGGATCCGATCTCAAGAGCGACTGCACCACCCTCTGGCCGCTGGTTGAAGCGCTGCTAAAAGCGGGGATTACCCCTCATGCCCTGCGCGATGCCACCCGCGGTGGCCTTGCCGCCGTGCTCAACGAGTGGAGCAGCGCCTCCAGTGTTGCCATTGAGCTGGAGGAGTCCGCCATTCCGGTGTGCGATCCGGTGCGTGGCCTGTGCGAGCTCTACGGTTTCGAGCCCCATGATCTCGCCAACGAGGGAACCATGGTACTGGCCCTGCCTGCCGAACAGGCGCAGGACGCACTGGGCATCTTGCGGCAATTCAACCCAGCAGCCAGCCAGATCGGCGTGGTTCAGGCGAGCGATCGCCACAAGGTGATCCTCAACAACCCCTGGGGTAGCCGCCGTTATCTGGAGCTACCTCAAGGGGAGCTGCTGCCGCGGATCTGTTGATCGGCCATGTCGTTCACCCATATGCCGTTTTCCCAATTAGGGGGAGGAGTCACTGCTCCTCCCCATATCGGTTAAGGAGCCACCATGCACGAAATGTCTCTGGCCATGGCCGCCATCGATCTGGCAGCCGAGCAGGCCACCCAACGGGGCTTTACCAGAGTGACCGCCCTCTGGCTCGAGGTCGGCAGCTTCTCCTGCGTCGACCCGGACACCATTGCCTTCTGTTTCGAGGCGGCCGCCAAGGGCACCGCCGTCGAAGGGGCCCAGCTGCACTTTCAGCACAAGGCGGCAGAGGCCTGGTGTTACGACTGCAACCAGACAGTCACCCTCACCGAGCGCGGGCAGGCCTGTCCCGAGTGTGGCGGATACAAATTACGAGTCGCGCAGGGCGATAGCCTGCGCATCACCGACATCGAGGTAAGTTGATATGTGTAGCGTATGCGGATGCGGCCAGGCGCGGATCGCCGGCCATGATCACGATCATGAGCATCATCACGAACATGAACATCACCATGAACATGGTCATGAGCACGACCATCATCATGCTCATGACGCCCATCACCATCATGACCACGAGCAGAGTGCGCCGCGCACCCTGATCATTCACCACCACTACCACCATCAGGGGGATGTCCATCACCACTACCACGGGATGAGGGCTCCCATAAGCCATGATGGGCATGTTCACCCCCATGAGCACCACCATGATCACCCCCACGACCATCATCATGATCATGCCCACACTCATGACCACGGCCATTCCCACGCGCATCCCCATGATCACAGCCATGACCATGACCATGACCATGACCATGACCATGACCATGACCATGACCATCAGCAGGGTGATCTGCACTACGGCAAAGGGGAAGCGGGGTTGTCGGTGCCCGACATGGGGCAGCGCCAGCTGATCGCCATCGAGATGGATGTGCTGGCCAAGAACAATGCCTTGGCGGCCCATAACCGCGAACACTTCGACGAGGCTGCCCAGCTGGTGCTCAACCTGGTCTCTAGCCCGGGTTCAGGCAAAACCACTTTGCTGTGCGAAACTCTGCGCCAACTGGCCGACAAACGCCCCTGCGCGGTGATCGAAGGGGATCAGCAGACCAGCGCCGATGCGGATCGCATTCGTGCCACCGGTGTCCCTGCCGTGCAGATCAACACCGGCAAGGGCTGCCATCTGGACGCCAAAATGGTTCACGATGCCTGCCACCAGCTGCCCGCCAATCAAGGGGGCATCCTCTTTATCGAGAACGTGGGCAATCTGGTCTGCCCCGCCAGCTTCGATCTCGGCGAGAAGTACAAGGTAGCGATCCTCTCCGTCACCGAGGGGGAAGAGAAGCCGCTGAAATACCCGGACATGTTCGCCGCCGCCCAGCTGATGGTGATCAACAAGATTGATCTGCTGCCCTACGTCAGCTTTGACGTGGCCCGCTGCATCGAGAACGCCAAACGGGTCAACCCCTATATCCAGGTGATCCAGGTCAGCGCCACTACCGGTGAAGGGATGGATGCCTGGCTTAACTGGCTGGCCAGTGCTTGAAATCAACCGGTTAAACGCCGCTGATAACGGTAGATAAAGAGAGGGAGGCTGATGCCTCCCTCTCTTTATCTGCGCACTTTGCCAACGGTTCTCTCTGTACAGAATGGCCAGCGTTTCATACTCGCATCCCCTCACCCTGGCCCTCTCCCCAGGGAGAGGGAACCGGTTTGTGAATGCCGACAGCATGCAGCAACTATACGACTCCCTCAAACGCCTCAAGGGGCACTTCGAGCATAACAACCAGCCATATTTTCAAACCCCGAGATTTTCCAAACCCTAAACCCCGAGCCTGGCGAAATGGCACCTTCTGCTCCCTTCTCCCCTTGCGGGAGAAGGGCTGGGGATGAGGGGGAAGCCAATCCTCAGGCCACGCTTTCGGCCAATACACCCGTCGCAAGAGGCGCCTCACCAAAGCGCAGCACCCGATGGCAGATCTGGCGCAACAGCGCCTGCTGGTGACTGAAGATAACCATACCAAGCCCGCGCTGCTCGCATTCAACCATCAATTCCCGCCAGAGCTGGCGCTGGATTTGCGGATCCAGCTGGGCGGTCACCTCGTCGGCAATCAGCAGACGAGTGCGGGGATCGAGGGCGCGCAACAGCGCGATGCGGGCCAGCTCGCCACCGGATAGCTGACCGGGTTTACGGCCGAGCCACGCAGGTTTGACCATAAAGCGAGCCAGCATGGCGTCATGGGGGCGCCACACATCCCACAGCGCCTGCCCGGTGGTGCGATAGGGATTGAAGGTGAGCTCCGGGTGCTGGGGCACCAGCTGGATGGGGTTATAACCTTTTACCTGTTCAGGTACTGGCTGCCCATCCAGCAGGATCTGCCCACCAGCCCCAACCGGTTGCCAACCCGCCAATACCCGCCCCAGCGTGGTCTTGCCATAACCGCTCGGGGCAGAGATACCGAGTCGCTCGCCCGCTTTCACGGTCAGCGATAATCCCTGCCAGAGGGGGCGTTCCCCCTGGGCGATGGTGAGATTTCGTACTTCCAACATCAGGAGACCTCCGGCACAGAGAAGAGCGCGTTGAACTCCGGCAGCGCCTGCCAGTGGGCTCTGAGCATCTCGCTCCCCTGCCCCTGGCGCAGATGGTGGCAGCTCAAGGTATCGCTCACCTGCCCCTGATGCAGCGCCACAATGCGATCGGCAAAGCGGGCTGCCAGCGCCAGATCGTGGGTCACCCAGAGGATACCGCTGCCCTGATTGGCCAATTCACGCAACTGGCTGAGCAGCTGGCAGGCCAGCCCTTCGTCGAGCCAAGCGGTGATCTCGTCTGCCAGAATGTAGCGGGCACCGCCGAGGGCTGCGGTGCAGGCCAGAATACGCTTGGCCATGCCGCCGGAGAGCTGGCGCGGGAATCTGTCCAAGGTACTCGCGGGCAGCTGGTAGCGCAGCAGCTGCTCGCCGAGCCGCTCACGAGAGCCGCTCTGGCCGCAGAGACGTGCCGCACGGCCCAGCTGGCGCTCCACCGTCAGCAGCGGATTGAGGGCGCTTACCCCCTGCGGCACATAGCAGAGGGTGTGGCCGCGCAAACGGGCCCGGCTGGCGTCGCACAGAGGCGTACCATCGAGGGAGATGCTGCCGCGCATCCGCAGATTGTCCGGCAGTAGAGTCAGAGTGCTTTGCAGCAGCAGGCTCTTGCCCTCGCCGCTCCCCCCCACCAGCGCCACTATCTCCCCCGGCGCCAGTTGCAGGCTGATATCGGTCAGCAATGGCTGCCAGCTGCGCCGTCCCAGCCAAGAGTAGTGGGCCGCCTCGATGGTCACCTGATCAAAACTCAGCATGGTTCACTCCTGTGCCACAGCAGCAGTTGCAGAGCGCGGGTAGCCTGATCAAAGAGCAGCACCAACAGCAGCAACATCAGCCCCGGGAAGAGGGCCAGCCACCAGCCGCCACCGGCCAGATAACGCAGGGCATCGGCCAGCAGCAGGCCCAGCGAGGCCTCGTGGGCCGCCAGACCAAAGCCGAGAAAGCTCAAGGCCGCGCTGTGCAGCACCGCATGGGGAAACATCAGCAAGGTGCCGATAAACCACTGGGGCAACAGCCCCGGCAGCAGGTGGGTGCGCCAGCGACGCAGCGCCCCCATCCCCTGACAGCGGGCCAGCACCACATAGTCGCTGCAGGCGATCCGCCGCGCCTCGGCGCAGAGAATGAGCGCCAGCTTGGGCCAGTGGGTGAGCGCCACCGCCAGGATCACCCCGCGCATGCCGCCCCCCACGGTAAAGCAGATCAAAATCAGCAGCAGCATATGGGGCAGCGCCAGCATGGCGTCGATCACCATTCGCACCGCCGCATCACATCTGGGATGAACGAGCGACACGCTTGCCGCCACCATGGCCAGCAGGCCACTGCAGAGCGCCGTGCTGATGCCAAGCTCCAGACTGGTGAGGGTGCCCTGAAAGGCCCGCAACCAGAGATCCCGCCCCATCTGATCGGTGCCGAACCAGTGGGTCAGCGAGGGGGCTTGCTGGCGCGCCAGCAGATCCATCGGCACATCCTGATGAGAGAGGCTCCAGCCGTAAGTGGCCAGCAGCGCCAATCCGATCAGGGCAAAACCCAGCCGCAGTATCGAGGGAAACGGATTACACAGCATGCTCGCCCTCCCAACCCCGATTGATGCGCGCCAGCAGCAAACTGGCCACCGTGTTGCCAATAAAGACCAGCAGGGTGCAAAAGAGCACGATTCCCATCAGCAGGGGAATATCGCCCCTGAGCCCCGCATCCACGGTGGCCTGGCCGAGCCCCGGGTAGGAGAAGACCTTCTCGGCCAAGAGCGATCCGCCAATCAGTTCGCCAAGGGAGGCAAACTGCAGGCAGAGCGCTGGGGTCAGGGCATGGCGCAGCACATGAAAACGCAGCATGGGCCAGCCGCCATCGCCCTGAGCGCGGGCGTAGCGGATAAAGTCGCTATCCAGCACCTCGGCCACCCGCCCCCGGGTATGCAGGGCAATGTTGCCCACCCCGAGCAGTGCCAGAGTAGTCACCGGCAGCAGCAGATGACGCAGCCGCATGGCCCAGTCCACCTCATCGGCAGCGAGCCCCGGCGTCCAGGCGCAGCAGACTGGTAGTAGTGGCCAGTGCACCGCAAACAGGGCGAGCAGCAACAGGCCGACCCAGAAGGTGGGCAGAGAGGCGAGCAGGTAGGCAAAGCGGCAAATCAGGCGATCGGGCCAGCGGTTGAGATAGCGACCGGCGCAGAGGCCCAGCAAAATCCCGAAAAAGCCGGAGAGCAGCCAGGCACCCGCCAGCAACAGGAAGGAGGCAGCAAAGCGCTGGCCTATGACCTCACCCACAGGCGCGTTGTAGAGCATGGAGTAACCGAGATCCCCCCGCAGCACCTGGGTAAACCAGTGCCAGTAGCGCAGCCAGAGCGGCTGATCCAGCCCCCAACGGGCGGCGATGCGGGCGTATTGCTCTGGCGGCACATGGAGCAGATCGTTGCCGATATAGGCCTTGATGGGGTCGATGGGGGAGTAACTCAGCAGCACAAAGGTGGCGACCGAGACCAGACAAAGCAGCCCTGCCAGACGCAGCAGGGCTTTTAGCAACAGATAACCTGAATGACTCAAGGGCGAACTTAACGGCACGTCCACCGCCAATCCTGCAGGTTGTTGAGGAGTGACCAGCTACCGTGGATTTCCGGCGCCCCCTTGCCAAGATCGATGCAACGGTTGGCGAGATAGGTGTGCTGCACATTGAGCAGCCAGGCCCAGGCGGCATCTCCCTGCACTCCGGCGCCGGTTTTGCCATCCCACTCCACCTGCTGCCAGAACGGCACGGCCGCCTGCCAGTTCGGAGCATCCAGCGCCTGCTTGAGGTGGCCATCCACCACAGGGTTGCTGTAGTAGCCCGGGTTGTAGAACTCCACGCCACCGGAGCCGCTCTGATAGTGGTGATAGAGCTCCATGGGATCCAGACTCCCCCACCCCATTAGCACCGGATTGGCGTGCATCTCCCGCTCCACCTGCTCCCAGCTGCCGGACTTGAGGCTCACCTCAAGACCGATGGGTTTGAGCATGGCCCGCACCGCTTCCGCCAAATCCCGGCGGGTGCTGTCGCCACTGGTGTACCAGAGGGTAAAGGCGGCACTCAGGTCGCCCTTGTGGCGAATACCGTCACTGCCCATCTTCCAACCGGCCTGGTCGAGCAGGGCGTTGGCGTGGGCCGCATCCCCATCCTTGAAGGCGGTGGCTTTGTTTAGCCAAGGCAGGCCTTCTACCGCGCTGTAGGCGGGGATGGCGTGCCCTTCCAGCAGTTGATCGGCCAGCAGCTTGCGGTCGATGGCGTAGTTGATGGCGCGGCGCACCGCCACATCCGAGGTCACATCGTTCCCGATGGGATAGCCCTTAGCATCCTTGCCACCCGCTGGCGGAATGGGGAAGACGATGCCGCGGTTCTCCACGCTCGGCCGCACCCACAGCTTGAGGGAAGCAGGCACGGTTGGCGCAAGCGACGGGGCGATGCGCACCACATCAAGCTGGCTGCTCTGGGCGGCGGCATAGGCGCTCTCTTCGTCGATAAAGACAAACACCAGCCGCTTGAAGTCATTGTTGCCGCCAGCGTAATAGGGGTTCGCCTCTACCACCAGTTGCTGGCCGGGCAGGAAGCTCACCAGCCGGTAGGGGCCGGCACCGACCGGCTTTTGGGCATATGCTTTTGCGTCGTAATCCTTCTTCGACACTATCCCCAAAGATCCCAGCACGTTGACAAAGGTGCTCTGGGGGGCACTCAGGGTGATGGCAACCTCGGTAGGCGAGAGCACCTTGGCCGAGACAAAGTTGCCCATGTCGATCTTGCCGCCGCCCTTGGCGGCGCTGTTGTAGGTAAAGGCCACATCTTCGGCGGTGAGCGGCGCACCGTTGGAGAATTTCAGGTCAGGCTTGAGGGTAATGAGCCATCCTTTGCCATCCTTGCTCGGGGTCACCGCTTGGGTGAGCACATTCTGCCAGCTGAGATCGGCGTTCTGCTTGAGCAGCGGGCTATGCAACAGCAGGTAGCTGCCGTGGCTCCAGCCAAGCAAAGGGTCAAACCCTTCGGTGGGTTCGGCGCCGATGGCGAGCTTGAGCTCGGCAGGCACAGGTTGGGCTGTGGCCAGCGCCGCATGAGAGGCTGTGCCCAGCAGCAGAGTCAACAGGGCGGCAGCACTGGTGCCACAGTAATGGCGAAGGGAATTGCGTGGAACAGTCATGGGGATCCTTCTTGTTTTGTACCACTCACGGATCATCACTCAAAAAAGAGGTGGAATGCGTGTCTGAACATGGGAGTGAGGGGCCAAAATGGCCCCCTATTCTAAACTTGATTTCGCGTGAAACCTAGCGACTATGCCGGTTGACCGCGCCGGGCACCGAATAGCCGTCTGCGACCCAGATCCACGCCGCCAGCCCCTTGCTGCACCGGCAAGGAGAGCAGCATCTTGAGGGTGCTGCTCACCAGTGAGCGCCCCTGCACGGCACCGAGATGGGGATCGAGCGGCGACATCAGGGAGCAGGCCAGCAACTGTCCCGTCTCGGGCAATTCACCCACCATAAAGGTCATGTTGCCGCAGGGGAACTGCAGGGCGAGCCGATCGCTACTGCTGCGCACCGGCCAAAGCTGATCCGGCCCCGGCAGCACCACCACGCTAAGCATCCAGGGGGTGAGCACACAGCCGAGCCACTGATCTTCAAACAGCACGCACTCCGCAACGATTGGCATGGCAGCGTGATAGAAGGGCAACGCCTGCATCTCTTCGCGAGCGATCCGTTCGTACTGGGCTACCAGCAATGGCGCGGGATTACTGGCAAAACCGGCAAACTCCTGCGCCGTCTCCGGTACTACCTCCAGCACTCTCTCAGCCTCGCTTAAATGGGACTGCGCCATAGGCCCTCCCGCGCTTGTTCAGCTTTATCCTGCTCAGAGAGCGCAATGGCGGGCGCACCAACGGCAGCCAACAGGGTCAAGATCCGATCCGTCGCCTCCCCCATGGCAGCCGCCACCACGGGGGTGAGGCCGATGCGGGGTTCGAGGGATTCGGGCTCGACCCCGATCAGGGTGAGCCGCTTGGGGGATTCCCCCGTCATATGCAGCGCCGAGAGCACATCCGCCAGCCCCAGCTGATGGGGGGATATCTTGCGACCAAACAGGGTCGGGATCTCCTCATCCTTCAGAGTCACCACTGTGCCCGGCGGATTACCGCTGCGCACCGCATCCACCAGAATGATGTGATCGCGACTGGCCATCGCTTCGAGCAACTCCATGCCGGCGGTACCGCCGTCGAGCAGCTCGATGCCGGGGGCGAAACGGTATTCGCGCCCCAGCCCCTCAACGATGCGCACGCCGACGGCCTCGTCACTCAAGAGCAGGTTGCCCACGCCCAGGATCAGGGTGTTCATCACAGCACCTTCACCTGAGTCGTTTCACCATTTTGGGTATCCACCACATGCACTGCGCAGGACATGCAGGGGTCGAACGAGTGAACTGTGCGCACCACTTCCAGCGGCTTGGCCGGATCGGCTACCGGGGTGCCCACCAGCGATTGCTCGTAGGGGCCGGGTTCATCGTTGAAGTTGCGCGGGCCCGAGTTCCAGGTCGATGGCACCACCGCCTGATAGTTCTCGATCTTGCCATCCTTGATGACGATCCAGTGGGAGAGCATGCCACGCGGCGCCTCTTCAAAGCCCACCCCGCGAAACTCTTTATCCACCGGGATCTCGGCCTTGATATAGGCGGTAGTGTCCCCCTTGCCGATGTTGTCTACCAGCGCCTTCCATTGATGGGACAGGGTATCTTTGAGCACACAGCAGCGCACCGCGCGACCGATGATGCGGCCCATGGTGGAGTGCAGCTGTTCGGTCTTGATGGCCGAGCCGGTGAGCGCCTTGTAGATGCCGTTCAGCTGCTCGAAATGCGCCACCGTCTCCGGGTGTTTGGCGGCCAGCTTCACCAGCAAGTCGGCAAGCGGCCCCACCTCCACCACCTTGCCGTAGAAGGTGGGGGATTTGACCCAGGAGTATTTGCCATCATCCTGCCAGCCGGTGTAGTTGGGCTCGGTCTTGCCCTCCCACGGCTTGAGAGGCTCGTCATCCTTGTACCAGGCGTGCTTGTTGCTCTCGGCGATGCCGTCCATCAGCCAGCCATCCTGATGGCTCTCGATGGGGCGATATCCCGCCAGATTGCCATTCTCGATGTAGCCTCCCGGCATCAGGAAGCTGCCGCCGTTGGCATCGGTGGGGAGCTCCGGCACGCTCAGGTAGTGTTTGGCACCCTGCCCCAGATTCAGCCACTCGGGGTAGTGGGCGGCGATGATGGCGGCATCCACCTTGTAGACCTGCTCGATGAACTCGCCGAGCCGATCGATAAAGCTCTTCACATAGAGCAACCGCTCCAGGTTGAGCACACTTGGTGCATCCAGGTTAATAGGGTTGGCCACGCCGCCCACCGCCAGGTTCTGGATGTGGGGGGTCTTGCCACCGAGGATGGCGACGATACGGTTGGCATCGCGCTGGCACTCCAGTGCCTGCAGGTAGTGGGCCACGGCGATGAGGTTTACCTCCGGGCTCAGCTTCATCTCCTTGTGACCCCAGTAGCCGTTGGCAAAGATGCCGAGCTGACCGCTCGCCACCAGCGCGCGGATCTTGTCCTGCACCTTGGTCAGTTCATCGGCACTGTTGAGGGACCAGGTTGATACCCCCTTGAGCATGTCCGCCGCTTTCTGCGGATTGGCCTCAAGGGCCGCGGTGATGTCCACCCAGTCCAGCGCGGAGAGCTGGTAGAAGTGGACAATGTGATCGTGGATGTTGTGGGCCGCGATGATGAGGTTGCGGATGTACTGGGCATTGACCGGCACCTTGGCGCCGATGGCGTTCTCCACCGCCCGCACCGAGGCGATGGCGTGGATGGAGGTACATACCCCGCAGATGCGCTGCACGATCATCCAGGCATCGCGCGGGTCGTTTCCCTTGACGATCTCCTCCATCCCGCGCCACATGGTGCCGGACGACCAGGCTTTGGTCACTTTTCCGCCTTCGATTTCGCAGTCGATACGCAGGTGCCCCTCAATGCGGGTGATGGGGTCTATGGTGATACGTTGGCTCATACGTTGGCTTTCCCTCGGGCCTGATAATCTTGGTGAACACGTTCAAGTGATGGCAGTACCGGCAAGAGCCGGATCAACAGCAAATAGGCACACACCTCGATGGCAACAAAGCCCAGCGAGATCAGCACCTCCTCCGCAGAGGGGAAGTAGTGGTAGCCATTGCCGGGGTTGAAGGCGAGCAGGGAGTAATCCAGTCGCCAGAGGGCGGCGCCCAGCAGCATGCTGAGGGCCCCCAGGAACAACATGCGCGAATCCCGGCGGCTCTTGTCCCAGTGGAACACCAGCAGCGGGAAGATCATCAGCGCAATCTCGCTCCAGAACATGATGGAGAAGCGATTGAACTCGGAGAGATACTCCGACTTGTCGTGGGTGACGATCTCGGCAAAGCGCAGCGCCACAAACAGGATCAGGAAGATATCGATCACCTGGGTCAGCTTGTAGAAGAGTGACTTCTCATTGGGGCCACGCCCCGCCAGTCCTGCCTGCACCAAGGAGCCCTCAAATACCACGATGGAGAAGCCCATGATAAATGCGGTCAGCAGCGAAAAGACCGGCAGCAACTCGTAGCTTTGCCAGAGCGGATGGATCTTCTCCCCCGCCACGATCATCAACGAGCCCATGGAGGATTGGTGCATGGTGGGCAGCAAGGCCCCCAGCGCCAGCACGAAGAACATGATCTTGTTGAGGCGAATGAGTGACGCCTTCCAGCCGAACTTCTCCAGCAGCACGGGAGCGAACTCCAGCGCCATCACCCCGATATAGATGGTCATGCAGACCGCCGTCTCGAACAGCACCGAGGAGGTGTTGAAGTGACCGGGCAGGTAGAAGTACGGCAGGTTCCAGTAACGGCCGACGTCGATGGTGATAGAGAGACCGCCCAGCGAGTAGCCGAACAGGCTCGCCAACAGGGCCGGTCGCACCAGCGGGTGATACTCGCCCCGGTTGAAGACGTAAACCGCCCAGGCCAGCGCCCAACCACCGCAGGCGAAACCGGTACCGATCAAGAGGTCAAAGGAGATCCAGAGACCCCAGGGATAACCCCCGTTCAGATCGGTCACCGAGCCCAGCCCGAAGATCAGGCGCTTGAGGATAAGCATGCCGCACAGCACCGCAAAGGGTGCCAGCACCAGCACAGGCCAGCTGACCAGCTTGCCGCCAAGGGGATGTGCCTTGTGGTTACTCATGATCATTGCCCCCCTGTTGTTTCCCTTGATCGACCGACCTCCCCTTGCCCTGATCGTGACCATCGTGATGATCGTGACCGTTCTTGGTGTTGCGGCGAATGAGCACCGAAAGGCCAGTCAGCACCACCATGGGCAGCACCATCCCCTTGTAGAGGGTGTGCTGGATATGCTCGGAGCGGGCACCGGAGGAGAGCTCCGGCAGGTCGGGCATGTCGAGCTTGGTATAGGGCACCCCGGCCAGCACCAGCACCTGGGTGCCGCCCCCCTCCTTCTCGCCATAGACGTAAGGCTGGTAGTTGGGTACTTCGTGCAGGTAGGGGTCGTTGGCAGAGAGGGTCTGGCGAGGATAGGCATATTCGCTGCCCGGAGTCGCCAGCAGACGACGCTTGGCCTCGGCCATCAGCTCCTCGCGGGTGCCGAAAATGACGGCGCCGGTGGGGCACACCTCGACACAGCCGGGCAACTTGCCCTGATCGATCCGCTCAAGCCCCTTCTGGTTGCAGAGCTCGCACTTGTGGATCGCCCCCAGCGGATTGTCGTAGTCATATTTGGGCACATCGAACGGGCAACCCACCATGCAGTAGCGACAGCCGGTGCAGACGCTCGGGTCGTAGTGAACGATGCCGGTCTTGGGGTCTTTTTTAAGAGCCTGCACCGGACAGACAGAGACGCAGTTGGGATCGACGCAGTGCATGCACTGCTTCTTGATGTAGGCGTAGCCATCCGCCAGCTGATCCTTGTGCTCGCCAGTGCCACTCTTCCACACCTGAATGATGTTGTTGGTGTAGGGGGTCAGCTTGTCGTTGTTGGACCAGGTTTGCGCCCCGGCTGGATTGGCCGGGTTGCCGTTGAGGCGCTGACACTCCGCCACACAGGCCTGACAGCCGACGCAGAGGGTAGAGTCGTAGAGCATGCCGAGCGCGCCGGGAATGGGCGGCTTGTTCTCGGCCGCCGCCAATGCGTTGCCGGAGACTGTGGTGCCCGCCGCCAGCGCGCCGACGGAGGCAAATTTGAGGAAGTTGCGTCTGTTCACGGTCACTCCTCCCGTGATGGGGACTGCCCGGCTTCGTGGCGCTTCTGCTGGCGACCGAGTTCACGCACCGTCATCAGACTCACCCCTACCAGCACCCCGAGGGCGCCACCGATAAGGCCGGTTGCGGTGGGCGAGGTATACCCCCCCTCCTGGATCTTCACATCGGGTTTATCCACCCTCGGAGTCGGGTTCTCTACCTTGGCGAGCTGGAAGATCCCCTTGCTGAAACCGACACCCTGCTCGTTGCAGCCATAACAGGGGTGACCGATCCCGACCGGCCAGATGCCGCCGCCCACATCGCAGAACTCCAGGGTCGAGCAGTTGCCATAGGTCTCCGGCCCCTTGCAGCCCAGATGGTAGAGACACCAGCCCTGCCGGTGGCCCTCATCGCCAAACTCCTTGGCAAAACGGCCTGCGTCGAAGTGCGGACGACGCTCGCAGTTCTCGTGGATCAGACGCTCATAGGCAAACAGCGGACGCTTCTTGCTATCCAGCGCCGGCAGCTTGCCGTAGGTGATGTAGTAGGCAACCGTGGTGAGGAAGTTGTGGGGATTGGGTGGGCAACCCGGGATATTGATGATGGGGGTGCCGATATTGCCGAGGGCCTCTTCCAGACTGACGGCACCGGTCGGGTTGCCGCCGCTGGCAGGCACACCGCCCCAGGCAGCGCAGGAGCCGATGGCGATCACCGCAGCCGCGTCGGCGGCAGCACGGCGAATATGGTCGACGATGGGTTCACCGGCCACCATACAGTAGACGCCGCCATCTTTGAGCGGAATGGAGCCATCCACCACCAGCACATACTTGCCTTTATAGCGCTTGATGGCGTTGTGCTTGTTCTCTTCCGCCTGATGACCAAAGGCCGCCGAGAGTACCTCGTGGTACTCCAGCGAAATGGTATTGAGGATCAGGTTTTCGATGGTGGGGTGCGTGGCGCGCAGCAGCGATTCGGTACAACCAGTGCACTCCTGCGCCCCAATCCAGATCACCGGCGGCCGTTCAGGGCTGGTGAGCGCAGTGGCCATCTTGGCGACGGCATGCTGACTTAATCCCAGGGTTGCGGCCATCCCGGCACACAATTTCATAAAATCACGGCGATTAATCCCATGAGCCGATAAAAAATTATCCTCGACCATTCTAGTTATTCCCGTAGTGAGCACTTGTTTGGTAAATGCTTAATAGGAGAAATGCTAAGGACTCACCCACATCACAGTATTGATCTCTATCAACTTCGACCGGCTTCCCCCTATTTACATAGCGAGCCACATCACAAACAGAATTAATTACCCCCAAAGAGATATTTAGCAACTCCGTAAATTTTATGAACTTAATTGGATATTAAATAATTAATCGCCGCATATCCTCTCTTTCACTGTGAGCCAAATTAACATGATTGAAATCTTGGCTATACCGCTCATTTCACAATACTGATGCCCACCAATAAATGATCCATTGAATATATCTTTACTCATCTCATTGCATATTCCATACAGTCATCCACGGAACAACCTCCTGACTTGCCTCCCCATACCAGAACTGTCTCATGGCCAGCTACCACCGGTAGCAAGCACGGCCTGCACGGCACGGTTTACCTGCATGTCGCTTGGTTTCAGTTTGCATTTTACCTGCGCTTCAGTGCGACACGTTCTACTGCAAGCCCACACAGCACAACCCCGCTTGGCCTCCCTGCCCGTTTAACACAGCTTAATGAAAAGATGCCGCCGAGGTATGCATATCAATACGCTCCCCCCACTCTTTATTGTCTTGGATGCTGGTGAGTAAAATATCGCACTCACGGATATGTTTACGCATCATCGTGAATCTGCATTCAAATTAATGGTAAGAGAAAAGGCAAGGTGGAAGGCTGCCTGCAACATAGTGATCATATTTAACTCGTGATGCATTCGCTCATCCGGTTACAGATGTTACCGCCCACCTTCACACTATTTACCTTCACGTCACCCAGCGTAATTAACCAGAGCGTAAATATCCATATCTATCGATATAGATGATAATTGTTCTTGTTCAATGGCAACCCTAAAAAATGAGTTGGGATGACAATGAACATGACAAGCGATAAGGGTGTTAACCATCACCCAAGCAGTGGTGCCAGCAACTGCAGCGCCTTATCGAACTCGAACTCGTTGACCGCCCGGCTCACCTCTTGAAATGCAGCACGCAGCGGCAATGCACTGCCAGCCAGATCAGCCTCAATCTGCTGACAAAGCGCCAACGCCTGGGCATCGCTCTGTGCCAGCAAGGCCCCCAACTGCTGGAGTTGCGCCGCCAGCATCCCGGCATCGATGCCTCGGGAAGCGCCCATCGTCACAGGGGACACTGCCAGCGCGGCTTCCAGCCCAGACAGCAGGGGCTTCAGCTCGGCCATCAGGGATGGCAAGCGGGTTGCGACCCCTGCATCATCCCCCTCTTCACCGGCTTGCTCGAGCAGCGCCGCCTGCTCCGCCACACCGGTCGCCCCTATGGTGCTGGCACTGCCCTTGAGAGTGTGAACCAGACGCCGGGCCGTGACTTTGTCATCCGAGGCCCACGCCGAGTGGAAACTGGCTTCAAACCCCTGCTGCCCGTTACAAAAGCGCTGCAACATATTGCGGTAGAGCACACTGTCGCCCCCCATCACGGCCATGCCCCGCTGCGCGTCAAGGCCGGGCACGCCTTGCCAAGGGGTCGCATCGTCAGTCACCTGCAACTTGCTGGCGGCAGCCAGAGGTCTGGCAGGTGTGATCCAGTGCGAGAGGGTCGCCAGCAACAGCGGCATATTCAAGGGTTTGGCGATATGGTCATTCATGCCTGCCGCCAGCGCCTTCTCTTTATCCCCGACCATGGTGCTGGCTGTCATGGCGATAATGGGGATCCGGGCCAGCGTCGGATCGGCGCGGATCAACCGGGTCGCGGTGTACCCGTCCATCACCGGCATCTGGCAATCCATCAGGATACCGTCAAACCCGCGATCTTGCGCCAGCAGGGCGAGCGCCTGTGCCCCATCGCAAGCACAGACCAGGGAGATCTGCTCCTTGCCCAGCAGGGCCAGCGCCACCTCCCGGTTCATGTCGTTATCATCCACCAACAGCAGACGAGCCCCCGCCAGCCCATGAGCGGGCAGCGCAACCTGATGATAGGGGCTTGCATCCGATAACGCCTCTCGTCCCACGGCATCGCCCCCCTGCGCCTTACACAATGCCTGACACAGTGCCTGCGGGGTAAACGGATGGGCCAGCACATCACACGGCGCCAACCCCAGCGCAACAACATAGCTGGCAAGCGGTGCGGGATCGCCCGAGGTGATCAGCAAGATCGCGGGCGGCGCTGCCAGCGTGCCAACCTCCTGCAGCACCTCTGACAACCAGCTCTCCCCCTCCAGCCAGCCCAGCACAACTCGATCACAGGGTTTGCCCGCCGCGATGCCTTGATGCAGCAGTGCCAGCACTGCGGCGGGCTCGTCCGCGCAGACAAGCTCAACAGGCAGCGCCGCCAGCTGGTGGAGAATGGCCGCTCGCGAAGCAGGACACGACTCCAGCAACAGCAGACGCTGCGGCGCCAGCGGCATGGCCACACGTTGCTCTTTCTCCTTACCCTGATCCGCCAGGGTGGCGAGACAGATACGGAAGTGGAACTCGCTGCCCTGCCCCGGGGCGCTCTCCACCCGGATCTCACCGTCCATCAGTTGCACCAGATTGTTCGTGATGGCCAAACCAAGACCGGTGCCACCATATTTGCGGGTGGTCGAGCTGTCAGCCTGTTCAAAGGAGTGGAAGAGACGCTGGCACTGCTCGGCTGTCATGCCGATACCGCTATCCTGCACACTGCCCTGCAGCCAGATCTTGCCATCTCGCTCGTTACTGCGTGCCAGCCGGACAATCACCTCTCCCTGCTCGGTGAACTTGATGGCATTGCTGGTCAGGTTGAGCAGGATCTGGCCAAGCCGCAGGGGATCGCCGCACAAACGGTCAGGCAGATCAGCGGCCAGATCGAACAGCAGCGCCAGCCCCTTTTCCCGCGCCCGAAACGCCGTAAGATCCGCCAGCCACTCGAACACCTCGTTGAGCTGGAAATCCACCTTCTCCAGTTGCAACTTGCCCGCCTCCATCTTGGAAAAGTCAAGGATGTCGTTGAGGATCCCGAGCAGGTTGTTCGCCGCTCTGTCTATCTTGCTCACATAGTTGTGCTGCTCGGGGGAGAGGTTGGTTTGCAGCACCAGATGGGCCATACCGATGATGGCATTCATTGGCGTGCGGATCTCATGGCTCATGTTGGCCAAAAATTCGCTCTTGGTTCGGGTGGCATCTTCGGCGATCTGCCTAGCTTCTAGCATGGCGGCCTCAGCCTGCTTGCGGTCGCTGAAATCGAAGATGATCCCGTCCAGATAGACGGCCTTACCCTCGGCATCATAGGTGGCGAGTCCGATGGAGTAGACCCAGCGGAGCTGACCCCAGCGATCGAAGATGCGGTACTCGTTGATGTATTGCCGGTGTTCGGCAATGGCCTCGATGGTGTTGCGGTTGCTCAGTTCGAGGTCATCGGGATGGATCAAGTCACCAAAATCGCGGCTGTTATCGACAAAATCGCTGGCGGGATAGCCGGTTAATTTTTCCGCCTCGTCGCTGACGAACAACATGGTCCAGGGATGATGAGGCAAGCAGCGATAGACCATACCCGGTACGTTGCGCACCATGGACTGGATCCGCTGCTCGCTCTCGTGCAGCCGCTGGCGATCTGCCGCTATCCGGTCATGAGCCTCCCGCATGGCCTGCTCGGCGGCACGGATCGGGGTGATGTCGACCAAGCTGCCGACCGCACCGCTTCGCTCGCTCTCGGCAAGCTCGATCCCCGAGAGAAAATAGAGCATGTCCAGAGGACGGCCATCCGGCGAAAACAGGCGCACCTCATGCTGCGTTCTGGCCTGACTGCCCGCCACCCTTTGCAAGGTGTTACCCTCATCCACCGCATCCAGTCCGGCCAGTTGCGGCAACTCCGCCAGCCGCTTGCCTTCGACCGGCCGGGCGCCACCAAATGCGCTGGTAAAGGCGCGATTCACCCCCAGCAGGCGCCCCTGATTGTCGGTATAGAAGAGAGGATGTGGCAGGGTATCGATCAACGCCTGCTGGAAGGCAAACTGCTCGTTGCGCTCGCGAATGCTGCGGCGACGCAACATCCGCCCCTGCCAGAGCAGGGCCGAGCTCAGACATATCAACAGGGCGGTGCCGAACAAGGCCACTCGCCGCCATCCTGACACGGCCTGTTCCACATTGCCCAACAGCAGCAGCGTCCACTGCCCTTTGGCATCGTGCCACTCGATAGGCATGCGGCTCACCAGATAGCTATCTTTCCCTATCCGAACTTCACTGCCATCGAGTGCAGGCAGGATCACCGGTTTGCGATCCGGGGCAAAGTAGTGTCCATATAGGCGAGAGGCAAAGAGCTGCTGTTGCCTGGCGGCAGAGTTCGGTCCCACCACCGCCATTTGCCAATCGCTCTTGTTGCTGGCCATCACCACTCCATCTGGCGAGACCAGCAAACCGATGGTATCGCCCCACCCGGCCAGAAAGGTATCGAGCAGCGCCATCTCGTAACGCGCCACCACCACCCCAGTAATGTCGCTTCCTTGCGCCCGATCGTGAGAGACTGGCGCCGCCACATAGATCATCCGCTTGCCGGTATTGAGGCTAACCCCGGCATCTACTGTTTCCAGCCCCTTGAGCCCTTGCCTGAAGTAGGAGCGAAACGACACATCCTGCCCGACGACATGGCGGCCAAGCGCATCCCAATCACGGACAATCACCCCTGCTTTATTGGTAACAAAGGCATGATTGGCCTTCACCCCCTGCGCCAACACCTGCAGAGCTTCGCTCGGGCTCAGCTCCCCCCGCTCGAGCAGTGACGATTGCTGGATCTCGCGGTTGAGGCGGCCAGCCAGTTGCACCGCCCCCATCCCCTTGCTTGAGAGGGTCAGTTGCTGCAGATTGTCGCCCTCGCGCTGAATGCGGGTATCCAGCGACTGGCGATACTCCTGCCGCTCCAGCTCCAGATAGAAGGCATCGACCAGCGTGGCCAACATCAGGGAGAGCAACAGCACGGCAGTAATGTGCCAGAGACGCGATTTCATGGTTGACAGCATGCTCCATCGTTCTGCCTGACCATCATCAGCACCGCCTCACAGGAGAAGACGTGCAATAAAAGGCACTCACCGAGCAGCGTATTCATCAAATTGTGGCAGCCACTCTTATCATCAACCAGCAGCACCATAGGATGAGCCGCGCTCGGGGCAAGATGTTCCATATCTCGTGATTCTCCCTGCCAAGATGGAGGATAGCGACCCCTGCCAACCTTTCTCACACCATAACGGATCCCCCGACAGGCAGCCATGACAACCCGGTTGAAATGTGCGCACAACCCGACAGGAGCCAGCAACTCACAAGGGATAAATCGGATACAAGAAAAAAGTGGATATGGGGTAATGGCGGTTGTACACCATCAGAAGATGGGTCAGCACCAACGGTATGATGATATCGGATTGCTCTCTTTATCACGTTGGGTGATGAGCCCGCTTGCAGATTTATATTTCCAGCGCAAGGTAGCAGAGGTATCGGTTGACCAGGGTCATGCACCCTATATTATCATGCTCAAAATGAGCTGGCAGGATACAGCGACAGATGGGCACATCAGATAGCCATATGGACATAGCAAAAATAATTTCCGGGCCCACGCTGGTACTGGAAAAAGATAATGTGCACAGCGATGCGCTATGCAATCAGTTACGAGCCATTGGCATAAGCCAGATTACGGTGGTGGAGAGTGTCGAGGCGCTGGAACGTTGCGTGTCTGATGGCCCTGCCGCCATGATCATCTGCAATATCGATCTCGATTCGGCAAACTTGCTCACGCTGCTGAAAAATATTCGCAGTAGGGCACCTCATCACACACTGCCATTTTTGACCCTGACCTCAGGGACAGATCGCCCATTGATCGAACAATTTGTCCAGGCGAAAGTCTCTGACATTATCTTGACCCCGCTCAAGCCCGATACCCTTAAAACCAGGATCACTCGGCTGCTGTTGGCAACCAGCCAATCGCAACCCCCACTCTCGCAATTCGAATTCGGTCGTTTGCACCGTTTTTCCAACAGCGATCTGGTTGCCAGCAATCAGGATAGTCCAACCATTCTGGTGGTTGACGATGTTCCAGATAATTTGATGCTGATCACCTCGGTATTTCGCAAAGAGTTTCATCTCAAGTTGGTCAAAGATGGCGAAAAAGCGATCAGGATCTGCCAATCGGATAATCCACCCGATCTGGTGCTGCTCGATATCATGATGCCCAACCTGAACGGATTCGATGTTGCCAGAATTTTGCGTGAACATCCCCACTCAGAGCACATCCCCATCGTCTTTATGACGGCACTGGATGATATCTATTCCCGTAAACGGGCGATGAAACTGGGGGCCGTCGATTTTATCACCAAGCCGATCGACATCGAGATGCTGCGTTTTCGCATTGCCAATCTGATGCGGCTGGTGCATGCCAGAAGAGATCTGCAAAAAGAGTTCGATCAGATGCTTGAGCTCAATGCGCTCAAAGAGAGCCTCGAGTTCAATATCCGCTATGAAATTCGGGAGCCCCTGCTCAACGCGCTACACCTGCTGGAAGAGCTGGCGGCCGACTCATCGCTCAACATGCTCCAAAAAACCCAGCTATCCATCACCAGAAAATCTGTAGGCGATGCACTGGCATTGACCCGGCTGGCCAGCGAGATTTACCAGATTGAAACCGGCACCTTTGTTTTGAAAGCGGGTAAAGTCCAGCTCTTTAATATTTTCAACCGGCTTTCGGTGCAATTCAAAAATCTCTATGCCGAGAAAAAGCTCGATATCAAGCTGACCAAACCCAAAAATTACCTCTATGATGAGCTATTCATCGCAGGTGACGAATTTCTCTGTTATTCCGCGTTTCAAATATTGACACGGCTCGCTTGTGAGCATGCGGCACCCTCCTCCTGCGTGGAAATTGTCTGTCTGAAATACCCCGAAAGCATTATTTTAAATATTGATAGCTCGACCTTGCTGGATATCAATAATGTCCTCTCTCTGTTCGACAGATTCCCATCCTCTAATAACAACAAAGAAGCACACAGTCACAATGGCTATCATGGCAAAATCATGCTGGAAGCCCATGGCGCCACCGTTACTGTGTCGCTGGATGAAGAAACCAGGCTGCTGAATATCTCGGCGCACTTCCCGCAAAAAGAGGGTTTCAATCCATATCCAGAGTGAAAAGAATCACGATCACAGAACTCTGCGGTAACATCGCCGTGGATCATTTTTGGCTACTGCGATGGGTGAATAAAAAAAGGATTTATCACCCCTTTCCATTTATCGTCATCTGGTGGTTTACGCAACGGGGTCTCTTTAATGCAAGCAGCAAGGGCGAACACCATGAAGCTACCTATTATTCTGTTGGGCTATCTCATTTATACCCCACTCAACAAACCCATCCATTTAAGGAGATAACATGAATCTCATTCGCCGCGTTATCCCCTTGTATGTTCATATTGCCCATCTGTTTCTGGGTTTATTGCTGGTGTTTGCCTTGATCACTCTTGGTCACCAATATCGGCAAACCAAAACCATGCTGATGAAAGAGGCGGAAGACAGATTCACCCTGATTGGCCAAATCACCACTCAGGCTTTAGAAGGGCTGTTCAGCACCTCAGCTTTAAGCGTCAATCTGCTCGCCCAACAGCGCCTGACCGAAGCCAAGACCCTGTCAGAGCGAATGGCCAGCCTTCCCTACATGACAACCCTGCTCAAAGGACAACCTTCTGCCAACGCGGTGTATGCCGGTTACAACAACGGCGATCTATTCTGGCTCATGCGCTGGCCTGCCGACACCGAGGTACAACACCTAACGCCGCCCGCCAATACCCGCTGGATCGTGAAGAGCATCCGGCATCAAGAGGCAACCACTCTTACGGAGACCTTCGCGCTGGCCGACAATCTCACCATCATTGAACGGCAAGAGGAATCAGGACAATTTTTTGATCCAATAGAGCATCCATGGTTTATTCAGGCCAAGCAGAGTGGACAGTTGGTGCAATCCCCTCTCTATATCTCGCACGATACTCAGGAGATGTACCTGAGTTTTGCCGAACCAATGCAAAATGGGGCTGGCGTCATAGGGATGAGCCTGAACCTCCGAGCTATCGAGCGCCTGCTCAAATCCGCCAAGATAACCCCCAATATGCGTCTAGCCATCGTCAATGAGCAGGGCGAGCTAATGACAAGTCATAAAGGTGGGATGCTGATTCATGAACATGGCGCTTATCGACTTGCAAGAGTGACCGAAGCCGACCTGCCTATGATCCAACACTTGATGAATGCCAGTCAGAATCAGAAGGCAGATAGTCTTTCCTTTAAATCAGAGGGCAATGATTGGCAAGGAATGCGTATCACTTTACCGGAAGCCGATGGGTCAAAATTAACCCTCTGGATTGCAGCACCTGTCGATGAGTTGCTGGCCACCGCCTTCACCATTCGCAATCAGACCTTCCTTCTGTCGGGCATCTTCCTGATCTTTGCCCTGTTCGCGGCCATCAAGCTGGCCAGAACCGCCGCCAGGCCCCTTGATGACCTGACTCAAGAAGCAGGAAAAATCGCCCACTTCGACTTCAACGATCCGATCAGAGTCAACTCCTATATTGCTGAAATCATCGATCTCTCCCAGGCCATGGGCGACATGAAATCGACTATCCAGCGCTTTTTACAGCTTTCCACCTCCCTCTCCAGCGAGACCAGTTTCCCCCGCTTGCTGGTGCGGCTGCTCACCGAAATGCAGCAACTGACCGGTGCAACAGGCTGCATGCTCTACCTCTCCGATAGCGGCAACAAGACGCTGGATCTGGCAGGGTTGTGCTGGAATGGCGAGGTGCAGGAGCAAACGCCGATCCACAGTATCGGAACGCTCAATCAGCCAAAACATCCACTGTTCCAGAGCTTGCAAGGAGTAGAACTGGAACCCGTTGCGTTGGTCACCAGCGAATTGCAGATCCTGTTTCCCTACATTGAGGAGAGCGACACGCCGCTGACCTTCTGGCCGATTGCCCTGAAAAACCGTGATGGCCAACTGCTCGGCACCCTGGTGTTTCTGATCGATGAACGGAAGAAGTCCCTGACCCCGCAGCGGATGGCATTTGTCAACGCGCTCTCTTCCACCGCCGCCGTGGCACTCACCACCCAGCGGCTGCTGGAGGAGCAGCGCAATCTGCTGGAGGCCTTTATCCAGCTCATCGCAGGGGCCATCGATGCCAAGAGCCCCTATACCGGTGGCCACTGTCAGCGAGTCCCCGAACTGACCAAGATGCTGGCAGAAGCGGCATGTGAGGCCAAGGAGGGCCCCTTCCAACACTTTTCGCTCGATGAAAAACAGTGGGAAGCAATACATATCGCGGCTTGGCTGCACGACTGCGGCAAAGTCACCACACCGGAGTTTGTGGTCGACAAGGCCACCAAGCTGGAAACCCTGTGCGATCGCATTCACGAGGTCAGGATGCGCTTTGAAGTGCTGAAACGGGATGCCGAGATTGCCTACTGGCAGGCACGTCTCCATGGGGGTGATGAGGCCGCGTTACAGGCCACGCTGCAACAGCAGTGGCAACAGCTGGATGAGGAGTTTGCCTTTATCGCCCGTTGCAACGAAGGGGGCGAATTTATGGCCACAGAGGATATTGCAAGGCTGCAGCAGATCGCGGGCCGCACCTGGCAGCGCACGCTCTCCGATCGGATTGGGATCTCTCAGGATGAACTGGCGCGCAAGCAGCGGGCCGCGGAGTCACCGCTGCCGGTCACCGAACCCTTGTTGGCCGATCGCCCGGATCACCTCTTCACCCGCAGCAACCGCGACCGCCTTGCCCCTGACAACCCTTGGGGATTTCAGGTCAACACCCCTGAATACCTCTATAACCGCGGCGAGCTCTACAACCTCGCCATCCGCCGGGGCACCCTCACAGATGAGGAGCGCTACAAGATCAACGAGCACATGATCCAGACCATCATCATGCTCGAAAAACTCCCCTTCCCCGCCAACCTGAAACAGGTGCCGGAAATCGCAGGGGGACACCATGAGAAGATGGATGGCACTGGTTATCCCAAGCGGCTGAAACGGGACGAGATGAGCATCCCTGCCCGGATGATGGCCATCGCCGATATCTTCGAGGCGCTGACCGCCGGCGATCGCCCCTACAAGAAAGCCAAATCTCTCTCGGAGGCCATCCGCATCATGGGATTCATGCAACAGGATCACCATATCGACCCCGAGCTGTTTGCGCTCTTTCTCCGCTCTGGCGTCTACCTGCGCTATGCCAAGCGTTACATGAGCCCGGAGCTCATTGACGAGGTGGATATCAGCCCCTATCTCGCCAGCCATTGATCGCCGCGAGGCACTCTGGGTTACCTGATGCCTGCAGTCTGGGGATCTGCATGCAGACCCGCTGTCTTGTCACCGGTGGTCACCCCGATGCGTAATAGAGATGGGGAGGATATGCACCGGACAGCCATGCTAATCCTCTCCATGGCGCCTTGTTCTGACTGACCTTACGGACACTTGCCAATAACGGTAATCGAATAAAAAAACGATAAAAATCAAGATAGATAGCCAAATGAAATGACATTATTGACTATAGTTCAATCGAACGTTTGAAAAACGTGACCACTTCTCATGGGCCCAGCGCAATGACCACTGAACGGGAACAGTTGATCCGCTCACTGTTTGATGAGTACATCGAGCTGTATTCATCACGGGATGATCGGCTCACCACGCGGTTTAGCGACAATTTCAGCGGTTTTGCCGGCAGCAGTGATGTTCTGGTTACCGATAGGGATGAGTGGATCCGGATAACCCGCCGCGATTTTGCCCAGATCCCGGGCAGGATCCGCCTGGAAATACTCAATGTGACCCTGCAAGATCTGGCCGCGGATGTGGTGGCGGTCACCGCCTTCTTTCATATCCATCTACCGAAATCAGAACCTATCCTCTCCCGCAGAACCGCCAGACTGGTATTGATTTTTCGACACGAAGCCATGGCGTGGAAAATTGCTCACAGCAGTATCTCCATCCCTTACAGTGCGGCTCGGGAAAGCGAAATTTACCCGATGACCAGTCTGGAGGAGCGCCAACATGAGCTGGAGCTCATTATCGAGCTCAGAACCAGGGAGCTGGCGGAAGCGAACCGGAAACTGGAAGCGCTCAGCAATACCGACGGGCTAACCAATATCGGCAACCGTCGTCTGTTCGACAACTCATTGAACCAGGCCTGGGAGCGCTGTATTCAGACAGAGATGCCGATTGCGCTCATCATGCTCGACATCGATCATTTCAAGCAGTTCAACGACCTCTATGGCCACGTTGCCGGTGACGAGTGCCTTCGATTGCTGGCCCATACCCTGGCGCAATCCGGGCGCCGCTCGGGGGAGTTGGTGGCCCGCTACGGCGGAGAGGAGTTTGTCATCCTGTTGCCACATGTCGAGCGTCAATCCGCCTATGAAATTGCCCAACATATCCAGCGGCTGATTTTTGCACTCGCGCAGCCACACGCACAAAATGCCACCGGTCTGGTGACCGTTAGCATGGGTGTTGCCTGCCTCAGACCATCGAGTCACTGGCAGCCATCTGAACTGGTAAAACTGGCTGATGCTGCGCTCTACACCGCCAAATCATCCGGCCGTAACTGCATCAGAGTGGCGGAGTCACCCAGCCTCCCGCAACCAGTCTGCCCATAAGTCCCTCATACGCCACCATCCTCCCCGTGGGGAACCACTGCGCGCTAACCATGCACGGCAAGGCTCAACGCATCCCATCGCAACATGCCTTCCCACTGATCCAGTGTGCTTTGATAGGTATCTGACGCGTTGTAATGGACCATGGCATGCAGGCGAGCATGATGGCCAAGTCGCTTGACCACGTCGGGCATCGCATTGAGGCTGGCCAGCACCCGCGCCAGATCGCCGGGATCGTTTGGCTGATATTTGCGGCAATTCACGTCATCGGTGAGGTGTCGGTCCCACCAGGCGCCATCGGCCGGGATCACTACACATAATCCTGCCGCCATAGCCTCCAGAATGGAGAGGCCAAACGGTTCCTGATGACTGGTGGAGACAAAAATACCGCATTGAGCTCGGATCTCGTCAAGATTGGCGGGGTTGGCATACCAGTGCGTGTCTGGCAGCTGTGGCTGAGGCTGGCTGCAGGGTTGCAGCGTGCCCTTGGGCTGCAGATAGCACACCATCAGCTCGGGGCGAGCATCAGGGATCATTTGATGGGCGGCCAGCATGGTCTCCAGTCCCTTCCAGCGCAGCAACGAAGCCGCCCACAAAATACGGGGCCCCCCCAGGGTCGCATTGGGCCAATCAATCTCGCTCAAACCGTTGGTAAATGGCTGCCAGTGTGACGGGAACTCGGTCTCGCCAAGCCGGGCCAGCAATGCCGCCAGGGAGCTGCGGGTCGATTCCAGATAAAAGACAAAACTCGCCCGTTGCAAGGCCCTGGCAGAGAGGCCCGAGCATCCCACAGGGCCATGGATCAGCTGAACCACCCGGCACCGCAACCAGCGGGCAGCCCAGTAACAGCAGAGATCCACCCCTGGCCCGGACGCCGCCACCAGGCACTTCACCTGCCCCAGACGCAACACCAGCCAGAGGATGAGCAGGGTCTGCCACCCCTGTTTGAGCAGATAGCCGATGCCGGACTCCCGCCCCTTCAATATGTGGGGCAGCCAAAGAGGATGATGCTGACAACGGGGCCAGGAGTCGGGATCCTGGGTCAGCACATGGCATGTGAGCCCGGGCATCCGCTTGGCCAACTCATCGAGCAGCACTTCGGTCGCAACCTTGGAGCCACCGCGAAACGGGATGGGATCCACGACGATGATCTTTCCAAACACCGGCTCAGTTTGCATGCTCATCTTGCTGCTCCCTTACTCTGGCACCTTGCGGCGGCCAAACCCCATTTGCACTTTTTGCGCCACTTTTGCCATCCCACTCGCCAGCATATTGCGACCTCTGGCAAGGAGTCGTTGCCCCGCCCAGTGAATGAGTGGTCGGAAGGGTGTGGGGGCCGTGGCGTGCCAACGACCAGCCAACGCGGCGTCCCACACCGCCGTGACCCCGTCAACGTAGCGCGCCACCGTGAACAACTGTGCGGCACGCAGCTGAGCGGCCCGCCCCATTTCACATCGGCGTTGAGGATTACTCAATTGCCGCCAGTGATCAGCCATCTCGGCCCAATCCCCCGGGGTTGCCAGCAAGCCGGTCGCCCCCTCCTCCACCACTTCGGGGATGCCGCCCACCCGATAGGCACTGACTGGGAGCCCCAACATGCCCGCTTCCGCCAACGTCAGACCAAACACCTCCTCACGGGCTCCAGAGACCAGCAGATCCACCCCGCCCCGCAAAATAGCGGCACTGTCCGGCCGCTCGCCCAAAAAGTGGACGCGCTCGGCCACCCCGAGTTCGACAGCCAACGCCATCAATGCTTCCCGCTCCGGGCCGCGGCCAATGATCAGCAACTGGGCCTCCTCCCCCGATGCCATCAGGGCAGCCAGCGAGCGGATCAGCAGATCGATCCCCTTACGTTTGATCAATGAGCCGATGGTTGCGATGATCATATCCCCCGGGGGCAAGCCCAGCATGCCGACGACCGGCCAGTGAGCACCGCCATTCAGGCGAGCTGCATCCACCCCGTTAGGTACCCGGATCAACCGATCGGCCGCGCAGCCATCCTGGCGCCAACCGGTCAACACCGGCTCGCTCACCCCGATCAGCACGCTTGCCTGATGAACCCGCAGGCTGAACCTGTCTCTGGGCTGGTAACGGGCATGGAGGTGGCACACCAACGGTACCTGCAACGCCCGACAAACACCCGCCAGCCACTGACAAGGGGCCGCGCTGTTGGCATGTACCAGCCCAATCTGCCGTTCGGTGATGAGCTCTCTGGCTCGCCGGGAGAGGCGCCGATGGGCAGCAAGATCAAAACGGGGCGCCTGCCATCCCATCAGCAGGCTGAACGGCTCGACCATGGTTTCGACCCCGAGGGTGGCCGCCTCTGCCGCCAGAGCCGGGCTATTGCACCAGAGCAACGGCGTAAACCGGCTGCGATCGAGGTGGGCCAGCAGATCCAGCAGGCAGCGTTCGCTGCCGCGGATCCAGTCCTCTCCGTAGTGAACCAGCAAAACAGGGGTTGCGTTCATCCTCTTGCTCCCGTTGGTGGCACTGCCGGCAACCGGGTTGCCTCCTGATGATCCTCAGCGGTGGCCTTCACCTCTGTGGCCGCCTGCTGCACGTACTTGATGACGGCGACGGCCAGCGCCAATTCCAGATAGATGGGCCAGGTAAACCCCTGGGTCAGGAAGGATCCCGAAATCACAAACCCAACCATGCTGGCCATCACACCCTGCATCGCCGTGATCACTGCAGGAGGCATGCCAGCGAGCTGGCAACGCCAGCAACTGCGCAGGGTCACCGCCACCATGCCGATAAACAGCGCCAGCCCGACAAAGCCGGTTTCAGCCAGCACCCCGAACCAGGTGGAGTGCACCGCATGATTGAGTCCATCCCAATGGGGGCTGTAGAAGAAGTAGTTGTAATAGAAATTGGACAAGCCCACCCCCACCAGCGGATGGCCCAACGCCATGCCCCAGGCCGCTTGCCAGGCGTAGATCCGCCCCATGGCCGAGGCATCGACCCCGCTCTCGGCGGCGCCGCCAGATGCCCGATCGCTGATCCCGGCGGCGGCAAACAGCACCACCAGCGCGACCATCCCCAGCGAGATCAACAGGGTTTTCGACTTCACCCGCTGCCAGGCAAACAGGCCACCAACGGCGCAGATACCCAGCAAACCACCCCGGCTCTGGGTGGCGATAATGGCGGCCGCAGTCAGCGCAAAGCCGAGCCCCCCCAGTAAACGCCCTCCCACCCCATTGCCCTGATTGAGCAGCAAGCTCAGCGAAAAGCCGGCAGGAAAGAGCAGCACCAGCGCCAGATCGTTGGGATCCCCCAGCACAGAGCCCAGCTCGCGCCCTATGGTCACCCGGGTACCCTCCACCAGCCCGATCCCGCTCGCCTTGTTGTAGAGGGCCACCAGCGCCACCAGACAGCCCGCCACCACGAAGGTGCGCACCGCCAGCGCAAAATCCCCCGGAGTGCGCACCAGCCAGGCGGTGGCCAGGGTCATCAGATAGATCTTGCTGTAGCTGCCGGTCCAGGTGGCGATCGCCTCGCCCCGGTTGCTGGCAAACAGCACACCGATGGAGACCATCACAAAGAAGGCCGTCAGCCAGCTCAGGGCTGGACTCCAGTAGGGCTTGATCCGACCGGTCAGCAAAATGTGCCAGACCAGCGCACCGATGGCGGCCAGCGAGAAGAGCAGCGGGATCTTGAGGGGATAGAGCTGGGGGAACACCTCATGCAGCCGAAAGAAGGAGAAAGTGACAAACCCCAGCACCATCAAGAAGGGCCAGCGCAGGGCAAACCAGATGGCGGGAATGGCAAGGCCGAGCACCGGCAGCAGCAAGGGATGGGGCAGCCGCCACCAGAGCAGTGCCAGCACCAGACAGATGGCGCTTGCCCAGATGGCTGGCGTTAGACGAGCCATGATCCTGCCCACCATTGGCCGAGCCAGACCATCGCCAGCGCCCCAAGCGAACTGGCCCAGAGGGTCGAGAGGCGATACGGCAGCGGCAGCAACCGCTGGCTCACCAGATAAAAGGCCAGCGCCCGCACCAGATAGACCAGCAGCAGGGTCCAGATCACCCCGGCAACCCCGAAGGGGGGGATGGCGAGCAGAAAGCCTGCGACCCCAAGGGCGCTGCAGCCCAGATTGATCACCATCTGGGCATTGCTCTTCTCGCCGCTAAAGCAGCCGACATTGAGCAAGTCCGAGACATTACGTACCGCCATGCCCAGCACCAGCAGCGGAATATAGGCGATCGCCCCGTGATAGCTCTCCGGGGTCAGCCAGCGAATAAGCAAGGGAGCAGTGAGCCCAACAATCCCCGCGGTGACAAACCCCAGTACCGACCCCATCACGCTGTAGTGGGCATTGAGCCGCAGTCCATCCGGCTCACGCAGCAGCATGAAACGGCGGGGATACCACCAGAGGGCAAAGGGTTGCAGCAACAACCCCACCGCCAGCGCCAGCTTGCCCGCAACGGCGTAGTAGGCAAGCAGCGCCTCCCCCACCACATCGGCCAGCAGCCAGCGATCCAGTCCGCTCAGGGCAAAGCCTGCCAGCCCGCTCACCACCAGGGGTAATCCATAGCGCAGCAGCGGCCGATAGTGCTGCCAGTCAAAGCGGATCCCGCTATCTCGCCACTGCCAGAGGCTCAGCAGCAACGCCAGTGCAACGCAGGTCAGGGTGCCGGAGGCCAGCACCCCGCTCACGCCCCAGCCGAGCCAGAGCCACCAACCGGTCAGCACCGACTGGATCACCGCCTTGCCTGCGGTCGCCACGAAAAAGAGCCGGGCCTGATTGCGCATCCGCAGCCATGCCAGCGGCACGCCGATCACCCCTTCAAACGGCAGGGCGCAGAGCACCCAGCGCACATCCGCAAGGCGGGTTTCCACCGGCAGCCAGGCTTGCACCACAGGTGCCAAGAGCCAGAGCAGCACCAGACTGGCCAGGGCGATCAGCCAGACCAGCCCAAACATGCGGGCCACCACCTGCTGGCGCTCCTGCTCGTCTTTCGCCAATCCGGCAAAGCGGTAGAGGGCATCCACCAGCCCGAAGCCCAAAATAAGGGAACCCAGATTGATGAGGGTCAGCAGCACCTCGAGCTGGCCGTATTCACGAGGCAGCAGCTGATGGGTCAACACCGGCAGCATCAGCAGGGAGATCCCCTTCATCAGGAGCAAGCCGCCGGCGTAATAGAGCATGGCAATCTGGTTCACACCAAGTTTCATAGGGCCTCCCAGCCACCCGAAGCATCCCGCTTCGGGTCAGCTACCGCTAATGCAAAGCCCACGCCACTCACTCCCGCCCAGAGACGATAGCTCCTCTGCGCGGCTTAACCGGCCTGAACAGGCCCAGAATGAGACTGGCATTTGCGTTTTGCACAACGCGGGCTGCAAATTGCACCGACCGGTGCAATCTGACTCTCCTCTTATCCCCATTTGGCCCGATCCCGCTGGGGTCGTCCTGTTGGCCCGATCCCTGCTTTCTGCTTAGCGAGCAACGGACTGCACCAGAGGGAGAGGTCGCCATGAATACCATCAACCTGCACCGGATGAAAAGCTGGGCCAAACGGGGGGAATCGCCACTGGCTCGCCGGGTATGGCGACTGGCCAAAAGTGCCCGCCACTGGTCATTCCCCGTGATCCCTCCCCTGCATCGGCTGCTTTATCGGCTCTATCGGCTGGGCAGCAACGCGCTGGCGACCCTGACCCGCACCCTCTGGTGGACCCCCTTGTTTCAATCTCGCCTCACGGCCCCCGCCCCGCGCCTCTATCTCTATGGCGGCATCCCCTATATCAGCGGTCCGGTCACCATCGAAATTGGTGCCGACTGCCGCCTCAGCGCCGCCATGACCATCAGCGGCCGGGCATCGAGCCAGACACCAAGGCTGGTGATTGGCCGCAATGTCGGGATTGGCTGGCAGACCACCCTGGCGGTGGGCAGCAAGATAGTGCTGGGGGATAACGTCCGGATTGCAGGGCGTGCCTTTCTGGCGGGCTACCCGGGGCACCCGGTCAACGCCCGCGATCGCGCCCGGGGCCTGCCGGATCGCGATGAACAGGTGGGGGCCATTGTGCTGGAGCAGGATGTCTGGCTCGGCACCGGGGTGATGGTGATGGCCGGTGTCACCATAGGCGCCGGCACCATTGTCGCCGCAGGCAGCGTCGTCACTCGGGATCTGCCCGCAGGTGTGCTGGCAGCGGGTGTACCGGCCACAGTACTGCGCCCGTTGCAACCACAGGATCACAGCGACCCCGCACACGCTTCGGAGACCTTTGCATGAAACCACACTCACTGCCGCAACTGGTGGTGCTGGGCGAGGATTGGGGCCAGCACCCCTCCAGCACCCAGCACTTGATCAAGCGTCTGTTGCCTGATTATCAAGTGCTCTGGGTCAACTCCATCGGGATGCGCTGTCCCCGCTTTACCCTGCATGATCTCACCCGCATCGTCCGCAAACTGGGGGCGGTGCTGCGCGGCGCGCGCCATGCTGGCGGCCAGTCGGTTGCGCTAGTCGACGCCAGCAGCCCCCGGGTACTGCCGCCGCTCGCCTTGCCACTGCCGGGCAGTCGTCTGGCGGGCAAAATCAATGGCCACTGGCTGGCGGCGCAGATCCGGCGTCAGTTGCCCGAGCTGGATCGCCCCTTGCTCTGGATCTCCCTGCCCAGCGCCGTCGATCTGATTGGCAAGCTCGAAGAGCGGGCGGTCATCTACTACTGCGGCGATGACTTCTCGGCGCTGGCGGGGGTGGATCATCAAGCCATCGCCCACTGCGAGGCCCGACTGGTGGAAAAAGCGGATCTCATTCTGGCCGCCAGCCCCGCGCTGGCCAGCCGCTTCCCCCCCCATAAAACCCGGCTCCTCAGCCACGGGGTGGATCTCGAGCTGTTTATGCCCCCCAGAGAGCGGCCGGCGGATCTTCCCTCCGGCCGCCCCATTGCCGGATTTTACGGCAGCCTGAGCGACTGGATTGATATCCCCCTGCTGGCAGAGACGGCTGCCGCCCTGCCTCACTGGGATCTGGTGCTGATTGGCCCGGTCCAGACCGATATCTCCCCCCTCAAGGGGCTCCCCAATATCCATCTGCTGGGGCCCCGTCCCCATCACACGCTGGCGGCCTATGCCCAGCACTGGCAGGTGAGTCTGCTGCCCTTTGTCGACAACGCCCAGATCCGTGCCTGCAATCCATTGAAATTGCGCGAGTATCTGGCCGCAGGGCGCCCCATCGTCAGCACCGATTTTCCGGCCCTCGATGGCTATCGGGATCAGATCCAGCTCCCCCACGATGGGGAGAGCCTGGCCCAGGCCATCAACCGGGCCGCCTTTGATCAATCCAATCCAGGATGGTTTCAGGAGAGTGGCTGGGAGGGGCTCACCCGCAGCGAAGGGCGCCACACGCGCCAGCAGCAGGTGGCCCTGCAAAGCTGGGATCACAAGGCTGCCGAGCTGAACAACTGGTTGAAGGGGCTGCCCGGATGAGCAAAGGGCTCTGGCTGGTTATCCTGCTCTGCTGCCATGCAGCAATGGCCGCCACCCGGCTGGAGGGGCAGACCCCGCTGCCCCTGACAAGTAACCAGACACCCCAGCGGCTCGATCTGAGCACCCACAACTGGCCAATAGGCAGCGATGATGAACTGGTGATCGAGGGCCATAACCCCAGCGCCCACCCGCAAACCCTGATCCTGCGTATCGACGATAACGCCTCGGTCAACTACCGCAGCCGGGTCAATCTGGAGCGGATTGTCGCCCCCGGCCCCTTCACCCAGCGCTTTGCCTTGAGCGAGTGGCGCACCAGCCAGCCCAGAGCGCTGGCGTTGGACAAACTCACCAAGCTCTATCTCTTTATGGCCGATAACGCCCCCTCAATGACCATTCACCGCTGGTACTGGGAGCCCGGTCTGACTCTGCCTGAGGGCACCATTGCGCTGGATCTGGGGGCGGCGGCTGCGCCCCGCTTTACCGGCTTTGAGGCCCTGAGCCCGGGGGATCCCCGGCTGATTGGCCACCCCACCCCCATCTTGCGCCCCTCCGGCGATGCCCTTGTTCGCGATGGACTGCGCAATCTGGATGGCGTACGGCTGGAGGTCGCCAAGGGGCGCTACCAGCTCACCCTCTGGCTGGATGACACCGGCGAGTGGGAGTACCTGCCCCACCCCTTCGAGCGCAGCGTGCTGGTCAATGGCGAGCCCATCTGGGCCGAGCAGTGGCAACCGCAGGAGTGGCTAACGCAGCGCTATCTGGCGGGGCAATCTCGCGAGGCGCTGCCAAACCCGGATCCCTGGCAGCTGTTCGGGGCTCGTCAAGGCGGCCCCGTTCATGTCACCCTGAACCACCCCGGCGGCCCGCTCACTATCACACTGGTGGGTCACTCACCGGATGCCAAATACCTGGCGGGGCTGCTGCTTGCCCCCTATCTGGCCCCCACCAGCAAAAAGGCTCTCCCGAGTAGTGGAAAAGATCTCGCCGTATTGGCCGACGCTACCGCAAGCGTGCTGACCAAGCAGCGCCAGCTGTTTTTGGAAAAGTGGACTCTGGCCCCCTATTCCCCAACCCCAGCCCCAGCCCCAGCCCCTGCTTCGCAGCAACTGAGCCTCACGCCGATTACGGATGCCGCCCCAACCCTGCAGATCGCCCCGCTATCTGCGGCCGATGCGTTGCAGCAGGCTGCACAACCCGTGCTGGCCGCCCGTGGCAGCCAGCTGCTGCTGGAGTTTGCCATCCACGCCGCCACCGACGATCCGGCCCCCTTGCTGGTGATCCAGCCCCCCGAGCAGGCAGGATCGCCGCTGGCGCTGACCCCCTATTACGGCAAGTGGCATCTGGTTCGCCCGCAGGCGAGCGGCACCCTGCTGGCCCCCTCGGATCAGGAGCTGGTCGAGGGGATCGCCGGGCTCACCCTGCTGGCAGGGGTACCTCGGCGTCTGGTGCTGCAAATGACCGTCCCACGCGATGCGCCGGCGGGGCGCTATCTGGGCAATATTCAGCTGCTCAGCCATCAACAACTGGTGCAGCTGCCACTGACTATCGAGGTGCTGCCGCTGACCCTGCCCGCGGCCAGCAAGCCGGTCGGCATCTATGTCGAAGCGCCCCCTTATCTGAATTGGCTGAGCCCCAATCCCGAGGCGTTAAAAGAGCAGATCGCCGCGGCCAGTCGCTGCGACCTGCAGCGGCTCGCCAAACTCGGGATCAGCGGCCTCTCGCCCGCCCTGCCACAGGATGAAGCGGGGATGCGGGAGATCATGGGAGAGGCGGTGGGGCTCAGTTTTGTTCCCCCCCTGCTGGCCTATACCCCGCTCAAACGCTGGGGGAACGACCCTGCCAGCCAGCTTGATCAGTGGCAGACGCGGCAACAGGGGCTGACCGCCAGCGGCTTGCCCCCGCTGGCATGGAGCCTGTTTGATGAGCCGGATCTTGCCACTCTGCCCGCCATTACCAGCCTGGCGCGGGAGATGAAACGGCGGGATCCGGCGGTGATCCGCGCGGGCCACTTCAACCACCCGGGTCAGGTTGGTCTGCTGACAGAGGTGGAGATTGCCCTGATCAACGCAGGTTTTGGCGCCGACAAAACCGATGTGGCGCGAGTGCGCCAGCACAAGGTCACCCCCTGGTTTTACAATCTGGGCACCCCGAGAGCCGCCGGGTTCTATCTGTGGCAAAGCGGCGCCGAGGGCTATTTGCAGTGGCATGGTCGCATGCCCACCGCCCTGCCTTATGACCCCACCGACGGGCGGGAGAGCGACTTTATGCTGCTCGGCCCGCAAGCCTGCGAGGCGCATCGCCTCTCCCACGATCTGTTGCTGTTGCAGCAAGCCATCGAAGATCTGCGCTGGCTCGCATGGCTGGAGCAGGAGGCCCGCTATCAGGTGGATGCCGCCCTGCTGCTGGAGCGCCTGCGGGATCAGCTGCCGACCCGCTGGCAGGTGGCAGAGCAACTGCCCTCTGCCGCCTGGATCCAGTGGCGCCGCGAGATTGAACAACTGGCCAAGGGATTGAAAACATTGCAAACTGGTGCCAACTCATCCTCCTGAAGTGACTGCGTATGGCCAACCAGACTCCCCGCTCCACAGCCAAAGACAGCGCCCTGCGCCGCCTGTTGCCCCTGATGCTGCCGCTGCTGATCCTCACCGGTTGCGCCCGTCAGGAGCCGGTCAATGAGACCCTGCCAATCCTCAACCAGTTGCGGGAACAGCAAATGGCCGAACAGCCCCAGCTGCAACTGCAGTACCAGCAAGCAGAGACGCAACTACCGACGGATCAGGAGCAGCAGTTGCATCAGTTTTTGGGACGCAAGGATCCGGCCCGGATTGCGCTGATAAGCGGCCCCGGGCTGCAAACCGACATGCTGGAGAGTGCGCGGATGGCGAGCGTGCGACTGACCGCCCTCACCCGCTTGCTGGGAGCTCGCGCCATTGAACTGGAGCCCCGCTATGACCCAATGCTGGCCCCCAATACCTTGCTGATCCGCATTCTGCCAAACGGTGAATCGGGGTCGGTCACCCCAGCGGCGGCGCAATAAGGCCGAGGCAAGAGGTCGGCAAGGCCACCCGATAGAGGGGATAAGGGGTCAGCCCCCACAATTTGCGCCAACCCTGGGTAAGACGGTACGAGAGCAGCGGCGGGCTCTGGTGCAGCTCGCCTAAAAACATCACCCCCTGACTCATCCCTTCACCCGCCAGCGTCACTGACATCGCCTCGCTATCCGGCGCCACCAGCATGGCCTGCAGCAGACCATCACAGCGGGGATGGGCCAGCTGATAGCTGACATAGGTGCCGCCCAGTACCGGCGTAGCCACCCGCAAGCGCCATCCCAGCTGGACCAGCTCCATCAGCATGGGCTTGGCCCCCTCATTGATCGTCCGGTTCTGATAACGCCAGCCCATGGCGGCAGCACTGCTCAGCGCCACCAGCAACAGCAGCAGATATCCCCTAGATAGACGCATCATGGCGCCCCCTTAGAAACAGGATGGTCATCACCAGCAACATGATGGCCCACTGGTAGAGCTGGGCCAGCGAGCCGGTATGCAGCCAGCCATACCAGCGCAGATCCAGGCTCATCAGCACCAACCGCAGCTGATTGGCCCCGATATAGAGCAGGCAGACCAGCAGCAACATGGGCCACTGCCGGTAGAGGGGGCGCTCCGGCGCCAGCCAGCAGCAGGAGACCAGCCAGGAGAGCACCACCAGATAGAGTTGAGAAAACGAGGAGCACCCCTTGAGCACAATCAGGGCATGGCCCCCCAACCGCTCGATGCGATTGCCATCAAGGCGAGTCTCCCAGCCCAGCAGCTGCAACCACTGGCCTACCCCCCAGGCATCGAGGGCCAGCACAGGGCCAGAGAGCAGGGCAAACACCTGCTGCCCCCACAACACCGCCACGGTAAAGGCGAGCACAATCTGCAACACCGCCCGCTCATCGCCACTCTGATGACGGCGCCATAGCGAGGCCACCAGCAACAGACAGGCCAGCGCCTTGCAACTGGCGCTGGGGATCAGGATCAGCAGGATAAACAGGGCGAGCGCCAGTGGATGCGGGCGCCAGCTCGGCGCAACCCGCGATGCAATTTGCCACCAGATAGCAATCAGCAACACCACCAGCAAGTTGAAGTGGCCCATATTGAGCCACACCATGCCCCACTGATTGGCCAAACCAAGTAGCAGCCAGTTGGGTGCCCACTGCCAGGGACGGATCTCCATCGCAACTCCTGCCGGTTATCAGCGCTTTTGAGTGCTGTCGCAAGTTCCATGCCTGCCCGGCCTCACCCGGATCAAGCCAAGTCAGAGGATGCAACAAAGCTGGCACGCTTTATTCATTCCCCCTGCTGGCACTAGCGCCAGGGAGAAGGAGTGAGCAATGAAACTCAAACCGTTGGTAGGGCTGCTGGGGATGTTGTTGGTAACCTCCCCCGCATACGCCTTGACCGAAGTCGATACCGAACTGCAACTGCTGATGGATGTGTCGGGCAGCGTCAGTTCATCGGAATTCAATTTGCAGTTACAGGGCTATGTGGACGCCTTTTACAGTCAGGATGTACAGAGCGCCATCCTCGACACCAGCGGCGGCAAACTCGGGTCCATCGCCGTACAGATGATCATGTGGAGCAGCAGCAACCAGCAAAGTCTGATGACCGACTGGTTCCACCTCTACGACATGACCTCCATCAACAACTTCGCCGCCACCCTGGATGCCCTGGTGCGTCCCTATGCGGGGATGACGGCCCCCGGTTCGGCCATGGCCTTTGGTGCCCAGCAGTTTGATACCAACAACTTCACCGCTGCCCGCCAGGTGATGGATGTGTCGGGTGACGGCATCCAGAACAACGGGCTGGATACCTCTACCGTGCGGGATCAACTGCTCGCCTCCGGCATCGATACCATCAACGGCATCACCATAGGTCAGGACTATGCCGATGGGGTGCTGCAAGAGTGGTATGTGGAGAACGTGGCGGGCGGTCAGGATGCGTTTGTGATCAATGCCACCACCTTCGCCGACTTTGGCAATGCGCTGGAGCTCAAACTGGCGGCCGAAATTGAGGGGGGCATTATTCCGGAAGGTGCACTGGCCGCCCCCATCGAGGAGATCCCGCTGGCCGCCCAGCTGCTGCTCGGTATGCCGCTACTGCTGGCCTGGCGCTATCAACGCCGTAATCAGGGACGCCTGCAGCCCGCCAACGGGCAACTGGCACCCGCCATCGGCTGATTTATCACCCCGTGTGTCGCGATTAGGGAGCTATGGCTCCCTGATTTTTTGCCGAGGCTAAGGCCTGTCTATCCTAAATGATCAAAACCTGAGTGATCACTATCTGACAACTAAGTTATTGTCGATAAGGTGCCTAAATATCTCCCCCAACACAAGAACCACTTTGGCTACTGTGAATTAGGAACGCTACACGTTGAAATTCCTTTCGAGACATATACTAAGAATTTCCTGTGAGTGCTTTTTTAAGTTTTTCTAACGGCATTGCTGGTACTTCTCTGTGAATCATTGCGTGACAGTTAGGACATAATGGAATTAAATCTTCGATCGGATCGACTGTATGAACCCCATTCTTCAATGCTAAGTCTGATCGATGATGTACATGTATGTATTCTTTACCGATAAATCCATATTTTCTTTCCATGTTAATCCCACAAGCAGCACAGGTATATCCGTAATGCTCGATGCATTTTCGCCTTGCTATTGGGTTACGCTCGATCGCTGTTGATGATACTGAAACTCGTGCACCCTCAACAAGTATCATTTCCCCAGCACTAGTAGATAAATGACAACTTGCTAGTGTCCAACGAATGTTTTGCCCCTTCTGCACATTTGCGCCACATTCTTGCCACAATTTTTCAGCATCGATTTCAGTAAGAATTGCCGAACGTTGATGCATATATCCAAGGATAGGTTCATTCATATTAAAAAAGTAATCCCCTGATATCTCAAACACACAATTACGCCGACTATGAGCATTAACTATAACAAAGTCACCTATCTCCATTTTTCTATAAAGATGCCATAGACTTGGCCCACCTAAATGGGCATTACCTAACTCAGGATATTTCATATTAATTAAATTTGTTATTTCTGCTTGATTGCCTGGGTTAATCTCCGATAGATCTCCAATATCCGACCAACCAATTGCAATACAACCTACATCTTTCATGAGCTCGATTGATTCTAATGCATTTTGGTGATGCGCTATCAGACGCCATATATTCATACACATCCCTCTACACTTATAACCTACAGCCAAGGAGCTAACAATATCAAGAGTTAGCGATTACTCTTAATGTATTTTTGGTGAATCACTCCCCCATAAATACACCACGGCCTGTTTTTTTAAGCTCTTTCAGCCAACTCATTACTGTATCTTTATTGGCTTCGCGAATTGGATATTTTCTGGCCTTGCAAACCTGGCTTGCTCCCGGAGAAAAATATGATGTAGTAACAATCACCCCACTACTTGCATTTTCATCCACAACATCAGCCCATAATGATTTAACAAGAACTTTATCAATTTTAGACTTAGTACGCTTACATTGGACTAAGGTTACAGGAGCGAGACTTTTATTATCGACCTGACCCCAAACCCTAATATCAACGCCCCCATCATTTCTTCCCTCACCAATCTCTACTCTGTAACCAGACCTTTCAAAGTACTCTGCAGTTAGAGCCTCAAATTTTCTCCAATTCATACTAGATAACTTGTCTGGATTCTCTGCCAGATAATTTATATACCTCTGATCCAGAAAACGTCCATACAGTGCGTTGAGAGACTCACTTTCAAACAACTCTTTTAGTTCAATTGGAGATTTCCATTCCATAACTCTTGCACTAAGCCAATCCCAAGGACTAGCTTCCTCACTATCCTTTATCAATTTTACCAATCTTTGGCTAATAGAACATGCCATAACCCCATATTTTTCTTTTATTTTTATAAAAAACTGTTGCTCGTCAAAGTTATCAAATATGGATTTGTGGCCTCTATCGAAGTGGTTTTCACCCAAATGCTGGAGCACTTGTTGAAGTAAAAATTGCTGCTCAGGATTATTGAGAAACTCAAACTTGAGAAGTGTGGGACCATGCCCAACAAATGGTTGTTCTATGCCCCCCAATCGGCACAAGATAATCTGAAAGGAATCTTCAATCTGATCTGTCGGTATACGCACAAGTTTTTCATTATCATTTTTAATAATGTTCAACAAAGGATCACTCTTATCTAAAAGATCGACCATTTCGTCTCTCGAAAGAGCCAATCCAGATTTGTATCCAACGCGGTCACTTAAAAACGAAGTGAACGCTGTATTTGTTGTTACCCATTTACCCATTTTTATTTACCTAGAGAATTGATTAGAAAAACTATAAATATGTAAGCAACCCCTTACATCTAGCCTCACCAAAACAGTGTCTTACCAACATCAATAAATAACTTAAATAACGATTTCAGAGCCAATCAGCTCATAGTTTGTTCATGAGCAAATAAAAGTTGCATTAGCTTTACCACTACCATTAGGTAAGGCTACAGTCAAGAAACTAAAATAGAAAATGCAACATCTATCACCCTTGCCAAGAAATAATAAGATAAGTTGCAGTATGTAATATAAAGCAACACCCATCTGTTATAGGCAAGTAACAATAAATAGTTAGCCATCTGTGAGATATAAAAAAGGCCTTATCACAAGGCCTTTTCAGAAATATCCAGATTCCGGCTGGCAGCCTGCTTTGACGGCAATCACCCCGGCTCTGGTGACAAGGGCAGCACCTGCCCATCCAGCGCCTGATCACTATGGGATGGATAGTCCAGCACCGGCTCGCAGTAGGGAATGCGGCTTAGCACCGGTGCCTTGACCAGGGCGGCCAGTTGATCGGAGCGGCGCAGGCTGGCATCCGCCAGTTCGGCCACCAGCGCCAGACCGCAGCCCAGCCCCAGCCCGCCAACAATGCCCGCCAGCAAAAACAGCCAGAGCGGGTAGTTGCTCGGCTTGCTGGGGGCAAAGGGTTTGTCGATCACCTTGATCCGCTCCCCCTGCTCGAAGTTGCCCAGATCGCCGGTTACCTTGGCCTTCTCATAGCGCAGCAGCAAATCCTGATAGAGAGTGCGCTTGACCGCCAGATCCCGCTCCAGCTCGGCGAGCTGGCGCTCGGTATCGCCCTGGGAGTCGACCACCCTGTCCAGCCCATCCAGCTGACTCTTCAAGCCAGCGGCGTTTTGCTCTGCCTCCGTCAGCTGCGTCTGGGCCAGCTGCCACTCGGGCCCACGGGCCATATCCGGCTGGGATTTGAGCTGCTCGAACTCCTGCTGCAACTGGTCAATCTGATAGCGCAAACTCTGCACCTTGCTGTGCTCGTCGCTGTAGCGGGCTCGCAGCAACACCAGCTCGGTGCGCATCAGTTGCAGCTTCTCATCCAGTTGGCGGGCCAGCTGGCTCTCCTGCCCCAGCGATAGCTGATCGACCCGGGCCTTGGCCTGCTGCAAGGTGATTAGGCTCTCGGCATAACGCTCCTGCAAACCATAGAGACGGGCGACGTTGGTACTCTGCTGCTGGGGCAAGGCACTGGCATGCTCCCGTTTAAAGTCGGCAAGCAGCTGCTCGGCCGCTTGCAGTTCGCTGCGGCGGCTGTCGAGCTGACTTTGCAGGAAACGTTCGGACGATTCCGCCGACTGGCGCCCCTTGCTGAGCAGGTTGAAGAAAAAGCGCCGCGAAATGGCTTCGAGCAAACCGGCGCTGTTGGCCGCCGAATCCGCTTTGACCTTTATCTCGATCACCTCATCGCCAATCAACCGCAGCGAGACGGCACTCGAGAGCCAGTCCATGATGGCATCGCGCTGGGCTGGCGGGGTCTCGTCATTGACCAGACCGCGATCCCGCGCTACCCCATCCAGTACATAACGGCTGCGCAGCAGGGCTTCGAGCACCGCAAAGCGATCCTTGAGACTCTCCTGAGTGATCAGATCCTTGAGGGTCGGGGTCTGGTTGGCATCTTGCGGCACCATAAAGGTGGTGCGGCTCTCATACTCCTTGGGGGTGAGCAGGCCGACCGTCACGCCCACCAGCGGCATCACCAGTAGCGGGATCACCAGCAGATAGCGACGGCGCCAGGCGGCAAAGAGAATGATGTAGAGGTTGTAATAGAACTGGACAGGCATGGCATCACTCCCTGAGAAAAGCCCTCCTCCGCACGATGCAAAGGCAGTGCCACCAGAGGAGCTGATCGCCTCTGTGGGCAGATCGCAAGAGTGGTACAAGATTCGCATTCTCCCGCTATCCGGGGTGTCACCCCTTCCCTTGCCGGAGCGCGAACCATGTTGTCATCAACCCCGTTGCACAGACCCCATCCCTGCAGGAACGCCAGCGCCCAGCCCGTCGTGCAACCTGTTCTGCAACCTGTCGTACAAATCGTGCAGCACCTGCAGCCCGGCGGGCTGGAGACCATGGTGCTCAACCTCACGCAGGCGAGCCCTGCCGAGCAGCCGGTGCATATCATCTCCCTCGAAGGGCACAAAGGGGATGTGCTAAGGGCATGGCCCGCCCTGCATCCCTTCGCAGGCAATATTCACTGTCTGGATAAGCCCGCGGGCTGGTCGCTGGCGACCCTCTGGCGGCTCACCCGATTGCTGCGCCAGCTGAAGCCCGTCGCGGTACATACCCACCATCTGGGGCCCATGCTCTATGGCGGCCTCGCCAGTCGGCTGGCCCGGGTGCCCACCCTGGTACACACAGAGCACGATGCCTGGTATCTCGATGATCCCCATCAGCGCACGCTGGCCCTGTGGGGGCTGCGCGCCTTCAAACCCATTCTGGTGGCCGATGCCACGCCGGTGGCCAACCAGCTGCTGGCCAAGCTGGGCCAGTTGTCGCCAACCGTGATCCCCAACGGCATCGATGAGCTGCGCTTTGCCCCGGGCGCCGCCGCCCTCGCCCGTCAGGAGATGGGACTGCCGCAAGGGGTCAAGTTGATTGGCTGCGCCGCCCGCCTTGAGTCGGTCAAGGGTCACACCTTGCTGCTGGAGGCGATCCGCGCCCTGCCGGAGGAGGTGCATCTTGCGTTGGCAGGGGTCGGCAGTTTGCAAAATGCGTTGCAACAACAGTGTCAGCAGCTGGGGATCGCCCATCGGGTCCATTTTCTGGGGCTGGTCGAAAACATGCCGCGCTTCTATCAGGGGCTGGATCTCTTCTGCCTCCCCTCGCTGGCGGAGGGGATGCCGCTCTGCGTGCTAGAAGCACAGGCGTGCGGGGTACCGGTGGTGATGAGCGACGTGGGGGCGGCCAGAGAGATCGTCTGTCAGGACAGCGGCCATATCCTGTCGGAGCGGGATCCCGACCGCCTTGCCCAGCTTCTGGCACAAGGGTTGCTGCAGTGCCATAGCCTGCGTGCCGTCACCCGTGAGTTTGTGTGCCAGCAAAGCAGCTTGAGCCGGATGGCTCAGGCCTATCAGCAGCTTTACAGCCGCTGATCAAGCGACCCGATGACCAGAGGAGCATCCCATGGAATGGATCATGATCGTGTTCTGGCTGTGCGCTGTACTGGTGGTCTACCACCATGTCGGCTATCCCCTGCTGCTCAAATTCGGTGGTCGGCAGGCGCGCAAGGTAGCCAATCCGCCCCGCCCTCTGGATCGAGGGTTCAAAACAGACGCCACTGATGAGGCACTGCCGACCATCACCCTGCTGATGCCGGTTTATAACGAGGCGGCGACCATCGCGGCCAAGCTGCAAAACCTCGCCAGCCTCGATTACCCCGCCGACAAGCTGTGGGTGCATGTGCATTTCGACGGTTGCAGCGACAACAGTTACCCCATTGCGCTAAGCCAGCTCGGTGATCCCGCCCTGCAGCAGTTGCAGATCAGGCTGTTTGATCACCCCCGCAATCGCGGCAAGGTCGCCGTGCTCAACGAGGCCATGACACGGGTGCACAGCGATCTGGTAGCCCTCACCGATGTCTCGGCCCTGCTGCCCATCGACAGCCTGCTGCTGGCGGTCGCCCATTTTGCCGATCCCAAGGTAGGGGTGGTCGGGGAAGCATACCGGTTCTGGCAACCGGGCTCCCAGGGCGAGGAGAGTTACTGGCACTATCAAAGCCAGATCAAGCTCTGCGAATCGGCCCTTGGCGGCATGCTGGGTGCCCACGGTGCCTTTTATATGATGCGCCGGGAGTGCCTCACCCCGCTGGCCGCCGATACCATCAACGACGATTTCATCCTGCCGATGCAGGCCATCGCCAAGGGGTATCGCGCTGTCTATGACAATCGCTGCGCCGCACTGGAGCTGGAAGTTTCCGATGCCGCGCTGGAGGCGACACGGCGCAAGCGGATCGGGGCTGGCAACACCCAGCAGCTGCTGCGGTTGCTGCCCCTGCTGCACCCCAAGTTCGGCTGGGTTGCCTTCAACTTTGCCAGTGGCAAGGGGCTGCGGGTGTTGATGCCGCTCTGCCTGACCCTGCTTTGGCTCTGCGCCATCCCGCTGGCCACTCAATCCCTGCTGTTTCAACTGCTGCTGGGGCTGCAACTGCTGGGGTATCTGCTGGTCATCTTGATCCAGCTGACCCCTGTGCACCCCTGGCCCAATCTGTTTCGCAAAATCCACTATCTGGTACTCGGACACTGGTACAACGGCATGGGCACCCTGCGCTACTGCCTGCGCGCCCCCATACGTTTCATGTCACAGGAGAAAGCCGTATGACACACCCCATTCCAAGATTGACCCTGGTGGTCAAACGCAGCATGGATCTGCTCGGTGCCACTCTTGGCCTGCTGCTGACGCTGCCACTGTGGCCGCTGATCATGCTGGCCATCCGGCTCGATAGCCCGGGGCCTGTGTTCTTTCGTCAGCTGCGGATCGGGCGCAGCCACGCCACCCATACCGAGCTCTTTTTCATGATCAAGTTTCGCACCATGCGCGCCGACGCCGAGGCGGCCACCGGGCCGGTCTGGTGTGGCAAGGGGGACAGCCGGATCACCCGCAGCGGCGACTTTCTGCGCAAAACCCGGCTCGATGAGCTGCCGCAGTTTATCAATGTGCTCAAAGGGGAGATGTCGCTGATCGGCCCCCGTCCGGAGCGACCCGGGATCGCCAATCGGCTGGAAGATGCGGTGCCGTACTTTATCGAACGCACCTATGAAGTAGCCCCCGGTATTACCGGTCTGGCCCAGGTCAATCAGGGTTACGACGAGTCGCTCGATGATGTGCGCAGCAAGCTGGCGTTCGACCTGGCCTACTCGGTTGCCCTGCTCCACCCCTGGCGCTGGCTGGTGCAGGATGTGCATATCATTGGCAAGACGATCGCCATCATGGTTGGCAAGAAGGGGCGCTAATCCCGCCAAGCTCAGCCACACCTCGAGACCATCAGGCCATTGCCACTGCAATGGCCTTTTTTATGGCGCATCTTTGTGGCACGTCGCGTTGATCATCGAGAAGCCAGCGATCTGATCGCCATCATCTGGCCCCATCCATCCAAAGGCCTGATGCCAGTTTGACCAACAGCAGAAACCCGAGCGTTGCGTGATCACAGAAGCAATCCGTCCCCTGCAACCCCTAACACCGGCACATAAAAAAAACGAGTAGCCAGCGGCCACTCGTTTTGGCAGTTTTCCCTTGGTGATTCAGGCGCCGTAGACGGCCAGAATATCGGTCACTCTGTTGTTGACACTATACCCTCGGGCGATGGTGTTGCGGGCCGCCTGACTCATTTTGCTGCGCACCACCCCATCGCAGCGCAGCCAGTAGTTGACCAGCTCCGCCATATCCCGCACATGGCCGGGCTCCACCAGCCAGCCATTGGATTTGTGGTCGATCAGATTGACCAGCCCCCCCACCGCAAAGGTACAAACCGGTATGCCGTGAGCCATCGCCTCCAGGGCCACCAGCGGCAACCCTTCAAAGCGGGAGGTGATGCAGAGCAGGTCGATGTTGTGCCACTCATTGGCCATGTTCTGGAAACCATGAAGCTGGACGCGATCACCATACTGCTGCAACAAGGCACTTTTCATGGGGCCATCCCCGTAGAGATGAAACGCCCCGTCTGGGCAGAAGGCGGCGAGCTGACAGAACGCCTCCGGCCCCTTTTCCGGCGAGAGGCGTCCGACAAAGGCAATCCGGTTGCCAGTTACCGCAGCAGGCGTCGCAGGCATGGGGACAAAGTTGCTGATCACCGTGCTCGGCACAGGCAATTTGCGAGCGATAGGCTCGCTCACTGCAATACACTTCGCAAAACGCGCTGTGGTGCGATCCAGCCAGCTGTAAAACTTCAGCAAACCCTCCCCGTCATCCCCGCTGTGAAAGGTCGAAACTACCGATTTACCGGTGAACCAGGCTGTCAACCGCCCCAGCACCCCGGCCTTGTAGCCGTGGGTGTGGATCAGCACAGAAGCAGGCTGGCGGGCCAGACGGCGCATAAAATCGCGGCTGTTTTGGCACACCTCATAGGGCAAGCCCTGTTGTTTGAGCAGGGTCGTAAAGGGGGTCATGCCGTGGTTGCTCACCAGCACTATGGTGGGGCGAAATCCCCTGGCCAGCAGATCGTTGGCCAAGTGGATAATGTGAACTTCTATTCCACCGACCTGACGCGCATCGATGGCCAGCCAGATCTGCTGCATGGGTAACATAGGCACCTCCTCCCGTGGCTCCATGCCACCTGAAATGAGGCGTTGCATAGAGCGGGCCAGTCAGGCATGGATCAGGCGCCGGGACAGGCGACCAGCAGGAGGGTCATGTCATCGAGGGCGGCATCATTGATCCGCTCATCAAACCAGCGGGCAATGCGATGAGCCAGTTGCTCAAGACCGGGCCCCGAGGTCAGGCAGATCTCCTTGAGCTGCGCCTCCCAGCGCTGGCGCTCTGCGGCATCACGGCTATCGAGCAGGCCGTCGGTCCAGAACAGCAGGATCTCGCCGGGCTTGAGCTGACGCTCATTGGTCACGAAGTGGGGATCCGGGCGCAAACCGGGCAAGGGGCCGGTCACGCCGACCTGTCGGATAGTACCGGGCCCGACCAGCCAGGGCGCAGGGTGGCCCGCGCTGGCCCACTGCACCCGCCCCTCGTTGCCGAGCTCAATACAGAGGGTGGTGAGCAGGGTCGCCCCCAATAATGGATCACTGTGAACCGCATTGGACAAGATGGTCAGCAAACGGGCGGGGGCGCGCTCCAGATCGTGTGCCGTCAGCAAACCGCGCAGATAACCGGCATAGGCATGGGCAAAGAACTTGGCTTCTGCATCGTGGCCCATCACATCCCCGAGCCACAGCACCCGATCCTTGACCAGCAGAAAGTCCCCGCCCCCCACTGTGGCCGCACGGGTTTGCAACGCCAGCTGGTATCCCCCTATGGAGGTGGCGGGCAATAACGGGCGCAGCGCCGAGGTCATGCGCTGATCCAGCTGCTCGCCCCATTGCGACTTGAGCTGCTGCGAGCGTTGCAGCACCCGCGAAACCGCCAGCAACAGGTCCTGCTTGGTGATGGGTTTGACCAGAAAGTCATCGATCCCCAGTGCCCCCGCCCGACTCTGGGTCCACTGATCCTGATGACCGGTCAGGAAGATAAAGGGCACCCCCTTCATATTGGGATCCTTCATCAACTGCTGGCGCAGGCCAAAGCCATCGATCCCCTCCATCTCGATATCGGAGAGCACCAGCGCGGGGGGGTGCTTTCCAAGCGCCAGCAGGGCGGCATGGGAGTCGGCATAACTTTCAACCCGGTAGTGCTCATGGAGATAGGCGGTGAGCAGGGCACGCATCACCTTGTCATCGTCGATCACCGCGAGCACCGGCAGCTGGTTGACCGGGCCCTGCTGGCAAAGAGTCACGCGATTGCGCTCACCGTCGCGAGAGAAGTGCACCTCGGCAAACAGCTGGTGCACCAGCGCCAGTCCGTATCCCCCCTCCTGCAACTCATCGGGTAACGGCGCACTGGCAAGACCGGGTTGCGGACCGCCATCATCCTCCAGTATCAGACTCAAACCCGTTTCATCCTCTTTCAGCGTGAGCCAGAGCCTGGTCGCGGGAGGAGCTGTGTGCTTGACACTATTGGTGGCCAGCTCACTGAAACAGAGCAGCCAGTTGGCTTGATCCTTTGGGGAGACCTGAAACAGGGAGAGTCCCTGCGCCAGCCGGTTGCGCAGTTCGCGCACCGACTGCAGGGTTGCCGGAGCAGATCGCAACCAGTCATCCATATCGGGCCTCCATCAGCGGGCGATCAGATCCGGAAATTGAGCAAGGCACTGCGCCGGCACCAGCGCTTGAGCCATTCGGTCACCCGGTTACTGGGCAGCCGGTTGAGTTCGCGCAGGATCTCGCTGGCCAGCCCCGGGTTGAGTTTGTCGTTATAGACAGCGCCAATCAGATTGGCCTCGGCACGGGTCAGTTTATCCACCGCACTTTGTACCACCGTCGTCGGCGTCACTCCCGCCAGCACCACCAGCAGTGCCCCTTCACAGGCCCCACACACCTGATCGGCCGGAATATTACCCCGATTGAGGGCAGTGAGCGGTGAGGTATCGAAGATCACCACGTCGTAATGCTCCAGCCAGCGAACCAGCAGCTGACGCAAGGTATCCTTGTTACGAAAAGCCATCAGATCCTTGCCCGGAGCCGGGAGCAGCGACAACGACCGACCAGTGGCCACCGGCTCGGGCACATCATTGGGCCCCCAGGCAACCGCCGTGGCGCGGCCGGGATGATAGAGGTTGAGATCCACCAGCAGGGTGCGCAGCCCATCCGCCTCCGAGCGCCTTGCCAGCGCATCGCAGATGGAGCTCACCCCCTCCCCCCCTTCCGACGAGGTGACCGCCAGAGAGCGGATCCCCCGGGCGACCGTCGCCGCGTAGAGGGATTCGAGCTCCAGATATTGAATGGGGATGCTCATATCAAAGCGTCCCGACCAGGGCCACCACCGAGATCGTGGTCAGGATGTCGCGCATGCCATCCATGAAGATGGCCCAGTTGCTGCTTTTGCTGTCAGGGATAAAGACGGTGTCCCCTGCACGCAGCACCGGCAACTGGCTAAAGTCGGGCTCTTTGGCAAAGCCGTCGAGATCGAAGCTGCGGGCCTGATCCCCCTGACCACTGGTGGCCATGTTGATCACCACAATCTTCTTGATATAGGCGCTGCTGGTCGGGCCCCCCGCCTCGGCCAGCAGATCCAGCAGGGTCATGGAGGAGTCAAAGCGGTAGCGCCCAGGGCGGGCAATCGCCCCCAACACCCGAATGGTGTTCTCCTTGGGCTCATCGAGCCAGGGACGATTCTTCTCCGGCAGGTAGATGGAGTCGCCGGGCAGCACCTTGGGCAGCAAGGTTTCATCGCCGGTTTCAAAGTAGAGGGCAAGGTCGAGCTTGCTGACCCGCGCCGTGCTGCCACTGCGATGGGCGATGCGCACATTGCGCAGATCCGCCGCCGCAGTCGGACCATCGGCGGCCGACAGGATGTCGATAAAGCCCATCTGCTCATTGAAGGCATAGCGACCGGGGGCCCCGACCTGACCGAAGATATAGATGGAACTGTCCGGTGACTGGCGCACCCACTGGGATTTGTTGTCACTGGGATCGGTGGGCAGCTCGGGGATCATGATGGTGAATCCGGCCCGGATCTTCGGCAGGCTGGCCAGCGCCCCGCCCTGATGAAGGAACTTGTCGAGATCAAACAGGGTTGGCGTGGCCTGCCCCCCTTCGGCGGTCAGGATCTGCACCTTGGCGATATCGGCCCGCTCGCTGGGGCCACCGGCGTGGGCGATCAGATCCAGCAGCGACATTTCGTCAGACCATTCATAACGGCCCGGGATCCGCACCGCCCCCATCACCATCACCGCCCGCCCGGGGGCCACCTTCAACCAGGACTTCTCGTTGATATCGGTCTTTTCCGGCACAAAGATGGCATCACCGGGTTTGACTTGGGGCAGCGCCTTTTGCATCCCCTCGGTATAGGCCTGCAAGTCGATGGGTTCGATCGTGCCATCGGTGCGCAGCAAACGGATCTGGCGACTCTCGGCATAGCGGGTCGGGCCGCCGGCATTGGCCAGAATATCGAGGAAGGAGTCCCCTTCCCGCCCCTCATAGGCGCCGGGTTTGAACACCTCGCCCATGATGTAGATGGTACGTGCCCCCCGTTTTATCTGCTCTTCATCCTTGGGCACGAAGATGGTGGCGCCCGGCGCCAGATTGGGCAGCAGCTTGTTGTTGCCGGAGTCGAGATAGGCTTTGAGATCGAACAGTTCGGGGGCATCACCATTGATCACCCGGATCCGCTCCACCCCGGCAAAACGGGTCACCCCACCGGCTCGCATCAGCAGATCCACGATGGAGTTGCCACTCTTGAAACTGAAGGCGCCGGGGCTGTTGACCTCGCCAAACACCTTGATCGCCTTGCCGGTATCCCCATCCCCGCCTGCCGCCAGGGTTGCCGCATCAAAATCAATCTGCACGTTGCCGATCAAAGGGGATGCTGGCACGAACACCACATCGAGGGATTGCAATGGCGGCAACACGCTGGCATCGCCGGTATCGAGATAACGCTTGTAGTCGAAGCTAGATACCGTGCTGCCGCGCCGCACCTGCATGTTGTTGAGCTGGGCACCGGGCACCAGACCGCCAGCGGCATCGAGGGCCATCTGCACGTTGCCATCGGGCGCCAGATCATAACTGCCGGGTTTTTTGACATAGCCCATCACGCTGATCAGCAGCCGCTTCTCCAGCAAGGTGACGGTCAATTGAGAGAGGTTGTTGTAAACAGGTTTGAGGGCGGTGCGGATCAGCTCATCCGCCTGTTGCAGGGTCTTCCCCCCCACCACGACGTTGCCAACTTCAGGCAGTGCAATCTCCCCCTGCTTGTTGATCTGGAAAGGCTGATCAAAAGCAGGCTCACCGGGTTGCACTATGGCCAACCGATCACCGGGAGCCAACAAGGTGGAGGCCAGTAACGGGCAGGTGAACAACAGCAAGAGAACACAGATCAATCCTTCGAGAGCGCCCCGTTTCATAGACATCCTTTTCGTCTGTTACGTCTGCCCCCATTGGCGTAAGGGGAGCCCTGACCAATCAGCACGACAGCCATCCGCTGTTGTCTGTTGCAGCCGCAAACGTACTTGTTGTAGTGATTGTGCCAACACGGTCTGACGCCAGGCTACATCCGACCAGAGCCGTCCGTGCATATCCCGTTCGATATCAATACGTTGAGATTGTAGTCGTTTCAACTCGGCAGGCATACACCCCTGCAGACTCGCTTGCTTTAATTCCGTCAGCTGCAAGTCGAGTTCCTTCTGACGCTCATCATAACGAGACCAGACCCGCCGTTCATCCTCATTGACCGGAATACGGGTGGGTCTTGCCTCGGCCATGCCGCCATATCCCTCCGGCGGCCACTGCGCGCAACCCGACAGCAGAATGGACGAGAGCAGGATACCAAAGCGTTTCATGATGCAGCGGCCATCATGCCACGGGAACGCATATAGGCCTTGATGCTCTCATGGCAGGGGATCACCCGGTCGATATGCAGCATTTCCAGCAGGTCATGGGGTTGACCGGGTCCGCAGACAAGGGCCATCTGATGCCCGTTCATAATCAATCTTTTATAGAGAAATACCAAGGCTCCGATCCCCGATGAGTCGATAAAATGAACATCGCTGATATCGGCCAGGATATCTCCCGGGTGGGTCGAGAGGGTTTCAAACAACGGGCGGAGCTCACTGACGGCCATCGCGTCAAACTCGTTTTCCAGTACCACTACCTGGATATCATTAAGGGTGTAAGTCATGCTTTCCATCGCTAGCTCCTTGTCGATTCTCAGACTATTTGCTGTCACGGCATTCAGCACGTTGCAAATGTTATGCCGGGCAGTGCCACGGCTCTTGTTCTCCAAATGATACTCTTTGCGCCTTATTCACCGACACCCACTCCTCGTTTTGATTGCCAAATTGCAATTAACCTCCCCCGCACGTTGCAAACTGCAATTCACCTGGGCCGAGATCGCCCGATAACAGGCTAAATGACTGATAATTCAAGCCCATTACACCGGGCCCGATTATTGCTTGCCCTTAGACACAGCTCACAAGCCACCGTTGGCCCGGCACCCATGCCGCCATTTTCCAGGAAGGAGAGATCATGAAAGCAGGCCTTTACATCGCACCACTGCTGGTAGCCCTTTGCGGCACCGCATACGCAGCCCCCACCCCTGACAGTGCCGTATTGAAGGTTGAAGGCGCCATCAGCAGCCCCACTCATCAGGCTCTGGCCCTGTGGGACAGCGCCATGCTGGATCAACTACCGGTACACGAAATCAAAACCCATACCCCCTGGTATGACGAAGCCAAGACCTTTCGCGGCCCGCTGCTGCAAGATGTATTGGCCAAGGTCGGGGCAACCGGCAAACAGCTCACCATTACCGCGCTCAATGACTACTCGGTACAGGTGCCGACAAGCGATGCCGAGCAGTATCGGGTCATCCTCGCCCGCACGATCAATGGCAAGCCACTGTCGGTGCGTGACAAAGGGCCGCTGTTCCTTGTCTATCCGTTCGATCAATATCCCGAACTGCAAAACAAGCTCTATTACGGTCGGGCTATCTGGCAGATCAGTGCGATAAAAGTGGAGTAGATCCCATCATGCGTTCCATGGCGGCCAGTCAACGTTTCTTGTTTGTGGTGCTTTGTGTGCTGCTCCTAGCCTTTGCCGGTATTGGTACCATTCAGTACCGGCAATTTCAGGATCTGCAGCGCAGTACCAGCCAGGGCGAAGACAACGTGATGTGGAACTATTTCCAGCTCTATAACGAAGCGCTGCGTTTTCAAAGCTCGCTGCTCCATGAGTCGCAACCGACCTTCCAGCTCAGATACGATATTCTGGTCAGCCGCATGGATCTGGTGCTGGAGAGCAAGGATCGCAGCCTGCTTCAGCAAACAGAGATCTACCAGCAGGCAAGCAAAGCCATTCGATCCTACATCTCTCTGGCGGATATCTGGCTCGGCCCGGAAGCCACCAAGCCGCTCGACAATCTTGCCCATCAGGAGCTGCGCCAACAGCTTGCCTCCCTGCTCCCCCTGCTCCATCAGCTGACTCTGGAGGTGAACCAGCAGGCGACCCTGTTTGATGTGGCGCGTCGCGACAGCGTGAGGGAGCAGATCATCACGACGACACTCATCGCGACCCTGCAATTTGCGCTGCTCTTTGTGCTCGCCCTGCTGATCTGGCGGCAAATGAATATCTCGTTTCTGCAACACAAACTGATGCAGCAGCTCAATGACAAACTGCTGCGGGCAAATCAGGCGGCAGAGGCAGGCACAAGAGCCAAAAGCAGCTTTTTGGCCAACATGAGCCATGAAATTCGCACCCCCATGAATGGCATTCTCGGCATGCTCTCACTGCTGGCCGACCGGGATATGGATCCGAGGGAGCGAGACTATCTGGAGACGGCGCGCGAATCGGCAAACCATCTGCTCGGTCTGCTTAACGACATTCTGGATGTATCCAAGCTGGAAGAGGGCAAGATCGAGCTGCAACTGGCCCCCCATCACTTGCCCCAGTTGCTGGAGGATATCCGGGCCCTGATGCAGAGCAACTGCGATGCAAAAGGGATCAAACTGACCCTGGCTGTTGCCCCCGATACGCCGGAGTGGTTGATGATCGACCCGCTGAGGGTGCGCCAAATTCTCTTCAACCTGGTGAGCAATGCCATCAAGTTCACCCATCAGGGGGAAGTAAAGATCCATGTTGATAGCACCCTGTTGGAGCAGGATCGCCACTCGATACGCATCTCGATCCAGGACACCGGTATCGGCATGAGCAAAAGTCAGCTAAAGAACCTGTTTCAACGTTTCGCCCAGGCGGATGTCTCGATCACCCGCCAATATGGCGGATCGGGCCTGGGACTTGAAATATCCCGTAACCTCGCACGCCTGATGGGCGGCGATATCTCGGTAGAGAGCAGCGAGGGACATGGTAGTACCTTTACCTATATCTGGCCCGCCAGAGCCACGACCCCCTCGATTGTTTGCCTGCCGTCCAAGCCGCTGGATCAGGAGAGCTATCGCATCTTGCTGGTTGATGACAATGCCACCAACCGCAAGGTGATCGGCGCCATGCTCGACTCCGTGGGCCATCAGGTCACACTGGCCGTTCAGGGAGAAGAGGCGCTGGAGAAACTGGGTCACACCGAATTTGATCTGGTGTTGATGGATGTCCAGATGCCAGTGATGGATGGCCTGGTGGCCACCACCCGGATCCGCACCTCCCAGATGCCTTGGGCAGATATCCCCATCATCGCCCTGACGGCGGATGCGATGCCGGAATCCAAGCAATACTATCTTTCCCATGGCATGAACGGGTATATCACCAAGCCCATCAATAAAGAGACGCTGCTAAGCGAGATAAACAGACATATTTCCCATGGGCGGCTCAAATACAACGCAGCCATGCGTGTCACCAAACAATAAAACCTTGGATTCCGGGCTATTGATTGCTCATGTGGGGCAACATTGACGCCTGCAGGCAACTGAATGGGCTTGGGTCTGGAACCCACGCAGGCAAGCCGCTTCGCAACAGCTGCACGGGCCGTCGGCTTGTCTCGGGTATGCAGGGATTTTTGGATCTCTTTGCGGCGACCACAGGGGAGCATGGTGACTTTCCGGTAATACCGGATGCCGTGGGGACTGAGCCAGAGATTCATCGATGAGCTCCTCGTCGTCCACACAAAGTGGATGACCAAGGGCTTTAGGAAGCTAACTTATTGAATTGCAGAAACAAGTGGTGGCCCTACCAGCTTGCTTATTCCACTATAAGACGAACTTAGTGCCTTCAACATGGATAAAATCAACACGTTACAGAGCCACTATACCACATTGTGTGACAGTTTTCAGGCTAAAACTGAGCCAACAAAGGCACCAAAAACAGCCTTTATAGTATCAATCGTTAACTCTACACCACGTTCATTAGCAAACTTAGTCAGCTTTTGTGGCATCCCAACAGGTCTGAGAGTGTCGAGTAGGTCGTGCCCTTGCATGGTTAGCATTGGCCTCTTACAGCTATACAACCAATGCCCATGCGAATGTGATACAGATACCCCCTCAATCAAGTCTGCATCAATTAGCAATTTAATGTGTCCACATAGCAGATCGTCACTAAGCAATTGGCCTTGAGATGTCTGTATTCTCTGTTCATTTGCTCCTCTACCTGAAATGAGTGCAAGTAGATCCTTTTCCTCTTCTACTGCCAATAAAACAGACCTGATTACGTCCCAATCTCGCTTCATGCAACTCCCCTTGTAAAAGTGCCCCGCCGAAGCGGGACATAGTTCTTCACTTTTTGCTCTGAGACAGTACCGAACCTGCAAGGATCTTAGTCAGCTCACTGTACTTATCACTTTCAAGTACCTTCGCTGCCTTTGTCTCCATAGTAGAACCAGTATCTTTGCTAGTCCCTGTCTGAGACAACGCTGACCCAGCAAGCTGTTTCTGAACCTTTGACGCATTAGGATCACGCAAGACACTAGCGGCCAATGAGCCTACATCAGGAGAAGTTTTCTTCGTCATGTTTAAATCCTCAAAAAATCCAGACAAACCACTACATATTGTGCCAATAATCGACACAAGCACAACATATAGCATCCAGATGCATTTAGCAAACGTTTTGCTGGTGGTTTTATCATCAGCGCCATCACACCCCTGCAAGCCTTACGTGGTGCGACTTGAGCCAACAATGGCTAAACACGGTCAATTTATGTGGTGTTAGACAATATCCACTTTTCAACCCCCTAATGGTTTCACAAGTTACAAAAGTACCCTCTCATGGGGGAATTGACGTGCCACAAGCGAGCTACAGACGTGCTACAAAACCGAATAGTTATTGAATGAACAATATGGTTGTACCCCACAACTTTATGAGGTATTCACTTGTTAGAGATAACAAGAAGAAGCAAGGACATTGCTGGATGTATAGTGGCTCATTGAGCCACCCTGATTGCACTGTGTCACACATAGACAGACAAACAGCAATAACAACAATGGTTTACAGTATGTTTAGTGGCACACATGGATTGATAGAGGGATCGTGCAGGAGAAGAAGCAGGACAGAACAGGCTGAAAGCCATGAATGATGGGTGATTGTGGATAAGTCTGTTGTTGTGGATAACAATTGCCGTAAGGCGCTATTGCATAATTTATTGATTATTTATGCTTATGATATTTTAAAGTCATTCGAGCAAATTGTTTTGGGGAGGGTTCCACTGTCAAATAGATAAAATCAATAGCTGAATTAAAATCTTTTTTTCGGTATATAAAAGGCTTACAGAGGCCATATTTAACACCAATTTATAATTTGCTGTATCGCCAGAAGGATATTTATTGTTACAACCATATTTGGCTCAAGCCTTATATATCAAGGGTTACAGAGGGGTTTGGGGTGTATTGTGTAAATATGGTATGTGCTAAATCAACACAAACAGACTCAATTGGAAATTTCATAATAAATCGAATTTAATTGATAATATTGGCTTTTTAAAGTTTTAATAGACATAAACCATAATAATAAAAAGCCATCCAAGCGAATGGCTCTAACACAAAAACCTAGCTGCATCACTGCATGAAACTGTAGTGTTGGCTATTTTGAATTACCATGGCGTTATATTTTTCAAGCACGGAAATATAATTTAAAAACAAAGTGTCTTTAGGGAGAAGTTTAGTCTCTGATTCAAGACTCAAAGTAAACATAGGCTGATACTCTGATTCGTAAACTATATTTGATGTCAGTTTTAGTTCCATGTCCTTCGTAAAGGATAATTTTTCCAAAGTTAATTTTTTATTTTCATCCGTTATGGATTTGTTTTCCTTATCAATCATCCCCTGAACTTTTTCTTTTACTAAAGAAACGATATCAGATGTAGACCCCTCGACTTGGAAAAATGTTTCTCCATCAGAAACTACAGTAAAAATAACAGTTGTTCGTTCTGAGTTCACTTGTCCCAGCCGTACAAATCCCTTACTTGTTCCAAGAACATTTGTACTTTGTATTAATGAATTTATGTCTTTAGCATTCAGTATTACTGAGGCTAACACTATGCATCCACCTATAACATAACTCGATCTCATAAATCCCCCTATAAAAGTGATACAATAATATCATTGCTCCAAAAGGTGTCAATTGGGTTTAAAAGTAAAAGGCCACCTTTCGGCAGCCTTTAAGAGAGATTTTGTTACTGATTATTTTTCGTATTTATATCTGAACTGGCCTCGTGTTAAGCCGAGAAGTTTAGCTAGAGCTGACAGACTTAGAACATTCTTTATGTCATCTAACCGTGTGGTTTTCTGCCTTACTTCCCAACCCGTTGGACCCAACTCTTCAATTGTGACTCTTATCATCCTGACCCCACATAAAATTTAGATAGATAAGGGAGGCCAGCAACTCCCTATTTATTAATGATCATTGTTACTTTAGCCATAAAGGCACATAGACTTAGGTCTCAATTATCACTAACCCACATACTATAAATTATCCATATTGTTACAGGTGGCAATATAAAACCAAATATCTTAAAGATACCTAACCACAACCATATGCAGAATAAAATTGTTGTGACATAAAGGGAAAGCTTGAATAAAAGCAATAACCCTCCCTTTAAATTTTGTTAGTGAATAATGGAAACGATTGTGCCGACTGCACAGAGGGCTTTACGCCCTCAATAACCATGCAGATATCAATAGATATTAGGCTTTATTCTCGGAGTGAACAATAACAGAAGGCAACGCGTTGATTGCAAGAGCACACCATTCAGTAATAGCAAATAGATCACCAAACTTACTATCCTTGATTTGATAGTGATGAACGGGTGCACCACTACTACGCGCAGCCAGTTCTTGGTGCTTACTAACAGGGCCACAATGCCACTTAAACACACCAGAACCTTTAAATAGCAGTGGCAGGAATACCGCCTTATTAGCTGCAATACCAATGTCCGCATCATCGACCATAATAAATGTTACGTTATTATAGAAGAATGTTTGAATAGATGGATACTCGTTCTTATAGTCAATCAGGTTTTCAATGTTATATGCGCTTTGACCCTGAGAATATTTGAAAGTGTCACGTACAGACTGATTGCTCTTAACCGCTCGGAAGTATTCAGGAGAGCACAGGGCAACAAAACCTTTCAGATAATCAACCTTGCTACCAAGATTTTTGCGAATGGTTGTTTGAATGCTATCAAGTTCAATGTCTACAAGAGTAGCAGCATTGTTTAGATCAATGTTTTTAGTAACAGCAGCAGAACCAAACTCATCGGCCATTACAATATTTTGTTGAGAACCATGTTTGTTAAATTGCAGACCACGAACAATACAATCAGCAAGCTGTTTATTCATTGTGCGGTCATATTTCTTGCGTTGCTCAAAAAGAAGGTCGGTCACGACATCTTCAGCAGTCATAGGAGCGTCTTTGCTTCCTGGCTTACGAAGACCTTTCCAATCTTGTGTTGTAACAGCATCTTCAAGGGCATAGCCAATCAGCTCGTATTGCATATTGGATGCTTTTGGCTTGATAGTGCCGCCGAATTCACGAGCATTGATTGCTACTTGTTCAGCTAGGTCTTGATCGCCAGAAACCAGATAATCAAAGTTGACCTTAAATTCACTGGTGGGGGCAATATCGAAGATGCCAAGAGACAGCATCAGACGATTCAGAGGGAAGGCATGTTGTTCAAACGCTTCAGTATAATTGATGTAATTAAAATCCATTGTGTTCCTCGTTATTATTGTTAATTGAGCCATGGGGCTCGGTGCTTTGCACTATTTGTTATTTAGAGAATTGAATAAAGGGATCAGCTTCAATCAGTTCAATAGCTTTGGTGACACCTGCCCCACTGGCAGCAGTCAGGGAGTTTTTAAAGAGAATTACGTGCTTATTGAAGACTACTACAGTCTTAGAGCCCTTCAATGTCAGGTCTCAACTACGGCAACATCGGTTGCAGTGCCAGTAAGCAAAGCACCAGTTGCAGGGTCGATACAGTCGCCTGCTTTAAGATCAGCAGTCAGTGCGCTGGGGAGTTCAATTGTTTTGACAGCAAACTGACCATCAATGCAGTATTGCATTACATCATTGCGGGTTTTCTGTTGTGTTCCGAGTTTCATTTGCTTTTACCTTTTTCCATAATTTTAGTAAGGAGTGTGTGTTGCTGAGATTGCATTATCTGAAAGAGTTCAAGGAGGATAACAGGATCAGTCATTCCCTTTGTAAACATTTCAAAATTACAGTCAGCAGTCCCTTGTTTAGTAATCTCTACTTGATTTTCAATCGGTATACTTTTGGTTTTCAATAGCAATGAAGTATGTCGATTATTAGCACTGGGATTGCTGTTGTGGCACAAGGCCAAATGCGGTGTCTTCTCAGACTTTTTTGTAATCTCTGGTTTAACAGAGTTATTGTTGCTTTGAATGCCCTGAGATTTTCGCTCAGTCTCCATAGCTTCAATTATTTTATTTTTATTCATTTTTGATTCCTGAATTATTAAAATAAATATGTGTGCTAGACCCTTGTGTATCAAGGATTCAGCCAGATAATAAATTTAATTACATATTTAATTGATAATTAACTATTGAAATTAGCCAACATTGGTTGTTAGCAAATAAAAATAAAGCCGAGGTTTTACGCTCGGCCTTACAGAGGCTAATTACTAAAATCGCAACTCGCAATCACAACAAAAGCAATTAGTTTTATCGGAGGAACAAAGGGACTCAATCTCTATTCTTCTTTAAATATTCTAAAACTAAAACATTTAAAGAAACATATGGCTATCTTGCTGAAGGATAGCCACTATTAATTATTTCGGAGTTATAAATGAATCGTAAGATAATGGCGTCTTGAGTTCCATTACTTAATTCACTTTACAATATACATATTACCATAAAAATATAAAAAATTCAATACTCAACAGCCAAATTTGGCTTATTTTTTAAATTATTATATAATTTATTGGCTGAGTAAATTTAATTGCATCACATTATTATCATGAATCTTAAAATCAACAAAATTATTAAATTCGTCTTTATTGACCTGAGCGTCGATTTTAAGATTTAATTTCCCTGAAAAATTAGATGAAATACCACCACCATTAATCCCTGCACTCCGAGCATTGAAAGATATAGCACTTTGTGGAATAGTAGGTTGTGGGATCTTTAGTGCTTGTTGCAATGCAAATTGTTCTGCTTGTCTTGCTGCAATGCTGGGCTCAAGACCACTATTCAATAGCTCTTTTTCCTTCTGCACATAAAGCTTACCATACTTATCAGCATCATAATTTTTACGTTGGGATTCAGGTACAGATGTAGATTGTTTGTTGGAAACAAAGCGATCAGGTAAAACGTCATTAATGAATGCAGCTAATGATTTAAGCGCCTGCAAAAACTCAGAGACACTTGACTTCATATCTTTAAAATAGTTTTTAATATCTTCCGCTGTCAGCTCTTGAAGCCACTTAGAAAGATCTTCAAAACCCTGCTTGCTTAACTCACCAACAATATTATATAAATTGCCGAATATTTCTCCAATTTTTGAGGCATTTGACTCTAATAGTTTTGCCCAATCTGAAACAATTTTAGCTCCTGCTTGCAGGGCAGTTTTAAAACCTGAAGATTCAAAGATTCTGTAAATAGCAATGCTTAGCTCATTTCCAACTCGTGCATCATTAGCCATGCTTGAAGATTTAAATTTGGCTGACATCTGTGCGTATTTTGGTGCTGTAGCTTCAACAAACTTTAGCCAAATATCTTTAAAATTATATTTTCCGTTTGTGAGGTTTCCCATGAACTCTTTTTGTGAAATTCCCATGGTATCTTTTACAAACCTCAACAGATCGGCTTTTATTTGCGGTGTCCAGTCCATAGCCTGTTTAAAATCTTCAAGGGTATTAGATGCCAGTGTTTGCATAAGGCCATACTGGAAACCAGCAACCTGATCTTTCGACATGCCATAAGAGGCTGTCATATTACTTTGTTTTTTATACAGTTCGATGGCCCGATCTGTCTCTATCCCTAACGATTTAACAATGCTGACATAGTTCGTTAGAGCTTTACCAGTCTCTAAAATATCGGCGCCAGCGTCATCAGCGATCTTGCGAGCAATCGAGCTAATTTCGATCCAGCGGTCTCCGAATGTATTTTGAAAACTAATTTTCATCCCTTCAAAATCTTGGCCTTGTTCCTTGATTTTGTTGTACTGGTTCTGTGCAACGAATCCACCGCCGACGACCCCAGCAGCCGTAGCAGCTACGCCGAGGCGGGTCACGGCACCTAGGCCCCTGCTAACCCCTTTGATCGCGCCCATGCTTCGACTGTGCTTGTTGTACTGGCCTGCGGCGCTATTAAGTTGCCTATATTGTTTCGTCAACTGCCTGATAGTTGCAACCTGCTCTTTGGTGCTGAGATTGCCTTTCAAAAAATCCATATTGATCTTCTGGAGTTGCTTGCGAAAATCAATGTTATTTTTAATTTGTTCTTGGAATCTAATATTATCCGCTTTTAATGTGTTCTTGCGGGTACGATATGCTCGCAACTCTGCCCGTGTTTGTTGTTGAGTGGATTTGGCCTGCAATGAGCTGGCGCGTCTCCCTTGCTCCATCGCTTTACTAAATTGATTGGATGATTTATGCCACATACCAGCTAGGCGCTTGATCTTATTCTGTGCGTCTTTATATGACTTATTATCAACCTTGAATTGCACAAGGTTTACTAATTTTGAAATTACTTGGTCTGTCATTTATTCCTCTTGTTAAATTCTAATTTCTTTTAATTTTTTTATAATGCTTGCAGACCGTCCAAGATAAGCAGCCTTTCCCGAGAGAAGCCGAAACAAACTAATCTTTAGTTTTTGGCGTTGTTGTTTTTAATCGTCTATCGAATGCCATGCATCCCAACAGTGATCATAAAATTCATCCATTGACGCTAACATCAAATCATTCCCAAACCATTTAGTCCCGAACTCGATAAGCATAACAAAGGTCGGGGATAACATATCCTGTTCACGTTTAGTTAATTCTTTATCACTCATTTATTCTTAGCTCTGCTTTTGCGTTTATTATTAATTTTCTCTTGAAGTGCTGAATCTAAGGGTTTATACGAACCGAGATAATAGGAATTGAAATTCAGCTTTCCAGAACTAACAAGACGTTTAGCGATCAAGCTATATTTATGGTGTGCTGGTAACACAATCCCTGTTTCTAAACATATAACTTCACACGCTAAATAAGTGTTGACACTCCTATTCTTATTAACTGTATAACTATAAATTCCTATAACGATTGGTAACTCTCGGTGTACGTAGTAATCCAAGGGTTTATCAAGGTGCCCCGATTGTCGAGGGATTACCGCCTTGCCACCTGACTTTGTTGTAACCTCTGGCAAACCGTCGTTTTCTTGGTAAAATGTTGTCATATTGTTTCTCTTTAATTGAGCCTTGGGGCTCCAGCACCTTCGATGCTATAATTAATAGGATTTATAAAACCTCCTAGAATGCGTTATTTTAAATAGTTCACCATAAGCAATAGGGTTGCTTTGGCAATATCAAAGAAATGCAATATAGAGCGATACAGGAGGTTTTAAGGCTATATTTAAGGGGGATTTGAGACTGTATTGGATTTTAGGATTCGATTATAATTTTTGTATTCTTGTAGACCCGAGAAAAACCAGAATGCAACATGTATTCTTGAAGAGAGCGGTAAGCGCCACGCCTAAAACTCTCACGCTTCCAATAACCACCGACAAGAGAATATTCTTTAAGAGCTTGATGGATTTCATATTCCATAGCTTTAGCAGCTTGTTGGCTTTGTGCTTCCCAAACGTCCAATAACTTGCAGGATAGCTTGGAGTTTGATTCTAGTTGCTCGGCTCGCTGGTCAGGCTGACAGGAATAACCAATCTTGAGATATGGGGCTGATTCTGATGGAGACACTAAACAGCAGTACACATAACCTTTATTATTTTTATGGAATTCTTTAGTTTTAAATGACATTACACCTCTTATTTAAATACAAATTTGCGACATTCTAAACCCATCTCTTGCATGTCGTTTTGATCGAACATGGTTGCCAAAGTCAGAATAAAGTGATCTTTATGCTTTTCTGCATGAATCAAATTATCAAGAAATTCCAATATTTCATATTTAGATTCTTGATTGATATCACTGTGGGTAATCATACTTCCGAGATGTGTTAATTGTTCAGTTGTGATGCTCATTGTTTATTCTTCCTCTTTGTTTTTCTTGTTTATAAAGAACCATAGGCGCAGTCGATTTTTCATATGTTCAATCCTTTTAAAATGGTATGCAATTATCACAATAACTATCACGACAATCCCAATCGCCCTTGGAGTCCTTAAAGCATTTATCACACAATCTTCCAGGTTCGTGATGGGGTGATTGCTTGACGGATTTTATGGGTTTGGGCTGGGTGTGCTCCTCGAATGCGGAATCATGGGACACAATGCAATCATCAAGAAATGGATCAGGCAAGTCGTCTTGTTTATTTTTCGGCTTTACATCAACAACTTGAGTTTGGTTATCTCGATATCCTTGTGCATTTTCATTATTTGCAACTTCAACAGAATAAACCTTAGCTTCATATCCAGATTCATAACCCCAACCTTTATTTTTTTGTTTTTCTGCTCTGTATTCTTTGCGGTTCTCCATGAACTGATCAACTTTGATTGCTACGTTTGTTGATTCAACATCTGAGAATTTACGCACATCATATTCATTAGAAAAACCAAAACCACCGTTTTTAATAACTATGAGGCCCATTTTCTCAAGAGTTTTTAGACTGGTCTCGATGGTGCCCTTGCTAACACCAAGCTCTTGCTGTAATTCACGAACGGAGCTATTAACCTTGGTTACTTTCTTGTTGTTGGGGTCGTCTTTGGAGACTTGCCATCCAAGTAGATAGCTATATAAAAGTTTGTCAATTGCCTTGAATTGAAGTCCGTTTACTGTCTTTGCACGGCGGACTGAATCCCAAACTGTGGTAAAATTTTCTACTTGTTTTTCATTGTTATTATTGTTTGCTTTGTTGCTCATGTTGTTCCTCATTATCATTAATATCATTGGATTTTTTGTGTTGGTCAATCATTCGGATGATTACTGTCTGTGCGCTAACTTGTTGCTTTTGGCTTTCTGTCATAACATATCGCAATAGTTCACGCGGGATATTTAGTTGCATGCCTTATTCCTCTTTGTATCGTGTTTTGAGTTGTTTGATGGGCTTTAGCTCTTTCAATGCGAGCTCGACAGATAACCAGAAATCAGAGCGTTTCTTTGTTCGTGAAGTTAGTTTAAGTGTCTGAGCTCTTTGAATCGCGGTCTTCAAATCTTTATATTTTTCGATGTATTCCTGAACGGCTTCATCGACTATCCAATATGCCATAAATATCCTCTTGTAAAATTTAAACGCAAAAAGGCCAAGCCTGTCGATAAGGTGACAGGAGGCCAGTAATAAAGTTTGGATATAAAGTGATAGAAGTAACTTAATATTTCACTTTATAATATACAGTTTATCATTATTTCCCAAATTATTCAATACTTTTTAAAAATAAATTTGACTTTTGTTTGTTTGTGTGAAACGCCATGTAAATATATGCGACACAAACCAACACAATACAACAATTGTTTTCATGTTGGGTTATGAGTTTAGTATTATCATATAGGCAAGTGTGATTGTTTGGCACACGAAGCATATAGGTAGACTGTCATAATAAGTGAGCATTAGCAAACGTTTATGACTGTCTATTAATCTACATAAACACATATAATAATATTAGACACAACCCAATCATTCATGTTCATTCATTTTTAGTGCTGGTCTTTAAACACATACAGTTAATGAACGAATGTGAATGGGCTGTTTGTGTTCATAGTTTTATATATACATATGTTATATTAATAACCAATACATAAATTTCATATTCATTCAATTTATATACTGGTTGTGTTAAGAGCGACCACAGGCGAAGCGGTGACGACATTGGATGTTGTGTAGCGTAAGCGACAACAGACAAGGGCGAGCCCTAATTTAAAGAATAGTTTTATATATTATTATCTATTCTAATATAATATTATAAGTCCCAGTTTCTAGGACACCCCCTCCCTAATTATTAGGACACCCTGTCTTAAACTCTAGGACACCCCTACCTAGAAATTAGGACACCTACTGTCCCAGTTTCTAGGACACCCTATTTATTATAAGGGGGCGAGTCACCCCTTTTTATTTGTGTTGGAAGATAGGCGACCATTGAGACCGCCCTGTTAAAATTGCTTAGGCTAATCTGTAAATTTCTCCCTGGGTGTACTCGCCTCGTTCAAAATTATCCCTCAGTGCACTTTCTATTTCGTGCAGGTTTTTGCCCATAGAGAAGGTTGAGACCAAATGGAACTCGTAGTTTTTAGATTTGAATATAAATACCCGAACCCCCTCCTTCTTAAAGGTTTCAAATTTCTCATTGAATACACGCTCAAACATGGGGCGGTAATCTATATCTAATGTGCCTGAAATATCGATCCCTAGGGCATACTCACCACATACTTTCGTAAAAACATAAACATTTTCTTCGTTTATATTGATATTGCGCATTGCACCGTCAATTCTATTTTCGATGGGGATGCTTTTATCTGAAAAATTAATTGGACTAATAAAACAGGCGTCAAATCTAAACAACTTATCTTTACCTGTTAGTATGAAGTATTCATGTGAATTATGCACTGACACTACCGTATCTTCTTTAATGATGTTGTCAATGTGGGCTTTAATATCTGATATTACTTTATCAATATTCTCGTACATCTATTACCTCTTGTGTTGTGTTCCCTATCTCACATGAAATAAGGAGCCCCGAAGGACACCAGCAGAATATTAAAGAGATAATCGTTTGTCAAAGTCCGGGGGAAATATATTTTTTACCTATATAAACAGGGAGTTACCAGAATTAATTTTTAATATTTAAAATAATTAGTCTCTATCTGTGTTGATGTACTTTGCACACTGCTTTTTAGGTTTGTGTGTTCTGGTGATGATCTGCCCACGTGCATTCTCATACGTACAGACAGTTTGATTGTTGATCACCTCCTGTTTTATGAGCCTGTATTGTGAATATGCAGAGGCAAAGGCTACAGAACAGAATGTGAGAGATAACAACAAAAGTGATTTTGTGTTCATAGTGCAATCTCCAAGGCTTCTTTGAGTTTGTCTAAGGGAACATCACCGCCGTACCTGTCGTAACTGATGGCCTTGTTTGTGTGTCCGAGTATGGCAGCCGCATACTGCAACGGAATGCCAGCAGCTTTTAGCTTGCTTGCTACTGTGTGGCGTAGGCTATGGAAATCTTTGTTAACTGGTCTGTTGCGGCTAAACCACTGCCCAAACAGATGGCTATAGCAGTTGCTCCGATAGGGTAGCTCCTTGAACAACCTACCCCCTTTCCTGCTTGCTACAAAGTCCAGGAATCCACCATCGATCAACTTGCTGTGTATGGGCACAAGCCGTTGGCTTGCCTCTGTCTTGAGGCTCTGATCATCACGTGTAGCTCTGATGTTGAAGCACCAGACAGCATTAACTTGCTCTATATCATCGCTGTAGAGCTGGCAGGCTTCATTAGAACGCAATCCATGGTATCGCCCTATCATAGCGATGAACATGCGCCATGGCTCTTGCTCCTTGGCCCATGAATCGAACAGTTTCAACTCTGGATCTGTGTAGCCAGTTCTAACATTGACCTCTTTGACCCGCTTGAGCTTCAGCCCCTTGAATATGTCCGTTGTTTGCTCAGTGTGATCTGATAGCCAACTAAACAACAAACTCAGTTTCTGAATATATTTATTGATCGTGGTCGGTGACTTGCCAGAACCCAACAGCCAAGTTTTGAACGATACAGCATCGGCCTTTGTGTACTCAGACAGACACTTATCGCCAACGTGTTCAATAAAAGTGTTGATGTAGTTTTGTTGGTTCTTGGTCTCTTTAGGAGCCCATGACAATTGCTTTTCAGCAATGTATGACTCGACGTGACCGGAAAGCTTTTCTTCTTGGTCTGGTGATGTGTTTTCGGAAGGTACAGCGGGGGGCTCGACCCCAGAGGGGCATACAGCTTCGCTGCTGGTGCTTGTAGGGGTGTGAACGTGCCCGTTTAGCGGGGGATGTTGTGTCGTTAAGGCTTCAGCTTCAAACCCTACGGGTTTAGACATGACATCACGGCAAGCAGCATCGGAGATGCATACAGCTTGCTGCACATCAGGGCTGGAATGATTGAAGTGAATTTGTAGTGCCAAGAGCTGGGCTTGTGCCTTGTCTCTTGTTTTGAGGGATTTACGGAAGGTCTGACGACGACCATTGCACATGGTCACTCGTTGGTAGTAGTAAATTCCGTTTCTATTCAGTAAGTACATGGCACCTCCTATGAGGATTGTGTGCCAGTTTGTGTGACAGTGATACACAAACAGCTTGCCTTCAACAAGCTAAGTTACTGATCTTAAACGGGAATGGCAGAAACAAGTGGTGGCCCTACCAGCCACATCCCGGCACTCGAGTCCCCCGCCTTGGCTGCTACCTTCCGGTCCTGACCAGGTCGACGGGTTATCAATGCGAGAGGACCAATAGGACCACCGGCGAGGAGAATAGGCAAACTGGGCGTTCAATGCAACGGCTTTCTACCCTCCAACAGATCGTTTGCCTTATTTTTCAACAAACTGGCCAAGGGTTCAGCTAAACAGCATAAATTTCGCCCCCACCAGCAGCATCAGCAGAGCAAATGCCTGCTTGAGGCGTCTTGGTGACAATCGGTGTGCCAGCTTGGCACCAAGGCGGGCAAACTGGGTACTGGTCAGCACAATGCCCAGCAGGGCGGGCAGATAGATGTAGCCCACACTCCACTCGGGCAGATCGGCATGATCCCAACCCGCATAGAGGTAGCTGAGGCTCCCCGCCAGCGCGATGGGCATGCTGCAGGCTGCAGAGGCCGCTACCGCATTGCGCATCGGCACCGAGTTCCAGCTCAGGTAAGGGACGGTGAGCGAGCCACCGCCAATGCCAAACAGCGCGGACATCCAGCCTATCACTGTGCCAGCAATGCCGGTGCCGAACGCTCCTGGCAGGTGTCTTTCCGCCTTGGGCTTGAGGTTAAGCCCCATCTGCAGCGCCATAGTCCAGGCGAAGCAGCCGATAATGATATTGAGGGTGCTGGTACTGAGCAGATTGGCCGTCATACCACCGAGCCAGGCACCAACCAGCATGCCCGCCCCCAATCTGCGGATCATCACCCAGTCGACGGCGCCCGCCTCCCGGTGGGCCCGCAGCGAGCTGAATCCGGTAAAGATCATGGTGGGTAACGAGGTGCCGAGGGCCAGATGGGTAATGATTTCAGGGTCGATGCCCTGGGCGCGAAAGGTCATGACCAGCACGGGGACAATGATAAGACCGCCGCCGATCCCGAACAGTCCCGCCAGCATACCGGCAAAGGCGCCCAGCAGGAGGTAACCCATAAACAGCATAAAAATTCCTGTGTTAAACAAAAACTGGCCAACACGGCCGGGCAACAGTGGATATCTGCATGAAAAAAAAGAGATGGCGCGAGGGCCATCTCTTCATTGTGCCGGTTAGTGCAGTGGAATGGTACCGTCCATCACCTTGTAGAAGGCCAGCACGGCGCAGCCGAGCAGGGCCGCCGTCATCCCCTGCTCCAATCGGTTAAGGCCGCGCAGACCGTGATGCTGACGCGCCTTCCAGTAGATGAAGATGCCCGGGCTGTAGAGCAGCGCCACCAGCAACAGGTACTCCACACCGGCTGCGTAGACCAGCCAGCAGCCGTAAACCGTCGCCACCAGGGCCAGCAGCAGGTCACGCTTTCGCTGATGGGGTTGACCCTGATAGGTCTCCCCTTTCAATGCCAGCTTCAGACCATAAGCGCCAGAGAAGACATACGGCACCAGCGCCGCCGAGGTGGCGATGTTGACCAGCGCCAGATAGGTGCTGCTCTGGAAGTAGATGATGATCAGGAAGATCTGCACCAGACAGGTAGAGCACCAGAGGGACACCTGCGGCGAGCCGTTCTTGTTCTCCTTGGCAAACCAGCCCGGGAACACACCGGTCTTGCCCGCGATATAGGGCACTTCAGCGGCCAGCACGGTCCAGCTGAGCAGAGCTCCCATCACCGACACCACCAGACCGATGTTGATAAGCCAGGCCCCCCAGGGGCCGACTACGGCTTCAAGGATCATGGCGGTAGAAGGGTTCTTGAGCGCCGCCAGTTGCGGCTGGCTCATGACACCCAGCGAGAACAGTGTCACCATCACGTAAAGCGTCAGGGCGCCGAGCAGCGCCAGCACTGTGGCACGGCCCACATCCTTGCGATGACGGGCACGGGCAGAGACCACCACGGCCCCTTCAATCCCGATAAAGACCCAAAGGGTCACCTTCATGGTGGACTTGACCTGATCCATCACGGAGCCCAGCTCCATGTTGTTCTGGCCCCAGATATCCAGAGTGAAGGTATCCATGTTGAAGGCCAGCAGGATCGCGACACAGAAGACGATGAGCGGCACCATCTTGGCGATGGTGGTGACGATATTCACCAGCGCAGCGACCTGCACCCCGCGCAGCACCAGCGCATGCACCGACCAGATCAGGATGGAGGCCAGAGTGATGGCCACCGGCGTATTGCCGTCACCGAAGATGACGTTGTCAGGCGTATCGAAGAAGTAGCTCAGGGCGCTGAACACTACGATGGCGTAAGAGACGTTGGCCAGCAGTTGGCAGAGCCAGTAACCCCAGGCGGCGTTGAAACCGATGAAATCGCCGAAACCGGCCTTGGCATAGCTGAAGATACCGCCATCGAGATCGGGGCGGCGCATGGAGAGGTTCTGATAGACCAGCGCGAGACAGATCATGCCAAGACCGGTGATGGCCCAACCCAGGGCGACCGCCCCGGCACTGGCATGCGCAGCAATGTTTTGTGGCAGACTGAAGACCCCGGCGCCGACCATGGAGCCGATCACCAGCGAAATGAGGGCGCCCAGCCCTAGTTTCTTGTCCATTTCAATCCTGTTTATTTAGGCGGCGGCAGAGCGTCCGTATTCATACTGCGCGCAATATGGGAGGGGCTGGGAATCCTGACCCCGTGAAAAAGGCGGCAACTATATTGCATGACTATTCCGACCGCAATCCCTCGTCCCGTCAATCATGCACCGCCTTGACCGCGCGCAATTTTACAGCACTGACCCATATGGCCTGTGAGCTGGCTCAAATTAACCAAGACCCATTGATATTTCTCATTTTTCTGCCAACACAACATGACTCGCATGGTTCCTATGCATCGCCATTCAGGCACTCTCTGTATAAATAATCTGCATAAAAAAGCCCCGGTGGAAACACCGGGGCCCATTATGTAAATCCCTATAAACGCAAACCGCCATCCAGTTCTATCATCCTTCCCGACAGATAGTCGTTGGCAAAAATAAAGCTCACCGTCTCGGCCAGCTGTTGCGCCTCGCCAAGGGTGCCGACCGGAATGGCCTGCTGCATCCGCGCCATCGCCTCCGGCTTCATCGCCGCCGTCATGTCGGTGGCAAACACCCCGGGGGCAATCCCCATCACCCGAATGCCATGGCGCGCCAGCTCCCGCGCCCAGCTCACCACCAGCGAGGCGACCCCCGCCTTGCTGGCGGCATAGTTGCTCTGGCCAATATTGCCGGCGCGGGCGATAGAGGAGATGTTGATGATGACGCCCCCCAGCCCCCCTTGGGCCATCAGCGCCGCCCCCTCGCGACCGCAGAGGAAGGTACCTGTGAGGTTGACGTCAATCACGCTCTGCCACTGGGCCAGCGTCATCTTCTCCACCAGCTCACCCTCTTTCACCTTGATCAGCATGCCATCGCGCAGAATGCCGGCGCAGTTGATAAGACCGTGCAGCACGCCAAAACGCTCCTTGATGCCAGCAAAAACCGACTCAACCTCGGCTTCGCTCGCCACATTGCAGACAAACAGCTCGCACTGGCTATCTTGATCGCACTGATCATTCTGACTGCTCACCAGGGCTGCGGTCGCCTCCAGATCGGCGCGATTGATGTCGAGCAGCGCCAGCGTCGCCCCCTGTGCGCCCAGGGCCAGCGCAATGGCACGTCCCAAGCCACGTCCGGCACCGGTAATAACGATGACCTTATCTTTGATATCCATCAATGCTCCTTGTAGCTGGTCGAAGAGAGATGCCGTGAAGAGAGGTGGCCCGTCAGGCGGGATCCTGTTTATCCAGATAGAGTTCGACGATGCTGGAGAAATCGCGGCTCCCCTGCCCCTGAGCGGCATGCAGGTTGAACAGGTTACGGGCGAGCGCCCCCATCGGCACAGCGCTGTGGCCATGCTCGGCCAGCGCCATGGCCAATCCCAAATCTTTCACCATCAAACGGGTCATAAAGCCCCCCTGATAGTTGCGGGCGGCAGGGACATTCTCCATCACTCCGGGCCAGGGGTTGTAGCGCTCCAGACTCCAGTTGTTGCCGGAGCTCTTGCCCATGATGGTGGAGAGCACGGCGGGATCCAGCCCCTCCTTCACCCCGAGGGCCAGCGCTTCGGCAGTACCCGCCATATGGATCGCAAGCAGCATGTTATTGCACATCTTGGCGATCTGCCCGGCACCCAGCGCCCCGGCGTGAAACAGGTTCTGCCCCATGCAGACGAGCAAGGGTTTTGCCGCCTCGAAATCTGCCGCGTCGCCGCCAACGATAAAGGTGAGCGTCCCGGCGGCCGCACCGGCGACACCGCCCGAGACAGGGGCATCGATAAAGCGCAAACCGCGTGCGCGGGCCGCCTCCCCGACCTGACGGGCAGAGTCGACATCGATAGTGGAGCAGTCGATCACCAGTGCACCAACCGGCAGGGCCGCCAGCAGATCCTGCCCGCCTCGCTCACCGGCGCTCTCGCCCAGCCAAAGATCGCGCACATGTTCCCCCGCAGGCAACATGCTAATCACCACCTCGCAGCCGGTCACCGCCTCACGGGCATCCCCCGCGGCTATGCAGCCAGCGGCGATAGCGCGCTCAATGTTTTGGGCAACCAGATCAAACACCTGCACCGTGTGCCCGGCCCTGGCCAGATTGGCCGCCATGGGCCCCCCCATGTTGCCGAGCCCGATAAATCCTATCCTTGTCATCCCGCTTGCTCCTTGCGTTGCTGATGGCGGCGTGCGCCGGTTGCCAAGATGTTATTCCTTGCAGGCCAACGGATTGCTCCCCTGCGGCCAGCGATAGAACTCGTCCAGCCACTCCCCCTCCGATGGCAACTGTTGCCAGCGGGGATTTTTATCCTTGTCGATCAGCAGTGCCCGCACCCCTTCCACAAAATCCCCCTTGAGTACGCAGTTGACCGAGAGGGTCAGCTCCTCGGCAAATACCTCGGCCAGGGAGTAGCGGCGAGCCTGCCAATATTGACGCCACAAAATGGCGCGGCTGATGGGGCTGCCGGTGCGGCAGAGCTGCTGCGCCTGCCGGAGTACCGTCTCCTGTTCATCGAACTGAGCCTCGAACAACCGCGCCAATACCCCTTGCAACGTGCGCCCCGCCAGCAGGGTATCGATCCTCTGTTGATGGGGTAGCAGCACAGGCGCAGGCAAGCGGGCCACCACCTCACGGTGCAACCCCCTGAACAACTGATCGATCTGCTCACGGGGATCACCACTAGCAGCCCAGTCGAGTACGGCGAGGCGTGACAACAGCGCACTGCGCTCGCCACTGGCGATGGCGTGATCCGCCAACCCCACCCCAAGGGCATCTGCGCCATTAAAGCGGGCGCCAGTCAGACCGAGCCAGAGCCCCAACCGCCCCGGCATCCGGCTTAAAAACCAGCTTGCCCCCACGTCGGGGTAGAGTCCTATAGTCACCTCCGGCATGGCGAACAGGCTTCTTTCAGTGACAACCCGAAAATCGGCTCCGGCAAACAGGCCAATGCCGCCCCCCATACAAATACCGTCCGCCACGCAAATAAGGGGCTTGCGGTAAGAGTGGATGTGGTGGTCGAGCCGGTATTCCTGCTCGAAAAAGTCGCGGGCATATTCGAACAGTTCCGATCCGCTCGCCTCCTGCTTGCGGTAATAGAAGGAGCGAATATCACCACCGGCACAGAACGCCTTCTCGCCAGCCCCCAGCAGCAGCACGCAAGCGATGGCGGGATCCTGCTCCCAACGGGTCAGCGTCTGTTGCAGGATCTGGATCATCGGCAGGCTCAATGCGTTGAGAGACGCAGGGCTATCAAGGGTCAACACCCCGATCTGATGGCCATCTTCGGTGGGATAACAGCTAACCTTGACCGGCTCACTCATAAACGGCTCCGTATGGATTTATTCTGTTGGGCCATATTGCCAGCGCGGTAAGCGTTTCTCCAGGAAGGCGGCCACCCCTTCACGCTGATTGGCATCGCTAAAGAGATCGAGAAACAGCGACCGCTCAAGGGGCAAGGCGGCATCCCGCGGGCCACTGCGGCCCTGATTGATCAGGGTTTTGCAGGCGCGCAGGGCGCTCGGGCTCTGGCGCTCCACCAGATGGGCCATCTGGTGCGCCGCCTCCCACGCCTGACCGGTTTTCACCACCTCCTCCACCAGCCCCATCTCGTAGGCCAGCGAGGCACTCACCTTCTCACCGCAGAGGATCATCCGCTTGGCCCAGCCCGGCCCCACCAGCTCGGTCAGACGCTGGGTGCCACCGGCACAGGGAAGCAAGCCCACCGAGGCTTCCGGCAGTCCCAGCAACGCCTGCTGCTCGGCGATGCGGATATCACAAGCCAGCGCCACTTCCAGGCCACCGCCCATGGCATAACCATTGATGGCGGCGATACTGACGCCGTGAAAACGGGCCAGCGCCTCGAAGGCCTTGCCAAAGGCCTCGGCTACTTCGCGGGCCAGCTCGATATTCCCCTCGACAAACATATTGAGGTCGGCACCAGCGCAGAAAAATTTGTCGCCCGCACCACGGATCACCAGCGCCACCACATCGGGACGACTGTCGAGCTCCACCATCATCTGCAAAAAGGCCTGCAGGCTGGCGAGGGTCCAGGTGTTGGCAGGGGGATGGTCGAGGGTGATATAGGCCACGTGGCCATGATATTCGAGTCTGATCCTTGTCATAACATTGTCCTTGTCGATGAAGCTGCCGCCATGATGACAGGCTTGAATGACACCAACCTGTGGCTGGCTCACAAAGCCGAAACCGGCATGGTGCAAATCGGGTGGCAGGCAACACACCCTTGATGCGACCACCGGTTAGCCCAGCGACAAACCGGGATCGGCCAGCAGGCGGCGCGCGATGATGAGTCGCATCACCTCGTTGGTGCCCTCCAGAATGCGGTGTACCCGGGTATCGCGCAGATAGCGCTCGAGCGGATACTCGCGGATATAACCATAGCCGCCAAAGAGTTGCAGAGCCTCATCACAAATTCGATAACCCACATCGGTAGCATAACGTTTGGCCATGGCACACCAGGCACTCTTGTCGGGTGCCCCGCGATCCAGCTTGTCGGCGGCCTGACGTACAAGCAGGCGGGCGGCAGCCAGCTCGGTCGCCATATCGGCCAGGCGAAACTGCACGCTCTGGAATTCGCTGATCGGGTGACCAAATTGCTGGCGCTGCTGCACATAAGCCAGCGCATCGTCCAGCGCCTGCTGGGCGGTGCCCACCGAACAGGTGGCAATATTGATGCGCCCACCATCGAGGGCCTGCATGGCGAACTTGAATCCTTCCCCCTCTTCGCCCAACCGATAACAGGCAGGAATGCGCACCCCGTTGAAAACAACCTCCCGGGTCGGCTGGCTGTTCCAGCCCATCTTCTCTTCTGCCTTGCCATAGCTCACGCCGGGGGCATTAGCCGGCACCATAAAGGCAGAGATCCCCTTCGCCCCTTCACCACCGGTACGGGCCATCACCACCAGCACATCGCTGCTGCCTGCTCCCGAGATAAAGACCTTGGTCCCCTCGATGAGGTAGCTGTCACCCTCGCGCACCGCCCGGGTCTTGAGTGCCGCCGCATCGGAGCCCGCCCCCGGCTCGGTGAGGCAATAGGAGCCCAGCAATTCGCCGCTGGCCAGTTTGGGCACCCACTCTTTGGCAACCTCGGTGGGCAACCAGCTGCCCAGCATCCAGCTCACCATGTTGTGAATGGTCAGATACGCCGTGGTCGAGGTACACCCCATGGCGAGGCGCTCGAAGATGAGGCTCGCATCGAGGCGAGGTAGCCCCAATCCGCCAAACTGCTCCGGGGTATAGAGGCCACAAAAACCTAGCCCGGCCGCCTGCTTGATGGTCGGGATCGGAAACTCATGCTCCTTGTCCCAGCGCGCGGCATGGGGTTTGAGCGCCTCATCGGCAAAGGCGGCGGCCGCCTCCACATACGCCTGTTGATCATCGGTCAGGGTAAAATCCATCTTGTCGTTCGCTCCCTTGTTGCCCCGCGCTTCTTTTCCTGAGTTAGTGCTTTATAACGCGGCGCCCACACGCTGCGTCTGTCGGATCTGCCACTATGGCGCTGTTGTCGTGGCAGCTGATGACTCTTTCACTACCACCGCTTTATCAACACACAACAGATTAACAATTGATTTACGTTTACGCTAACGTAAACTTGTGGCAGAAGTGAAGTACAAAATGGACCGACCACTGCCAGCCGTAACGCCGAGTCAGCCGGTCGAACCAACCTTCCTACCCGACTGTCATATCCGCAAGGAGAGCATGGATGCAGATGGATGAGACCCTGAATGCCCTGACCGAACAAGTTGCGGCCTTCTGCCAGAAAGTGATCGCCCCGCGCGCCAGCGAGATCGATCAAAGCAACGCCTTTCCCCGTGATCTCTGGCCCCGGATGGGTGAACTGGGGCTGCACGGCATCACGGTAGCGGAGGAGTATGATGGGGTGAACCTCGGCTATCTGGCCCACGTGCTGGTGATGGAACAGGTAAGCCGCGCCAGCGCCTCGGTCGGCCTCTCCTATGGCGCCCACTCCAATCTCTGCATCAACCAGATCCACCGCCACGGCACGGCGGAACAGAAAGCGCGCTACCTGCCACCACTGGTGAGTGGCGAGCATGTGGGGGCGCTGGCCATGAGCGAGCCGAGTGCCGGCTCCGATGTGGTCAGCATGCGCCTCACCGCGGAGCGCGAGGGCGATCACTTCGTGCTGAACGGCAACAAGATGTGGATCACCAACGGTCCGGATGCCGACACCTTCGTCATTTATGCCAAGACGGATGCCAGTGCGGGCCCCAAAGGGATTTCCGCTTTTATCGTCGAGACGGGCACTCCCGGTTTTTCTACCGCCCAGAAGCTCGACAAGTTGGGGATGCGCGGCTCCAGCACTTGCGAGCTGGTGTTCGACAACTGCCGAGTGCCGCAGGAAAACCTGCTAGGCACCCTGCACGGCGGGGTCAAGGTGCTGATGAGCGGGCTCGATTACGAGCGGGTGGTGCTGGCTGCGGGCCCCCTTGGCATCATGCAGGCCTGTATGGATGTAGTGCTGCCCTATGTGCGTGAGCGCAAGCAGTTTGGTCAAGCCATCGGCGAGTTCCAGCTGGTGCAGGGCAAGCTCGCTGACATGTATACCCGCCAAGCCAGCAGCCGGGCGCTGGTCTACTCGGTGGCGAGCGCCTGCGATCAGGGTCGCACCAGCCGTAAAGATTGCGCCGCAGCCATCCTGTTTGCCGCCGAAAACGCCACCCAGATGGCCCTCGACGCTATCCAGCTGCTCGGCGGCAACGGTTACATCAACGAATACCCCACTGGCCGCCTACTGCGGGACGCCAAACTCTACGAGATCGGCGCCGGTACCTCGGAGATCCGCCGCTGGCTCATCGGCCGCGAGCTGATGGGAGAAAATGCATGAGTCGTATCCACTCCCACCTTGACACGGCGAGCCCGGAATATGCGGCTAATCGGACCGCCATGCAGGGGCTGGTCGACGATCTCCATATCCGCATTGCCGAGATCGCGCAAGGGGGCGGCGCGGCCAACAACGCCCGCCATCAGGCCCGTGGCAAGCTGCTGCCCCGCGAGCGCATCAATCAGCTGCTGGACCCGGGCTCCCCGTTTCTCGAACTGTCGGCGCTGGCTGGCTGGCAGGTCTATGACGAGCCGGTGCCCGCCGCCGGCATCATCACCGGCATCGGCCGGGTTTCGGGCCGGCTCTGCATGCTGGTGGTGAACGACGCCACCGTGAAGGGCGGCACCTACTACCCGCTCACGGTGAAAAAGCACCTGCGCGCCCAGGCCATCGCCGAGCGGCTGCGCCTCCCCTGCCTCTATCTGGTGGATTCCGGCGGCGCCTTTCTGCCGATGCAGGATGAGGTGTTCCCCGACCGGGATCACTTTGGCCGCATCTTCTACAACCAGGCCCGCATGTCGGCCCAGAACATTCCCCAGCTGGCAGTGGTGATGGGGCTCTGCACAGCTGGCGGCGCCTACGTGCCCGCCATGGCTGATGAATCCATCATGGTCAGGGAGCAAGCCACCATCTTTCTGGCGGGCCCACCGCTGGTCAAGGCCGCCACCGGCGAGGAGATCAGCGCCGAGGCCCTGGGCGGCGCCGAAGTACACTGCGCCCACTCGGGCGTTGCTGATCATATGGCCCGTGACGATGCCCATGCGCTGGCCATCGCCCGCACGCTGGTTACTCATCTGGGTAACGAGCCGATAGAGAGCAGCCCCGGCTACGAACCCCCCTGCTACCCGATCGAGGAGCTCTACGGTCTGGTGGGCACCAGCCTCAAACGCCCTTACGATGCCCGCGAACTGATTGCACGACTGGTGGATGGTTCTGACTTTGACGAATTCAAGGCGCTGTTCGGCACCACTCTGGTGACCGGCTTTGCCCGTATTTGCGGCATGGAAGTGGGGATCCTCGCCAACAACGGCGTGCTGCACAGCGACAGTGCCCAGAAGGGGGCCCACTTTATCCAGCTCTGTAACCGGCGTGCCATCCCGCTGCTCTTTTTGCAGAACATCACCGGCTTTATGGTGGGGAGTAGTGCAGAAAAGGAGGGGATCGCCAAGCACGGCGCCAAGCTGGTGACCGCAGTGGCCTGCAGCCGGGTGCCAAAGATCACCCTGATCGTCGGCGGCAGCTTTGGTGCCGGCAACTACGGCATGTGTGGCCGCGCCTATGAACCCGATTTTCTCTTTAGCTGGCCCAACAGCCGCATCTCGGTCATGGGAGGCGAACAAGCTGCCGGAGTGCTGGTGCAGGTGCGTCGGGACAAGCTGACTGCCGAGGGCAAAGATTTGAGTGAGCAGGAGGCGGCCGCCATCCGCGCACCGGTGATCGAGCAGTATGAGCGGCAGGGTCACCCCTACTACGCCAGCGCTCGCCTGTGGGATGACGGCGTCATCGACCCGGCCCAGAGCCGCACCGTGCTGGCGCTGGCGCTCGCCGCTTGTCAGGGTGCGCGTATTGAACCCGAGCAGTACGGCATCTTTCGGATGTAAGGAGCAAAACGATGTCAGATCCGCTTACTTCCTCCCAGAACCCGTTTCGGCTGGAGCGGCACGGCCCACTGGCCGAGCTGGTGCTGTCGCGTCCGGCCCGCCACAACGCCTTTGATGCCGACCTGATGCTGGGGCTGCTCGACTGCCTCGATGATCTGGCCCATCTCCATGGTCATGATCTTGCCGAGCGCCCCCACGCCCTGCTGCTGCGGGCAGAGGGCAAACACTTTTGCGCGGGCGCCGATCTCAACTGGATGCGCAATCTGGCCCACGCCGATTTCGAGCACAATCGCGAAGACGCCCGGGTATTGGCGCGGCTGATGCAGACCCTCGACGAGCTCCCCTTCCCCACGGTGGCACTGGTACAAGGGGCCGCCTATGGCGGGGCGCTGGGGCTCATCTGCGCCTGCGATCTGGTGCTGGCCAGCGATGATGCCCGCTTCTGCCTCTCCGAGGTGAGCCTGGGTCTGGTGGCTGCGGTGATCAGCCCCTACGTGGTGCGCACCATGGGAATGCGTCAGGCGCGCCGCTACATGCTCAGTGCCGAGCCGTTCGATGCCATCACCGCCTGTCGGCTCAATGTGGCACATCAACTCTGCAAGCCGGATCAACTGCTGGCGGAGGGACGGGCACAGGCCCTTCGTCTGTGCCGCAACGGGCCAGAGGCAATGAAAGAGACCAAACGGCTGCTGGCGGCGATAGAAGCCCATCCTTCCCGCCTGCACGAAGAAAAAACCGTCGAGACCATCGCCCGGGTTCGGGTGGGGCTCGAAGCCCAGGAGGGGATGCAAGCCTTCTTCGACAAACGTCCTCCCGCCTGGCGTCCCCGTTTCAAGGATGAGACATGAACTATCACACCCCGATTAAACGTCTGCTGATCGCCAACTGTGGTGAATATCACTGTCGTGTGGCTCAACACGCTTCGTACTTGTGCGCCTTGAGCAGCAGGGAGCCCAAATGACCCATCACACTCAAATTAAGCGCCTGCTGATCGCCAATCGCGGCGAAATCGCCGTGCGTATCATCAAGACGGCGAAACGCCTCGGCATCCACACCATCGCCCTCTACTCCGATGCCGACGCCCATGCCATGCACACCCGTCTGGCCGATGAGGCCTGGCATCTAGGGCCCGCACCGGCCAGAGAGAGCTATCTCGACACCAGCAAGGTGCTGAAGATTGCCAAAGAGGCGCGTGCCGATGCCATCCATCCCGGTTACGGCTTTCTGTCGGAAAACAGCGATTTTGCCACCGCCTGCGAACAGCGCGGCCTGCGCTTTGTCGGCCCAAGCGGCGCCGCCATTCTCGCCATGGGCGACAAATCAGGCGCCAAGGCGCTGATGCAGGCTGCCGGCGTACCTGTGCTGCCCGGCTATCACGGCACGGATCAGCGGCCGGACTTCTTGCGCGATCAGGCGAGCCAGATTGGCTTCCCGCTACTTATCAAGGCCGCCAGTGGCGGCGGTGGCAAGGGGATGCGCCGGGTCGATCAGCTGGCCGACTTTGACGAGTCGCTGGCGGCAGTCAAACGGGAAGCCAAGGCTGCCTTTGGTGACGATCTGGTACTGCTCGAGCGCTATCTGCCCCTGGCTCGCCACGTGGAAGTACAGGTCTTTGCCGATAGCCTCGGCAACGCCATCTATCTGGGGGACAGGGACTGCTCCTTGCAGCGACGCCATCAGAAGGTGATCGAAGAGGCACCCGCCCCCGACATCCCTCCGGCTCTGCGCCGCGCCATGGGGGAGGCAGCCGTGGCCGCAGCCAAGGCCATCCATTATCAGGGGGCTGGCACCATCGAGTTCCTGCTCTGCAAGGATGAGTTCTTCTTTATGGAGATGAACACCCGGCTGCAGGTAGAGCATCCGGTCACCGAAGCGGTGACCGGGCAGGATCTGGTGGCCTGGCAGCTGGCCGTGGCCGAAGGCAAGCCACTGCCACTCTCTCAGGAGGAAGTGGTGCTGCGCGGCCATGCGGTGGAGGCGCGCCTCTACGCCGAGGATGTTGCGGCCGGTTTTCTGCCTGCCAGCGGGCCTATCCACTGGCTCCACTGGCCCGTTGGCGTGCGCATCGACACCGGCGTGACCGCTGGCGATGAGGTCAGCCCCTATTACGATCCCATGATCGCCAAGCTGATCGCCCACGGCCAGAACCGCGCCGAGGCGTTCGCCAAACTGGCCGATGCGCTGGCGGCACTGGAGCTCGGCCCACTGGTGCATAACGGCCCGCTACTGCTGCGCCTGTGTGAAGAGCCCGACGTCTTGGCTATGCGCCACCATACCCAGTGGCCCATACCCACCACAGCACGGCCCATTCCTGAGCTCGCCTGGCCGCTGGCCGCCTTCTGGCTGGCGAGCCGCCCTGCGGGCACCTCCCCCTGGCAGCAAGCCTGCGGATTTCGGCTGGGGCCGGATCGCTGCTGGGCAGCGGCGGTGCGCATCGGTGATGAGCACCGGGTATTGACCCTTAACGATCATGGCGGCCAGTTTGAGTGGCAAGCGGAGACTCATTGCTACCAGAGAGGTGACGATAATATCCGGCTGCAGCAGGGTGGCTGCTGGCAACAGATCCCAATTCAGACGGTCACAGGCCCGGAGGCAACCTTCATCATGACCCTGGAGGGCCAGCGCATCCGCTTCGCGGCCGATGATCAGCAGCACAGCCACCACCATGAGCAAGCAAACGAGAAGGTGCAGGGCGCCATCGCCCCCATGCACGGCATAGTGGTAGCCGTGCTGATCGAGCAGGGGCAAACAGTCAGCAAGGGGCAACCCCTGCTGGTGCTGGAGGCGATGAAGATGGAACACCAGTTGCGCGCAGAGCGGGACGGGGTAATTGAAGCCCTGCAGTGCAAGCAGGGTGAGCAGGTGAGCCAGGGGGCCGTGCTGGTGCGCTTTGCCGAAGAGACTGCTTCACAGGAGGAACATCCATGAACCGATCACAGGACGTCCGTGACGACAGGGTCAGTTTGGTGGAGATGGGGCCGCGAGATGGCCTGCAAAATGAAGCTGCGCCCCTCTCTCTGGTACAGCGGCTGGAGCTGATCCAGCGCCTTACCGACAGCGGCCTGCAACGCATCGAGGTGGGTGCCTTTGTCTCTGCCAAAAAAGTGCCGCAGATGGCGGACTCCGCAGCGCTGTTCGAGGCACTGCCGCGCAAGGGCTCAACCCGTTACGGCGCACTGGTGCCCAATCTGCAAGGCTTGCAGGCAGCCATTGCCGCCCGCGCCGACGAGATTGGCCTCTTCACCGCCTGCTCTGACGGTTTTAACCGCGCCAATATCGGCATCAGCGTGGAGGAGTCGCTGGTGCGCTTCGCCCCGCTGGTGCAGGAGGCGCGCCGCCTCGGCATCAAGGTGCGTGGCTACCTCTCCACCGTCATCGCCTGCCCGTTCGATGGCCCGACCCGCCCGAAACGGGTCGCCGCCATGGCCGAACAGTTGCTGGATCTTGGCTGCCACGAAATTTCGCTGGGGGACACCATAGGCGTTGGCACCCCGGGCACGGTGGCGCCCATGCTGGATGCGGTGCTGCACGAGATCCCGGCGGGTCGACTCGCGGTCCATTTTCACGACACCTACGGCCAGGGCTTGGCCAACCTGCTACCCGCGCTGGAGCGCGGCATTCGCACCATCGACTGCTCGGTGGCGGGGCTTGGCGGCTGCCCCTATGCCCCGGGCGCCTCCGGCAATGTGGCGTCAGAAGAGGTGGTCTACCTGCTGCACGGCCTTGGCATGACGACCGGGGTGGATCTCGACAAACTGGCGGCCACCGGCCAGTGGGTCAGCGAGCAGCTCGCTCGCCCCAACGGCTCGCGGGTCGGTCAGGCCCTGCACGCCAATGCCGAGCGGCTGCGTGCCCGCCTCTGCCAGCCACACGCCCAGCAACAGGAGTCATGACCATGCCCCGTTCCCTGCCCGGCAAGGAGATCACCTACAGCATTTCGGAGCTGGCCCACGAGTTCGATGTCACGCCGCGCACCATCCGCTACTACGAGGATGAGGGGCTGCTCACCCCGCTGCGGGAGGGGCAAACCCGCATCTACAGCCATCGGGACAAGATCCGGCTCAAGTTGACCCTGCGCGGCAAACGGCTGGGGTTTAGCCTGGCCGAGATCCGCGAGCTGTTCGATATGTACGACACCGACAAATCGAGCAAAACCCAGCTCCACTCCATGATCCAGCTGATCGAGGCAAAACGCGGCGCCCTGCGCCAGCAACTGGAGGATATCCAGATGGTGATGGCCGAGCTGGAAGCCGCCGAACAGCGCTGTGTTAATTCCCTTAACAGCTTGAAAACTGGCGCAGATTAACCGAATCTGGGAGCAAGCTATTGCCCTGGGGATCCCATGAGATATTGGTGCTGGTTTTTGCTCTTGTTCAGCCTCTCTGGCTGGAGCCATCCCCTCATCAAGGTTGGCGGATACCCCTATGCCCCCTTTGTGGTCAAACTCCCCGATTCCCGCTATGAAGGGCTGACGCTGGACCTCATCGCCAAGCTAAACGAGATCCAGCAAGAGGTAAGATTCGTGTTTGTTCCCACCTCGGCCGCCAACCGTTACAAGGCGCTCGATCTGGGCCGTTTCTCGCTGATGCTGTTTGAAGACACCAAGTGGGGCTGGGACACAGATAAATTCAAGATGACAGCACCCTTCCTCGGTGGTGGCGAGGTCTATGTGGCCCTGAACAAAACGGGTCGGGATCAGCGCTTTTTCGATGACCCCTCTCGGCATCATCTTATCGGGGTGACCGGCTACCACTACGGCGTCGGCCAGTTCAATGCTGATCCCCTCTACCTGCAGCGCAAGCTCAATATCACCCTGGTCAAGGACAACATCAGCGCCCTGCAAGCCCTGCTCAAAGGGCGTGGCGAGGTAGCCATTCTCAACGTTTCCTACCTTAACCAGTATCTGCTGGCCCATCCCGACACCGCCGACCAGCTGCTGATCTCGCAAAAATGGGATCAACAGTATCAGCACCGCGCCATCCTTCACCCTGCGGCCCCCATTACCCCTGCCCAGCTGGAACAGTGGCTCGCAGCGCTGCAAAAAAAGGGGGAACTGGATCGCCTTTGGACAAAGTACGGCGTACAACAGCACGCAACCCCATGATTACTATCCAGCTTTTCTGTACCATGGTGGGAACCAAATGGGAGTGCACCAAATGAACACCACCGAGCCCGCGTCCCCCAAGCTCCGCTTGCTGCGCTACCTTGCCTACGCTTTCCTGCTGCTTCTTATCCTGATCACCCTGCTGCTGTGGCAAACCCCCCGTCTGGTCCAGCGCTATCTGCCCGGCTGGCTGGCCGAGCACTACGGCCTGCAACTGACGCTGGGTGAGATTGACGTAGGGCTGCGCAACCCTTCTCTCACCCTCGGCGCGACTGCCCTGCTCGATGCCAAACAGCAGCCTATCATCCGTTTTGAGCAGCTCTTTATCACCCCAAACCTGCAAGCCAGCTGGCAGCAGAAAGGGGTCGTGCTTTCCGCCGTCACCCTGACCAACCCCGTGGCGCTGCTGCAACGGCTGACAGACAAAAAAGGGGAGGTTCGACTCAATCTGACCGATGCGCTGGCGCCCCTGCTCGCCCCTGCGCCCTCCCCCGAGCCCGAAACAGCCAGCGCCCCGCTGCTGGTCGATATTGCCAGCGTCAATGTCACTGACGGGCATGTGCGCTATCAGGATCAACGCAAGGAGAGCGAACCCGGCTGGTTGCCGCCTCTCAATCTGGAGAAAGTGACCCTCAAACTCGATAACCTGCGTACCGAGGCAAACCATCCGACCGCCTATCAGCTGAGCGCCGCCATCAACGGCAAAAGCAGCCTCGCCGCTCACGGCAAACTCGATGTGATGAGCGGCATGGGTCAGGGTAAGGTGAGCCTCAAGCAGGTCGAGCTGAAACCCTTCGCCCCGCTCTGGGCACCCTATCTCAAGCTGGATCTGGCCAAGGGCCACGCCAATACAGAGGTGGAGTACCAGCTTAAAGAGGGCAAGCAAGGGGTACTGTGGCAATTGTCCAAAGGCAAGCTGACGCTGGACAACTGGCAGCTTAAAAAACACAAGGGCGACGAATTTGCCCGCTTCGGCCAGCTGGCCCTGAGCGAATTGGCTGTTGATGGCCAGAAACAGTCGCTCCAGATCGGCAAGGTGACCCTGCAACAGCCCCTGCTCAAGGCCACCCTCAACCCACAGCAGGAGCTTGATCTGGCTGGCTTGCTGATTGAACAGGCCCCCGCCAAACCCGCCAAAGGGGCCCACGCCGCAAACGAGGTGGCCAACAATGCGGCGCCCAAGTCGGCACAACAAGCAAAGACAGCCGGTAACGGCAAGAAACATACGCCAGACAAACCCTGGCAGTGGCAGATCAAGCAGATCCTTATCGACAAGGGCGATCTCACCCTCACCGAATCGAGCAGCGGCAAACCGCAGGCGCGCCAGTTCTCCGGCCTCAAGCTGGCGCTGGGGCCACTGGGCAGCAAGGGGGAGCAACCGAGCAAACTGACTCTGGCCACCCAGTTCAACCAGAGCAGCCCCCTCGCCTTTGATGGCCAACTGACCCTGACTCCTTTCACCTTAAGCGGCGACATCAACCAGCAGGGGCTGCCCCTGACACTGGCACAGCCCTATCTGGCCGATCTGGTACGCATTAAGGTGCAAAACGGGCTGCTGAGCAGCAAGACCCGCCTCGATCTCGCCACCACCGCCCAAGGAGATCTGAGCAAGCTGACCCTGCAGGGGGGGCTCGATGTCAACGGGCTCAAAGTAGTCGATCGGGCAGACAATCAGCGGCTGCTGGAGTTCAACACCCTGGCTCTCACCGGTCTGACGTACGACGGCATTAGCCAGCAGATGCGGATCAAGGAGATTGCCCTGAACAAGCCCTTCGCCCGCATCGAGATCAACGAAGATGGCACCACCAACCTGCAACAGCTGCTGTTGCCGCAACCGGCGGCAACCAAAAGTACTCAAGCGGCGGCAGGCAGCAAGACTCCCGACTTTCGTTTTACCATTGACCAACTGCGCACAGAGCAGGGCAACCTGCGCTTTGCCGACCGCAGCCTGAGTCAGGATTTTGTGGCCGATATCGCCTCGCTGGGCGGCCAGAGTCGCCATATCAGCAATATTCCGGGGCAACGCTCCGATCTCGCCTTCAACGGCAAGGTGGATCGCTATGCGCCAGTGACCATTCGCGGCGGTACCAACTTGCTGGTGGCCAACCCAATCCTCGACATCGCGGTCGCTTTCCACAATCTGGAGCTCACCACCTTCACCCCCTATTCGGGCACCTATGCCGGTTATGCCATCGACAAGGGGCAGCTCTCCATGAAGCTGCACTACAAGCTGGAGGGCAATCGGCTGGAGGGGGATAACGACATCACAATCAAGAAGCTGCAACTGGGCGAGAAGATCAAGAGCGATCAGGCCAAGGATCTGCCGCTGGGGCTGGCCATCGCCCTGCTAAGCGATGCCAACGGGGTGATACAGATGAACCTCAAGGTGAAGGGGGATCTCGATCAACCGGACTTCAGCATCGGCAATATCTTCTGGGATGTGCTGGGCAACACCCTGAGCAAGGCGATCACCTCCCCCTTCTCCCTGCTCGCCTCGCTGGCCGATGGCACCGAAGATCTCGACGAACTTCCCTTCCTGCCGGGGGATCCCGATCTCACCCCCACCCAGCAGGAGAAACTGGTCAAGCTGGCGCAGGCCCTCAAGGATAGACCCAAGCTCAGCATGAACATTCGCGGCAAGGTCAACTTCAACGAGGAGCGCCCCATCCTGCAACGGCAAAAGCTGGAGCGGGTACTGGCCAAGCTCACCGGCAATCAGGCGGATCTCGACCTGCTGGAACAGGACCCCGCCCTGCAAGAGGCGCTGGCCCAAGCCTATGAAGAGCGCTTTGGCGAAGATCTGGATGATCTGGCCGATCGCCTCCATCTGGATGAAGAGAACGCAGCACTGCGGGCCCAGGCGGTGATCCTGCTGCGGGATCAGCAGCTCATCACCGCCAAATCCCTGCGCAATCTTGCCATGCGCCGGGCGCAAAATACCAAGGAGTTTCTGGTCGACAGCCAGGGGATCGCCCCGGAGCGGCTGTTCGTGCTCGACAGCCAGGTCAAGGAAGAGGACAAGGAAGCCAAAGTGATCCTGACACTGGATCAGTAAGGCCGCCGCACTGCGCAAATGCGTAATAAAAATACAACCCCTCAACTATTTTGACACCTTTTGCTCACCAAACAGCCTGTCTTGGTGAGCATTTGGCCTCTGATGCAAATAATCACGTAGTTTTTTTACGATTTATCCCCCTTGCCCCCTTGCGGGCGCGCCGCAGCCTGCCTAAAATCGCGCGTCTTTTGTTAACCCCCACCTCTATTTTTGGAGAACGCCACGTGAGCGAAAAATTGGCCAACCCTGCCCCTCTGGGTCTGATGGGTTTCGGTATGACCACAATCCTGCTGAACATCCATAACGCAGGTTTCTTCCCCATCAGCGCCATGATCCTGGCCATGGGCCTGTGCTACGGCGGCATCGCCCAGATCATCGCTGGCATCATGGAGTACAAGCGTGGCAACACCTTCGGTGTGACCGCGTTCACCTCCTACGGCCTGTTCTGGCTGAGCCTGGTGTTCCTGCTGATCATGCCGACCATGGGTCTGGCCGAAGCCACTCCGCACGCCTACATGGGCTGGTATCTGCTGATGTGGGGCATGTTCACCCTGTTCATGCTGGTTGGCACCATCAACTACCCGCGCGCCAAGCAGTTCGTGTTCGCCTCCCTGACCGTGCTGTTCTTCCTGCTGGCCGCCCGTGACTTCACCGGCAGCACCCTGATCGGCACCATCGCCGGTTTCGAAGGCATCATCTGTGGCGCCAGCGCCATCTACCTGGCCATGGCCACCGTGATCAACGAGCAGTTCGGCCGCACCGTGATGCCGATCGGCGATCACAAGAAAGCCGCCGCCGTACAGCTGAAAGCCGCTGCCTGATAGGCAAGCCACTCAGATTGTGAAAAAGGCACCCTCGGGTGCCTTTTTGCTATTTCGAATAACCATTCAACCGATCGGTTATCAGGTAAGTGACCCGGCGTCCGCTTCTCCCGCCAGCAAGCGGGTCGCGGGAAAACGCTGCGCGGGATCCTGGCTAAAGAACTGGCTTAGTTGCCGGTATACCGCGGAATAGACCTGCTGCAGCCGCAGCGGATCGGTAAAGAAACATTCGCAGCTGACGGCAAAAAATTCGGCGGGATGTTCGGCCGCATAGGGATCGATATCGGTCACTTCGTCCCGGTCGAGTTGTTGGCAGAGCGCATCGAAGGCAGCCTGAAAGGCCTGTTGCCACAGCTGGCTGCTCATCTGCCCCGGCAACGGCGGCGCACCGTCCGCCTCACCACCCAGCATATCGAGTTTGTGGGCCAGCTCGTGGATCACCAGATTAAAGCCGTCCCAGTCACCATCCTGCTGCAGCTCGCTCCAGGCCAGCACCAGCGGCCCTTGCGGCCAGGATTCACCGGCGTTCTCCTCTTCAAACTCGCTCACCAGCCCGAACTCATCCTGCACCTCCTGGCGCCGGGTGACGGGTTCGGGAATGATGATGATTTCGTGAAAGCCGCGATACCAGTCAAGGCCGAGATGAAGAATGGGCAACGCCGCCTGCAGCGCCAGCACCGCCTGTTGACGGCGGCTGAGCTCGACCCCGATCAGGGTCAGGGTCTTGCGCTTGAGTAGCTGTTGCCCCAAGCCGATAAGCGTTGTCTGCTCGGTGTCGCTGAGCCCTTGCAAGATGGGCACAGCCGCCAGCGCCTGACGCCACAATGCCAACTCATCCTCACTCATGGACGTTTGCGGGCGACCACCCAGCCATTTGAACCATCCCAGCACGCCTACTCCTTCTTTTGATGCAAAAAACAGGTTACAGCAGTTTGACGAACCGTTTCGGCCGCTCCTGATAATCCTGCGCCAGATAGAAACGGTGGGCCGCCTCGCGCTTGAGACTGCTGGATAGCTCCAGCTGGGCGCAACCTGCGGCCCGCGCCATCGCTTCTGCTCCTTTGAGCAAGGCTGCGCCCACTCCCGCCCCTCTTGCCCCTTCATCGACAACCAGCGCCGAGATCAGGCCCCAAGCTGGTGCAACATGCAGCGGTGCCAGCTTGTGCCACACCAGCACGCCGACCACCTTGTCGGCCAGGGATGCGAGCAGCACAACGCTCGCGGGATCCGGCGCCAACAGGCGCGCCGTGACGTCAGCGTCTTCGGCAGGATACCCCAATTGGGTGAACAGGTGGGCGATGGCGCTCCCGTCGTCGGCCTCGGGGGGACGGATCGTCAACGGCTCAGGGTCATTTTTCATTGTTGGCCTCATGTTTGCTTTCCATTGTGTTACGCCCGTCACATTGTCTGGCGCAGATCAACAAGGAGGATCTCATCTTTACTCATAGAAAACGCTGCATGCCATTATCCCCCCACCCTTGTCAATTCACAAATTTGCAACAAGGCAACATTTTTCGCTGGGAAGCACCGATACAACTCGATATGTTACAAGCCATGCATGGCGCGTGTTTGCGCTCTGCTTAACCCCTCAACCTCGCGCTCATTTGTTAACTGGATTGTTAACAAACAGAGCCGAAAACAGTGACAGAGAGCGAGGCCAAGATCTCGCCAAGACAGCGCCACAAACACAACAAAGGAGTTGTTGTACATGAATGAAATCGTCAATGCCATCAATGGTGTAATCTGGAGCCCTGCGCTCATCTACCTGTGTCTGGGGGTCGGTCTTTACTTCTCCCTGCGCACCCGTTTTTTGCAACTGCGTCATATCAAAGAGATGGTGCGCCTGATGTTTGATGGCAAGAGCACCGATGCCGGTGTCTCCTCCTTCCAGGCGCTGGCCATGACCCTGGCCGGTCGCGTGGGTACCGGTAACATCGCCGGTGTGGCCACCGCCATCACCTTCGGTGGCCCGGGCGCCCTGTTCTGGATGTGGATGGTTGCCTTCCTCGGCGCCAGCTCCGCCTTCGTGGAGTCCACTCTGGGTCAAGTTTACAAAGAGAAGATCAACGGTGAATACCGCGGCGGCCCGGCCTTCTACATCGAGAAAGGGCTTGGCATGAAGTGGTACGCCTGGACCTTCGCCATCGCGACCGTCTTCGCCTGCGGCGTGCTGCTGCCGGGCGTGCAGGCCAACTCCATCGGTTCAAGCCTGCAGACCGCCTTTAATATCGATCCGAACGTCACAGCCGCCGGTCTGGCGCTGCTGCTCGGCTTTATTATCTTCGGTGGCGTCAAGCGCATCGCCAACTTCGCCAGTACCGTAGTACCCTTTATGGCGCTGGGCTACATCATCGTGGCTTGCGTCATCATCGCCCTCAATATCGGCCAGCTGCCGGGCGTGATCCTGCTGATCTGGAAGAGCGCCTTCGGTCTGGATGCCGGTTTCGGTGCCATTCTGGGTCTGGCCATCATGTGGGGGGTAAAACGCGGGGTCTACTCCAACGAAGCGGGTCAGGGTACCGGGCCGCATGCCTCCTCTGCTGCGGCAGTGAGTCACCCGGCGAAGCAGGGTCTGGTGCAGGCGTTCTCCGTCTATATCGACACCCTGTTCGTCTGCTCCGCCACCGGCTTTATGCTGCTGATCACCGGCCTCTATAACGTACAAGGGCCGGACGGCGCCGCCATCTACACGGGTATTGCCGGTATCGCAGCAGGCCCGGGCTATGTGCAGACCGCCATGGAGAGCATGATGCCGGGCTTTGGCAGCATTTTCGTGGCCATCGCGCTGTTCTTCTTCGCGTTCACCACCATCGTTGCCTACTACTACATCGCCGAAACCAACATCGCCTACATCAACCGCAAGATAAATCGCCCCTGGCTCACCTTCTTGCTGAAGATTGCGCTGATGGCTGCCACTGTCTACGGCACCGTCAAGACGGCAGATCTGGCGTGGGGCATGGGTGATATCGGGGTCGGCCTGATGGCATGGCTCAACATCATCGCCATCCTGCTGCTGCAAAAAACCGCCTTCACCTGTCTGAAGGATTATGAAGCGCAGCAGGCACAAGGGATTGACCCCGTATTCCACCCGGAGAAGCTCGGCATCAAGAACGCCGATTACTGGGTGGGCAAACGCTCCGAAGAGAACTTGGAGCGGGAGAAATCGGGCCATCAGTTCGAGCCGGATCAGGATCGCAAGATCTCCTAAACCGACACGAAATAACCGTTCGATAAAAATGGCAGCCTCGGCTGCCATTTCTTTTTCCTGTCACCTCATCTCAGAGCGGATTGCGGCGCGGCCCGAAGGGCAGGCGCCAGCGAAACAGGCTGTTAAGGGTGGCCCGCCACTGATTGGGTCGCCCCAGGATCTGCTTTTGCAAGCGGGTCTCTTCCTTCAGCATCGCCTCATCGCTGCGGGCCCAGGCCTGACTGTAGAGCTGCTTGATCCCCGCCAGTGCATCCGGCGACTTGGTGATAAGAGTGCGGGCAAACTCCCGCGCCTCCACCAGCGGATCGGCGCAGACCCGACTCACCAGCCCGAGGGATTTGGCCTCGATGGCATCCAGCTCGCGCCCGCTCATGGCCAGCTCCATGGCGGTATCCACTCCCATCAGGTTGCGCATGGTGACGCTACCGCTCATATCGGGAATGATGCCCCACTTGATCTCCATCACCGAGAAGCGGCAATCGGGGGTGCTGAAGCGAAAATCGGCGCCGAGCGCAATCTGCAAGCCACCGCCAAAACAGACTCCCTGGGTCACCGCAATCACCGGCACCGGCAGCTGGTGCCAGCCATAGGCAACCCGCTGGGCCAGATTGGTCGCCTCGTCTGCTTCACGCTTGAGAATATCGAGCGCCGCTACCGGCTGTCTCAGCATGGATTTCACATCCAGCCCGGCGCAGAAGGCTCGCCCCTCGCCATGCAGGATCACCGCCCGCAGCCCCTTGTGCCGGGCGAGCTGCGTCAATGTCTCATCGATGGCGCTGAACATGGCGCGGTCCAGCGCATTGAGTTTGTCCCCCCGCGTCAGCATCACTTCGGCAATCCCGTCGTGGATCTCGCACTTGATCCTTGGTTTTTCCATCTCCCTTGTCCTCCCCTTGATCCCTGAAACTGACTCACTGGTCATACCACCACGTTATCAGAGTGTGAACAGGCGGTACAGCTGAGACTAAAGTCGGCTGGTCGCCTCCCCCTCCCTTTGTCACACTGGGAGCTGCATGAGTGCCGCAAGCCAGCAGAGGACGCTGTCATGTCAACCCTGTTCAATTTTGCCAGACCACCGTTCGACCGACTGGGCGAGGAGGCGCGCGAGCGGCTCTCCCGTCACCTCTCGCTCTGCTATTTTCGGGCTGGGGATCTGCTGCTCCAGGAGGGGAACGAGCCTCCCGGCCTCTATCTCATCATCAAGGGGGCGGTGGAAGAGTCGGCCCCTCACCACCAGTTTGGTGATTACGGGGTCGATGACCTGTTCGATGTGCGCGCCCAGTTTGATGGCCGCTGCCGCCACCGCTTCACCGCGCTGGAAGATAGCCTCTGTCAGCTCATTCCTCGCCACACCTTTCTGTCGCTCTGTGAGCAGGATCCGCAGTTTGCCAGCTACTTCACCGCCAATCTGGCCGAGCGTCAGCGCCAGCAAGAGCAGCGCGAACAGCTGGGTCAGAAGAATCTGGCGGAATTTATCCTGACCCGCATCGAACCCGGCCACCTGCAGGCACCGCTTATCGTCGACAGCAAACTGTCACTGCTGGCGGCGACCGAAACCATGGTGAGCAAGGGAACCGATTGCCTGCTCTACCCGGCCCACGACGGCTCCCTCACGCTGGCAACCCGCAAGACCTTGCTCCACGCCCTGACCCTCAAGGGATTGCCGCTGACGGCGCCCCTCTCGGTGCTGACCCCCACGCCCCTGATTGGTCTGCCGCTGGAGAGTTATCTGTTTGATGCCCTGCTGCTGATGACCCGCCATCGCATCAAGCGACTGGTGGTGTGGCGCGGCAACGAGGTGACGGGGATCCTGCAACTGACTCAGGTGCTGGGGCTCTTCTCTACCCACTCCCACGTGTTGACGTTGCGTATCGCACGTGCCGACAGCCTGCCCGCGCTGGAGGCGGTGGCCCGCGAACAGCAACAATTGACCCGCTCGCTGTTTGCCCAAGGGATCCACACCGCCTTTTTGATGAAACTGATCGCCACCATCAACGAACAGCTGATCGCCAAAGCCTTTGCGCTGGTGCTTCCCCCCGAGGTGCAGGATAAGGTCTGCCTGCTGATGCTGGGCTCGGAGGGGCGCGGCGAGCAGATCCTCAAAACCGATCAGGACAACGCCCTGATCCTGCCAGAAGGGCTGGCATGGCCCACCCAGGCAGCCGATCTGGCCGAATTCAGCGCCCTGCTGGAGCGACTCGGCTACCCGCTGTGCCCCGGGCAGGTGATGGTGAACAATCCGGCCTGGGTAAAAACAGGCAGCGAGTGGCAAAGCGCCATTGCCAGCGCCTGCACCACGGCCAGTGAGGAGGAGCTGCTCTGGCTGGCTACTCTCGCGGATGCTCACCCCATATCAGGGGATCGTCAGCTCCATCTGCCGATTGCCAGAGCGCTGCGCGAGCAGCTGGCCGACAGGCGGGATCTGCTGGCGGAGATGGTGCGACCGGCAGTGGCCTTTCATGCCCCCCTCACCCTGTTTGGCCGGCTGGAGCAGCCACCGGAAGGGCTGGATCTGAAGCGGGGCGGCTTGTTCCCGCTGGTGCACGGTATCCGCATGCTGGCCATTGAGGCAGGCATTCTGGAGACCTCGACCCTGGGACGCATCGATGCGCTGGTGGCTGCCGAGCGGCTCAGTGCCGACTATGGCAGCAATCTGGCAGAGGCGTTTCGGCTCTTTATCCGGCTGAGGCTGCGCAGCCAGCTCAAGGGGGGCAATAGTCGGGTGCTGACAAGCGAGCTTAGCCACAGTGAGCGGGATCTGTTGCGTCAGGCGCTGCATCAGGTTAAGAAGTTCCAGCAGTGGCTCACCTTGCACTTTCGTCTGAGACAATAGTCATGTTGAGCCGCGCTCGACGCTACTGGTATGGCCGCGGGTTCCGAACGGGCGAGTTCGCGCCGCTCTTTGCCACCACACCGAAAGATGAACGGATCGCTCTCGATTTCGAGACCACCAGTCTCGATCCCGAGCAGGCCGAGATCGTCTCCATCGGGGCGGTGCGCATTCAGGGGAACCGGCTGCTGACCGGCGAGGCCCTCGCCATCAAAGTACAGCCACCGGCCAGCCTGACCGGCCAATCTGTGGTGATCCATGGTCTGCGCCATCAGGATCTGCAACAGGGGATGACGCTGGAAGCCGCGCTGCACCTGCTGCTCGACTTTATCGGCCCGCGTGAACTGGTGGGCTATCACATCGCCTACGACCTGCGCATTCTCAATCTTGCCTGCCAGAAATTGTGGGGATTGACCCTGCCCCAGCGAGGGATCGAGGTGAGCCAGCTCTATCACGACCACCTCTATCGCCGCTATCCCGATGCGGCCATTGACCTCCACTTAAGTGCCATCTGCAGCCACCTTGAACTCCCATCCCTGCCCGCCCACGACGCCCTTGCCGATGCCACCACGGCCGCGCTCATCTACCTGCGCCTGACCTGCGGCTCGCCGCTCACTTATCCCAAAGTCTAATTGTCGAGAAATAACATTTAATTCACATTTTGCTTACATGAGCAGATTACCTGCTCGTCGGGGTTACCCCATCCACCGCTGACACTCATGTCATGGAGAACTGCAATGGAACAGCAAAGCTATCTGAGGATCCAGCAAGATCCCAACTTCCAGGAGCTGGTCGCCAAGCGCCAGCGTTTTGCCTGGGCCCTCTCGGCTCTGATGCTGGGACTCTACCTGGCGTTTATTCTGCTCATCGCCTTTGCCCCCGGTTGGCTCGGCACCCCCTTGAGCGAAGGGTCGACCATTACTCGCGGCATTCCTGTCGGGGTAGGATTGATCCTCTCCTCCTTCGTGTTGACCGGCGTCTATGTGTTTCGCGCCAACGGCGAGTTTGATGAACTGAACCAGAAGATCCTCAAAGGGGTGCAATCATGAAAGGCAAGTTGCTGCTGTTGACCTCACTGGCCTCCTCTCCCCTGCTGGCGGCCGATGCAATCTCTGGCGCCGTGGAGCGTCAGCCCCTTAATGTCGCCGCCATCGTGATGTTTCTGGTGTTTGTGGCCGCTACCCTGTTCATCACCTACTGGGCCTCCAAGCGCAACCGCTCGGCTTCCGACTACTATGCTGCCGGTGGCCGTATCACCGGCTTCCAGAACGGTCTGGCCATCGCCGGTGACTATATGTCCGCCGCCTCTTTCCTCGGGATCTCCGCGCTGGTCTACACCTCCGGCTATGACGGCCTCATCTACTCCATCGGCTTTCTGGTGGGCTGGCCCATCATTCTGTTCCTGATCGCCGAACGGCTGCGCAATCTCGGCAAATACACCTTCGCCGATGTTGCCTCCTATCGTCTGAAGCAGACTGAAGTGCGTACCCTCTCCGCCTGCGGCTCGCTGGTGGTGGTCGCCCTCTACCTGATCGCCCAGATGGTCGGTGCCGGCAAACTGATCGAGCTGCTGTTTGGCCTGCAATACCATGTGGCCGTGGTGCTGGTCGGTATCCTGATGGTGCTCTACGTGCTGTTTGGCGGCATGCTGGCCACTACCTGGGTGCAGATCATCAAGGCAGTGATGCTGCTCTCCGGTGCCAGCTTCATGGCCATCATGGTCATGAAATCGGTCAACTTCGATATCGGTGCCCTGTTTAGCGAAGCGGTCAAGGTGCACGAGAAAGGGATCGCCATCATGAGCCCGGGTGGCCTGGTTGCTGACCCCATCTCCGCCATCTCGCTCGGGCTGGCATTGATGTTCGGTACCGCCGGTCTGCCACATATCCTGATGCGTTTCTTCACCGTGAGCGATGCCAAGGAAGCGCGTAAATCTGTGTTCTACGCCACCGGCTTTATCGGCTACTTCTACATCCTCACTTTTATCATCGGCTTTGGCGCCATCTTGCTGGTGAGCACCAACCCGGCCTTCAAGGACGCCACCGGCGCCCTGCTGGGCGGCACCAACATGGCGGCAGTCCATCTGGCCAATGCGGTCGGTGGCAGCCTGTTCCTCGGCTTCATCTCCGCCGTGGCATTTGCCACCATTCTGGCGGTAGTTGCCGGATTGACCCTGGCCGGAGCCTCTGCGGTCTCCCATGACCTCTATGCCAGTGTGCTGAAGAAGGGCAAGGCCAACGAGAGCGATGAACTGCGTGTCTCCAAGATGACGACTCTGGTGCTGGGTGTGGTTGCCATTGGTCTGGGGATCCTGTTCGAGAAGCAGAACATCGCCTTCATGGTCGGTCTGGCCTTCTCCATCGCCGCCAGCTGCAACTTCCCGGTGCTGTTCCTCTCCATGTTCTGGTCACGCCTGACCACCCGTGGCGCCGTCTATGGTGGCTGGCTGGGGCTGGTGAGCGCAGTGACCCTGATGATCCTGGGCCCGACCGTGTGGGTGAAAGTACTGGGCCATGCCCAGGCTATCTTCCCCTACGAATACCCTGCCCTCTTCTCCATGGGTTTGGCCTTCATCGGGATCTGGTTCTTCTCCATCACCGACAGCTCCCAGAACGCCGCCGACGAGCATGCCAAGTTCCTGCCGCAGTTCGTTCGCTCCCAAACTGGGCTGGGTGCCTCTGGCGCCACCTCCCACTAACAGATCAAGTTCATCCTTCCAAGCCGGCTTCGCGCCGGCTTTTTTTATTGCCCATCAATCGGCTGCACGCCCCGCTTGCCCCGATCAAGATCACACTTCTCGCTAAAACTTTCGGGGGATCTGTGCCATAATGCGCGCCATTTGACAGACCAATCGGGACACATACCTTGTTAAGCAGCAACAACATCACCATGCAGTTCGGCGCCAAGCCGCTGTTTGAGAACATCAACGTCAAGTTTGGCGGCGGCAACCGCTATGGCCTTATCGGCGCCAACGGCTGTGGCAAGTCCACCTTTATGAAGATCCTCGGTGGTGATCTGGAGCCCACTGGCGGTAATGTGAGCCTGGATGTCAACGAGCGCATCGGTAAGCTGCGTCAGGATCAGTTCGCCTACGAAGATATGCGCGTACTGGACGTGGTCATGATGGGTCACACCGAGCTGTGGGCGGCTATCGCCGAGCGCGATGCCATCTACGCCAACCTCGAAGCCACCGACGAAGACTATATGAAGGCCGCCGAGCTGGAAGGTCTGGTTGCCGAGTATGACGGCTACACCGCCGAAGCGCGCGCAGGCGAGCTGCTGCTGGGTGTCGGCATTCCGCTCGAGCAGCACAACGGCCCGATGAGCGAAGTGGCGCCGGGCTGGAAACTGCGGGTGCTGCTGGCACAGGCGCTGTTCTCCAACCCCGATATCCTGCTGCTGGACGAACCGACCAACAACCTGGATATCAACACCATTCGCTGGCTGGAGCAGGTGCTCAACGATCGTGAAAGCACCATGATCATCATCTCTCACGACCGTCACTTCCTGAACTCCGTCTGTACCCACATGGCGGATCTGGACTACGGCGAGCTGCGCGTTTACCCGGGCAACTACGACGACTACATGCTGGCCGCCACCCAGGCGCGCGAGCGTCTGCTGGCCGACAACGCCAAGAAGAAGGCCCAGATCGCCGATCTGCAATCCTTCGTCTCCCGTTTCAGCGCCAACGCCTCCAAGTCCCGTCAGGCGACCTCCCGTCTCAAGCAGATCGACAAGATCAAGATTGAGGACGTCAAGGTCTCCAGCCGCCAGAACCCCTTCATCCGCTTCGAGCAGGACAAAAAGCTCTATCGCAACATCCTGGAAGTGGAAGGTGTATCCAAGGGTTATGGCGACGGTCCCCTGTTCAAGGGCCTCAACATGATGATGGAAGTGGGCGAGAAGGTCGCCATTCTGGGTACCAACGGTATCGGTAAATCGACTCTGATCAAGACCCTGGTCGGCGCACTGGCTCCGGATACCGGCACCATCAAGTGGTCCGAGAACGCCCAGATCGGTTACTACGCTCAGGATCACGCCGAAGACTTCGACACTGATCTCAACGTGTTCGACTGGATGGCCCAGTGGAAACAGGAGAACGAAGACGAGCAGGCTGTACGCTCCATACTGGGCCGTCTGCTGTTCTCTCAGGACGACATCAAGAAGCCGGTCAAGGTGCTCTCCGGTGGTGAACAGGGTCGCATGCTGTTCGGCAAGCTGATGATGCAGCGCCCCAACATCCTGATCATGGATGAGCCGACCAACCACCTGGACATGGAATCCATCGAATCCTTGAACATGGCGCTGGAGCTCTACCAGGGGACCCTGATCTTCGTCTCCCACGACCGCGAATTCGTCTCCTCTCTGGCGACCCGCATCCTGGAGCTGACTGAAGATGGTATCCGCGACTTCGGCGGCACCTACGAGGATTACCTGCGCACCCAGGGCGTGGTGTAACCCCCGCCTTGCAAGCTCGCAATGAAAAACCGGCACACACGTGCCGGTTTTTTTATATTCCGTATTTAGACGACTGAGATGGCGTATAGCAGTGGTGTGACTACACGCCACAGAGCAGAGGGCAGAGAGCAGAGAGCAGAGAGCAGAGCTTGAATATCCCCCCTCTTGCCCACAGATAAAAAAACGGCTCCATCACGGAGCCGTTTTCAATGGGTTGCGCAGTGCCGATTACTCGACGGTCGCTTCCACACTGGTGAAGTACTCGATCTTGGCCGCTTTGCGCAACTCGTCGATCAGAGACTTGTAATCCACTTGGGCTTTGCCCTGACCCAGCTGAGCTTGCAGCATGGCGGCCATGCCGGATGCGGCGGCAGGTACGTTGACCTTGTCCAGCGCAACTACAACGCGGTCACCATTGGTCTCGGCAACCAGAGCAACGCTCGGCTTGCCGTCGATCGGATGGGGCAGCGTGAACGCCTGGGCAATCAGGTTCTGATCCAGCTCGCGATCGAAACGGGCAACCCCTTTGTGGGTCTCCACTTTCAGACCGAGTGCAGTCAGATCGGCGGTGATGCTCTCACCGACTTTCAGCTTGTCCAGCAGACCCTGGGCCTTGCCACGGGCCACTTCGCTAGCCTTGTCATGCTTGATGGCGGCAATCACCTGCTCTTTCACCTCGGCCAGCGGCTTGACCGCTTTGGGCTTGTGACCAGTGATGTGCAGCACCAGCGCCTTGCCGTCAGCCAGCTCGATCACGTCGGAGTTTGTGTTGTCATCGCGCAGCTGTTCGGAGAACGCAACAGAGAGTACCTTGGGATCGTTCAGCGGAGCCGGAGCAGTCGCCTGGGTGAAGAAATCGGAAGATTGAACCTTCATTCCCATGGCGTCAGCGGTCAGATCCAGCGAGTCCGGGTTTTCGAAGCTGTTGTCAGCCATCTTCTGCTGCTCGGCGAAGAACTTCTCCTTGGCCTTGTCAGCTTGCAGACGAGTGATGGTCTCTTCTTTCACATCGGCAAACGGCTTGGTCTGGGCTGCTTCAACCCCCAGCAGCTTGATGATGTGGAAACCGAACGGGCTCTTCACCACGCCGGAGAGATCGCCAGCCTTGTTCAGGGCGAACGCGGCTTTCTCGAAGGCCGGATCCATCACCCCTTTCTCGAACCAGTCCAGCTCGCCGCCTTTTTTGGCAGAGAAGGTATCGGAAGAGTCAGCCTTGGCCAGCGCAGCGAAATCATCGCCCGCCTTGGCTTTGGCCAGCACGGCTTCTGCTTTCTGCTCGGCCGCTTTCTCATCCTTGCCAAACGGGATCAGGATGTGAGCCACGTGGCGACGCTCGGCACGCTGGAACAGATCCTGGTGCTGATCGTAGTAATCCTGGGCATCCTGCTCGGTGACCTTGATATCCTTGGCGAGGTTGGCAGCGTCCAGCAGCAGATAGTCGACCTTGACCTGCTCGTCGTTCATGAAACGGGCGCCATTGGTCTTGTAGTACTGCTCGAGCTCGTTGTCGGAGACCTGAACGTCAGCCATGTAGTTGGCGGCAGCCAGACGCACCAGACGCAGATCGCGAGTCTGGTTGTAGAGCTTGTCGAGCTGCTCCGCTTCGCCCTTGAGGGAGAATTCGGTGCCCAGCAGGGCGCTCATCAACTGTTGACGCACCATGTCCTGACGCAGGGAGTCACGGAACATTTCGGGAGTCATGCCGGCACGACGGATCAGCTGCAGATAACGGTCATTGTTGAACTTGCCGTTCTCGGCAAATTCCGGCATGGCCACGATGGCTTGCTTGATCTGCTCATCGCTGACGCGCAGACCCAGTTCACGGGCCTTGCTGTCCAGCAGCGCCTGATCGATCAGGCGATCCAGCACACCGCGGCGGAACTGTTTCATGTAATCGGGGTTCGCGGCCAGCTGGCTGAATGCCTCTCCCATCTGGGATTCCATGCGGGCGCGCTCGTTACGGTAGGCATTTTCCAGTGCGGTTGCACTGATTTCTGTGCCGTTGACAGTGGCGGGGGCGGTACGGGCCGGGCCGTTCAGGTAACTACCTACACCAGCCAAGGCAAAGGAGAGGATGATCAGGCCCAAGATAACCTTGGCTACCTTGCCCTGCGCCCCTTCGCGTAGTTTATCCAACATCATGTTTGTACTTATGCTCCCGAACTCGATGGGCGTAAACAATAAAAAGGCGCACCGATTGCGATGCGCCTTGGTCAATCAGTATGAGAGAAGACTCTCTAACTTGTCTGGTCTGCGACCAAGGACGGTAGCCGACGGATATCAGCGACCGACTTAGTTAACAGCGTCTTTCAGGGCCTTACCGGCTTTGAAGGCAGGAACTTTACCAGCAGCGATTTCGATGGTCGCGCCAGTCTGCGGGTTACGGCCTGAACGGGCAGCACGCTCGCGTACAGCGAAAGTACCGAAACCAACCAGAGCAACCTGGTCACCCTCTTTCAGCGCTTCACCAACAGCATCAATGAAGGCATCCAACGCACGGCCAGCGGCAGCTTTGGAGATATCGGCACCGTCTGCAATCTTGTCAATCAGTTGAGATTTATTCACTCTTATATTCCCCTTTTATCGAACACCGCTGCGGCGCTGATTTCCCTGGCCACAACAAGTGGAGGTTTTATAGCAAGCCTCCTGATCAGTTGCAAGTGACAATCTGGCGCAAACCCGCGCCACACAACGCATTGCGACTCATCACGAGTACCCGATCGGTGGTCAAGGCTACTTCCGTTATCGGGCGCATGCAAGCCTTAACCACCCGTCGAATGCGCCAAATTTGCGGCGCATCAACATTTACACGACAGAAACGCGCTCAAACCCCTGCGGATTGTCCTGCAACGCCAATTCCAGCACCTCGTCAATCCAGCGAACCGGATAAATTTCAAGGTCTTGTTTGACGTTTGCCGGGATCTCCTCAAGGTCACGCTCGTTCTCTTTCGGAATAAGCACTCGCTTGATGCCGCCACGATGGGCTGCCAGCAACTTCTCCTTGAGACCGCCGATGGGCAGCACTTCGCCGCGCAAGGTGATCTCCCCTGTCATCGCCACATCAGCACGAACCGGATTACCGGTCAAGCTGGAGACCAGGGCAGTACACATGGCGATACCGGCGCTCGGACCATCTTTGGGGGTGGCCCCTTCCGGTACGTGCACGTGGATATCGCGCTTCTCGTAGAAGTCAGCATTGATCCGCAACTTCTCGGCACGGGTACGCACCACCGTCATGGCCGCCTGAATGGACTCCTGCATCACTTCACCGAGAGAACCGGTATAAGTGAGCTTGCCTTTGCCCGGCATGTTGGTGGTCTCGATGGTAAGCAGATCGCCCCCCACTTCGGTCCACGCCAGACCACATACCTGACCAATCTGGTTCTGGTCGGTGGCTTTGCCGTAATCGAAACGCTGTACCCCGAGGAACTCCTTGAGGTTGGCCTGATTGACCTGAACATGCTTGATGCTCTTGTCCAGCAGGATGCGCTTGACCGCTTTGCGACAAATCTTGGAGATCTCGCGCTCCAGACCACGAACCCCCGCCTCGCGGGTGTAGTAACGGATCACCCCGACCAAAGCAGAATCCTCGATGGTGATCTCGGACTCTTTCAGGCCGTTGCGCTGGATCTGCTTGGCAACCAGATGCTGCTTGGCAATGTTGAGCTTCTCATCTTCGGTGTAACCGGAGAGACGGATCACCTCCATCCGGTCCAGCAAGGGGCCCGGGATGTTCATGGAGTTGGAGGTAGCCACGAACATAACGTCCGACAGGTCATAATCCACTTCCAGATAGTGATCGTTGAAGCTGTTGTTCTGCTCCGGATCCAGCACTTCCAGCAAGGCAGAGGCGGGATCGCCGCGCATGTCCGAGCTCATCTTGTCGATCTCGTCGAGCAGGAACAGCGGGTTCTTCACGCCGACTTTCGCCATCTTCTGGATGAGTTTGCCGGGCATGGAACCGATATAAGTACGGCGGTGACCGCGGATCTCCGCTTCGTCACGCACCCCACCCAGAGCCATCCGCACATATTTGCGGCCTGTCGCCTTGGCGATGGATTGGCCCAACGAGGTCTTGCCCACACCGGGAGGCCCAACCAGACAGAGGATAGGGCCCTTGAGCTTGTTAACCCGTGCCTGTACCGCCAGATATTCGAGGATGCGATCCTTGACCTTCTCGAGGCCATAGTGATCGGCATCCAGCACCTCTTGCGCCTTGCCAAGGTCTTTCTTGACCTTGGATCGCGCCTTCCACGGCACCTGTACCATCCAGTCCACATAGCTGCGCACCACGGTAGCCTCGGCGGACATGGGAGACATCATCTTCAACTTGGAAAGCTCGGCCTGGGCCTTTTCACGGGCATCTTCCGGCATGCCAGCCTCTTCAATCTTGCGATTGAGGGCTTCAAACTCATCCGGGCTATCTTCCAGCTCACCCAGCTCTTTCTGGATGGCCTTCATCTGCTCGTTGAGGTAATACTCGCGCTGACTCTTTTCCATCTGCTTCTTGACGCGAGTACGGATGCGCTTCTCGACCTGCAGCAGGTCAATTTCCGACTCCATCATCGCCATCAGGAATTCGATGCGCTCGGAAACCGAGACGATCTCCAGCACCTTCTGCTTGTCTTCCAGCTTGAGCGGCATGTGGGCCGCCATGGTATCTGCCAGACGCGCAGCATCGTCGATCGCCGAGATCGAGGTCAGTACCTCGGGCGGGATCTTCTTGTTGAGCTTGATATAGCCTTCAAACTGGCCGATGGCGGAGCGAACCAGCACTTCCTGATCCTTCTCCTCAATGGCTTGGGAGGGGATGTATTGGGCCTCGCAGACAAAGAAATCCTTGTCGTCGATCATCCGCTCCAGGCGGGCACGCTGTCCCCCCTCTACCAGCACCTTGACGGTGCCGTCCGGCAGCTTGAGCATCTGCAGAATATTGGCCACTGTCCCGACGGTGAAGATCTCCTCCACAGTCGGCTCATCGGTTGACGCATCCTTCTGGGCCACCAGCAGAACTTTCTTGTCCTGCTCCATGGCCGCTTCCAGACAGCGAATGGATTTTTCCCGCCCCACAAAGAGTGGAATGACCATGTGGGGATAAACCACCACGTCACGAAGAGGCAGGACGGGAATCTCGATGCGTTCTGAACGCTCTAGGTTCATATATGTCCTCTCGGCTTGTTATACCGTTGGCAAAGCGCTTGGCTGAGTATATGGGGGCGCTGAGATGAGATTCAATCGCCGAAACCGCAAAAAGCATGAAAGGGGCAAAAAGCCCCTTCCATTCGATTAAAAATCAGACATTTACTCTGATGCAGCAGCCTGGGTTTCGGGATTTTCGTAGATCATCAAGGGCGCGGAGTCCCCTTTGATCACGGTCTCGTCGATCACCACCTTGCTGACCCCTTCCAGAGAAGGCAGGTCATACATGGTATCCAGCAGCACGGCTTCCACGATGGAACGCAGACCACGAGCACCGGTTTTACGCTCCATCGCCTTGCGAGCAATGGCGTTGAGTGCGTCGTCACGGAACTCCAGCTCGACCCCTTCCAGGTCGAACAACGCAGCGTACTGTTTGGTCAGCGCGTTTTTCGGCTCTTTCAGGATCTGGATAAGGGCTGACTCGTCCAGCTCGGTCAGGGTCGCGACCACCGGCAAACGGCCGATGAACTCGGGGATCAGACCATACTTGATCAGATCTTCCGGCTCTACCTTGGCGAAGGTCTCGCTCAGGGTGGCCTTGGCATCCTTGGATTTCACCTCGGCGCCAAAACCGATACCGGTTCCCTTCACGGAACGCTGCTCGATCACCTTGTCCAGACCGGCAAAGGCACCGCCACAGATGAAGAGGATCTTGGAGGTATCAACCTGCAAGAACTCCTGCTGCGGATGCTTGCGACCACCTTGCGGCGGCACGGAAGCGATGGTCCCTTCGATCAGCTTGAGCAGTGCCTGCTGTACCCCTTCCCCGGAGACATCGCGGGTGATGGAGGGGTTGTCCGACTTGCGGGAGATCTTGTCGATCTCGTCGATATAGACGATGCCACGCTGGGCTTTCTCTACGTCGTAGTCGCACTTTTGCAGCAGCTTCTGGATGATGTTCTCCACGTCCTCGCCCACATAACCGGCTTCGGTCAGGGTGGTCGCATCGGCCATGGTGAACGGCACATCCAGCAGACGAGCCAGAGTCTCGGCCAGCAGGGTTTTACCGCTACCGGTCGGGCCAATCAGCAGGATGTTGGATTTGCCGAGCTCCACACCACTGTTTTCGCCGCTGTTGCGCAGACGCTTGTAGTGGTTGTAGACGGCAACGGCCAACACCTTCTTGGCGTACTCCTGCCCGATCACATAGTCATCGAGATGAGCGCGGATCTGATGAGGGGTCGGCAGCTCGTTACCATCGCGCTTGGGCGAGATCTCGCGGATCTCTTCGCGGATGATGTCGTTGCACAGCTCGACGCACTCATCACATATGTAGACGGAAGGGCCAGCGATCAGCTTGCGCACTTCATGCTGGCTTTTGCCGCAAAAAGAGCAGTAGAGCAGCTTATCACCCTCACCCTTGCGTTTCTCTGTCATTCAGCAACCTCGTTTTATCAATAGAGGATGGATCGGCCTGTTGAGTTTACAACAGACCGGGACACCCTGCTCAGCTACGCTGGCTCAGGACACCGTCTACCAGACCATAGGCCACGGCCTGCTCGGCGGACATGAAGTTGTCACGATCGGTGTCACGCTCGATGGTAGCCATGTCCTGACCGGTGTGGAACGCCAGGCGCTCGTTCAGGGTATTTTTAATCTTCAGGATCTCCTGGGCGTGGATCTGGATATCAGATGCCTGACCCTGGAAGCCACCCAGCGGCTGGTGGATCATCACACGGGCATTAGGCAGGCAGAAACGCTTGCCCTTGGCGCCACCGGCCAGCAGGAAGGCACCCATGGAGCAGGCCTGCCCCATGCAGACGGTGCTGACATCCGGCTTGATGAACTGCATGGTGTCGTAGATGGACATGCCCGCAGTCACCGAACCACCCGGCGAGTTGATGTAGATATAGATGTCCTTGTCCGGATTCTCGGACTCGAGGAACAGCAGCTGGGCAACCACCAGATTAGCCATGTGATCTTCAACCTGACCAGTCAGGAAGATCACCCGCTCTTTCAGCAGACGGGAGTAAATATCGTAGGAACGTTCACCCTTGGCAGTCTGTTCGACCACGATGGGGACCAGCGCATTGCTGGGAGAATCGGTCATATCGTTATAGTTCTTGTACATAAGGCATTGTCCCTAAAATAAAATGGCCCGAGTGGAGATCACACGAGCCATTATACTTAACAGTCTTGACCTTAAGTCAAATGTTCTTAGGCAGCGGCGCCAGACTTGTTGATCACTTCGTCAAAGGCAACTTCTTTTTCGGTCACTTGCGCTTTGGACAGGATCAGGTCGATGGCTTGATCTTCTACTGCCAGGTTACGAACGCCGTTCAGCATCTGTTCGTTCTTCTGATAGTACTCGATCACTTCCTTCGGATCTTCGTAGGCAGTCGCCATGGACTCGATGATGCTGTTTACACGGGCATCGTCAGCCTTGATCTCGTTGGTGCGGATCACGTCTCCCAGCAGCAGGCCTACGCGTACACGACGCTCGGCTTGAGCCTGGAACAGTTCAGCCGGCAGCTCGGGAGCGTTACCGCCCTGGAAACCACCGAAGCGCTGCAGAGCCTGCTGACGCAGAGCATCGATCTCTTGAGCAACAGCTGCTTTCGGCAGGTCGATTTGGTTGGCTTCAACCAGACCGTTCAGAACCTGCTCTTTCACGCTGTTTTTCAGGGCTTGAGCCAGTTCGCGCTCCATGTTCTTGCGCACTTCGGCTTTCAGCTCTTCAACAGAACCGCTCTCGATACCGAAACGCTTGACGAACTCTTCGGTCAGCTCAGGCAGGATCTGCTCTTCAACCTTGATCAGCTTGGAAGCGAACTTGGCTTCTTTGCCTTTCAGGTTTTCAGCGTGGTAGTCAGCCGGGAAGGTCACTTCAATGGTGAACTCGTCGCCCGCTTTCTTGCCCAGGATGGCGTCTTCAAAGCCCGGGATCATGCGGCCAGCGCCCAGCACCAGGTTGAAGCCTTCAGCTTTGCCGCCGTCGAACTCTTCACCGTCGATGGAACCGACGAAGTCCATGGTCACACGCATGCCATTGGCAGCGGCAACATCGGCATCAGCCCAGGTAGCGTGCTGCTTGCGCAGGGTGTCGATCATGTTGGCCAGATCTTCATCCTTCACGGTCGCAACCGGCTTCTCGACCTTGATGGTCTCGAGACCTGCAACTTCGAACTCCGGGTACACTTCGAAAGTGGCGGTGAACTCGAAATCCTGACCTTCTTTGATCTCTTTCGGATCCATGGTCGGGGCACCGGCCGGGCTCAGTTTGTTTTCGATGATGGCTTTGATGAAGTTGCTCTGCATCATTTCATCAGCAACGCGGGCGTGAGCCATGGCGCCGAACATCTTCTTGATGATGGCAACCGGAGCCTTGCCAGGACGGAAACCGTCGATGCGACGAGTTTTGGCCAGGCCATTCAATTCTTTACGCACAGCGGCGTCTACGGTAGCAGCCGGTACAGTGATGGTAAGACGGCGTTCCAGACCCTGGGTTGTCTCTACAGAAACTTGCATTCTTCTACCTCGTTCAACTCAGCACTGTGTGCTGACCCTTTATTGCCCCTGGGCAAAGCCCGGAGTCTTCCTGTTTATAAAGACAACGATATGTCTTTGTGATGAGAAAATATGACGCGGCATTATAGCGGCGCACTTTGGTCGAGTCGAGCCACACATCCCCCACATTGAGCGGCGTGCAAGCACAATTCGTGCAAAACTGCCCTTTATATGGGGAGAGAGGTGCCCGACTTCAACTATCCGATGGCAATAATTTTGCGTTTGTTCACCTTTTTTCATCCGAACGCCGCTTTATTGCCCATTTTTCACCGAAAAACAGCCCACCGTTGCGGGCGGCGACTCAATTTGTCCAGCCAAATGGCGATTGGGCCAATCAACCATTGCGTCCCTACCCCTCCCTCGTTATGGTGGCAACCAAATTGATGATCTGGAGTCACTCACATGGCCTTTTTCCGCTTCTTGTTCAATCTGCTCTGGTTTGTACTGGGAGGTGTCTTTATGGGCCTGGCCTGGTGGCTGGCCGGTCTTATCTGCTTTATCTCGCTGGTCGGCATCCCCTGGGGACGTGCCTGCTTCGTGATCGGCACCTTTACCTTCTTCCCGTTTGGCAAGCAGGCCGTCAATCGCAAGACCATGACTGGCCAGAGCGATATCGGCACCGGCACTCTGGGGCTGATTGGCAATATCCTCTGGTTCGTGCTGATCGGTGTCTGGCTCGCCATCGGCCACATCGCTTCCGCGCTGGCCTGCTTCGTGACCATTATCGGTATCCCGTTCGGTATCCAGCATCTCAAGCTGGCACTCATCAGTCTGGCGCCTATCGGCCAGATGATTGTGACCAATCAGGAGGCTGAATCGGGCCGCTATATCCGCTAAACACGGGAAATGCGCGGGCAGACGCTGCCCTGCAACGAAAAAAAGGGCAGACTAGGGTCTGCCCTTTTCTATTCTCTTTTGTTGAGGCCGTCATGTTACCCAGCCACTTTTTCGCCAATCTCGCCCGCATGAAACTCATCTACCGCTGGCCCCTGATGCGCAACATCCAGCCGGAAAACATTGCCGAGCACAGCCTTCAAGTGGCCATGGTGGCCCATGCCCTCGGCATCATCAAAAATCGACTGTTTGGCGGCAGCGTGAATGCCGACCGCGCCGCCGTGATGGCCCTCTACCACGATAGCAGCGAGGTGCTGACCGGCGATCTGCCCACCCCGGTCAAATACTTCAACCCCGAAATTGCCCGCGAGTACAAGAAGATAGAGCTGGCCGCCGAGCAGCGTCTGCTTGGCATGCTGCCGCCGGAACTGGTAGAGGATTTTCGCCCGCTGCTCGATTCGGCAGCCCAAGATGGCGAGCTGGTCAGGCTGGTCAAGGATGCCGATACCCTCTGCGCCTATACCAAGTGCCTCGAAGAGATTAATGCTGGCAACCGGGAGTTCGAACCGGCTCGCAAGCGCCTTGAAGCCATGCTGGCAGCCCGGATGAGCAATGAGATGCGCTACTTTATCGACACCTTTGTGGCCAGCTTCTCCCTGCCGCTCGATGAGCTGAACGCTCACTAAGCCAGTCTACATGACCTGAAAACAGAAGAGCCCGCCGGTTTAACACCGGCGGGCTCTTCGTCTTTATCAGCGGATTAGATGCAACCCATCAGTGACCCAGCTCGCGGGACGGTACCAGACCGCTCGCCCGCCAGGCGGGATAGAGGGTCGCCACCAGACTCATCAGGATGGCGGCACCCGTCACGATGAGCAGATCCTGCATATGCAACTCAGTCGGCAAAAAGTCGATGAAATAGATATCCGGATTGAGGAAGCGATGGCCGATGAGCTTTTCGACAACGCTCAGGATCTGGGTCAGCTTGCTCGAAAGCAGCCCACCCAGCAGGGCGCCGAGCAGGGCACCGGCCATGCCGTTGACCATCCCCTGAATGACGAAGGTGAGCCGGATCTGGCCGGGGCTCGCCCCCATGGTTTTCAGGATGGCGATTTCGCTGCGCTTCTCGTTCACCGCCATCACCAGGGTGGAGACAATGTTGAAGCAGGCGACGGCCACCACCATCAGCATCACCACATACATGACGGTACGCACCATCTGGATGTCCTGATAGAGATAACCCTGGCTGTTCATCCAGCTGCGGATGTAAACATGATGAGGGAACTGCTGCGCGGCGGCGATCGTAATATTTTGTGCATTAAGCACATCGCTCACCCGCAGGCTGAAGCCCTCCACGCCGCTGCCCATGCCGGTGATCGCTTGCGCATCGGCCAGATGCATAAAGCCGAGCAGACCGTCGAGCTGACCACCGATCTCCAGCAGCCCCACCACGGTCAGGGCTTCGCGCCGAGGATTCTTGATCCCCGCCTGATCACCCCCTTGCGGCAGCAGCAGGGCGACCGAATCCCCCACCTTGACCCCCAGCTTGTCGGCGATGGTCTTGCCAAGGATCACCCCACGTTCACCCGGTTGCAGCTCACGCAGACCACGGCCCGTCATGTATTTGCCGGCATCCGACAGATTGGCTTCCAGATCGGGCAGCACGGCGCGCAGTTGCACCCCCTTGAGGGCAGAGCCATGCTCCAGCAGGCCATTGAGGCGAATGACCGGCGCGGCCGCCTCAACGCCCGGCTGGGCCAGCAGGTAGTCGCGCAGACGCGGCCAATCCGGCAGCGGCCGCTCGACGGCGTCCAGCTCACCTTGCGGCACGACCGAGAGCACCCGATCTTTAAGCTCCCGCTCGAAACCGTTCATGGCGGAGAGGCCCAGGATCAGCGCCATCACCCCGAGGGCAATACCGATCAGGGAAGAGGCAGAGATAAAGGCGATAAACCCGTTGCGACGGCGGGAGCGGCTGTAACGCAGGCCCAGAAAGAGGGGCAGCGGTTTGAACATCAGGCAACCTCCGCCATCACGCCGCTCACCAGGGTCACCCGGCGATGGAGCTTGGCCGCGAGGCTCAAGTCGTGAGTCACTACCACAAACGCAGTGCCCAGTTCACGATTCAGTTCACACAGCAGTTCGTACACCGCCGTGGCACTGGCGTGATCCAGATTGCCGGTAGGCTCATCCGCCAGCACCAAGCTCGGTTCGTTGACCAGCGCCCGGGCGATCGCCACCCGCTGACGTTCGCCACCAGAAAGCTCGGAGGGACGGTGGTTCAAGCGATGGGAGAGCCCTACCCTACCCAACATTTTGGTCGCCTTTTCGGTGGCAACCGCCACCGACTCACCGGCGATCAGCAGCGGCATGGCCGCATTTTCCAGCGCACTAAACTCGGAGAGCAGGTGGTGGAACTGGTAGACAAAGCCCAGCTCGCGGTTGCGAAAACGGGCTTGGGTACGGCTGTCCCAATGGTGGATATCCTCCCCTTTGAACAGCACGGCGCCGCTGGAGGGGTTGTCCAGCGCCCCCATCAGATGCAGCAGAGTGGTCTTGCCGGAGCCGGAGCTCCCCACCACCGCCAGCATTTCACCGGGCGCGACGCAGAGATCGATCCCCTTGAGCACCTGAGTCTCCAGCTCCCCCTCTTTATAGACATGATTGAGCGCCTGGCAGCGCAGCAGAGGTTCACGGGATACGGCTTCATTCATAACAGGGGCTCCACTTGCCTCGGTAACAACGCTGGCACCCGCAACTACGGGGGCACCAGTCACAACAGAAGATGCATTATTCACGGCATTACTCATAACGCAGCGCCTCGGCCGGTTTCACCCGTGCGGCGCGTGCCGCCGGGTAAAGGGTGGCACTGAAGCTCAGCAGCACGGCGCCCAGCAAGATGGTGATGACCTGAGCCGGCTCGACAATCACCGGCAGGCCACTGCCGCCCGCCGCCATATAGAGGTTGAGCCCCACCGCATTGAGCAGAGGGTTGAGACCCAGGGAGAGCGCCAGGCCCGTCAGTCCGCCAAACAGGGCGCCAATCACCCCGCTGGAGGCGCCAAGCACCATGAAGATTTTGACGATCCCCGATTCACTCATGCCCATGGTGCGCAGGATGGCCACTTCACCCTCCTTGTCCGTCACCACCATCACCAGCGCGGAGAGGATGTTGAAAGTAGCGACGGCGATGATCAGCACCAGCATCAGCCCCATCATCCGTTTTTCCATGGCGACCGCCTGGAACAGCTCGCCCCGCTCGCGGCGCCAATCCTGCCATAGCAAGCCATCCGGCAGCGGCGTCTTGATCACTTCGTCAGCCGCAAAGGGATCATCGAGCCAGAGGCGAATGCCACCGACGGTTTCTGTCGGCAGACGCAGCAAGCGCTGGGCATCTCCCAGTGCGATCAGCGCAATCTGGTTATCCACATCGGCGCCGACCCCGAAGATACCGGAGACGGTAAAGAGGCGCTGGGCCGGTACCCGACCAAAGGGAGTGAAGCGGGTCCCCTCGGTCAGGATCAGGCGAACCTGATCGCCGATGGAGACATTGAGGCGACGTGCCACCCCCTGCCCCAGCACGATGCGGTAGTGGCCGGCCTGCAGGGTATCGAGGCGCCCCCCCAGCATCTGGCTGTGGAGGATGTCATCCTTGGGCCACTTTGCAGGGTCGATCCCCTGCACACTCACCCCGGTCAGCTGGCCGGGGCTTTGCAGCATCCCTTCGCTGTCGAGCATGGGGGCCGAGGCGACCACATGGGGTAATTTGGCCAGATCCGGCAAGCCTTGCGGGTCTGCATCAATACGGCCAGCCTGATTGGTCACCACCACATGGGGGATCACCCCGAGGATGCGCCCTTTGAGCTGCCCTTCGAAACCGTTCATCACCGAAATGACCACCATCAGGGCGGCGACCCCGATGGCGATGCCAAAGGTAGAGAACAGGGAGATAAATGAGACGAAGCGATTGCTGCGCTTCGAGCCTGCATAACGCAGGCCGATGGCCAGCGAAAGGGGCTGAAAAAGTCCGGTCTTCAAGGATATGTACGTTGCCAACAAAATAAGATACCGGATAATAAAGGGAAACCGTCCATGACAACAAGGGATAGCCTCCATGCAGGAACAGTTCTTCAGCGTCACTCATGCCACGCCGGTCAATGTGATCCCCATGCCGGCCGACTTCCACCTCCCCTCGCTGGAGGAGCTGGACGCTGAGCTGCCGGAGCCCTTTCGGATCTCTTCGGCCATTACCTCCATCGATCTGGTGACCACTCGCCTGCTGCGCAACCAGAACGAGTCGATGCACGATCTGATCGAGATCGTCAATCAGCAGTCCCGCAAGATCGACATGATCATGGGCTATGTGCTCTCCCTGCAGGACCATCCGGAGCAGCGCTTTCACACCCTGCGCTTCGGGGCTGGCCAACTCACCTACCTGCACCCCTATCATGGTCACGGGGATGCGCCGCACCTGCACCAGATCGTGCGCCTCAAGATTTTCCTGCGGGAAGAGGCGGCCGCCATCTACTGCTATGGCCAGGTCAAACAGCTTGACGGCGGTGAACATGGCACCCATGTGCAGCTCGACTATGTGCGGATCCGCGAAGATGACCGTGAACTGCTGGTTCGTGCCAGCCTCCACGTGCAATCGAAGCAGCTCAAGCTGCGCGCCCAAGAACGTCAGCGCTAACCAGAGCGAACGTCAGCGATAGATAACGTCAACGTTAAAAGAATCGAACCATGCCAATGACACTCCCCGCCTTGCCCGCCAAAGCGGGCCAAAAGATCACGCTCGGCCAGCTGGTCGGCAGCAGCCTCTCGCTGATTGCAGCTCGTCTCACCAATGAAGCCAAAGGGCCGGTACTGCTTATCACCGCCGATACCCCGAGCGCCCTGCGCCTGGAGCAGGAGCTACAGTATTTGCTGACAGGCAAGCTGCTGGCAGACAAGCAGCTAGCCGATCAGTCCGCCCCCGTATTGCTGTTCCCCGATTGGGAGACCCTGCCCTACGACACCTTCTCCCCCCATCAGGACATCATCTCCCAGCGGCTCGAGACTCTCTACAAGCTGCCGCAGATGAGCAAGGGGGTACTCATTGTCCCCATCTCCACCCTGATGTTGCGCTGCGCCCCCCGGGTCTATCTCGACAAATACAGCCTGATGGTTAAGGCCGGCCAGCGCCTCAATCTGCAACAGTTGCGCGGCCGCCTGGCCGAGGCGGGTTACGTGGCGGTGGATCAGGTGCTGGAGCACGGCGAGTTTGCCGCCCGCGGCTCCCTGCTCGATCTCTTCCCCATGGGCAGCAGCAGCCCCTATCGCATCGACTTCTTCGACGATGAAGTGGACTCCATCCGCCCATTCGATCCCGAGACTCAGCGCTCCAGCGAACCGGTCAAGACGGTCAGCCTGCTGCCCGCCCGGGAATACCCTACCGACGAGGCGGCCATCGAACTGTTTCGCGGCCAGTTCCGCGAGCAGTTCGAGCTGTCGCGGGCCGAGGGTTCCGTCTATCAGGAGGTGAGCAAGGGACGCTGGCCCGCCGGCATCGAGTATTATCTGCCGCTCTTCTTCAACCAGACCGCCAGCCTGTTTGACTATCTGCCGGAAGAGACCCTGCTGCTCACCGTGGGGGATATCTACCCCGCCGCCCAGCGCTTCTGGAACGACATCGGCCAGCGCTATGAAGACAGACGCTGGGACAACACCCGCCCACTGCTGCCACCGGCCCAGCTCTATCTGCCGGTGGAGCAGCTCTTTGCCTCCCTCGGCCAATATGGCGCGGTGCGGCTGCAAGAGGCCGCCACCGCCGGTGATGCCGGTCAGCACGATCTGCCCATCTCCGCGCTGCCCGATCTGCAACTCGATCACAGCAAGGAGCAACCTCTGCTGGCGCTTAACCAGTTCCTGCAAGGCTTTGCCGGGCGCACCCTGTTTGCGGTGGAATCCGAAGGGCGACGGGAGGTGCTCGGCGATCTGCTGGCGCGTATCTCGCTGCAACCTAAAGAGTTCCCCTCCCTCGACGCCTTTATGGCAAGCCAGGATCGCCACGGCCTCTTGGTTGCACCGCTTGAGCGTGGCTTCCTGTGGCAGGAGGTCGGTCAGGATCCACTGGCGCTGATCACCGAGACCGAACTGCTGGGCGGCAAAGTGCGCAGCAAGCGGGCGCGGGAGAAGAGCAAAAACTTAAGCTCCGATGCGGTGATCAGAAACCTGGGCGAGCTGACCCAGGGTCAGCCGGTGGTCCATCTGGATCATGGGGTCGGCCGCTATCTGGGGCTCGAAACCATCGACGCCGGTGGTCTGCCCACCGAGTTTTTGACCCTCGAATATGCCGGCGGCGACAAGCTGTTCGTGCCGGTCACCAGTTTGCACCTTATCAGCCGCTACACCGGCTCTGATAACCCGCCCAGCCACAAGCTGGGTGGCGAGGCCTGGAGCAAGGCGCGGCGCAAGGCGGCGGAGAAGGTGCGCGACGTGGCAGCCGAGTTGCTGGATGTCTACGCTCATCGCGCCGCTCGCGCCGGCTTTGCCTTCAAGCACGACAAAGAGGCCTATCGCCAATTTGCTGCAAGCTTCCCGTTCGAGGAGACCGACGATCAGCTCAACGCCATCAATGCGGTGCTGGGGGACATGTGTCAGGCCAAGAGCATGGACCGACTGGTGTGCGGCGACGTGGGTTTCGGCAAGACCGAAGTGGCGATGCGGGCGGCATTTGTGGCGGTGCACGGCGGCAAGCAGGTTGCCGTGCTGGTGCCCACCACCCTGCTGGCGCAACAGCACTACGACAACTTCCGCGACCGCTTCGCCAACTGGCCGGTGCGGGTCGAGGTACTGAGCCGCTTCCGCTCCGCCAAGGAGCAGAGCGCTGTGATGAAGGAATTGGCTGAAGGCAAGGTGGACATCATCATCGGCACCCACAAGCTGCTCGGCTCCGAACTCACCTTCAAGGATCTGGGACTGCTCATCGTCGATGAGGAGCACAGATTCGGGGTACGCCAGAAGGAGAAGATCAAGGCGCTGCGGGCCGATGTGGATATCCTCACCCTCACCGCCACTCCTATTCCACGCACTCTCAATATGGCGATGTCCGGCATGCGGGATCTCTCCATCATCGCCACCCCGCCCGCCAAGCGGCTCGCCATCAAAACCTTTGTCCGCCAGCACGAACCGGCGGTGGTGCGCGAGGCGGTGCTGCGGGAACTCAAGCGCGGCGGTCAGGTCTACTACCTGCACAACGACGTCGAGAGCATCGAGAAGTGCGCCGCCGATCTGGCGGAACTGGTGCCGGAGGCCCGCATCGGCATCGCCCACGGCCAGATGCGCGAACGTGACCTTGAGCGGATCATGTCCGACTTCTACCACCAGCGCTTCAACCTCTTGGTCTGCACCACCATCATCGAGACCGGCATCGATGTGCCAAGCGCCAACACCATCATCATGGATCGGGCGGATCACCTCGGTCTGGCCCAGCTGCACCAGTTGCGGGGCCGGGTTGGCCGCTCCCACCATCAGGCCTATGCCTATCTGCTCACCCCCCATCCCAAGCTGATGACCAAGGATGCAGCCAAGCGGCTGGAGGCGATTGCCTCGCTGGAAGATCTCGGTGCCGGCTTTGCGCTGGCGACCCACGATCTGGAGATCCGTGGCGCGGGCGAACTGCTCGGCGACGATCAGAGCGGCCAGATCGAATCGGTCGGCTTCACCCTCTACATGGAAATGCTGGAGCAGGCGGTCGAGGCACTGAAAAATGGCAAGGAGCCGTCGCTGGAGCAACTGATGAGCCAGCACACCGAGGTGGAGCTGCGCCTGCCTGCGCTGCTGCCGGATGACTACATCCCGGACGTCAATATGCGTCTCTCCATGTACAAGCGGATTGCCAGTGCGGCGGACGAGCAGGAGCTTCGCGAGCTAAAAGTGGAGCTGATCGACCGGTTCGGCCTCTTGCCGGAGGCGACCAAAACCCTGCTGGAGCTGGCTGCCTTCCGTCAGCGTGCCACTGCCCTTGGCATTCGCCGGGTGGAGATGAGCGAGCGCGGCGGCTATCTCGACTTCACGCAAGAGACCAAGGTCAATCCGGCCTATCTGGTCAAACTGCTCTCCAGCCAGCCACGGGTCTACAAGATGGACGGGCCGACCCGGCTGCGCTTCCAGGTGCCGACCCAGGATCGCGCCATGCGCCTGAAACTGGTAGATGGTTTGCTGGCTGATCTGGCCAGCAACAGCCTGTGAGTCTCTGCAACGCTGGCGGCGAGCCAGAAAGAGAATGCCAACAAAAACGGGAGCCAAATTGGCTCCCGTTTTGCTTATGTTGGCTGGCTACTAGCGTCTCCCTTCTCCCCTTGTGGGAGAAGGGTCGGGGATGAGGGGGGCAGTGAAAACCATTCCTCTCACCCTGCCCTATCCCTGGGGAGAGGGAATCGCATCGGTAAATGTTGGGCTTCGCTGCGCTCAGCACCAACCTACACCTCTGACGATCAGCCCTGGTTGGCTGGATCCTCATGGGCGGAGAACTCGCGCATAAAGGCCTCGGCCCGCTCCACCATCTTGGTCGAGCCAACAAAGTAAGGGGTACGCTGGTGCAACGCGGTGGGCTGGATATCCATGATGCGGCCAAAGCCATCGGATGCCTTGCCACCGGCCTGCTCCACCAGAAACGCCATCGGGTTGCACTCATAGAGCAGGCGCAGCTTGCCGTTCGGCGAGTTGGTGCCGGACGGATAGATGTAGATGCCACCCTTGAGCAGGTTGCGATGGAAATCGGAAACCAAGGAGCCGATATAACGTGAGGTGTAAGGTCTGTGGGTCGCCTCGTCGCGCTCCTGACAATATTTGAGGTACTTCTTCACCCCATCCGGGAACTTGATGTAGTTGCCCTCGTTGATGGAGTAGATCTTGCCCTCGTCCGGAATGCGGATGTTCTCGTGGGAGAGGCAGAAACAACCGATGGAGGGGTCGTAGGTAAAGCCGTTGACGCCAAAGCCGGTGGTGTAGACCAGCATGGTGGAGGAGCCGTAGACCACATAACCGGCGGCGACCTGACGGTTGCCCGGTTGCAGGAAGTCCTCCAGCGTCACCGGCGAACCTTGCGGGCTCAAACGGCGGTAGATGGAGAAGATGGTTCCGACCGAGACGTTGACGTCGATATTGGAGGAGCCATCGAGCGGGTCGATCAGCACCACATACTTGGAGTTTTTGGAGAGCGGTGAGTCAAAGGCGACAAAGTCCTCTTCCTCTTCCGAAGCCATGCCGCACACCTCGCCGCGCGCTTCCAACGCCGCCTTGAAGCGTTCGTTGGCGTAGACATCCAGCTTCTGCTGCACCTCGCCCTGTACGTTTTCAGCGCCCATGGAACCGATGATATCCGCCAGTCCCGCCTTGTTGATCTCCCGGTTCACCACCTTGGCAGCAAGGCGGATCGAGCTCAGCAACGAGGTCAGCTCGCCGGTCGCGGTAGGATAATCCGCCTGCTTTTTGACGATGAACTCACCCATGGTGATCATGTTTCGCATTTTTGTTCCTTTAGATCGCATCCGTTGGCATTGAAAACGTTTGCAGGCATCGGCAAAAAAAATGCCGATCACCGGCGGCCTTGATTTGTAACCTAATGTAACGTCTGTTTTTTGTTTTTGCAGCGAATTAAGCGGCCTATTAAATAGGCTATTTCGCCTCACGTTATGGTAAAAGGCGCTTTTTATTCGGTTTCAATCGATAACTTTTCGCCTCTTAATTCGTGGCAATAACCTGCGGCAAGCCATGAGCTGACTGGCCTTTGGCCATTAAAAATGGAGTCTGATGGGCCTGCCGTTCCCTCAGCCATTACCTCTTGAGATCCGATCGCCAATCCAGCACACTGATTTCGCTTTGGAAGCAAATAAAACTCAAGGATTATCAATGAACAAGACTCTCATTGCCGGCATGGTAGCCGGACTGTTTGCCCTTCCCGCCTGGGCTGCCCAGGTGCCTGCCGGTACCAAGCTGCTGCCGGATGCCCAACAAATCTACGTGACCAATATCGGCACCGAACCCACCACCATCGACCCCCAGCTGGTAGAAGAGACCGCCGGTAGTGCCATCGTCAACGATCTGTTTGAAGGGCTCTATGAGCTGGATAATACCGGCAAGATCAAACCAGCAGGCGCCGTCAGCTACGACGTCGACAAGACAGGTACCGTCTACACCTTCAAGCTGAGGCCCGAGGCCAAGTGGTCAAACGGTGAACCGGTCACCGCCGCCGATTATGTCTACGGCTGGCAACGGGCGGCCGATCCCAAGACGGCCTCCAACTACGCCTGGTTTATCGAGTTGACCGGAGTGGTCAATGCAAGCGAGGTGACACAGGGCAAGAAGAGCCCGTCAGAGCTCGGGATCAAGGCGCTCGATGACCACACCCTGCAGGTCACCCTGAAAAATCCGGTTCCCTTCTTCCTAAAAACGCTGGCCCACTACACCACGTTCCCGGCCCCCAAGGCCACCATTGAAAAATTCGGCAAGGATTGGGTCAAACCGGGCAATATCGTCTCCAACGGCGCCTTTGTACTCAAGGAGTGGACCCCCAACGAGCGGCTGAGCGCCGAGCGCAATACCCACTACTGGAACAACCAGCACACCGTCCTGAACAAGGTGATCTATCTGGAGATCGTCTCGGAAACCGCCGCCTACAACCGCTATCGCACCGGTGAACTGCACTACACCACTTATCCGCTGGAGCAATACAAACAGCTCAAGAGCAAGAGCCCGGAAGAACTGGTCAGCGTCCCCACGCTGGCCAGCTATTACTATGTCTTCAATACCCAGCGCAAACCGTTCGATGACCCGAAAGTACGCAAGGCGCTCTCGCTCGCCATCGACCGGGAGACTATCACCGACAAGATCCTGGGGCAGGGACAAATTGCCGCATATAGCTTCACGCCCCCCATTGTGGACGGTTTTGAATTGAAAAAACCGGCCAGCCAGCTGCAGAGCAAAGAGGAGCGGATCAAGCAAGCCAAAGCCCTGTTGGCCGAAGCGGGTTATGGTCCGGACAAGCCACTCACAGTGGACATTCTCTACAACACCAACGAGAGCCACAAAAAGATTGCGCTGGCCGTCTCCTCCATGTGGAAACACAACCTAGGGGTCACTGCCACCCTCAACAACATGGAGTGGAAGACCATGGTCTCGGCGCTGAACGAGGGGGATTTCGGGGTTAGCCGCTATGGCTGGAACGGGGATTATAACGACGCCTCCACCTTTCTCGACATCATGACCTCCAGCAGCAGCGCCAACAGCGGCAAGTGGTTCAACAAGGAGTACGACGCCCTGCTGGCCAAGGCCCACGACTCGCTGGATCCCGCTGAACGCAATGCCCTGTATCAGCAGGCAGAGGCTCTCATTGATGCGGATGCCCCCATCGCCCCCATCTATTTCTCGGTCAAATCAAGGTTGCTCAAACCTTTCGTGAAAGGCTATCCCCACCTTAACCCGCAGGATGTGGTCTACAGCAAGGAGCTCTATCTGGTTGCCCAGTAACCGGCTCGGCAAGATGTGACCATAAAAAAGCGCCTGCATTGCTGCAGGCGCTTTTCATTGGCGGCCAAGCGGGCCATTGGGCCCATCTACGCTTTCACGCAAGATTACTCTTCGGGACAAGGAGCCAACACCTCCCGGCGACGACCCATCACCACCGGACGCACCAGCAACTGAGCCAGCAAAACCCCCAGCAGAGTCAGACCGCCCCCGATCAGGTGATAGCTGGTCAGCCGCTCTCCCAGCAGGGTGATGGCAAGGCCAGCCGTCATCACTGGCAGCAGATTCATAAAGATGGCGGTACGATTGGCACCAAGCAGGGTGATCCCCTGCATCCAGAGCCAGGGACAGAGGGCCGACGCGGGGATCCCCGCATAGAAGATCAGCCAGATCGCACGCCCCTCTGGCAGCTGACCATCCACCAGCAGAAAGAAGGGGGTCAGGATCAGCACACTGCAGAGCACCTGACCGTAGAGCAGCGACCAGTTGTCGAGCCCCAAATCCCACTTCTTGAGCAGCACGCTATAAAGGGCATAAGTGCCCGCCGAGAGCTGCATGTAGACAGAGCCGATATGAATACCCTGGGTAAACAGTCGGGTCGGATCCCCCTGCCCCAGCAAGATAGACAAGCCAAAGATGGAGAGCAGCGCCCCCAGCACGGCGCCCCAGGTGGGCCGCTCGCGCAGCAGCCAGATACTGAACAGCACGGTCAGCAGCGGCGTCAGTCCCATCATCAACCCCATCTCGGTAGCCCCCAGCGTTTGCGCCGCGTAGTACCCAAAAGTCTGGTTGAGCACCATGCCCAGCGAGGCCAGCATGGCGATCTGCCAAAGGCCGGCACGAATGCGGGCACGCGCACGCCATACTCGACGGGCCAGAAACGGGCTTAATACCAGCGCAGCCACCACCCAGCGCGACCAGGCCAAGGCTGTCGGGGACAACACACCAACCGCCAGTTTGCTGACGATGCCATTGCCAGCCCAGATGGCAATGCAGGAGAAAGGAAACAGAAAGGCAAAGGGCATGAGAGGATCCAGACCGAAGAGACAACAGCGGGCCAGTATAGGGGGCGATGGAAGATAAACAAAGGTGTGGGCCTGAACAGCCACATGGTGAACGCCAGTAGCCAGAAACAAATATGCCCGCAAAAGTGCGGGCATATCAGTGCAGAAACAGGTTCAGAAGCGCATCACGCGGCATTCATGTGCAGTCTGGAGATCAGCTCGTTGACCTCGGTGACTGTCTGGCGATGGGGAATATCCGCCGGATTCGGCATCAGCAACAAACCGGATTGGAAATCAAACCGCCCCCGACCATGAATGTAAATCCGACCTTTAAAGAAGGTTTTGACATGCTTTGCCACCATCAGTGGCAGGTACTTCTTGAACACTCTCATCGTTTGCAACCTCTTGCAGTTGTATCCGTATGACAGCAGCTTCTGCGAATTAATTCCGTAAAATATTTATAAAAATCCGGAAAACTCGCCCATCTCTTCCCAAAAAATTCAATCTATAACTTTTTATTAACTTTTAGCCTATTGTATGCGGCCCTTCGAGCCAGAGCAAGGCTCCTTTGCCATCGTGCCACTCGATACAGGCGATCCCCGAGGTGGCAAACATGGGTGCTCCTGCGGCCGGACAGAGGCTTTGCACCAGATAACCCACTAGCGGCAGATGGCTGACCATCAGGATCTGGTCATGTTGTTCAGCCAAAGTGGTAAGGTAGCTGGCCACGAAAGCGGGATCACCGTAAGGGGTAATGTCGCCACTCTCTTCAACGGCTGCTGCGTCAGGCAATTCACTGCATATGGCTTGCCAGGTCTGGCGTGCCCGCAGATAGTTGCTGTGGATCACCCGATCCAGCGGGCCAATCAGCTGAGGCGCCAGCCAGCGAGCCATCTGGATAGACTCTTCAATACCCTGCTCGGTCAATGGACGCTGTTCATCTGTTTTCGCATTCATGCCAGCCTGGCCATGACGCATGATATAGATCTTCATTACAACCTCGCCCAAAGGGCCTGTTTTGATAGCCGGGGGATCTTACCCCGCTACGGGTGTGGAAACAATTGCGCTACCTCTCAGAAAAGGGTTTGCCTGACGGGATAGCGGGGTCGATAATCATGTTTAAATTCAAATAAATCCAACGTGAGTCACACGCCAATGAGCCCATATGCCAGTCCCAATGACCATCGGCAATACCATTTTCTGGAGCTGGCCAACCGGCTCAGGGTCTTGTTGATTTGTGATCCCGACACCGACAAATCGGCCGCCTCGCTGGCGGTCAATACCGGCCATTTTGACGATCCTGTCGACCGGCAGGGGATGGCCCATTTTCTGGAACACATGCTGTTTCTCGGCACCGCCACTTACCCCAAGCCTGGTGAGTACCAGCAATTTATGAGCCGTCATGGCGGCAGCAACAACGCCTGGACCGGCACCGAATTCACCAACTTCTTCTTCGAGATCGACAACGGCTTCTTCGAAGCAGGGCTGGATCGCTTCTCCCAGTTCTTTATCTGCCCCACCTTTGATCCGGAGTGGGTGGACAAGGAGCGCAATGCGGTCGACTCCGAGTATCGCCTCAAGCTGCAGGACGACATGCGCCGCAGCTATCAGGTGCATAAAGAGACGGTCAACCCGGCGCACCCCTTCGCCAAGTTCTCGGTGGGCAACCTTGATACCCTGGCCGATCTGCCGGGACGGGATCTGCGCTCCGACCTTATCCGTTTTTACGAAAGCCACTACAGCGCGGATCGCATGGCGCTGGTGATGATCTCGCCGGAATCCATCGATACCCAGTTGCAGTGGTGCTGTCGCTACTTTGCTCCCATTTTGAATCGCAATTTGGGAACCCCGACTCTCACCATGCCGCTCTACCGGCTCGACGATCTCGGCGTGCGCATCCACATCAATCCGGTCAAGGAGACCCGCAAGCTGTCGCTCTGCTTCCCCCTGCCCAATGTGGACGAGTTTTACGACAAAAAGCCCCTCACCTTCCTGAGCCATCTGATTGGCTACGAGGGGGATGGCAGCCTGCTCTCCCTGCTCAAGGCGAAAGGCTGGGTCAATCAGCTCTCGGCGGGCGGTGGCATAAGCGGCGTCAACTTCAAGGATTTTGGCGTCAACTTCGGCCTCACACCTCTGGGCCTTGAGCATGTGGACGACATCCTCGCCGCCCTGTTTGGCTATCTGAAACTGATTGGCCGCGAAGGGCTGCAGAGCTGGCGCTACGACGAAAAACGGACCGTGCTCGAATCGGCGTTCCGTTTTCAGGAGCGCGGCCGCCCCCTCGATACGGTGTCGGGGCTGGTGCTCAACCTCTTTAGCTACAAACCTGAGGATCTGCTCTACGGCGACTACATGATGCGCGAATATGACGAGGGGCTGATCCGCCGCTTCCTCGCCAAGCTCACCCCGCACAACCTGCGTATCACCATCACTGCGCCGGAAGTGGCAACCGATCGGCTGGCCCGCTGGTATCAGACCCCCTACAGCGTGGCAACCATTACCGAGGCCGAGAAAATTCGCTGGCAGCAGAGCGAACCGGATCCGGCGCTGGCGCTACCCAAGCCCAACCCCTTTATCAGCAGTAGGCTCGATCCGCGCACGCCAGAGCTTGCCGCCGACATGCCCGCCTGCCTTATCGATCGCCCCGGTTTTCGCCTCTGGCACCTCCATGAGCACCTGTTCAGCGTGCCCAAGGGCAATCTCTATATCTCCATCGACAGCGAACATGCGGTCAAAAATCCGCGTAATATCGCCATGGCGCGCCTCGCCGTGGAGCTGTTGGCAGACCACCTCAACGCCCTCACCTATCCGGCGGAGCTGGCGGGGCTGGGCTACCAGATCTATGCCCATCAGGGGGGCTTTACCATCAACCTGAGCGGTTTTGCCGACAAGCAGCCGCTGTTGCTCGACATGATCCTCGGCAACCGCACGCTGGGGTATCCGGATCCGGGCCGCTTCGCCGAGATCAAAGAGCAGCTCATCCGCAACTGGGACAACCAGTCCAAGGCGCGCCCCATCTCCCAGCTCTTTAACCAGCTCACCAGTTTGCTGCAACCGAACAACCCGCCGTTCGAGCAGTTGCTGCGCCACCTGCGCACCGTCGAGCTGGAGGAGATGCCCGGCTTCGTGGCCCAGCTGTTTGGCGAGGTGCATGTCGAGGCATTGGTGCATGGCGACTGGACTGCCGCCGAAGCGCTGGAGCTGGCCGCCCTGATGGAGCGCCACCTGAGCGATATCAATGGCACCAGCAGCAAGCCGAGCGGCGAGACCCGTCGTCCGCTCATCTCCATTCAGGACAGGGGCACCCTTATTCGCGAGCAGGGTTGCGATCACGAAGACTCGGCACTGCTGGTCTACTACCAGTCCCGTACCACCCGGGCGCGGGATCTCGCCTGCTTTACCCTGGCGAACCACATCATGTCCTCTACTTTCTTCCACGAGCTGCGCACCCGCCAGCAACTGGGGTATGTGGTGGGTGCCGGCAACCTGCCCCTCAATCGCCATCCGGGGCTGATCTTCTATATCCAGTCGCCGGTGGCGGGGCCGCAGATCCTGCTCGATGCGGTGGAGGAGTTTATCGACCTCTTCCCGCTGGCCATGCTCGAATTTACCGAGCAGCAGTGGCAAGAGAGCAAGGCGGGGCTGCAAGCCCAGCTGAGCGAGCGGGATGCCAACCTGCGCAGTCGCGGCCAGCGGTTGTGGGTCAGCATCGGCAACAAGGACCTGGGGTTCGATCAGCGGGAACGGGTCTGCGATGAGGTGGGCAAGTTGAGCCGCGCCGATCTGGTGCGCTTTATCACCCAGCTGCGCTCGCGCACCTCCGATCGGCTGATCCTCTGCAGCTATGGTCAGGGGCACGAACATGACGAGCGGATCACCGGCCAGTTTATCGATGATCCACGGGCATTTCGGCTCAATGCCGCCACCTTCGAGGCCTGATCAGGCCTCGCACGCCCCCGTTTTTCCATTCCCACGGCAAATCACAGGCAATAAAAAGCCGACCCATCAGGGTCGGCTGGAAAAACCATAACAATTGCGACCAAAGCCGCCAAAAGTGAACATGAGCGTGAAAATCAGACACTGAGTTGCTGATCAGCAAGCGGGAAAGACCCGATACTCGCTTTGCAATGCCAACAGTGATTGAGAAACAGCCTCATATTAGGCACTCCCCCCGCCAGTCACGTTGATCTACGTCAAAGGAGGTAGCAAAGAGCGCATAGCCCGATGATTTGTCGGCGCAGATCACCCTTTGCTCGCCCGTTAGCTGCCCGTTAACCCCGGCGAACCAGCCGGTAGGCTACCTCATCGAAGTAGGAGAGCTGGCCCGACAACACCCGCGGGTGATCCACCTCGGCGGCGCGCCCCAGCACCTCGATACGAAAATCGCGCTCAAACAGGGCTCGCACCCCCATCTCACCCACCGAGAAGGGGGGCTGACTCTGCTGCTCCGGCTGATATTCAAGGGTCACCAGCAGGATCTGGCCGCCGGTCTCGACCAGCGAACTGATCAGGGCTGCATACTGGCGGCGCATCGCGGTCGGCAGGGCGATCAGCGCCGCGCGATCATAGACCAGCCGGTAACGGCGACCCAGACTGGGGGCGGCGAAAAAATCCCCCTGAAAAATGCGCAGGCTGTCCACCTGATGACACTGATAAGGGCCTACTTCGCTCACGGTCGCGGCGAGCTGGTTTTCACTGAAGAACTGGCTGACGGCAAGGCTCGATAGCTCGAAACCGTCGACCGGATGGCCCTGAGCGCTCAGCCAGAGCATGTCACGGGACTTGCCGCACAGGGGAACCAGCACCGGCTCGTCCGCTTGCTGGGCTGACCACCAGGATTGCAGCCAGTGGTTGAAGTCCGCCTGATGAAAGCCAATCCGGTTCTCTTCCCAACGCTGATGCCAAAACGCAGCTTCCATCGTTATTACCCTTCTGTACTAAAGATGCCTCAATATCACAACTTAACCGGCACCGCGCAACCCTCTGCCCTCCCCTTTTTGCCGCGCAGCCTCGGCGTGTTATCGGGAGAATGGCGGGACGTCACCTTGCCGTGCGCCTCGCTGTCGCAATGAGCGCTATTGGCTGCGTTTATAACGTGCCTGCCAACGTCAATTAGATCACGACAGCGTGGCGCGAGCGGCCGCCAGCTGACGCTCTATATAAGCAAAATCGGGGCGTTCGGCGGGGAGTTCCGAGAGGCAGGCCGCTTTGAGCTGATGCAACCCATCAAGCGGTGAGTCTTGCGTATCGCAATGGGCCAGCAGCTCCTCCAGCAGGCAACCAAAGGCGTGCACTTCCAGTCGCTCAAGGCCCATGGCCCGCTCGCGGTCGCAGCGGTCATATAAGGAAGCGGCGCCAAAATCCCCCAGCAGGGCGCGAGCCGGGGCGTCAGGCCCGCGGGCAAACAGAATATTGTGGCCGTAGAGATCCCCGTGCATGATGCCCGCGCGATGCAGATGGCCCTCCACCGAGGCGATGCCGTGGGCCATCGCCAGCGCATCCGGCACACTCAGATGCAGCCCCTCTGGATAGACATCCCGGGTGCAGGAGTCCAGGCTCGGCGGCCCGGCCAGATTGACAAAGGCCGGGTCGATCAGCTCCATCACCAGCGCCGGAATACCGGAGGGGTGATCAGCCACCTTGCCTATCACCTTGATAAGGTTGGGATGAGTGCCCGCCGCCAGCGATGCCGCCATCTCGCAGCGGGGCAACCCGTCGCTGGTCACCGCCCCCTTGAACAGCTTGACCGCCACCTGACTGGCATCGGCTCCGCCGCTGGCCTGAGTCACTTCATCAGCAGGATTACCCACAAGGGTGGCGCGATGGATAACGCCGGATGCTCCCTGCCCCAGCAGCTCGCCCAGCGCCAGCGTCTCCCAAGCAATCGGCGTGACATGGGCATCATCGATGGCCCGCGCCTCCGCCCCTTCGCTAAAGGGGTTGCCGGAGTAGGCGAGCCATGCAAGGCGCGGCAGCGACAGCAGCCACTCGGGGAAGCGTTCGATGCGGTTGGCGGCGATGCGCAGCAACTCCAGATTGCGGCAGTTGGCAAGGCTCCTCGGCAGCTCGCGCAGGCGGTTGCCCGCCAGCATCAACTTTTGCAGGGCGTCGCACTGGCCCAGCTCATCAGGCAGCTGCTCAATTGCGTTATCGGTCAGGATCAGCCAGCGCAAACCGGCGGGCAACGCCCTGGCCGAGACGGTAACAATCCGGTTGGCCTTAAAACCCACCATGGTGAGCGCCGGACAACGTCCCAGCACCTCGGGCAGCTCGGTAAAGCGGTTCTCAGAGCAGAAGATAATGCGCAGTTTGCCAAACCCGGCCAGCTCGTCCGGCAGCGTGCTCAGCTGGTTGCCGGTCAAATCCAGCACCTCCAACGTCTCTTTCAGGCTCAAAATCTCGGTGGGGAACTCCGTCAGGTTTTCACAAAGCTTCAGATGGCGGGCACCGCACAGTTCACCCGCACGCAGCTGTTCCAGAGTATGCATAACCGTTTCTCAATCCTGATGACCTGCATGATGACATAGCAAGCCATCTGCGCGCGCCGAACCTGGGTCCAGCGGTTTTAAAGGGGGGCATTATAAAGAATCAGGGGGGCAGATCACCCCTGGTAGCTTGAAAGTATGCGGCTTATACGATCGCCAAGACAGCGACATCTATTGCACGTTGGCAGCGCTTTGCTCGCGGCCAGCTTGCAATGCCGCTGTAGCATGACCTGAATGCACAGCGTAATGAATCCTTATTTCCGTCCGCCCCCCAGCGATTGAATGAACGCCAGCGTACGACGATTAAACTGTTCCGGCTGCTCCACATTGCAGACATGGCCGCACTGTTCGATCACCGCTAATGAGGAGCTGGCATCGCGGGCCACCTGTTCGCGCACCGGTGCCAGAAACATATGATCCTCCTCTCCCATCACATAGAGGGTGGGAATGGGCAGGGAGCGTTCGCGGAAGTAACGCATCAGCGGGTTCACCTCGGTGGCGAGGCGGAACCAGCGTTTGAACTCTTTCTGGCAGAGCTTGCGGGCCTCGCGCACAAAGAGGTTGCGCGACTCCTGATGGTGCTGGCGCGGCATGATGATGAAGGCAAACAGCCGGTAGAGCCACATATAGGGCAGGAAGTGCTGGCCGAGTCGGCCCAGCTGCACCAGCACCCGCGAGCGGATATCGAGCCGCAAAATGGCGCCCCCCAGTACCATGCTTTTCACCCGCTCCGGGCAGAGCTCGGCCAGATGACGAATCAGGATGGTACCAAGGGAGATGCCGACAAAGTGGGCGCGGCGGATATCGAGATGATCGAGCAGCCGAACGATATCTTCGGTCACTTCCCGAAAGCTGTAGTGACCCTTGACCACCTGTTGCAGCTGGTGGGACTGGCCGTGGCCGCGCAAGTCCAGCAGCAGCACATTGAAGTGCTCGCGATAGGCGCGCAGCTGTTTGAACCAGATGGAGGAGCTGCCACCGGCGCCGTGGACAAACACCACCCAATCCCGCTCGGGACCCAGTTCGAAAGTCTTGTGATACAACATCCAATAGGCTCCCTTGGTGATGGGGGGTATACTCGGCTGCGCGCATATTAACAGAACAGGCCCGCCGATAGATATGCGCCTGACATGACCCGGATCACCCCTTGCGCGAGAACTTTCCATGGATTTGACCCGTTTGCGCCACTTTCTGCTGACCCTGCCGGGCGCCACCGAAGATACCCCGTTTGGCCCGGAGACCCTGGTCTACCGCATCGCGGGCAAGATGTTCGCGCTGGTGGATTGGCAGGCCGAGCCGCTTACCATCAACCTCAAATGCGAGCCCGAGCTGGCGTTGCTGCTGCGCGAGATCCACCCCGAGGTCAAACCGGGTTGGCATATGAACAAGCAACACTGGAACACAGTGACCCTGAACAGCACCTTGCCAGATGATCTGTGGCAGGGCTGGGTGCATCACTCCTATGAGCGGGTTGTCGCGGGTCTGCCCAAAGCCAAACGGCCACAGGCGCCGCGTCCCCTCTCCCCCACTGACGACCCAACCTTATGACCCCAGCACTTAGTCCAGCACTTTGCATTGTCCCCCTTGGTGAGGCACATATCCCCGCCCTCGTGAGCCTGTTTGAGCAGGCGGTGCGACGCTGCGGCCCCGAGCACTACAGCGCCGAACAGGTGGAGCAGTGGGCCCTCGGTTCACAACATCCGGGCTTTGTCAGCCAGCTGCGCGAACACCACGGCTGGGTGGCGGAGCTGGCAAATGTGCCCCTCGGTTTTGTCACCCTGAGCCCCGATGGCCATCTCAGTCTGCTCTATGTCAGCGCCGACCATCAGCGCCAGGGACTGGGCAATCTGCTGCTCACCACGGCGCTCGCGGGGGCCAGAGGGCTCGGTATGACCCTCATCACCACCGAGGCCAGCGCCTTCAGTTATGAGCTATTTTTACGACATGGCTTTACGTTGACCGGGCTGGAGTCCGTGGAGCGGGGCGGAGTCAGTTTTACTCGCCATCGCATGCACTGCTGCTTGCCAAGCTAGGGCAAGCCACTAAAATACGCTTAATTTTCGTATTGTTACTGTATTGAGGCAGCAACCATGGTGGTAGAAAGTGAAGGCTATATCTCGCTGATCGAGTATCTGGTGGAGAGTTTGGGATTGTTTGAATCCCAGCAGCAGAACGATGGTGAAGATACCATCGAAGATCTGGTCAGTGGCCGAGTTGCCAGCAACCTGATGGCCATTTGCGAGCAAAACCCCCAGCTCGATCCCAAGGTGCGTTTCGCCATCATGCAGGAGGCCGACGCCGTGGTCGCCGATCTGGAAGAGGTGCTCTCTGCCGTCTGGCTGCGCGCCCCGACCCCTGAACAGAAAACCTTCCTCATCGAGTTTATCGATCTCATCAAGAACCTGTTCGACAGCGCCATCGGCTGATCTGCCGTCCGGTTTTCCCGCCCAACGCAAAATTTCAGAACAGCAGATAAGGAAAAGGGCCGCCTTGGTGGGCAGCCCTGCTTGCTATCATTTTCAACCCGCCAGTGCGTTCATTCATCAGGCGGTTATCAAGGCAAGAAATGTGTCTGGACTTTGCATCCGATCCCTGGACGCTACCTAGTTAGTCCCGACTGGTCGCAATAAGTTCCCTCCTCCGACCATTTATTTTCACTTTTATTAAGAAATCGACTACAAACCTGTTCAGCGGTTCAGGCTTGGCGGCAAACAGACTCCAATGCCACCCAATCCGCAGTAACCATCCGGGTTTTTCTCCAGATATTGCTGATGGTAATCCTCGGCGTAGTAGAAGGGCGCCAGCGGCAGAATGCGGGTGGTAATGGCACGGCTGTCGCCGCTTGCCGCCATCGCCTGCTGATAGGCCGCCATGCTCTGCTGGGCAATGATCTGCTGACTCTCGTCGCCATAGAAGATCACCGAGCGGTACTGGGTGCCAATGTCCCCGCCCTGACGCATCCCCTGCGCCGGATCGTGCTGCTCCCAGAACAGTCTGAGCAGATCGCCGTAGCTGATCATTGCCGGATCAAACACCACCTGCACCGTCTCGGCATGACCGGTCAGGCCGCTGCACACCTCTTTGTAGGTGGGATTCTGGGTCACGCCGCCCTGATATCCGGCCGCGGTGGAGTAGACGCCCGGCTGCTGCCAGAACAGGCGCTCCACGCCCCAGAAGCAACCCATGCCAAACCAGGCGATCTCCATGTTCTCGGGCCAGGGACCCTGAGTCGGGTTGCCATTCACCGCATGCTGCTGACCAATCACCATCGCTTCGCGTCGTCCCGGCAGGGCATCTGCCGGTGAAATAATCTGTTCCATGAATTCTGTCCTTGTATAAAACCCTGTGAAATCACACAGCTGACGAAAAGGAGCATCGAAGATAGCAGTTTATCGCGCCGGATCAACCGGCGGGCCCCTCCCCGCTCGCCCCGGCGGCCGTCTGCACCGTCCGTCACCCTTTCCCGATCCGCACGGCCAACCCGCCCCTCGTAGACCAGAAACGGCCAAAATCAATATTTAGTCTTGATTTGTGAATTAATTTTCATATATTGAGCCAATCGCTGTTTTTTTATGGAAGAAATATCAAGTGCGTGAACGCGAACCCAGTCTGGTCAATGCCTTCCGGCAATCCACCCCCTATGTCAATGTGCATCGGGGTGCCACCTTTGTGCTGATGATGGGGGGAGAAGCCATCTGCCACCCCAACTTCGCCAATATCGTCAGCGATATCGCCCTGCTGCAGACACTGGGCATACGCCTGGTGCTGGTGTTTGGTTCACGTCCGCAAAACGATGAAGCGCTGGCCCGCGCCGGTATCGAGGCCCAGTATCACAAGCGGATCCGGGTCACCGATGACGAGAGTTTCACCATCATCAAACAGGTGTGTGGCGGCCTGCAATACGACATAACCGCCCAGCTCTCCATGGGGCTCGCCAACACCCCCATGCAGGGAGCGCGGATCAGCGTGGTGAGCGGCAACTTCGTCACCGCCCAGCCGCTGGGTGTGGATGATGGCATCGACTTTTGCCACAGCGGCCGGGTGCGCCGCATCGACGTGGAGGGGATCACCCGCCAGCTCGATCAGAAGAGTCTGGTGCTGATCTCCCCCATCGGCTGCTCGGTCACCGGCGAGAGCTTTAACCTGAGCTCGGAAGAGGTGGCCCGCCGGGTGGCGGTCGACCTCAAGGCGGACAAGCTCATCTGCTTTAGCAGCACCCAGGGGGTAATGGACAGACGCGGCGAAGCCATCTCAGAGCTCTTCCCCGAACAGGCCGAAGAGCTGCTGGTGGAGCTGGAGCAGGCGGGCGAAGAGATGTCCGGCACCGCCCGCTATCTGCGCGCGGCCATTGCCTCTTGCCGTGGCGGCGTGCCCCGCTCCCATCTGGTGAGCTATCAGGATGATGGCGCCATGCTGCAGGAGCTGTTCAGTCGCGACGGCCTCGGCACCCAGATCGTGCGGGAAAGTGCCGAGCAGGCCCGCGCCGCTACCATCGAGGATATCGGCGGCATTCTTGATTTGATCCGCCCGCTGGAGGAGGAAGGCATTCTGGTGCGCCGCTCCCGCGAGCAGCTGGAGATGGAGATCGACAAGTTCACCATCATCGAGCGCGATGGCCTCATCATCGGCTGCGCGGCACTCTACTGCTTTATGGAAGAGGCGATGGCGGAGATGGCCTGCGTCGCCATCCACCCCGACTATCGCAACTCAAACCGGGGGGATCAGCTGGTGGCCAAGGTGGCCGAGCGGGCCAAACGGCTCGGCATTCGCCGCCTGTTCGTGCTCACCACCCGCTCCATCCACTGGTTCCGGGAGCGGGGCTTCGATCCGCTGGAAGTGGAAGATCTGCCGGTGGCGCGCCAGCGTCTCTACAACTGGCAGCGCCGTTCCAAGGTTTTGTCAAAGACCATTGCCTAAGCCATTGATTCTGTGTTGAGTTAGCTGACAATTTGAACTTTTTCACAAACTCGATTGACAGTGCAATCCAACGCAGGGTATTTCTAAATGCACTCCACCGCCCTGGTGGAGCCAGAAGAGGAGCGCTGCCCAGGCAGCCCAAGGGAGGACGCCAGCGTCCGGTGAACTTGGGTCAGGGGGAGCAGCGCCGAGACGAGTGAGGAGACTGGTGACCTCAACGTCGGCTGCGGGGGCTGAATCCCCCGGGTTGTCATCGGTAGTGATCATCCCCCACCGCGCCCTGTCAGGGGCGGTACGGGATGGGCTCTGCAGGTGGAGTGCTTCTGGCCGGGATAGTTTCGTTCATTCCTGCCATTTTCAGCCTCCTCCTCTCTTTTTTGCCCGATGGAACCGGAATCTTAAAATAAGACAGGAGTAAGCAATGAGCCCGATCAATGTCGCCAAGTTTGGCGGAACCAGTGTCGCCAACTTCCCGGCCATGAATCACTGCGCCGATATCGTGCTGGCCAATCCCGCCACCCGGGTGGTGGTACTGAGCGCCAGCGCCGGTGTCACCAACCTGCTGGTCGCCCTGGCACAAGGGGAGCTGGACGAAGCGGGCCGCGACGAGCAGCTGGCCAAACTGGCCGGGATCCAGCAGGCCATTCTGGCAGATCTCGGCAACCCCGTTGATGTGAGCGCCCTCATTCATGGCCAGCTGGACGAAATTCGCCTCATGGCCCAGCAAGCTCACCAGCATACCGATGCGGAGCTGGCCGATCGCCTCATTGCCTGCGGCGAGCTGATGTCTACCCGCCTCTTTACCGAGCTGCTGCGCCAGCGCGGCGTCAAGGCCCACTGGCAGGATGTGCGCCAGCTGATGCGCACCGACAGCCGCTTTGGCAAGGCCACCGTCGATCTGGCCACCACCCGTACCCTCTGCCAGCAGACGCTGGGCCCGCAGCTTGGCGACAGCCTCATCATCACCCAGGGCTTTATCGGTGCCGATGGCGATGGCCGCACCACCACGCTGGGGCGCGGCGGCTCTGACTACAGTGCGGCCCTGCTCGCCGAAGCGCTCGATGCCGCCAGTATCGAGATTTGGACCGATGTGCCCGGCATCTACACCACGGATCCGCGCCTCGTCACCCGCGCCCGCCCCATTCCTGAAATCAGCTTTGTCGAAGCAGCCGAGATGGCCACTTTCGGCGCCAAGGTGCTGCACCCCGCCACCCTGCAACCGGCGGTGCGCCAGAACATTCCGGTGTTTGTCGGCTCCGCCAAGGATCCTGCCGCCGGTGGTACCTGGATCCGCGCCAGCACAGATTCAAGCCCGCTGTTTCGCGCCATCGCCCTGCGCCGCCAGCAGGTGCTGGTGACCCTGCACAGCCTCAACATGTTCCACGCCTACGGCTTTCTGGCCGAAGTGTTCGGCATTCTGGCCCGTCACCGCATCTCGGTCGATCTCATCACCACATCGGAGGTGAGCGTGTCACTGACGCTGGATCACACCGGCAGCCAGAGTAACGGCGAACCGATCCTGAGCGACAAGGTACTGGCCGAGCTGGGCCAGCTCTGCAAGGTGGAGGTGGAAACCGGTCTGGCACTGGTGGCGCTCATCGGCAACCGGATGAGCGAAGTGAACGGGGTGGGCAGTCAGGTCTTTGACGCCCTGCGCGAGCACAACATCCGGATGATCTGCTACGGCGCCAGCGCCCACAACCTCTGCTTCCTGGTCAAGGAGAGCGAGGCGGGCAATATCGTCAACCGCCTCCATCAGGAGTTGCTGGACTGACCCTCACCGCGAGGCAATTCCGGCCATGCAACAGGGCGCCAACACGGCGCCCTGTTCATTTGTACTCCGCAAAGGTATTGGCTCAGGCAAGGCTGGTGGCTGGCAACTGACAGGCGACGGCTTCCCGGCGCAGCTGCTGTAAGCGGGCCAGCAGCCCGGTCTGGCCCAGCTCCGTCTCCTGAGGCGAGAGATTGTCCACCAGCAGCGAATAGTGATCCGTCACCGCCTGCATCAGCCAGTCGAGGCGACGCAGGGTGAGCGGGCCGCAGCTCTGGCCGCTCAGATCATCGGCCACATCGAGCCGGTGGCTGCGATACATGTCCCGCCACCAGTTGGCAACCAGCGCCTCGTCGCTCACCAGCGCGGCGCTCCACTCCCCCTGCAGGGCGTGCAGGCGGGCCAGCACGGGCGCGCTGGCCCCTTCGCGGATCAGGTGGTGGATCTCCCGTTTGACCCACTTGAGGCAGAGTTCACGCCAGTAGCGAAATTGCGGCAGAGGATCGGCCTCATCGAGCCAGAGTCCAGAGAGGGTGCGGGTCTCCAGCCGCTCCGGTACATGGAACTGCGGATCGACCAGACCGTTGGAGTTGTATTCAAAGCGGGGATCGAAGGTCCACATATAGCCAAAGTCGAACACGCAGATCTGCTCGCCATCATCGAGCAGGTTGCCCGGACTCGGGTCCCAGTCAAACCAGCCCCAGCGGGCCAGCTCACCCTGCACCTCCAGCATCTGGGCCAGATTGCGTTCGTTGAGCTGATGGACCGGCACACCCCGCAACCAGGGGGAGACCAGTACCCCGGCCCGCGCCGAGCCGAAACTGGTGCAAACCACGTGGGAGAGGACGGTGGGATGCAGCTCGCGCAGCGCCTCGATTTCACGCCGCCGCTCCAGCTCGGTCAGAAAGGCGGTCTTGCCATCGAGGTTGGCCACCAGTGAATCCTGACGTCGCCGCTTGAGGCACCAGTGATGCCCCTCCACCTTGAGGTGAAACACCTCGGCGGTGAGACCGTGGCGATAGACCTTGACCACTGCGGGATGAGTATCCTTCAGCTTGACCAGTTGGGCCAGCGGCAGCGGGCAGTCGCGCTCGCGTCCGATCCGGATCTCTTCCTTGCTCTCCAGCATGCGCAGCAATCTGGCCTGACGTGCCATCACTTTGGGATTCATACATGTACCTCCAGTCGCTATCGAGAGACTAAACAGCAGCTCCCTCCCAAGCCAGTGGCAAAACCCCATGATGACGCTTTCATCACATATTCCGAACAACCCCTCGATCGGGATCACAATTTGCAAGGTTGAGCTGTAACCAAATATTCATTAAGTGGTCATTAAATTGACAAGCTGAAACAAGGCCCGCACCATCGGGTCAAACTCTATACGGATGAACGATCTCTCCCTTACTCGCTCAAAGGATGAGCTTATATGAATCGCCCCTCCTCAGGCCGCCCCCGTGCCCTGAGTCTGCCCTCTGGGCTACTGGCCCTGCTGGGCGGATTGCTGCTGCTGACTCTGTTATTACCGCTGATCAATCCCGGCAGCTGGCTGGGCCGTGCCCAGCCGCTGGTGCTGGGCCCCGCCGACAATCCGCTGGCCACCCTCACCCGCCACGCCCTGCTCTATAAAAGCGACAGCCGCGGCCTCTATCTGGTGGTGCGCAGCCAGTGGCTGTTGCGGGGGCCGCTGCAAGCAGGGGACAAGGTGCGAGTGGAGCTGCTCAACGACAAGGGGGAGCGGATTGACCAGCTGAGTCAAGCGGTGGATAAGCGTCAGGTGTGCCGCAATAACCGCTGCTCGCTGGATCTCAACAGTACCCTGCGGGCCCCGGACGATGCGCTGGCCAGCCGTTATCAGCTGCGCATCGGTCTGCTGCTCAAAGATCGCCCCGAGAGCGGCGACTTCAGCCAGATCCTGCAAACCCTGCCGGAGCAGGGCTTCAACCTCACCTATCTGGTGGTGAGCCTGACCCTGGTGCTGGCCCTGAGCGCCGCCGTGCTCAAAACGGTGCTGCCAAAGCTGCGCCGCAGCCTGCGCTGGCGGATCATCGGCAGCCTGCTGCTCGGCAACCTCACCTTCGTGCTGCTGCACGGCTTCGTGGTGTTCAAGCTGGGGGAGTTTCTGCTCTGGTCAGGCTTTCGCCCGGAGCACTACTATCTCGCCTGGGGCAGCATGGTGCTGGGCTGGAGCCTCTGCGCGCTGGCGGGCTTCAACCTCTATATGGGGCTGGTCTTTACCGCGCTGTCAGGCATAGGGCTGCTGGCCAACTTTATGAAGATCGCCATCTACGGCGTGCCGCTCGGCGGGGACGATTTTGGCAACCTGCTGGCGCTGCTGCGGATCCTGCTCGACCAGCACCCCATCCTGCCCATCTTCACCGTGTTGCTGGCACTGTTTCTCTGCTGGCGCTTTGCCCTGTCGCGCTGGGTGTTGCGCACAGCCGCCGCCACCGTCGCCTTCTTTGCCCTGTGCGTCTTTGCCACCCAGACCGGCAACAAGCTGCTGGGGGCCAACATTCGCTACGTGGACCGTGCGGTCAACTACCACAGGGACATCATCCGCTCAGGTCCTGGCCTCTATCTGTTCAATCTGGTGGACGAGATGCTGCAAAGCGGCAGCGTGTTTCGCTACCCCTTGCAGATCAACGAGCTGGCCCCGCAGCTGAGCTATCCGCCCCAGGGCATAGCGCCGCGCTGGGATCTGGTGATCGTACTGCAATATGAGTCGCTCTGGCTCGACTGGAAGGGGCGGATCTGCGCCCCGGCTCCCACCCTCTCCCTGCCCGCCAGCGTGCAGCAGTGGCAAAAAACCATCCACTCCCCCACCACCGGCGGCATGACGGTGCTGGCGGAGTTCGAGATGAACACCGGCCTGCCGGTGGGCTTGCTCAAGCAAGGGGTGGTGCCCTACTACTACCTCTCGCAGCAGGTGCCGGGGCTGGCCCAGAGCGCCAGACAGAGCGGCTACCAGACCCTGTTCGCCCACCCTTATGTGGAAAAATTCTGGGGCCGCGCCAAGGCGATCCCGGCGCTCGGCTATGAGGAGCGCTGGTTCGACACACGCTTCACCACCCTTGAGCACAAGGGACTCTATATCTCCGATGATGCGCTGATCGACCACCTGCTCAAGCGCAGCGAACAGGATGACAAACCGCTGTTTGCCTATGCGGTCACCATGCAGGGGCACGGCCCCTTCGATGGCCCCCGCTATCAGGGGCAGGAGCGCAGCGGCGCCTGCCCGAACCAGAGCGAGAGTGACACCCAGCTGCTCAACACCTACTACACCGGGGTGGTGGATGCCATGGCCTCGCTGGAGCGGCTGCTCAAGACCCTCGACCAGTCGGACAAGCACTATCTGGTGGTGGCCTTTGGCGATCACCAGCCGTTTTTGATGTCCGCCGGCAAGGGGATTCACGGTGACAAGCCGGCACGCGATGCCACCTACCAGATCCCCATGATGGCCTTCACCCGCGCCGATGATCCCCTCAATCTGGCGACCCAGTTTGCGCCGGTGCGCCAGCTCTACCAGATGGGTCAGGCCACCCGCCAGCTGCTGGCGGGGGATATCACCCCCATCGAAGAGAAGCCCCTGCTCCATCCGGTGCTGGGCGAGGAGAAAGGGTTCGACCCATCAAGCCTGGTGCCGCAGATCCGCGCCAGCTTCCGGCCCGATGCCCTGCCCTGAGCCTTAAGCCCCGCAACACGAATAGATGAGGCCGCAATAGCGGCCTCTGGTTATCACTTTCTCTTTGTCACTGCGACTGCGAAATCCGGTCTTTAGCGGGCGTTACGGGTTGCAACGGCATCCGCCAGGTTGCGCAGCAGCACTTCGGTATCGGCCCAACCGATGCAGGCATCGGTGATGCTCTGGCCGACGGTGAGTTCACACCCTTCCACCAGATCCTGACGGCCTTCCACCAGATGGCTCTCCACCATTACACCAAACACCGCCTTGCTGCCGGCACGCAGTTGGCCGGCCACATCCTCGGCCACCAGCATCTGGTTCTTGAACTGCTTGCTGCTGTTGGCATGACTAAAGTCGATCATCACCTTCTGGGGCAGACCGGCCTTCTCCAGCCCCTTCACCACCTCGTCCACGTGGGCGGCGCTGTAGTTCGGCTCACGACCACCACGCAGAATGATGTGACAGTCCGGGTTGCCGCGGGTCGCCACGATGGCGGAGTGACCGTATTTGGTGACCGACAGGAAGTGGTGCGGCGCACTGGCGGCACCGATGGCATCGATGGCAACCTTGATGGTGCCGTCAGTGCCGTTCTTGAAGCCCACCGGACAGGAGAGACCGGAGGCCAGCTCGCGGTGTACCTGGGATTCGGTAGTACGGGCACCGATCGCGCCCCAGCTCATCAGATCCGCCACATATTGCGGGGTGATCATGTCAAGGAACTCGGAGGCAGTCGGCAGCCCCATGTCGTTGAGATCCAGCAACAGCTTGCGACCAATGCGCAGACCGTCGTTGATCTTGCAGCTGTTATCGAGGTACGGATCGTTGATCAGCCCCTTCCAGCCCACTGTGGTGCGCGGTTTTTCGAAGTAGACCCGCATCACGATCTCCAGCTGACCTTTCAGCTCGTCGCGCAACGCCTTGAGGCGCTTGCCGTACTCCAGCGCGGCAACCGGATCATGGATGGAGCAAGGACCAATCACCACCAGCAGACGATCATCTTCGCCAGCCAGGATATTGTGAATGGCCTGACGGGATTCAAAAACGGTGGACGAGGCCACCTCGGTAGCCGGAAACTTCTCAAGCACCGCAACCGGAGGTAATAACTCTTTGATTTCACTGATACGAACGTCGTCGGTTTGATGCTGCATGACAAGGCTTCCTGCTAGATGACTGCGATTAGGAAATCTCAACATAGCCCGCGACAGGGCATGTGTAAATAGGAAATTACAGCAATCACAAAACTATTTTATATGGCAATCTTGCAAGTTATTGAAATGATGCTAGGAGAAATGACGATGCTGGTGAGGAAGGCAAAAAGGCCCGCTCAGCGCGGGCCCGAAGCGTCGGTGATGACGGGTTTGTCAGTGATCAGCCACGCTGGCTGATACTGGCCAGCTTGTCGAAGTAATCCGGGAAGGTCTTCGAGGTGCACTTGGGATCATTGATGGTGACCGGGGTATCCGACAGCGCCACCAGCGAGAAGCACATGGCGATACGGTGATCGTTGTAGGTATCGATCTCGGCATGCTTGAGCTGGGTCGGCGGGGTCACGGTGATAAAGTCATGCCCCTCCTCCACTTCGACGCCCAGCTTGCGCAGCTCGGTCGCCATGGCGTGCAGACGATCGGTCTCCTTCACCCGCCAGTTGTAGATATTGCGAATGGAGGTCGGCCCCTCGGCAAACAGCGCGGCAACCGCGATGGTCATGGCCGCATCGGGAATATGGTTCATATCCATATCCACTCCGTGCAGCGGCGCCTGCTCCGCCTCGATGAAATCATCACCCCAGGTGATGCGCGCGCCCATCTTCTCCAGCACATCGGCAAAGTGAATATCACCCTGAATGCTGTGCTTGCCGATACCGGTGACCCGTACCTTGCCCTTGATGGCACCCGCCGCGAGGAAGTAGGAGGCGCTGGAGGCATCTCCTTCCACCAGAAAGTCACCCGGGCTGATGTAGGTCTGGTTGCCCTTGATGTAGAACAGCTTGTAGTTGTCGTGCTCGATGACCACCCCGAACTGCTTCATGATGTGCAGAGTGATGTCGATGTAAGGCTTGGAGACCAGCTCCCCCTTGATGTGGATCCGGGTATCACCGGCCGCCATCGGCGCCGCCATCAAAAACGCGGTCAGGAACTGGCTGGAGACGGAGCCATCGACGTGCACATCGCCGCCCCACAGCCCCTTGGCATCCACCACCAGCGGCGGATAACCATCGTGTTTCAGGTACTGGATATGGGCACCCGCTTCACGCAGGGCATCCACCAGATGGCCGATGGGACGCTCTTCCATGCGCGGCTCGCCGCCCAGAGTATATTCACCGGAGCCCAAGCACAGCGCGGCGCAGAGCGGTCGCATGGCGGTACCGGCGTTGCCAAGGAACAGATTGACCGGCTCTTTTACCGCAAAGCTGCGGCCCAGACCCTGCACGGTACACTCGGTCTTGTCGGCGGAGAGCTTGTACTTGACCCCGAGCTGGGTCAGCGCAGCCAGCATATGACGAATGTCATCGCTGTCGAGCAGGTTGGTCAGACGGGTGGTGCCACGAGCCAGCGCCGCCAGCAGCAGCGCACGGTTAGAGACACTCTTGGAGCCGGGCAGATTGACCTCTCCGGCCACACGAGAAATGGGTTCCAAACGCAACGAATTCATAGACTTCCTGTGCTATCTCAAAAATAAACGCCTGTCCGGACGTTAACAGCCTGCGTCCCGCTCGGCAAGGGCACTTTCAGCGGAAATCACACGGCAAACGCCAGCGCGCTGGTTCTGTTGAAAAAAAGACGCCGGGGTATCCCCGGCGTCTTGAATCACTGCAATAGCTGGAAGCGGCTCACGGGTTGTCACGAGAGGCCACCAGCAAACACATAGGGGCACTGTTCTCAGCCGTTGCGCTTGGCAAAGCCATCCATAAAGCTCACCAGGGCCTTCACCCCCTCCAGCGGCATGGCGTTGTAGATGCTGGCGCGCATGCCACCAACAATGCGGTGTCCTTTGAGGGCCAGCAGGCCAGCGGCTTCCGATTCGGCAAGGAACTGCTTGTCCAGCTCGGCATTTTTCAGCTGGAACGGGATGTTCATGCGCGAACGGCAGCTGACATCCACCTGATTGCCGTAGAAGCTCGACTGATCGAGATAGTCATAGAGGAAGTCGGCCTTCTCCTTGTTACGCGCTTCCATCGCCTCGAGGCCACCCTGTTCTTTCAGCCACTCGAACACCAGACCGGCCAGATACCAGGCGTAGGTGGGCGGCGTGTTGAACATGGAGTCGTTCTTGGCAGTGAGTTTGTAGTCGAAAATCGAGGGGACATCGGCTCTGGCCTGATCCAGCAGATCATCGCGCACGATGGCGATGGCGAGCCCGGACGGCCCGATATTTTTCTGTGCACCGGCATAGATGATGCCAAAGCGGCTCACGTCGAGAGGACGGGAGAGAATGGTGGAGGAGAGATCTGCTACCAGCGGCACCTCGCCGGTGGCCGGGATGTCGAACATCTCGATGCCATCAATGGTTTCGTTCGGGCAGTAGTGAACATAAGCCGCATCGGCGCGAAACGCCGGGGTCGGCAGCAGGTGAGAGATCCCCTGCTCGTTCTTGGCAACCCCCTGGAAGGTCTGGATATCGCCATACTTTTTGGCTTCATCCACCGCGCTCTGGGACCAGACGCCGGTCAGCAGGAAGTCCGCCTTCTTGTTGGCGCCGCCCAGCAGGTTCATGGGCACGGCGGAGAACTGACCGCGGCCGCCACCATGCATGAAGAGCACCTTGTAGTTGTCCGGCACCGCCAGCAGCTCGCGCAGATCCGCTTCGGCCTTCTCGGCAACCGCCATGTAGGGCTTGCCGCGATGGGAAAGCTCCATGACCGAGGCTCCCAGCCCCTGAAAATTACAAAATTCGCGCTGGGCGCGCTCCATGACTTCAACCGGCAGCATGGCGGGGCCGGCGCAGAAGTTGTAAATCTGTTTGCTCATGACGCTTTCCGTGAGTGGATGAGAGTAATCGATGACTTGTCAGGTTTTACACAAGAGCAGCCAGCGGATCAAAGGCTTTTTGGGCGCTGGCTCAACCTTTTACCGTCACTCTGCCTCCCACTTGCAGTAGAAAAAGCCCTGAACGGGTCAGGGCTTGCAGGGAACATGCACAGAAATGGCGGGCAGAGCGCATAAACGACCACAGCTCAGCCATTTCTGACAAATTTACAGTTTGGCGGTGAGCTCCGGCAGCAGGGTGAAGAGATCCCCCACCAGCCCGTAGTCCGCCACCTGAAAGATGGGGGCATCGCTGTCCTTGTTGATGGCCACGATCACCTTCGACTCCTTCATCCCCGCCAGATGCTGGATGGCCCCCGAAATGCCGACCGCGATATAGAGCTCGGGCGCCACCACCTTGCCGGTCTGACCCACCTGCAGATCGTTGGCGACATATCCTGCATCAACGGCGGCCCGCGATGCCCCCACAGCACCGCCCAGCTTGTCGGCCAGCGCCTCAATCAGGGCAAATTCCGCCTTGGAACCAAGGGCTCGGCCACCGGAGACCACCACCCGAGCGGCGGTCAGTTCGGGCCTGCTGGAGCGCACCGCGCGGCGCTCGACCAGCCGGGTACGACCAGCGAATTCGGGCACGGCCAAGTGCTCGATGGGAGCCTGCCCGCCTGTCGCCGCCTTGGCAAACGCGGTGGCCCGCACTGTCATCACCTTGACGGGTGCCGAGCTTGCCACTCTGGCGATGGCATTGCCTGCATAGATGGGGCGCAGGAAGGTGTCGCTACTCTCGATAGCCGTCACCTCGGAGAGCATCTCCACCCCGAGCCGAGCCGCTACTTGTGGCAGCAGCGCCTTGCCCATGGCACTCGCCGCCATCAGGCAGTGGCTGTAACCTTCGCACCAGCTGGCCAGCAGCTTGTCCACCCCATCCAGCAGCCCGTCGGCCAGCAGGGGATGTTCGGCAAGCAACACCTTGTCGACGCCGCTGAGGGCTGCCGCCTGTTCACCCGCCTCGGTCAGCCCCTGACCCAGCAACAGCAGGTCAACCTGACCGCCGATGGCTCCGGCGGCGGTGACCAGTTGTGCCACGTTGTCGGCCAGATGGCCCTGATGATGTTCGGCAATGATCAGCACGCTCATGGCAGCACCTTCGCTTCGTGTTTGAGTTTGTCCACCAGCTCGTCCACCGAGCCCACCTTGATCCCGGCGCTGCGGGCTGGCGGCGCCATCACCCCGAGCAAACGGGTCTGGTTGGCCGCCTCAACGGCGAGTGTCGAGAACGGAGCGCTATCAAGCGGCTTGCGCTTGGCCTTCATGATGTTCGGCAGCGAGGCAAAACGCGGTTCATTCAAACGCAGATCGGCGCTTACCACCGCAGGCAACGGCATGCCCAGGGTCTCGAGGCCACCGTCGATTTCGCGGGTCACCAGCAGTTCTCCCGCTTCCACCTTGAGGGCTGACGCGCAGGTCGCCAGCGGCCAATCATTGAGGGCAGCCAGCATCTGGGCCACCTGATTGTTGTCTGAATCGATGGATTGCTTGCCGAGCAGCACCAGATCTGGCTGTTCCTGCTCACACACCTTGTGCAAGGCGCGGGCGACAGTCAGCGGGGCGAGCGTCTCATCGGTGACATAATGCAGCGCCCGATCCGCCCCCAGCGCCAGCCCATGGCGCAGTTGCTCGGCGGCAGCGTCAGGGCCAAAGGTCACCACCACCAGCTCGCTGGCAACCCCGGCTTCCCGCAGCCTGACCCCCTCCTCCACCGCAATTTCACAAAAGGGGTTGATCCCCATCTTCACATTGGCGAGCTCCACGTCGGAGCCGTCTCCCTTCACCCGGATCTTGACGTTGTAGTCGACTACCCGTTTGATTGCGACCAGCAGCTTCATGGGGTCATGCCTCGTCTCTTTGGATTGAATTCATTAGTGTGCCTCTGCGTTTGTTGCAGTACGCTCTTCCCTGATTTTTTGCTTTTTCTTGCTCAGTTTTGCTTACAACTGCTTTACGTTTACGTAAACTACCAGCATTACCCTAGGCCAACCAGAGCGCAGAGGCAAGATGGAACGGGAAGCAATGGAATTTGATGTCGTCATCGTCGGCGGCGGTCCGGCGGGGCTCAGTGCAGCCATCGCCCTGAAACAGCAGGATGCCACTCTCTCTGTCTGTCTGCTGGAGAAGGGGGCCGAAATTGGCGCCCATCTGCTCTCCGGCGCCCTGTTTGATCCCGTCGCCTTGCAAGAGCTGCTGCCGGATGGCTGGCAGCAAGCGCCGCTCGGCGTGCCGGTCAGCGACGATCAGGTTCATCTGCTGCAAAGCGAGCAACGCTCCCTGCAACTCCCCGCTTGGGCGGTGCCACCCCGGATGCACAATGAGGGTTGCCATGTGGTCAGTCTGGGCAATCTCTGCCGCTGGCTTGGCCAACAGGCGGAAAAACTGGGAGTCGAAATATACCCGGGATTTACCGCCAGCGAACTTATCATGGACGCGGGCCGGGTCAAGGGGGTCATCACCGGCGATCTGGGGCTGGATCGCGCGGGCAATCCAAAAGCTGATCATGTGCCCGGCATGGCGCTGCTCGGCCGCTACACCCTCTTTGCCGAGGGTGCCCGCGGTCATCTCGGCAAGCAGCTGATCGCCGACTTCAACCTGGCAAGCCCTGCCCAGCCCCAGCACTATGCCATCGGCTTCAAGGAGCTGTGGCAACTGCCTGCAGGGCAAGGCAAAACGGGACAGGTGCTGCACGGTAGTGGCTGGCCCCTTGGCAAGCAGGGGGGCGGCAATAGCCACGGTGGCTTCTATCTCTATCACATGGAGGGGGATCAGGTGGCAGTCGGGCTGATTGTCGATCTCAACTACCAGAATCCCTGGCTCAGCCCGTTCGACGAATTCCAGCGCCTCAAGCATCACCCGCTTATCGCCGACGTGTTGCAAGGGAGTGAGCGCATCAGTTACGGCGCCCGCGCCATCACCAAGGGGGGCTGGCACGCCCTGCCCCGCATGCACTTCCCGGGTGGACTGCTGATCGGTTGTGATGCGGGCACCCTCGACTTTTCCCGCATCAAGGGGATCCACACCGCAATGAAATCGGGGATGCTGGCGGCAAAAACCGTCGCGATGGCGCTGCGGGGGTGCGATGAAGGGGGCCGGGATCTGGCCCAGTATGGTGACGAGCTGCACCAGAGCTGGCTGGCCCGCGAGCTCAAGGCGGCGCGCAACTTCGGCGCGGCGCTTCACCGCTATGGTCCCTGGTTGGGCGGTGCCTTCAACTGGCTGGAGCAACGGCTGTTTGGCGCAAACTCGCCCTTCAGGCTGCTCGATAAGGCTCACGACTACCGTCAGCTGCGCGTGGCCAGCCGCTGCGAGCCCATCCATTATCCCAAACCCGATGGCAAGCTGAGCTTTGACAAGCTCTCGTCTGTGTATCTGGCCAACACCAGTCACGACGAGGATCAACCTTGCCACCTCAAGCTGCAGGACGAGCGCATTCCGGTCGAGGTCAATCTGCCCACCTGGGCCGAACCTGCCCAACGCTACTGCCCGGCCGGGGTATTTGAAGTGCTGGAAATGGAAGGCGCGGCCAAACTGCAGATCAACGCCGCCAACTGCATCCACTGCAAAACCTGCGATATCAAGGACCCCAGTCAAAACATTATCTGGACGCCGCCACAGGGGGGCTCCGGGCCCAATTATCCGAATATGTGATGGAATGGCGATGCCAAGATGCGGTGACATCAAAGATACCCAGTCCCAAAACATCGTCTGGACACCACCACAGGGGGCTCCGGGCCCAACTATCCGAATATGTGATCGAACGGCGATGCCAAGATGCGGTGACATCAAAGATACTCAGTCCCAAAACATCGTCTGGACGCCGCCACAGGGGGGCTCCGGGCCCAATTATCCGAATATGTGATGAAGCGGGGCAGCGGCAACAAGCAGCCCCAGCTAGCCCTCCCCCAGCCAAAGGCTGGGTTCTACCCCGCATAGCCGCTCAGGTGATCCGACCTCGCTGTTTTTTTGAACAAACAGGCTGAATCCCTGATGAATAGCCCCTGACAAGCGGGGCCCACCCCTGTATAGTTCGCCGCATTCAGGTTTTCCATCGGCCCGATCTGCTTATCCACGGGATCGCCTTCTGCAGCGATCTAAGGCCGCATGACCTGTGCAACCATCCCTGATTACCCATGACTTTTTAAGGGGGGACAGATGATCACCGCCTACATTCTCAATAACAAGGTGCTGGACATAGTCACGCTCGGGCCTGACGACATAGTACCTGACAACACGGTCTGGCTGGATGCCTACAAGCCGGACACGGCAGAGCGAGAATGGTTGACGGGCCTGTTCCTGGAAGAGGTTCCCGACAAGGAAGAGCTCGACGACATCGAAGCATCCGCCCGTTTTTACTGGGATACCGATGGTCTGCACATTCACTCCCTGTTTCCCCAACGGATCGGTCGTGACACCAAGGGTGTCCACGTCTCTTTTACCCTGCGCAACAACCTGCTGATCAGCATTCGTGAAGATGACATCGGGCTGGTGCGCCTGCTGCGCCACTATATGCGCCAGGATCGGCTGGAGGTGGAGGATGCCCTCGATATCCTGCTGGAGGTACAAAACCTCAAGGTGGAGTACCTCTCCGATCTTATCGAAGATGGTTACAAGACGTTGGAAAACACCGCCGATCAGATCTTCGAGCCGGATCAGATCAACCCTATGCTCAAGGAGCTGTTGGCACAGGAAGAGGCCAACGGCCAGATCCGTCTCTCCCTGCACGATACCCGCCGCGCCCTGCGTTTCCTCAAACGCAGCCTGCGCCAGCGCATGAGCCTGGAGCAGAACAAGTGGATCGACGAGATGCTGCACGACGTGGAGTCACTACTGCCTCACACCCAGTTCCTGTTCGACAAGATCAACTTCCAGCTGGAGGCCTCCATGGGGGTGACCAATCTGGAGCAGAACAAGGTGATCAAGATCTTCTCGGTTGCCGCCGTGATCTTCCTGCCGCCGACCCTGATCGCCAGTATTTATGGCATGAACTTTGGCCGCATGCCTGAGCTCGCCTGGGAGTATGGCTATCCCCTCTCGCTGGTGCTGATGGTGATGTCATCGCTGGGCACCGGGCTCTTCTTCAAGCGCAAGGGGTGGCTGTAACGCCAGCCGCTCGGCACAAGACAACTTTTCGCGGATTGGGGGGCATGGCCCCCCGATTAATTCCCGCTCTCTCCCGCGCCTTGCAAAGGGCTCGCCTTCGCCCCATATCCCTTGCATCACTTGCACTCTATGAATGGATATCGGGCAACCATGACCCTCTACCCCGAACATCGATATGACGATCACGGCCAGTTGCGCCCTCCCCTCTGGTTCTGGCCCATCGCCCTGTTGCTGACCCGCTCGGTCTGGCTGTTTCTGATGGCCGGCGTCACCCGCGAGAGCGGCAGCGAGATCCTGACCCTCTTTTATCCGGACAAAATCACCCTCTACATCAGCCTGCTGACCGACGTACCCGCCATGCTGGCGTTGCTCGCCTGCGGGGGCACCTATCAGCAGACCCAGAGCATTCGCGCCAGACTCCGGCGCCACAGCCCGCTGCTGCTGCTCTGCTCTGCCGTCAGCGGCCTGCTGATGCAGTTGCACAGCCTCAATCTGCAGAAGTGGTCATTCAGCTGGCCCACCGCACTGGTGCTGGTCGCCAGCCTCTGGTCACTCTGGTATCTGCTGCGCAGTCGCCAGCTACGGGAATATGCTGCTGATGATCCTCATCAGGAGTCGAACATCTAGCCAAGCTTTAGCTGCAATCAATTGAAATAAATATAAAAAGCCTCTTGGTGAGCTGAACACCCACAACAAGCCAGACGCGCGATCATAACCCCGAGCCGCAAGCGGCCCCGTTGTCGAGGAACGGCTGCGCCCGCACTCTCGCCCCATAGGTGGCGGCCAAGCGGATAAGGGATTATCAATAGCCGTGTTCGGTCACCCCGTTCATTCAGGCTTGATTCATTATCAATGGAATTGATAACACTTTTCATTACTCTTACTGCGTTATAAACTTGCTCCCCCCGGGCGGCCCCGCCCGGGTGCTGGAGCCTTTATGACAAGCCTTTCTCTCTCACCCCGACAATTCTGGCAGTGGCTGGCCTACCACCATCAGGCCGCCGAGGGCACCCTCTATCTGATGTTCTTCTCCGGCCTGCTGCTGTGGGAACCGCTGACCCCGCTCTGGTCGCTGGCACGCTGGAATCTGTTTTTCCATGTGATGCTCTCGCTCACCCTGTTCCCGCTGCTGTTTGGCGCCTTCTGGCTCTCCCATCGCAGCTTGTTGAACCGCAGCAACAAACCCTTTTTACGCGCCACGGGGCGGATTATTGAAGCCCTGCTGCTGATCTGTCTGGCCAGCGGCCTGCTGCTGGTGCTGCACGGCACTCCGGGCGATGCCACGGGCAACCTCGCCAGCTGGGCCCACTGGCTGAGCGCATTGGCGTTAACTCCTCTGGTGCTGCGCCACGCCTGGCGCTGGACCATCTTGAAATGGCGCTCCTGATCCCATGTTGAAGTCATCTCTTTGTGCATGTTTGTCACCCCTGTTGACACTCGTCCTGCTGCTGGCCAGCCCTTTCGCGTTTGCCCAGCAGATGAGTTCAGGGATGATCGCCTATGAGGAGGGGCAAAGCCCGCGCCTCGTCACCGCCAACCTGAGCGCAGGTTCCGTCACCCTGCTTGAGCGCGATAGCGGCAAGCGGCTCAAAGAGGTGCAGCTGGGGGGCGATCTACGCCAGCTTGCCCGCGCCGATGACGCCACCCTGCTGGTCACCGACTACAGCGGTGATCGCCTGTTGCTGCTGGATGATGATCTCGATCTGGAAAAGGCGATCCCCACCGGCCATAGACCCTATGGGGTCATCTTCGATGCCAAACGGCAGTGGTTCTGGGTCACGCTGTTCGAATCCGCTCGCCTGCAAGCCTACGACACCGCGGGCAACCTCAAGCTGGATGCAGAAACCGCCGAGACACCCCGCGGGCTGGCATTGACCGACGATGATCGCCTGCTGCTGACCCACGCCATGACCGGCCAGCTCGCCATCTATGATCTCGCCAAACTTGGCCATGGCGCCAAGGGAGCTTCGCTTCCCAAGCCCAGGCTCATCACCCTGGCCGAGACCCACAGCGATACGCCGAGCGACTCGCAAGGGTTGCCACGCCTGCTCGACGGCATCGCCCTCTCCCCTGATGGCAGCGAGGCCTGGTTGCCCCACGTGCTGTGGAGCTTCGATCACCCCTTCCAGTTTCAGAGCACCGTCTTTCCGGCCGTCTCCATCATCGATCTCGATGAGGAGAAAGAGCGGGTCGATGAAAGAAAGCAGCTCTTTTTGCAGATCAACCTACCAAGCGTCGGCAATCGCAGCCAGATCGTCTCCAACCCGTTTGCTGCGCGCTTCGCCGCCGACGGCAAGCGGGTCTACCTGACCCTGGCCGGCTCGGAAGATCTGCTGGTGTTCGACCTGTCGCGCAGCGGCAAATCCAACAACAACCGCCACCGCCGCAAGAAATTTCAGGGGGGCGCCAAAGCAACCCAGCTCTTGCGTCACCTGCCGGGCCAGAATCCGCGGGACCTGCTGATCGACGGTGACCATATTCTGGTGCACAACGCCATGGGGCAGGATCTCACCCGCCTCAATAGCGGCGGCAGCGGCCCGTTTGCCCGGGTCACGGTTGATGCGCCCCACTTCGCCAAGCTGGTGGAGATGGATCCCCGCCCCAAGTCGCTTCAGCGCGGCGAGCGGCTGTTCAACTTGGGCAACACTGCGGCTAATAGCCGCTTCCCCATGGCGGGGGACAACTGGATGAGCTGCAACTCCTGCCATCTGGACGGGTTCAACTTCACCAACCGCTATCTGATGGCGGCCCATCGCCAGAAGAGCAGCGACAACGCCATCAACGGCCACGCCAACCTTGCCAATATGGTGGCCGGGGACTTTATCGGCGAATACCTGCGCATGACCCAGCAGACCCAAGGCGGCATGGGCCATGACATCCGCGATGGGGCCGAGGCGGTTGACCCCGCGAGGCCCCAACCGGAAGTGAAAGCGATGATGGAGGACTTGCACGCCTTCGTCACCGCCGATGACAACCTCCCCTATCTCGCCAACTGGCTGCGACTCGATGCTCCACGCACGGATCCCGCCAAGGCGCCAACCACTCATCCGAAGGCGTGGCTCAACTCCGCCTCCTGCCAGAACTGCCACCAACAGGCCTTCAAGGATTGGAGCGAGAGCAACCACCGGCTGATGGGCAACTCCCACCCCTACTACAAGGTGGTGCAGGCATTGGCCCGCGAAACCGAAGGGGAAGCGTTCGGTCAATGGTGTCAGGGCTGCCATATGCCCCAGCAGGTGATGACAGGCCAGCTGGATCTGCCCAAGGGCTCCCATATGTTCGAGCAGGGCGGCGCCTCGCTGATTGCCGCCCACAAGGCGGGCGAACCTGTGGTTGAGGAAGGGACCGGCTGCGTGCTCTGTCATCGCATCACCAAGGTGGAAGATGCGGGCGGCAACAGCGCCTTTACCGTGAATTTGAAAGACCGCGAGAGCTATGTGTTCGAGGATGCCCCGGGCGGCAGCCTCAAGCACTGGCTGGCCGAGCGGCAGATCAACGCCCGTCCGGCGGCCCACAAAGCCTCCTATCAGAAGGATTTCTACCGCGATGCGGCTCTGTGCAAGTCGTGCCACAACGAGTTTGCCCCGGGCACCGGCGCCAATATCGTCAACACCTGGGACGAGTGGGAAAAATCCAGCTTCGCAAACGCGGAGGAGCCCGCCAAGCGGCGCACCTGCATCGACTGCCATATGAACCCGGAGCCGGGTAACGGCGGTGCGCCGGTCGCGGGCCAATCCACCGAAAACGGCACCATGAAGGCGCGGCTCTATCGCCACAACTTTACCGGTGCCCAGCACCAGCTGGTGGGGCTGCGCAATCCCGACCTTGAGCAGGAGAGTCTGGCGCTCTTGCGCTCCAGCGCTACCCTTTCGGCCCGTATCGAACAGGCTGCCGATAGTCAGCATCTGGTGGTGCGGGTCGCCAATACCGGCGCAGGCCATGCCCTGCCCACCGGAGTGGCCGATTTCCGTGAACTCTGGCTGGAGCTGACCGTCACCGACGCCGCTGGCAAGGTGGTGCTTGCCAGCGGCCAGCCGGTGGATGGTGCGGTCCCAGAAGATGCGCGACTGTTCAGAAAAGTGTTCGGCGATGCCGAGGGCAAGCCGGTGGGGCTCAAGTTCTGGCGCTACGCCAAACTGCTGGAAGATACCCGCATTCCGGCCGATGGCTGGCGGGATGAAGTCTGGCCGCTGCCCGCAAAAGCCCAAGGGCCCTTCAAGGCCGATATCAAACTCAATTTCCGCACCTACCCCAAGTGGGTCAATGATGCGGTGCGCGCCGCCGAGCCGAGCTTACCGGAGCCACCCATAGTGCAGCTAAATCGGTTGCAACTTACATTGCAGCCTCTCCCCGTCACGCCCGCTACGGAGCCTCAATCCTGATGTTTGCAAGTTTTCTCATTACCCTGCGCGAGGGGCTGGAAGCCTTCCTGCTGGTCGGCATCTGCCTCTCCTACCTCGCCAAGCTGGGGGCGAGTCGCTACAACAAGTTCATCTATCTGGGTGTCGGGCTTGGCCTTGTCGCTTCCCTGATCGTCGCCTTCCTGTTCCAGGTGGTGGTGAGCCAGTTCGAGAGCGAGCGTTACAACCACCTCTTGATGGCGGGGATCCTCATCTTCGCCACTCTGGTGCTCACCTATATGGCGATCTGGATGCAAAAACAGGCCAAATCCCAGGTGGGAGCCATGACAGCGCGCATCGATGCGGCCATCGATGGCGGCAACCTGTTTGGTCTGGTGCTGCTCGCCTTCCTTGCTGTGATGCGCGAGGGGTTTGAAACCGTGCTCTTCTTCTCCGCCCTGCTCTACTCCGGGCAAGGGGTCGATCTGCAATCTGGCCTGATGGGCGCGCTGGCGGGGCTGCTGGTCTCCATCGCGCTGGTGTGGGGGCTGCTGCGCTCCACCCGCAAGGTGGCGCTGGCTCCCTTCTTCCGCTGGACTGGCCTGCTTATCATCATCATCGCCGCGGGTCTGCTGTCGTCTGCCGTCAACATGCTGCAGGCGGCAGATATCATCACCTTCTGGACCACGCCGGTGTTCGACATCAGCCACATTCTCGACGATCAGGGGGTATTTGGCACCTTCCTGCGCGCCCTGTTTGGCTACAATGCCTCACCCGCTGGCTTGCAGCTGCTGACCTGGGCCCTCTATCTGGCGATCTTCGTTACCCTCTGGCAGCGCAGCTATCACCCGCAGGTAAGTGCCGCGACTGGCAAGGGCTGAGCCAACACGCCCTGTGGCAACAAGGCCACGGGGTAACAACACTATTCGGGGGCCGCGCCTTGGCGCGGTTTCCTGATCTATCAAGTAGTTTTGGAATAGGTCATGAGCGATAACAACAAGAAAAGCATTGCAGTGCTGGGCGCTGGCCCCGCCGGTTTGATGGCGGCCTGGCGCCTGCGCTGCGCCGGTTTTGCAGTCACCCTGTTCGAGCAGGAGCCGGTGGTCGGCGGCATGTGCGCCACCCAGACCTTCAAGGGGCGCGACGGCGAGTATCGCTTCGACTACGGCGGGCACCGCTTTATCACCAAGAACCCCGAGCTGCTCGCCTTTATCGACGAGCTGATGGGGGACGACCTGCTCCACGCCGAGCGCAAGAGCGTTATCCGCTTTGGCGGGCGCACCTATGACTACCCATTGAACCTGCCCAACCTGCTCAAGACGGCGCCGCTCGCCCTGATGGCCGGGGCGGTAAAAGACTTGCTGCTGTTGCCCTTTAGCAAGAAGCCGGATGATTTTGCCAAGGCGAGCTTTGCCGAGTGGATCCAGAGTCACTTCGGCCGCACCCTCTATCGCCAGTTCTTCGAGGGCTACACCGGCAAGCTGTGGGGTATCAACCCGGACAAGCTCTCCGCCGACTGGGCCGGTCAGCGCATCAGCCTCATCGATTTGAAAGACGTGGCGCGCCGCCTGCTGCCAAGACGCAACGGCAGTATCTCGGTGCGCACCTATGCCCGCAAATACCGCTACCCCAAATATGGCTTCGGCCAGATCTTCACCACTCTGGGGGAGCGGCTGGTGGCAGAGGGCGTTGAGCTCAAAACCGGCGCAACCATCACCCGCCTTGAGCAGGCTGATGACCGCATCGAGCGGGTGTATTGGAAACAAGATGACATTGAGCAGAGCGAGCGCTTTGATCAGGTGATCTCCACCCTGCCGCTGCCGCTCACCTGCCAGCATCTGGGCTTACCGTGCGATCTGCACTACCGGTCGCTTCGCTTCGTCAATATGCCGTTGAAACAGGAGAACCTGTCGGACAACACCTGGCAGTACCTCTCCGACCCCCATATTCTGGCCACCCGCCTGCAGGAGCCGCGCCGCCGCAGCCCCTTTATGGCGCCCCAGGGCCAGACCTCGGTGATGCTGGAGATCCCCTGCAATCCGGGGGATGCCACCTGGCAGGCGCCGCTCTCTGATCTGCGCGGTCGGGTTACCGCTGATCTCGCGAGCCTCGGCGTCGATACCGCCAAGCTTGGCGATGAAACTTTTGAAGCGCGTAGCGAATACGCCTATCCGCTGATGGATCTCGGCTATCAGGCGCGCCGCAACGAAGCCATCAAGGCGCTGATGCCCATCACAAACCTCATCATGACCGGCCGTCAGGGGACATTCCGCTACATCTTCACCGACACCGCCATGGAGATGGGTATGATGGCCGCCGACATGGTGATCGACGGGGTGGACAGACGTCACGCCATCTTTAACCATCGCAACGAAAATACCGTGATCGAAACCCAGAGCGTGGCCTGAGTGCCGCGCCATTGGCATAAGTAAGGAGAACAGGATGACCATCCGCCCGGGTTTACTCGCCCTCACCCTGCTGCTGACACTCAGCGGGCAGGCGCAGGCTTACTCCTACGCCGCCGCCGGCAAGGAGCCACTGATCGACGCCCGCGAAGCGCTGCTGGGCGCCGCCACTGACGGCAAGGATGCCAGCGCTACCTTGAGCGAGATTGCCGAGGAGCTGACCTATCTGGAACAGCACCACAAGGTGGAATTGCAAGCACCGCTGGCCGCCGCCATCAAGGCCAAAGACGCCGCGGCTACCGCGGCCCTGCTCAACCGGGCCTACAAGGCGGAGATCGAGCGCCGCCTCGAAGGGGCCAGCCAGAATCTTGGCGACTACCAGACCGCCAAGGTGCTGGTGGTCAAGAGCAAGCGCTTCCTCGATCTGATCCTCCCCTCCCTTAGCGAGGGGGATCGCAAGGCGGCCGAACAGGCGTTGGCCAAGGTGCTGGATGCCATCGGCAACCCGGGGGTATTCGGGGTGGGCGCCAAGCCCGCCGACGCCGCCGCCTTTGCCGCAGCGGAAAAAGCGCTGATGGCCGTGCTGGCGCCGCTTTGATGGCCTCTCATCGATGATGACAGCCCCCCTCATCCCCAACCCTTCTCCCGCAAGGGGAGAAGGGGGGCGTCACCACGGCCGATTACGCTTCGCTAATCGACCCTACTTGCTGATCCTGCTGCAACTGGCCTGGCTCGGCTGGCTGCTAGCCTTCCCTGTGGCGCTCGATTCCGATGATGCCCTCAATTTCGCCCACGGGGTGACGCGCTTTAGCGTACTGGAATTCTCCCCCCACTTTCCGGGCTACCCCGCCTTTATCTGGCTGGCGCGGCTGATCAATCTGCTGGTGGACGATCCGGCCCGTGCGGTGCAGTGGGCAAGCCTGCTCGGTAGCAGTTTGCTGGCGCCGCTCGCCGCCTTGCTGGCGGTAAGGCTGTGGCAACGGCCAAACCTTTTGGCACCCGTCTGGCTACTGGTGCTGGCACTGCCGCTCACCCCGACGCTGGCGCTCTCCGGCCTTTCGGACGGGCCAGCGCTCGCCGCCTGGCTCGGGTCGCTGCTGGCCTTGCAGCAGCGCAGAATTGCGCTGGCGGGTCTGCTGCTGGGCCTTATGCTGGCACTGCGCCCCTCCTATTTTGTGCTGGCGCTGCTGCCGCTGTGGCTCGGGCTGGCGCAGCAGGGCACGCGCGTCAGGTTTGTGCTCCCCATCGCACTGGTTGGACTTATCAGCCTGCTGTTTGTCTGGCAGGCCGATGGCTGGGCCTACTTCAGCGAAGGGCGGCGCTTTACCGATGGCCACTTTACCCTGTGGGGCAACACGGCGGCGGCCCATGGCGATCGGCTGCTGAGCTGGGCGCGCACCTTCAACGATCAGCTCACCCCGCTTTGGCCCTTGGCTGTTGGGGCGCTGCTGGTACTGCCGCTTTGGCAAAGATCAAAAAACCACACTGCCGCCCTCTCGCCGCTCTGGACGATCTACTGGCTCGCCCTGCTGCTCTGGACCCTGTTTGGCCAGAACCCTGACAATCCCCGCCATCTGGCCCCCGTCACCCTGCTCGGTATCGTGCTGCTGGCAGGTTGGCTGCCGCGCCGTGGCGAGGGGGTGGTCGCGGTGGCCGGATTGCTGCTGCTCGGCGTAACCTTTACCCTGCCCCGTCCACCCGCCATGGTGCAGGCAGCAAGGCTCGCAGAAAAAGCGTGTCCGGCATTGGTGACCCAGTGGGGAGTGCGGCTGCTGCGGGAGACCACAGCCTTGGCCGTCACCGATGGCTGGTACAAGGGGGATGCGGCGCTGGCACTCTCTCAGGGAGCCTGCCGCCTCAGTCGCCGCCCCATCGCCGCGAACGAAATGCCCAGCGCGGTGCGCCAGCACTGGTTTGCCCCACGCTTTGCCGCCGAGCCCGGACTCTGGCTCGCCATTCCCTCGCTGCAGACACCCCATAGGAAAAGTGACAAGAGACATATAAAGAGCACAAAAATCCACCAAGGCAACTAAAAAAGAGGGGAACAACTCGGGTACACTCACAGCGAATCCATAACAGACGAGTCTCCTTATGCGTGTAACCAGAGAGTGGCTGTGGGTTTTGTCGGTGCTGACCGGGGCCTGTGCCCTCCTGTTGCTACCATTCTGGCTGCGCGGCGGCAGTCAGGGCCATGATCTGTTTCACCACCTGCTCTCCGGTCACTTCTTTGCCGTGCAACTGTGGCAAGGTGAACTCTATCCGCGCTGGTTGATGGAGATGAACGGCGCCTTCGGCAGCCCGGTCTTTTTCTTCTATCCCCCCCTGCCCTACTATGTGAGCGCACTGTTCGCCGGCCCCACCCCACTGGCCCACGAGGCGATGACGCCGCTGCTCTGGAGCAGCAGCGTGGCACTCTGGCTCTCCGGCCTGTTTGCCTATCTCTGGTTGCGCCCCTTTGCCGGCCACGGACGGGCGCTGGCCGCCAGTCTGCTCTATATGGCGCTGCCCTATCATCTGGCCATCGATATCTACGCCCGCTTTGCCCTGGCGGAGAGCTGGGCCTTCGTCTGGGCGCCGCTGGCACTACTGGCGCAGGATCGCCTCTGCCGCGGCGCCCCCTTTGCACTACTGCTGCTCGCACTGGCCGTCTCCATGCTGACGCTTTCCCATCTACCAAGCACCCTGCTCATTCTGGGCTTGCTCACCCTGCGCAGCCTGCTGCTGGTCTGGCGCTACAAGGGGAGCACAGCGCTTGTCAGTGTCCCTGTCACCGCCTCCCCGCTTATCGGCACCCTGCTGGGCCAGCTCTGGGGGTTGGCGATGGCCAGCCTGTTGCTGCTGCCCGCTCTGCTGGATCAGGGGGGGATCTCCATGGAGCAGATGCGCACCGGCATGTTCGAGTTTCAGCGCAACTTTCTCGATCGTTTGCCCCAAAGCCGTGATGACTGGCGCTTTCGCGGCCATCTCGCCTGGCTGACGCTGCTCACCCTGGCTCTGCTGCTGGTAGCTTGGGCGGCCGCCCGCGAGCCGCGCCATCCCGAGTTGCTGCTCTGGGGGGGCATTGGCACCCTGAGCTTTCTGATGATGCTGCCACCAAGCGAGCCCCTGTGGCGCCTGCTCACTCCGTTGCAACTGGTGCAATTTCCCTGGCGCCTCAATCTGCTGCTGGTCATCGCTACCGTCGCCGTAGTGGCGCTGGGTACCCCCACCTATCGCCCGTGGCAGTGGGTCTGGTGGCTACTACTTGCCCTCACCCTGCTCTCGCAGGGACTCTATGTACGCGAGGCGCCGCTCACCCAGGCTCCCGTAAAGAGTCAGCTCGACGGGGAGTTCGACAGCAAGCGCAGCGCCCGCGAATACCGACCAAAGCAGGTGCCACGCGGCATGTTTGCCCCCACCCTGCTGGCCTGGAAAGAGGAATTCCAGCCCGCCATCACCAGCGACCATCAGGGGGTGAACTGGCAGATCCAGCGCTGGCAGCCTCGTCATATCGAATTGACGGTGGATGCCCCGGCACCCGCCAAGCTGGTCCTGCACCAGTTTGATTACCCGGGCTGGCAGGCAAGGCTCGACCAGCGCCTGCCGCTGAACGTCAGCAGCACCCGCAACGGGTTGGTGCAGGTCTGGGTGCCCGCCGGACAACACAGCCTCACCTTCACCCTCACCGCCCGCTGGCCGGAGCGGCTCGGTTACGCCATCTCGTTGCTGGCCTGGCTGCTCTGGCTGGGGGGAGTGATCCGCGCAGCGCGCCGACATGACCGCAAGCGTGATCCCCAAGGTGCCTGAGCGATCGGACCCCCCCCCCCCTTTTGAGGGGGTAGGAACGTCATGCCGAGCGGGGGCAAACCTGATAGACTCGCCCTTCTCCCTTTTTCAACCAAGGTTCACCAGCGGATACCCTATGCCCCACGCACAGTCCCCCCAGGCCACCATGCTCTCTCCCCGTTTCCTGTTTATCCTGCTCGGCGCTCTGGCGGGTCTGACCCCGCTGGCGGTGGATATGTATCTGCCCGCCATTCCGGCCATCGCTCGGGATCTAGCCACCAGCATCGACGGTGCCCAGCTCACCATCAGCGCCTTTCTGGGCGGTTTTGCCATCGGCCAACTCTTCTACGGCCCGCTGGCCGACAGCTATGGCCGCAAGCCGGTGATCTTGGCGGGGCTGGTGATGTTTGCCATCGCCTCGGTGGGCTGCGCCATGGCGGACTCCCTGCCCGAATTGCTGGCCTATCGGATGTTGCAGGCAGCGGGCGGTGCGGCGGGCTCGGTGGTGGTCAATGCCCTGCTGCGCGATCTGTTCGAGAAGGATGCGTTTTCTCGCGCCATGTCGTTCGTCATTCTGGTGATGACCTTGGCGCCGCTGGTAGCCCCTGTGGTGGGCGGCTATATCAGCGCCCACGCCGATTGGCGGGTGATCTTCTGGCTGCTGGTGGGGATCAGCCTGCTGATCTGTCTGGTGATGCAGTGGAAAATTCAGGAGACCCTGAAACCCGAGCACCGTCAGCCCCTTAATCTGGGCCAGATCCTCAAGAACTACTGGGGGGTACTCTCCCATCGCGGCGCCATGGGCTACGTGCTGTGCGGCTCCCTCTCCAGCTCCGGCATGTTCGCCTTCCTGAGTGGCTCCCCTTATGTCTATATCGAGTATTTCAAGGTGCCGACCGAGCACTACGGCTGGCTGTTTGGTCTCAATATTTTGCTGATGATGGTGGTCACTTTCGTCAATAGCCGACTGGTAAAAGGGGTGGGTGCCGAGCGGATGCTGCAATACGGCCTGCTGGTGCTGCCCTGCGCTGGCGCCCTGCTGATCTACAACGCCTGGAGCCAGACCGGCGGTCTGTGGGGCATCGTCATTCCGGTGGTACTCTTTATCGGCCATATCAGTCTGGTGGGGGCCAACGCCATGACCGGTCTGATGGGCCACTTCCCGCAATCTGCGGGTACCGCCTCGGCACTGGCGGGTACCCTGCGCTTTGGCATCGGCGCCCTGGTCGGGATTCTGGTCAACCTCAATCCGCCCCAATCGCCGCTGCCCATGGCCATCGCCATCACATGCTGTGGCGTGGGTTCCACCCTGAGTTACTGGCTGCTGGCGGGCAAGCGGGGCGATTGACCCCCCCTATCCCCCTCGGCCAGGAAAACGAAAGAGGCTTCCATCAACGGAAGCCTCTTTTCGTACTTGCGGGCAGACGTTCAGAACTGGGCACTGTTGAGCCAGAGGTGCGCCCCTATGCTCACCAGATAGCCGAGCAAGATAGCCGGCGACCATTTCAGGTGGCCAAAGAAGGTATACATGCCATGGGCCTGCCCCATCAGGGCAACACCGGCGGCAGAGCCGATGGAGAGCAGGCTGCCGCCCACTCCGGCGGTCAGGGTCACCAGCAGCCACTGCCCCAGCGCCATATCCGGGTTCATCGACAGCACGGCAAACATCACGGGAATGTTGTCGATGACAGAGGACAAGACCCCGATGAAGACGTTGGCCATGGTGGGATCCCCAGCGTCATACAACCAGTGTGACACCAGCTCCAGATAGCCCATAAAGCCCAGCCCACCGACACACATCACCACCCCGTAGAAGAAGAGCAGGGTATCCCACTCCGCCTTGGCCACCTTGTTGAACACGTCAAATGGCACCACAGAACCCAGACTGCGCAACCGCACCTCATCACCATTGCGTTCATAGAGCGCCCGTTTGCGTGCCAGCGAGCGCGGTAACGACTTGCGCAGATAAAACCCGAAAAACTGCAGATAACCGAGCCCCAGCATCATGCCCAGTACGGGTGGCAGATGGAGGAAACTGTGGCATAGCACCGCCGTGATGATGGTCAGCAAGAACAGCGCGACGATGCGGCGGGCCCCCCGCTTGAGATCGACCACCTCGTTATCAGCCTCCGGCACATGACGCGGCACCATCTGGCTCATCAGGATGGCTGGCACCAGAAAATTGAGCAGAGAGGGAATAAGCAGGGTGAAGAACTGGCCAAATTGCACCTTGCCCGCCTGCCACACCATCAGGGTGGTGATATCGCCAAAGGGACTGAACGCCCCTCCGGCGTTGGCGGCGATCACTATGTTGATGCAGGCAAGATTGACAAAACGCCGATCACCGTTGGCCACCTTCAACACCACGGCGCACATCAAGAGCGCAGTGGTCAGGTTGTCTGCCACCGGCGAAATACAAAAAGCAAGCCCGCCGGTCAACCAGAACAGGGTGCGCAAGTGAAAGCCGGATCGCACCAGCCAGGCGCGCAGGGCATCGAACAGCCGCCGATCCTCCATGGCGTTGATATAGGTCATCGCCACCAGCAGGAACAGCATCAACTCGGCATATTCCAGCAAGGTATGGCGGAAGGCCTGCTCGGCGACAGGGCTCATCCCTTGCTGTGCATAGGCGATACCAATCAGGATCCAGATCACCCCGGCGGCCACCAGCACGGGTTTGGACTTGCGCAGTTGCAGATACTCTTCAGCCATCACCAGGGCGTAGGCCAACACAAACAATCCGACACAAAAAAGACCGATTGAGGAGGATGTCAACAGAACAGGGCCACTACTGGCATGGGCGGGAAGGATAAACAGGGACAGCAGCAAAATAACTGGGGTAAGCGCAGACATGGTCTCTTCCTTTTAGAACCATCTGGCAATGATGCTAACACCTGGATGAAAAGAAAAATTCATCCAGGTCAATTAACGCTTAATTGGTTTGCTGTCGAAACGCGGGATTATTTCTTGCCGAAACCCGACTGCTTGAGGGTATAGCCTGCGCTGTTCTGCCAGGCATCCAGACCGCTGCGGTTATTGCCCGCCACCAGACTGGCGGCCAGACTCGGGCTGTTGAACAGCTGATCGGCGGTAAAGACAAAGCCGCCCTGACTGCGGGGCACTATGACCCCCTTTTCCAGCAGCTCGTGACGCAGCTCGATCACCGCTTCACGCAAAGAGGCGGCATCCTCGCCATTGGCGGTGGAACCGGCCAGCACCATAAAGCCCGGATTTTGCCGCTTGCCCACCGGATAACCGTGGGCCTCGGCCCCCTTGCCGTTGAAGTGGTAGAGCTCGCGCTCCCCCGGCCGGTTGTCGGAGAGTGCCTTTTGCAGGGTCATCAGCTCGTTGTAGATCTCGATGGGGACGACGGCAGCCTGCTTGTTGCCCTTGCTATCGATGATAAAACTGACTTGCTTGTGTAACATCCTTGCTCATCCTGTGACCCATGGAAGCCCCTATTCTAACCACCTCGGGCAAGCGGGATCCAGCGAGGATCCACTGCTCTTTTGCCGCCTTGATCACTAACTGGCACTCTTGATCAACCGTAAGGGGTGTTGATCAATGCTGGCCGTGCTAGCGTACCAAGCATGATGAAAGCCATTGACCATCAAACGGTTATCCCATGCTGACCCTGCGCAACCTCTGCAAGAGCTTCGATAACGGCAGTGAACGACTGCCGCTGTTCCACCATCTCGATCTCGCCCTCCCCGCTGGCGAGATCACCCTGCTGCTGGGCCAAAGCGGCTGCGGCAAGTCCACCCTGCTCAATCTGATCGCCGGCCTGATTGCACCGGACGAAGGGGAAATCTGGCTGGGGGAGACCCGGATCGACACCCGCTCCCCCGACGAGCGGGCGCGCCTGCGGGGCCGCCATTTCGGCATCGTCTATCAGGATTTCAACCTGCTGCCGACCCTCAACGTGGCCGAGAATCTGGCCCTGCCGCTGGCCATCAACGCTCTGCCACCGGATGAGGCCAGGATTGACCAGTTGCTGCAACGGCTCGATATGAGCCACAAGCGCCATGCCTGGCCGGAGCAACTCTCCGGCGGTCAGCGACAGCGGGTGGCGCTGGCCCGCGCCCTTATCCATCAGCCCGGTTGGCTGCTCGCCGACGAGCCCACCGGCAGCCTCGATGAGCACAATGCCGAACAGGTGATGGCGTTGATGGTGGCGGCGATACGCGATACCGGTGCTGGCTTGCTGCTGGTGAGCCACAACCCGGCCTATGCCGCCCTGGCCGACAGGGTGCTGCGCCTCGAAGGGGGGCAACTTATCGAGCTCAAGGGGCCCCGCCATGACTAAACAGCGACTGCGCCTGCCGGAGTCACGCTGATGCTGCCACTCAAAGCGCTGCTGCGCCTCTATCGCAGCCACCCCTGGTTGCTGCTGATGAGTCTGGCCGGGCTGGTATTGGGGGTGTCGCTGGTGGTGGCCATCGAGCTGCTCAATCACAGTGCCCGCACCAATTTTGTCGCTGCCCGCAGCCAGCTGGCGGGGGAAGCCAACTACCGGCTGGCCCCTGCTGGCGGGCTGGATGAGCAGCTTTATGTGCAGCTGGTGACCAGCCAGCCCGCCCTCGATGCCATGCCCCAGCTCCATGGCTGGCTCAAGGATGAAGAGGGGCGCAGCTTTCAACTGCTGGGAATGGATCTCTTCAACCCCGGCCCGCTGCGCCAGCTGTTTGGCGCCACTCGGGAGAGCGAGCCCGCGTTCTCCTTAAACCGCGCCGACAGCATCTGGCTGGCTACCCCCGAGGCAGAGCGCCTTGGCTGGCAAGCGGGCCAGAGCCGACGCTTTGTGCTGGGCGGCAGCGATGGCGCCAGCGCCCGCCCCCTGACCCTGACGCTGGCAGGCACCTTTGAACCGGGCGCCGTGCCCATGGAGCGGCTGCTGATAACCGATATCGGCCTCGCCCAGCCGCTGCTGGGCAAAGCGGGTCGGCTCGATCGCATCGTTTTCAAGCTAAGCGACGCCGAGGCTCGCACCCTGCAGGCCACCCTGCAGACCCGTTACCCCAACCAGCCCTTGTGGCTTGAGCCCATCAGCCCGGCGCTCGATGCCAGCCAGCTTGGCGATGCACTGGCCCTCAATCTGACGGCGCTCTCATTGCTCGCCATGGCGGTGGGATTGTTTCTGGTGTTCAACGCCCAGCGATTTGTCCAGAGCGTACGCCGCCCCCAGCTGGCCCAGTTGATCATACTGGGGATGGGGCCGAGTCGGGTGCTGCGCTGGCTCATTCTGGAGCTACTTATTCTCGCCACCATCGGCACCCTGCTCGGGGTGCTGCTCGGCAGCCTGTTGGCGCTCGCCTTGATGGGGCAACTGACCCAGGCGCTGGCCGATCTCTATGGGCCCAACCCCATCGACCTGTTGCGCCTCTCCCCTGTGAGCCTGCTCAAGGCACTGTTGATCGGGCTGCTCGGCACACTGGCCGCCAACCTGCCCGGCTGGTGGCAACTGCTGCGCCAATCCCCCCTCGAACTGCGGGCGGGAAGCAGCCGCCCCCCCGATCACCCGTGGCGACGGCGCGTGCTGGCCATCGCCATCCTGCTGCTGTGCGCCCTCTGCCTGTGGCTGCCACAAACAGGTCTGAGTGGCGCCCTCTTTATCGCCGGCGGCTGGCTGCTGGCCATGGCACTCTGGCTGCCCGATGCCCTGCGCGGCCTGCTTGGCTGGTTGCGACGGCGTGCGGGCGGCCCCCTCACCGCACGGCTCGGGGTGGCCGAGACCCTCTATCACCTCGATCGCACCGCCATCGCGGTGATGGCGTTGCAGCTGGCCATCGCGGCGGCCATCGGCATCGGGGTCATGGTGTCGAGCTTTCGCTCCAGCGTGGAGATCTGGCTCGGCCAGCGTCTGGCCGCCGATCTCTATGTCACCGCCCCCAAGGGGGTGGCGGGCAACAAGGGCACCTTGAGCGACGCCACCCTTAAGACTCTGCTCGCCAATCCGCTGGTGAGCGCGGCCTCGCGCCGCTCGGTTCACCCCGCCCGCTGGCAGGGGCAGCCCATCGAGTGGGCGCAGATGGACTTTATCCCCCAGCTTAAAGCGGCCTATCCGCTGCTGGCCGGACGCTGGCCGACCCGCCCTGACGAGGTACTGGCGAGCGAACCGCTGACGGTGCGCCTCGGGGTCAAGGTAGGCCAGACATTGGCGATCAGCGGCGAGCAGGGGCCACGGCAGTTCACCGTCACCGGCGTCTATCAGGATTACGGCAGCGACAAGGGACAGATCCTGCACGCCTTCGAGGCGGGAGCGGTGCAATCCCTCGCCCTCTTTAGCAACGACCCCGAACAGCTGGCCGACCGCCTGCGCGAGCGCTTTGGCGAGCAGCTCAATCTGCTCTCCGCCCCCGCCATTCACAGCGCGGCGCTCAAGGTGTTTGACCAGACCTTTGTGGTGACCGAGCTATTGAAACTGCTGATCCTCGGCATCGCCTTTGTCGGGATCGACTCGGCCTTTATGGTGCTGGGTCTGGCACGCCGTGGCGAGCTGCAGACCTTGCAGAGTCTGGGTTTGAGCCCCCGCCACTGCCGCCAGCTGCTGGTGTGGCAAGGAGCGGGATTGGGGCTGCTCACCGCCCTGCTGGCCATGCCGGTGGGGTATGGCCTCGCCTGGGTGCTGATCGAGGTGGTCAACCCACGCGCCTTTGGCTGGCGCCTCGCCTTCGAGGCCGCCCCTCTTCATGCGGTCACCGCCCTGTTGCTGGCACCGGTGTGTGGGGCACTGGCCTCCTGGTATGCGGCAAGGAGAGTGGTATGAAACAGATCAAAGGGTGGCCGCTGGCGCTGGGTATGCTCTGGACGCTCTATAGCGGGGCTATCGCTGCCAGCGATCTGGGCGCCCTGCTCGGCGGTGGCAGCGACAGCTTTAAAAAGGTGCTGCCGGGGCAAACCATCCAATTGCCGGAGGATCACGCGGCCCACCCCGATTACCGCTCAGAGTGGTGGTATCTCACCGGCAACCTCAAGGATGAGCAGGGGCGCGAATATGGCATGCAGTGGACCCTGTTTCGCCAAGGGATCGAACAAGCACTCCGCACCAGCAACCCCTGGCTCACCCCCCAGCTCTGGCTGGCCCAGTTTGCCATCACGGATCTCGACCGTGGCAGCCACCAGCAAGATGAACGGGCCAGTCGGCAGGGGCCGGGGCTGGCGGGGGCCAGCGGCGGCCAATATTGGCTCAGGGAGTGGCGGCTTGCCTCGCAAGGGGCGGCGCTCTTCCCCGCCACCCTCAAGGTGCAGAGCAAGATTGGCGAGCTGAACCTCACCGTCACTGCCGCCAAGCCGCTGGTGCTGCAAGGCAAGGCCGGTTACAGCGAGAAGAGCCCGGGCAACGCCTCCTTTTACTACTCCTACCCGCGCCTGCATTTAAGCGGCACGCTGATCCGCGATGGCGAAACCCGCACCGTCAGCGGACAAGGGTGGTTTGATCACGAGTGGAGCAGCTCGGTATTGGCCGAATGGCAATCGGGCTGGGACTGGTTTTCGCTCCAGTTGAACGATGGCCGCGAGCTGATGCTGTTTCGCCTGCGCACCAAGGCGGGCCGCGCTAATCCCGAAAACCAGCCAGAAAACCGCTACGGTATTTTGATTGAGCGGGACGGCAGCAGCCGGGTGCTCGCCCCCGACGCGCTTCGCCTCACCCCGGGCAACACCTGGCGCGGCCCCAAGGGGCAGTCCTACCCCGTCGAGTGGCAGCTAAACGCCGCCGGTATGAGCCTCACCATCAAAGCCCGTCAGCCCAATCAGGCCATGACAGGTCGCTTTGACTACTGGGAGGGAGCTGTCTCTGTCTCGGGAGATGCTCAAGGTGTCGGCTATCTGGAGATGACGGGCTATTGATCCAGGAGCGTGGCTGTTGATTGCAACGGCCATAAGCCGCCGTCAATGCCCTGCCAGACGGATTTGATGATGCACGCAGCCACCATGACGCCGGGGCTCTCGCCCCTCACTGCGGCACACAGGGCGCGCCGAACCTAGGTCCGGCGATTTTAAAGGGGGGCATGATAAAGAATTCGGGGCGCAGTTCTCCCCTTTTGTTGCCGCAAAGGACTGTTTCGACATGTAGCAAAACGAGTTGGAGAGAAAGAGAGCAAGATTCGGGTCGTCCCGGCGAGGAGTGGTTGCCATAGTGGGGACCAAACCCAAGTCGGTTGGAACCTCCAACCCACAGCCAACCCTGTGTACCACTGATTTGGCGCACAACACACTCAGCGAGGGAACTGCCATGTCATTACTGTCCAACAAGGTCGCCATCATCACCGGCGCCAGCTCCGGCATCGGTCGCGCCAGCGCCATCCTGTTTGCCCGCGAAGGAGCCAGAGTCGTCGTCGGCGCCCGCCGCCAGCCCGAACTGGATCTGCTGGTGGAGGAGATCCGCCACAAGGGGGGCCAGGCGGTGAGTCTGGCGGGAGATGTGAAAAGCGAGAGTTACGCCCGCGACCTTGTTGATCTCGCGCTAACCCGTTTCGGCGGGCTCGATATCGCCTTCAACAACGCAGGTACCACTGGCACGCCGGGCAGCGTAGAGCAGCTTGAGCTGACGCAGTGGCAAGAAACGCTGGATACCAACCTCACCAGCGCCTATGTGGGAGCCAAGTACCAGATCCCCGCCATGCTGGCGCGTGGCGGCGGCTCGCTTATTTTTACCTCTACCTTCGTCGGCCATACCCTGGGGCTGCCCGGCATGGCGGCCTATGCCGCGAGCAAGGCAGGCCTCATTGGCCTGACCCGGGTGCTGGCCGCCGAGTATGGGGCACAAGGGGTGCGGGTCAACGCCCTGCTGCCGGGGGGTACCGACACACCCATGGGGCGGACTTTTGCCAATACGCCAGAGAGCCTCGCCTTTGTGCAGAATATGCATGCCCTCAAACGGCTGGCCCAACCGGAGGAGATCGCCCGCTCGGCCCTTTATCTCGCGTCCGATGCATCCAGCTTTACCACCGGCATTGCCCTGCTGGCCGATGGTGGGGTATCAATTTGTCGTACATGACCTTGTCGCCCCCAAGATCCTGCGACCGAAACCTTATCGTGAGAGCGCCTTATGTCTGATTACGCCCGCATCGCCGATGCCATCCGTTTTATCGCAAGTCAGGTGGAGCGCCAGCCCACTCTGGACGAGATAGCGGCGCACGTGCACTTAAGTCCCTTTCACTTCCAGCGGCTGTTCAGCCGCTGGGCCGGGGTGACGCCCAAACGCTATCTGCAGGTGCTGACCCTGGAGCGGGCCAAGGCACTGCTGCAGGAGTCGCGCCCGCTGCTGGAGGTGGCCGATACCCTGGGCCTTAGCAGCGGCTCGCGGCTCTATGATCACTTCGTGCAACTCGAAGCGGTGACGCCGGGCGAGTACAAGCAGCGCGGGGCCGGGCTGGTTATCGATCACGGGGTGCACGACACCCCCTTTGGTCAGGCATTCGTCGCCCTGACCCCGCGGGGGGTGTGCAACTTCTCGTTTCTCGATGACAAGGCCCCAGAGGCGCCGCTGGCCACCCTCGCCCGCAGCTGGCCTGAGGCAAGGCTGCAAGAAGCCCCATCACGCACCCAAGGGGTCATCAACACCATGTTCGATGGCAGCAAGGCACCGGATCGCCCCATATCCTTGTACGTGAGCGGCACCAACTTTCAGATCAGCGTCTGGCGGGCGCTGCTGCATATCCCGCCCGCCAAGGTGGTGAGCTACGCCCAGGTGGCGAGCGCCATCGGCAATCCCAAGGCCGCCCGCGCCGTGGGTCTGGCGGTGGGCGCCAACCCCGTCGCCTTGATGATCCCCTGCCACAGAGTCATCCAGCAAAACGGCAGACTCGGCGGCTATCACTGGGGCGAGACCCGCAAACAGGCGATACACGCCTGGGAAGCGGCGAGGTATGAGTGAAGGTGGCCTTTTTCTGTCCGGCCTAATGAGGAAAACAGGCATCTTGGTAGTGAGTCAGCAGACAATCAGGCCGCGCCGAACGAGCATTCACGGTCTAAAGCGAGGGCATTAGCAGAGTAGGGGCGCAGATCGCCCCTTTTGTTGCTTTGGCGAGGCTCAGCACTCAGCCGCCCCACCTCAGCGAATTGACGAAACAGGTAGGGTGCAATAAGCGCAGCGCATTGCACCGCTTGCCGAGCGGCTTTTGTGCAAAACAGCAGAAACCAAATTAGCGGTGCAATTTCATTGCACCCTACGGCACTTGTCTTCAAAGTCGTAAATAGAACTCCCGATACAAATAAAACTATCTTTATAATCAGTTAAATATGCTATTTGGTCTTCGATATACTCTTTTGTTAAATACAGGCAAGATAGTATTTCTTCATAGGCAAGACGCTTAGTATCCCAAACTTGCTGCTTTACCCAGTATTTTTCATCAAACTGCCTTTTTATGCTTTCCACCGCTTCCGTATTCTTTTTTAGCTGTTCAATAGCTTTCAAAAAGTCATTGCTATGCGCAAGATTTTTTAACCGTGTTTGTAGATAAATACCGATAGGAACAACAATTAACGTTGTAATCAAAGTCGGCAAATATGGCAAAAATTCTTTCGAATTTACTCCTAGATTTAACTTATTCGCAAAAGCACGTAACTCCAAGCTTCTGACGACCGTAGGAAGTGAATTTAATGGCATTGTTACATGAACAATGACAGCCATTCCAAAATCTTACCTAGATCAATCCACACCGGTGACTTAATTAAGCCAGACTGAAAGGCAGCAAAAAATGCTAATATAGCCGTAAGTCTAAGCATCCAAGAGTTTGCGGACTTGGCAGATTTCGCCCTTGCAGTCTCAATTTGATATTGCTCTAAAGTGGCTATAGCTTTACCTGTGATTATAAACTCGAAGCTACTACCATTATTTTTCAACTCTCCTGATGCTACGAATGATGATAAATACAGATCCATTTTTTTACGCAATTCTGTTTTCTGTGGATGCAAATACCACCTAATTGAATATATGTAACTCATTAGGTCAAGCGACGAAAATGATTTGTGAGGCTCTTCTGATTGCCTGGAAACTATACTTTCTAGAATCTTCATTCTCTTTGGTAGTTGTAAGTTTCTCTTGTTGAAAAAATATTGTGGGACAGAATGTTTTGCTAAAATATATATTGACTGTAGCTTATATAACCCAGTCCATTCATGAAGGATATAATCTAGCACGCCGTTATATGTATGTGTCACCAGCCCATGATAATGATCAACTCGTAAACTCAAGCCAGAATAAAGCGAAAAAGGAATTACAGCCTCTGTACAGAATCCCCCACCTTCAAAATGATTGCCATTTAACCCATTTTCTTCAATAGAGTTAACGAGCATGATTGGGACATCGCCATTATAAATACTTATGGAATAGCAGTTAACCTGCTTTCCTAACTCTCCACTTCGAGGAATTTGAATAGGGCATGGCTGATTTAACAACTTGCTCAAAATATATTTAGTGATTTTATTCATGCCACCTCAAAAAAATAATTTTAAATCATTGCATTACTATTACTGGGATCTGAAAGTGTTTGCTTGATTTCTCCCCTACGCAATATATCTGTTCTGATTCATTGGTAACTCCAAAGAGGTCATATCCAGACGGATATCCTAGCGAGCAAGACAGATAAGCAAAAGCAGATGATGATAGTTTCCTGAGCAAGATCAACAAATTAATCAATAAGTACAAATACTGTACCATGCATCAGAGATAACTGGTGGTGGAAATAAGAAAGACGCCCTAAGGCGTCTTTCTTATTTTAAGGACTTTGAGCAAAAAGGTTGGAGGTTATTCCCCCTCCCCACCTTGCCCCACCACCCAATCAGATCGGGGTGATGGAGGTGATATGGGCCGAGCCATCCAGAGACTGGAAGATCTGCACCACGGCTTCGCCATGGATCGGCTGGGCGAGCGGCACAGTGCTCTTGCACTTGAAGCGGTAGTTGGTGCCAGCCACCACCTGGGTGGAGACTTCAAAGGGGGTGTACTGTACCCCGACAAATCCTTTCAGCGCCTGATCAAATACCGCCTGATCCTCGGCGGTCAGCTTGTGATATGCGGTCCATCCACCCACCAACACTGCTTGTTCTGACATATCAAACTCTCCGTGCTCTATGATCCCGACTCGTTTGGCCGTTCGGGCTGCGCCCCGTTGATTCAAGTGGTTTCTGGTCTCCACCGGGGGGTCATCACTGCCGGTTGGCGCGATAACGATGGGCAAATTTGCGCAGCTATCTGCAACTGGATCAGCCCTCCCCCCCAGCCACAAGCCGCTGTTGACAGCGGGCTCAATTGGCATGAGAGAGCCTAGTGCGGGATGGCAAAAATGCCCCTGTCACATATGACAGGGGCAAGGTGGCGAAAAAGCTGCTCGAAAAAAGAAGATGTGTTGCGCAAACGATTGAGAAAAGAAAAGACGCCTCAAGGGCGTCTTTTTGCATTTTTATGCTCGAAGGGTAGAAGGGCGCGAGCCGCTTATTCCCATTCGATAGTTGCGGGCGGCTTGCCGGAGACGTCGTACACCACACGGGAGATACCATTGATCTCGTTGATGATGCGGTTCGATACGTGACCGAGGAAGTCGTACGGCAGGTGAGCCCAGTGGGCGGTCATAAAGTCGATGGTTTCGACGGCGCGAAGCGCAATGACCCAGTCATATTTGCGACCATCGCCCATCACGCCAACGGAGCGCACCGGCAGGAACACGGCGAACGCCTGGCTGACCTGGTTGTAGAGGTCGGCTTTGCGCAGCTCTTCGATAAAGACCGCATCGGCGCGGCGCAAGATATCGCAGTACTCTTTCTTCACTTCGCCAAGGACGCGCACACCCAGACCCGGGCCCGGGAACGGGTGACGGTAGAGCATGTCGTAGGGCAGACCCAGCTCGAGGCCAACGCGGCGCACTTCGTCTTTGAACAGCTCGCGCAGCGGCTCGACCAGACCCATCTTCATCTCTTCCGGCAGGCCGCCGACGTTGTGGTGAGACTTGATGACGTGGGCCTTGCCGGTCTTGCTGGCAGCGGATTCGATAACGTCCGGATAGATGGTGCCTTGCGCCAGCCATTTGGCGTTTTTCAGCTTTTTCGCTTCATCATCAAACACTTCGACGAAGACGCGGCCGATGATCTTGCGCTTGGCTTCCGGCTCGTCAACACCGGCCAGGGCAGAGAGGAAGCGATCTTCGGCTTCAACCTTGATGATGTTCAGACCAAAGTGGTCACCAAACATCTCCATCACCTGCTCGCCTTCGTTCAGACGCAGCAGACCGTTGTCCACGAAGACGCAGGTCAGGCGATCGCCGATGGCGCGATGTACCAGCATGGCGACCACGGAGGAGTCGACACCGCCGGAGAGACCGAGGATCACTTCATCGTCACCTACCTGCTCGCGGATGCGGGCAACGGCGTCGTCGATGATAGTGGCCGGCGTCCAGAGGCACTCGCAGCCGCAGATGTCTTTGACGAAGTGCTCCAGCATGCGGGCACCCTGACGGGTGTGGGTCACTTCCGGGTGGAACTGCACGCCGTAGAAACGCTTGGCCTCACACGCCATGGCCGCGTGGGGGCAGGTCGGGGTCCGGGCGATGGTGGTGAAGTCGGCCGGAATGGTAGTGACCTTGTCACCGTGGCTCATCCAGACATCCAGCAGGGCATTGCCGTTGTCGGCGATGGCATCTTCGATGTTGCGCAAGAGGGCGCTGCTCTTGCCAGCTTCGCCGAGCACTTCCACCTTGGCGTAACCGAATTCACGCTCGGTGGAGGATTGCACCTTGCCACCCAGCTGCTCGGCCATGGTCTGCATGCCGTAGCAGATACCGAACACAGGGACACCGGCGTTGAACACATACTCGGGGGCACGCGGGCTGCCCGCTTCGGTGACAGACTCGGGGCCGCCGGAGAGGATGATGCCGCTCGGATTGAATTCGCGGATCTGCTCTTCGGTTACGTCCCAGGCCCACAGTTCGCAGTAAACGCCGATTTCGCGCACGCGGCGGGCGATCAGCTGGGTGTACTGGGAACCGAAGTCGAGGATAAGGATACGGTGCTGGTGAATGTCTTTAGTCATTTTATTCCTGCATCAGGCTGATGTTGTCACAAAGGGCACGGGATAAAAAAAGGGTGGAAAAACGGGGCGCAGGGCCCCGTTTTATCAGCCCATCCGATAGTTGGGGGCTTCTTTGGTAATGGTCACATCGTGGACGTGGGACTCTTTCATCCCGGCGCCGGAGATGCGCACGAATTCAGCTTTGGTGCGCATATCGTCGATGGTGGCGCTGCCGGTCAGGCCCATGGAGGAGCGCAGGCCGCCCATCTGCTGATGGATGATCTCTTTAAGGCGCCCCTTGTACGGCACGCGGCCTTCGATGCCTTCCGGCACCAGCTTGTCGGCGGCGTTGTCGGTCTGGAAGTAGCGGTCGCTGGAGCCTTTGGACATGGCGCCCAGGGAACCCATACCACGGTAGGATTTGAAGGAGCGACCCTGATAGAGCTCGATCTCGCCCGGCGCTTCTTCAGTACCTGCGAACATGGAACCTACCATGACGCAGCTGGCGCCCGCGGCAATGGCCTTGGCGATGTCGCCGGAGAAGCGGATACCACCATCGGCAATCACCGGAATACCGGTGCCTTCCAGCGCGTCAACGGCGTCGGAGATGGCGGTGATCTGGGGCACGCCCACGCCGGTCACGATACGGGTAGTACAGATGGAGCCCGGGCCGATACCGACCTTGACGGCGTTGACACCGGCAGCAGCCAGCGCCTTGGCGCCCGCGGCGGTCGCGACGTTGCCACCGATGATCTGAAGATCCGGATAGGCGTCACGAGTGGCCTTGATGCGATCCAGCACGCCCTGGGAGTGGCCGTGGGAGGAGTCGATCAGCAGCACGTCAACACCGGCTTCCACCAGCGCGGCGACGCGCTCTTCGTTGCCGGCACCGGCACCAACGGCAGCACCGACCCGCAGACGACCCTTGTCATCCTTACAGGCGTGGGGCTTACGCTCGGCTTTCTGGAAATCTTTAACGGTGATCATGCCCTTGAGTTTGAAGTCGGCGTTCACCACCAGCACTTTTTCGATACGGTGCTTTTGCATCAGGGCAACCACCTCTTCACGAGGGGCCCCTTCACGCACGGTGACCAGACGATCTTTCTGGGTCATGATCTGTTCAACGGTCTGGGAGAGGTCAATCACGAAGCGCACGTCACGGCCGGTGATGATACCGACCAGCTGATTGCCGTCAGTCACCACAGGGTAACCGGCGAAGCCATTCTTGTGGCTCAGCTCCTTGATTTGGGCGATGGTCATGTCAGGGCGCACGGTGACGGGGTCGGTGACCACGCCGCTCTCGTACTTCTTGACCTTGCGCACTTCGGCAGCCTGCTGCTCGATGGACATGTTCTTGTGGATAAAGCCGATACCGCCTTCCTGGGCCAGTGCGATAGCCAGACGGGCTTCGGTCACTGTGTCCATGGCAGCGGAGATCATCGGGATGTTCAAGCTGATGGCGGAGGTCAGCTTGGTACGCAGATCGGCAGTATTGGGAAGAACTTCGGAGTGGGCGGGAACCAACAGTACATCGTCGAAGGTTAACGCTTCTTTGGCAATCCTGAGCATGGCAATATCTCACCGTTGAGGAAGTGGGGGTGTAAAATATTGCCGACGAAGTTTACTCACGCATTGGTCACTGGTAAAGAAGTTTTTTGAATTTTTTATGGCGTAGCCCGATTTAACGCGGCCAACGGCGCAAAAAACTAATAAATTCAGCTGTAATCATGCCTTTTTTCACGACAAGATGATCTTTTTTGTCGTTGAGCCCCTTTCTCCCTCCAACCTCCCGGAACAGCATTTTCCATGATCCAATTATGTGCAGCCGGGTGTTCAGTTTCCCTGATAGCGACCTGGCTTGTGCCAATTCATCAGCATGGCGTTCATCGCCAGCGCACTCAGGGTGGACCAGAGCAGCAAGGGCAGTGGCAAGGTGAGCAGGGAGAGTGCAAACACCAGCACATCAAGCACCATCTGGCTCTTTCCCGCGTTGATGCCAACGCGCCGTTGCAGCCAGAGCGTTACCACCCCGGTGCCACCTACGGAGGCATTGTGGCGCGCCAGAGACAACACCCCCATGCCGAGAAAGGTCCCCCCTACCAAGGCGGCAAACAGTGGGTGGACATAGCTCACCGTCAGCAGCAGCGGTACCGCCTGGGTGGCCGCCGAGAGGGTAACGTTGACGATCAGCGTCTTGATGGTGAAGGCGCGCCCCATGGTGTAGTAACAAAACACCATGAAGGGCATGTTGACCATGAAGAACAGAACCCCGATGGGCAAACTGCTGACATGGGCGAGCAACAGGGCGATGCCCGCGATGCCACCGGTGATCATGCCGGAACACTTGAGCAAGTTGAGACCGACCGCGATAAACATGACCCCGAGCACCATGCCGTAAACATCGTCCTTGAGGGTGTGGGCCAGGGCTTTGGTCGCCGGCACGGGCGACATGGTCATTTCACCTTCCATATGACTCCTTTCCATGTTTGCTGTGACATCAGGGCACCAGTCACTGGGCCGAAGGGGTCGGCATACTCGGGCGCCCTGGCCATTTCCCCTGCCGGTCCCCCTGCCGACATCACAAGACTCAGCAAAAAAAGCGCCAATCAACACAAGCATCCAGGATAAGCTGAAAAATCAAATTTAAATTCCGACATTCTGCCTATGACAGGAGCAACACACCCATTCATGGGACAAACATCAGGCTGCATCAGCATGTTTGACCAGCCACACTGAAGGCAGCTCACCATCTCCCCTTTTAAAGCCCGTTATTAAGTGGATCATGTTGATATGCTGCCACATGGCAGCATGAATCATGCTCGTCACAGGAGGGGCATAGGGTGGATACGGCATATTTCTCCAAGGTGGGTTCCTGCTGCCAATGTCGATGATGCGCACCACTTTGGGGCGAAAGCACCATAACAGAGCAAGCCACCCTCGGATGCCGCTTGCTCCCAAGCGATGTCGACGCTACTGCTTATTGCCTTCCCCGTCTGGTCCATCTCCCTCGATCCCTTGATATGCGGCATAAAAAAGTCGGCCCCAAGGCCGACTCGCTGCACACTGTGACAGACTTTCCTTATTTGAGATATTTACCGTCAACGCCCACCTTGCCCGGGCCGTTCAGTACCCAGACCCGTGCCGAATAGGCGGGCACCGCAAAGCTCAGACTGCCGTTGCTGACGTTCTGACTCGCGCCGGTCACCGCATCCGTATAGGTGCCGTTCTTCAGGCCACTCAGGTTTATTTGCTGGGCCGAACTGGCCGCGAGGCCCACGGCAGCGTAGCTGCCTTGAGCGCTCAGGTCACGCACGAAGCTGATGCCGCTGCTCCACTCGTTCACCTGGCTCATGGGCGCCTTCTGCAGGGCGGGCACCGCCTTGCGGATCTGGTTCAGGCGCTTGATGTGCTGGTAGAGCGGGTGGCTCGGAGTGGCCGGGTTGTCCAGCACCTCCCCGTAGTAGGCACGACCAGTCTGATCCACCGTCATGGTGGCCCCGTCGATATCCTGAGGCTTGCCCGCCTGGAACATCACCTCCTCCCCGTAGTAGAGGGTCGGGATGCCCCGCGCCGTCCAGAGCAGGTTGTAGGTCATGGCCGCATTGCCCTCTTCCCCGCCGTAGCGGTACTTGAAGTCGTTGTCCGGCCCCACGTCATGGTTCTGGAAGAAGGTGATGAGCTTGGTGGCATCCCCATAGACCCAGTCCATGGCAAAGATCCCGCCCACCCCGCCAAAGCTCCCCCGGGTAACGTTGTCACGGAAGGTGGAGAAGAGGGAGAAGTCCAGCACAGAGAGGCCGGAATCGCCCCCTGCCCGGGGATCCGCCGGGTTCGGCGTGGTGCGGGTATACCACCAGGGACGGATCACCGCCGAGGCATTGTCGTTGGCCAGCTCAGAGCCCCAGCCGGTGCCCTTGACCAGGTTCTCGCCAAAGACGAACAACCCCGGCTTGTGGGCCTGCCAGTCGTGGACATAGGTCAGCAGCTCGTCCCGCTCGATGTGCTTCAAGGTATCGATGCGAATGGCGTCAACCCCCATGTCGAGGTACTGGCGGATGGCGCCGTTGAGGTAGTCCTTGACGTTCTGGTTGCCGGTGGCGAGATCGATGCAATCCCCCGCCATGTGTTTGCGCTGCAGGGCGAGCGGGCTCTCCCAGTCACCGCCTGACATGAAACCGTCTAGGTGATACCAGGCGGGATCCAGGGTCTGGGCGTCGATGCCGAAGAAGCGGTTGGGGTTGTAGCCAGCACTCGGCACGGTGGCGCCTGTCTTGGGGTCCACCAGAGGCTGGGTGCCCGCCGGATCGGACTGGCAGCGGGCCTTGTACCAGTCGGGAGCAACCGGGTTGTCGTCGTCACAGCGGTTGGCGCTGGCGTAGTCCCCGAGGTTGCCCTGATAGGGGCCGTTGTTGATGAGCCCCTGGCTCGACCCCGCCGGTACGTAGTATTTGACGGGCAGGCGATCGATCCAGGTCTTGCCGCGCAGGCCGTACTGGCTCGAGTGGTTGAGCACCACATCCTGGATCACCTTGAGCCCCTTGGCGTGGGCCGCCTGGATGAACTCCCGGTAACCCGCCCCCGGCGACTCCAGACGGGGATCGACCCGGTAGAAGTCGTAGGCGTGGTAGCCGTGGTAGTCGAGGCCGGAGCGGTTCTCCACCGGTGGCGTCACCCAGATGGCGGTGAAGCCGAGATCCTTGATGTAGTCGATCTTGGCGATCAAGCCCTTGAAGTCGCCGCGCCAATGGGGATCCCCCGCCTTGTAGCGATCCCGGTTATGGTAGTTGTTGCTGGGATCGCCATCATAGAAGCGGGCGGTCAGCAGGAAGTAGATGCTCTCGGCACGAAAATCGCCGCTCGCCACACCCTGCTCGCCGATACGGTACTCGAAGCGCTGCTCGCGCTGATTGCCGCTGGCGTCAATGGCAAGGGTGCGGATCACCAGATCGGTGCCGCTCCCCTTGTCGCTCGCCACCAAGGGCTGGCCTGTATAGCGGGCCGACGCAGTGGTGGGCTGGCTGCCGTCCGTGGTGAAATGCACGGCGGGGGCGCTGTCCTGATCGTCGCTCACCCCCAGGGTGATGGACTGGCTGTCCAGATAACTCCCCGGGGCCGGGGTGGCCGTCACCGTGGGGGCCTGCAGATCGGCCCCGGCCAGCGTCTCCACCTCGATGGCCTTGCGCAGGCTGTCAAAGCAGATGCGATAGCGGGTGTTGGCGCTAACCAGGTAATCCTGGGCCGGATACGCCTCGGTCCAGTCCCCCTTGTGGTCAATCTTGAAGCGGGGGTTGTTACTGCCAAAGGCCTGCTCGGTGCAGAAGGTGGTACCATCCTCGATGGTCATGGGGGTGAGCCCCCAGTTGTTGGTCGTGCCCCGGAAGTACCAGCTGTCGCTGCTCTGTCCTGCCCCAACCACCACGCTCACGCTGCTGCTGCCCTTGGCGCCCTGATCGTCGGTGACCGTGAGGCCATAGGTGAAGGTGCCGGTCTGGGTGGTGCTGACGACGATGCTCTCCGTGGTCTCGCCGCTGCTCCACAGATAGCTCGTGATCTGGCCGTCGGGATCCGTAGAGTCGCTGCCGCTCAAGGTCAGTGACGCCCCCTGGGTCACATTCACCGTGCTCCCCGGGGTGATGACCGCGAGCGGCGGCTGGTTGTCATCCCCAAGGGGGGTGATGCTGTAGACCAGGGTCTGGTCGTTGACCTGGATGCGCACCGTACCCACGGCGTTCCAGAAGATGTCGCCGCCACTTTTCTCCAGCACGCCGTCGCCGTTGCTGTCGCCAAAGTTGACGGCCCAGTCGCCAGCCTGATCAAACTTGAGGCGCTGGCTCGCCTTGCCATCCATGTAGGCTTCCACCTGCCACAGGTGATCCCCTACCAGAGTCATGGGGAGGCTTGCCCAGCCGTTGAAGGTGCCGCGTACGTTGAGTTGCGGCAAGGTGCTGGCAAACCCCGAGGCCTCGCAACTGGCCACCGCTGTCGCGCTCACCGCCTGAGTGCTGGCGTTGATGCGGATCTGGTACGCCGTGTTGGCATTGACCCCGTAGTCGGCCGCCGGGTAGCTCTGCTGCCAGTTGCCGTACCTGTCTATCTTGAAGCGCGGTCCGCCGCTGGCATCCCCGCTCACGAAGCGCTGGCAGGTATCAAAATTGACGCCGTCCGTCGACGTCATGGCGGTCGCCGCCCATCCATTCGCGGTGCCCCGGAAGAACCACTCCGCCGCCGACGTCGGCGCCGTGATCAGGGTTCCCAACAATCCGGCCGCGAGTATCCATCTAGCCATTGATAGTCCTTTATTTTCATTGTTTTGTGTGTGATGCCGGTGTGCCCCGGCATTCCCCCATCCGCTACAGTCCCGCCTTCGGATGAGCCCGATCAGTCTAGAGTTCCCCATAACCAATTCATGGCGAATACGCGCAAAATGTGACCACCATCGACTTCGCTATTGGCTGTATGTGATTGATAGCGCTTTCATTTCCATGCAACACCGATTTGCAGGGAGGAGTGACCAACCTGATCCATTGACTCGGCGGACGAGGTGAAGTGGGGTAAGATGGCGACATTGTTTCTCTCCTCCGCCTTCGCTGGCGAGGAACCGTGCGCAGGAACCGCCTTGAACTATCGCAACGAATCCGGCCAAAACAGGCAACAGCAGGTCTTTACTGTCACCCGCCTCAACAGCGCCGTGCGCATGATCCTGGAGCAGGATCTGGGGCTGGTGTGGCTGACCGGCGAGCTCTCCAATCTGGCGATGCCAAGCTCCGGCCACTGGTATTTCTCGCTTAAGGACATGTCGGCGCAGGTACGCTGCGCCATGTTCAAGGGCAACAACCGGCGGGTGGCCTTCCGCCCGCAGGATGGCATGCAGGTGCTGGTGCAGGCGCGGGTCTCCCTCTATGAGCCGCGCGGCGACTACCAGCTGATCATCGAATCGATGCAACCCGCAGGCGATGGCGTGCTGGCGCTGCGTTTTGAAGAGCTCAAGCGCCGCCTCGGCGCCGAGGGGCTGTTTGACGAGAGCCGCAAGCGGCCGCTGCCCCGTGAGCCGCGCGCGGTAGGTCTTATCACCTCCGCCACCGGCGCCGCCCTGCACGATATGCTGACGGTGCTTAAACGGCGCGCGCCGGATCTGCCGGTCTTTATCTACCCGACTCAGGTACAGGGGAGCGCCGCCATCAGCCAGATCGTCGCGGCGATCGCCAAAGCGAACCAGCGCGCCGAGGTGGATGTGCTGATCGTTGGCCGTGGTGGCGGATCCCTCGAAGATCTCTGGTGCTTTAACGAAGAGGCGGTAGCCCGCGCCATTGCCCACTCCGCCATACCTGTGGTGAGCGCGGTGGGCCACGAGGTGGATGTCACCATCAGCGACTTTGCCGCCGACTTGCGCGCACCTACCCCATCGGCCGCCGCCGAGCTGGTGGCGCCGGATCAGAGCGCCCGTGCCCAGCGTCTGGTTCACCTCAAGCAGCGACTGCTGCAGGCGATGAGCCGCCAGCAGAGCGCCGCCCGCCACGATTTCATCCTGCTGCAAAAGCGGCTCGACCATCAGGATCCGAAGCGGCGGCTGGAGCAGCAGTCCCAGCGCCTCGACGAACTCTCCACCCGTTTGCAACAGCTATTGCGCCAACGGCTGCATCAGGGTGAGCGGCGCCTCACCAACCTTGAGCTACGCCTGCAAGGCAAGAGCCCGGAGCGCCTCTTGGCAGCTGGCAAGCGCCGCCATCAGCTGGCCGAGGAGCGACTCTATGCCCTGATTGCCAAGCGGCAAGACCTTGCGAGCCACCGCCTCGCCATGCTCAGCGCCCGCCTCGACGGGGTGAGCCCGCTCGCCACCCTGGGGCGCGGCTACTCCATCACCCGCACTCCACGCGGCAAAGTCATCAGCCGCGCCGATCAGGTCAACAGTGGCGACCAGCTCCTCACCACCCTGGCGCAAGGTAGCCTGCAGGTGCGGGTCGAGGAAGTTATCAAAGACTCTGCGTAGTAGATCGGCTGCATCAAACCACCAGCCAATCTGCCATTCAGCCCGGCAATCTGCCAAAAACAAAGGCCACCACCGCATACAGGGTCGTGGCCTTTTTAATCTCGGGTGCTTGCGCCTGCTCACCCCTTGGCGCGGCGGGCGACCAGGGTGAACTTGTAATCATCGCTCTTGAAGAAGTTGCGACTGAACTCGAACACAGTGCCATCTTGCAAAAAGCCGCGGGAGACCTTCTCGATAATGGGCTTGGCAGGATCGATACCGAGCGCCTCCACCACCTGCGCCGAGGGGAGTACGGGAATGATCTCCTGCTCGCTGCGGTCAATCACCAACTTTTTCACCTCTTCGATGTAGTGGTACTTGGAGCCCTGCATCACCGCATAGCTGAGGTCAGGGAAGAGGGCGAGCGGCATCCAGGTCTCCTCCAGCGTTACCGCGATCTGGCGAATAAAACGCACCCGCTTGACGTAGTAGACCAGCGCCCCTTCCAGCAGATTAAGTCGCTCGGCCAGCTCGCTGCTTGCCTTGATCACCTCGAAAGCGAGAATGTCGCTGTGGGTCTCGGCCGCCGGATCAGTCACCTTCTCATAGAGGCTGGTGAGCTGATAGATGTCGTAGTTCACCTTCTCCTGCCGCACATAGCTGCCGCTGCCCTGAATGCTCTCGATAACATTGAGTTCGGTCAGCTGCTTGAGGGCCTGGCGCACCGTCACCCGGCTCACCCCGAACTGCTCGCGCAGCTCGGCTTCGGTGGGCAGGGCATCGCCGGGGGCCAGCTCCCCTTGCGCAATCCACTGCTGGATGGTGTCGGCTATCTGGCGATACATGGGTTTTTTCGACACGAAAGGCCACCTCGTCGGCTCTGCGCCATGATAAATGGAAGAGGCGCCATTCTACCCCAGTTGCCCGGCAGACAAAACGGCTCGGCCTCATTTGACCTAACAAATCACCTTGAACAAACAATACAAAAACAATACAAATAATGAATTGTATGATACCACTCACAAAAATCAGTCGGCCGGTTTGTTAGCATCGCTGTCACTTTCACCATGACGGCTTGCTGGCAAGCCAACCTGACAGAGGATCATCATGAATCTGACCAGTCTTACCGGCCCCCATCTCATCACGTTGCAAACCCGGTTTGCCGATCGGGATGCGGCCATTCATGCCCTGGCTGATCGGCTCGATCAGGCCGGCAAGCTGCACGACAAGGCTGCCTTTCTGGCTGCGGTCATGGCCCGCGAGGCACAGGGCCCCACCGCCCTTGGCGAAGGGCTGGCGGTGCCACACGGCAAGTGCGATGCGGTGCGTGAAGCAGCCTTTGCCGTCGCTACCCTGAGCGAGGAGCTGGGCTGGGAGGGGATCGACGGCCCCGAGCCGGTCAACCTGATCTTCATGCTGGCGATCCCGACCGATCAGGCGGGCTCCACCCATATGCAGCTGCTCACCACCCTCACCACAGCCCTGGTGGATGACGATACCCGCGAGGCGGTGCTGGCGGCCCAGAGTGCCGAGCAACTGATGGCACTGCTCGATGGTGAGGGGGATAGTGGCAAGAAACCAGAAAAAGAAGACAACTTAAATACAAATAAACCCACTGTGGTCTGTGTCACCGCCTGTCCGGCGGGGATCGCCCACACCTATATGGCTGCCGAGTATCTGGAAAAGGCGGGGCGCAAGCTGGGTATTCGGGTACTGGTCGAGAAGCAGGGTGCCAACGGCATCGAGGATCGCCTGCCGCAAGAGGCGCTCGATGCTGCGGTGGCCTGCATCTTCGCCGCCGAGGTGGCCATCAAGGAGCAGGAACGTTTTGCTGGCATCCCCCGGATCGAGACGCCGGTGGCCGAGCCCATCCGCCATGCCGAGCGGATCCTGAATGAGGCGCTGGAAGCGGCCAAGGCCGGTCGCACCGCCCCGACGCCAAACCCCAGCCAGAGCGACGCGCCGACCGGCAAGAAGGTGAGCCTCAAGACCGAGCTCAAACAGGCGCTGCTGAGCGGCATCTCCTTTGCCGTACCGCTCATCGTGGCAGGCGGTACCGTGCTTGCCGTCTCTGTGCTGCTGGCCCAGATCTTCGGCCTGCAACATCTGTTTGATACCGAGAACTCCTGGCTCTGGATGTACCGAAAACTCGGCGGTGGCATGCTGGGCACCCTGATGGTGCCGGTGCTGGCGGCCTATACCGCCTATTCGCTGGCGGACAAACCGGCGCTGGGCCCGGGCTTTGCGGCGGGACTGGCCGCCAACATGATTGGCTCCGGTTTTCTCGGCGGCGTGGTCGGTGGTCTTATCGCCGGTTACCTGATGCGCTGGGTCAAGCAGCATGTGCGCCTTAGCCCCAACTTCAACGGCTTTCTCACCTTTTACCTCTATCCGGTGATCGGCACTCTGGTGGCGGGCAGCCTGATGCTGTTTGTCATCGGCCAGCCGGTGGCCTGGCTCAACAACAGCCTCACCGAGTGGCTCAACGGCCTCTCCGGCACCAATGCGCTGGTGCTGGGTGCCCTGCTCGGCTTTATGTGTTCGTTTGACCTGGGTGGCCCGGTCAACAAGGCGGCCTACGCCTTCTGCCTCGGCGCCATGGCCAACGGGGTCTACGGCCCTTACGCCATCTTCGGCGCGGTCAAGATGGTCTCGGCCTTTACCGTCACCTTCTCCACCCTGCTGGCGCCACGCCTGTTCCAGACCTTCGAGATCGAGACCGGCAAATCGACCTGGCTGCTGGGGCTGGCGGGGATCACAGAGGGCGCCATTCCGATGGCCATCGAAGATCCGATCCGGGTGATCGGCTCCTTCCTCGCAGGCTCTGTCGTTACCGGCGCCATGGTGGGTGCCATGGGGATTGGTCTCTCCACCCCGGGGGCCGGCATCTTCTCCCTGTTCCTGCTCCACGATGGCGGCCACGGTGCCCTGATGGCTGCCGCCCTCTGGCTCGGTGCGGCGCTGGTGGGCACCCTTATCTCCACTGTGGTGCTGATCGGCTGGCGCCGTCACGCCATGCAGCGCGGCACCTATCAGGTGGTTGCCGCTGAGTAAGGCTCATCTTCACAACCGATTTTTCAACAGACTATTTTTCCGCACGGCAGGCAAGGGCCGCCGTGCGTCAGCAAAGGATCATTGTCATGACAGTTTCACGAGTTCACATCACGCCGCACATGCACTGGGATCGGGAGTGGTACTTCACCACTGAGGAGTCCCGCATCCTGCTGGTCAACAACATGGCGGAGATCCTGGCGCGTCTTGAATCCGACCCTGACTACAAGTTCTATGTGCTGGACGGCCAGACCGCAGTGCTGGAGGATTACTTCGCCATCCAGCCCGAGAACAAGGCCCGGGTGAAGGCGCTGGTGGAGGCGGGCAAGCTCATCATCGGCCCCTGGTACACCCAGACCGACACCATGCAGGTGAGCGGCGAATCTATCCTGCGCAACCTGCTCTACGGGATGCGCGACTGCCTCAGCCTTGGCGAGCCGATGAAGATCGGTTACCTGCCCGACTCGTTCGGTATGTCCTCCCAACTGCCCCACATCTTCAACGGCTTCGGGATCGATCGTGCCATGTTCTGGCGCGGCTGCTCCGAGCGCCACGGTACCGACAAGACCGAGTTCCTCTGGCAGAGCAACGATGGCAGCGAGGTGACCGCCCAGGTACTGCCGCTCGGCTACGCCATCGGCAAGTACCTGCCGGAAGATGAGGCGGGCCTGCGCAAGCGGCTCGAATCCTACTTCGAGGTGCTGGAGAAGGCCTCGGTGACCAAGGATATCCTGCTGCCCAACGGCCACGATCAGATGCCGCTGCAACAGAACATCTTCGCCATCATCGACAAGCTGCGGGAGATCTACCCCCAGCGTGAATTCCACATGAGCCGCTTCGAGCAGGTATTCGAGCGCATTGAAGAATGCCGCGACCAGCTGGCCACCCTCAAGGGGGAGTTCAACGACGGCAAATACATGCGGGTACACCGCACCATCTCGTCCACCCGGATGGACATCAAGCTGGCCCACGCCGCCATCGAGAACAAGATCGTCAACATCCTCGAGCCGCTGGCAAGCATCGCCTGGGCACTCGGCTTCGAGTACCACCATGGGCTGCTTGAGAAGATGTGGAAGGAGATCATGAAGAACCACGCCCACGACAGCATCGGCTGCTGCTGCAGCGACAAGGTGCATCAGGAGGTGATGACCCGCTTCATTCTGGCCGACGACATGGCCGAGAACCTGATCCGCTTCTACATGCGCAAGATTGTCGACAACATGCCGGTGGCGCTCTGTGAAGACGGGGTACAGGTGGCTGACAAGCTCTGCCTGTTCAACCTGATGCCCTTCCCTCGTCAGGAGGTGATCAACACCAGCATCCGCATTCGCGCCCAATCCTTTGCCCTGCGCGATGAAGCGGGCCAGCCGGTCCCCTACTTCATCCGCGCCAAACGCGAGATTGATCCGGGACTGGTGGACAGGCAGATCGTGCACTATGGCAACTACGACCCCTTTATGGAGTACGACATCCAGCTCTGTCATCCGCTGCCGGCCATGGGCTACTGCACTCTCCATATCGAGGGCAACCAGCCGGGACTGGAGCAGCCGGTGACGGCCAGCGGCGAGCTGCTGGAGAACGATTTTTACCGCATCGCCCTCAACGACAACGGCACCTTGCAGATCCTGGACAAGCTGCGCGGCACTCGCTTTGATCAGGTGCTCACGCTGGAAGAGGGCTCCGATGATGGCGACGAGTATGACTACTCGCCGTCGCGGGACGAGTGGCTGCGCTACTCCACCGAGTTTGCGGTGACCCGCGAGGTCACCCATCAGGCGTGGCAGAGCATTGCGACCCTCAAACTGCGTATGGCCTTGCCTGCCAACCTCGCCGAGCGTGCCAACCGCCAGTGCAGCGGCCACCTCGATGTCACCTGCCGCATCACCCTAGCGCATCAGAGCCCGCGTATCGATATCGAGCTGGAGCTCGACAATCAGGCCGATGATCACCGGGTGCGGGTGCTGATCCCCACCCCCTTCCCGAGCGACACTGTGGTCTCTGACAACCAGTTTGGCTGCATCACCCGCCCCACACGCGACAGCGCCATGGCCGACTGGGAAGCGGAGGGGTGGAAAGAGGCTCCCATTCCGGTCTGGCAGCTGATGAACTTCGTCGCCCTGCAAGATGGCAAGCAGGGGCTGGCGGTGCTGAGTGACGGTCTGCGCGAGTTTGAAGTGATCGGTGAGCAGTGCGACACCCTGGCACTCACCCTGCTGCGCGGGGTCGGCGTACTCGGCAAAGAGGAGCTGCTGCTGCGCCCGGGTCGCCCCTCCGGCATCAAGCTGCCCACCCCGGACTCCCAGGTGCGTGGCAAACTCAGCTGCCGTTTCAGCCTGCTGGCGTTTGCTGGCGATCACATCAGCGCCAACGTGATGCAGGCGGCGCGCAGCTACCTCACCCCGGTGCGCTGCTACAACAAGATCCCGTTCGATGCCATGAAGCTCAACAAGGCAAGCTTCACCACCCCGCTCCACTTCAGCCTGCTCACCATGGACCCCTCCGGTCCGGTGCTGAGCGCCCTGAAAAAGGCAGAGGATGAAGAGGCGCTGGTGATCCGGGTCTACAACCCGAGCGAGCAGGTGGTACTAAAGGGTGGCAAAGTGAGCTGCGAACACGCCCTGAACGACTGGCAAGCGGTGCGGATGGACGAGCAGTCCTTGCCCCTTGAACTGGCCGCTGGCGAATTTGGCGAGCTGGCGCCGTGCCACTCCCGCAGCGTACGCTTTCGGGTGGCTCGCGGCTAACCGCCGGTAACCCCCACAGCTAGCAACAGGCGGGGAAGAGTCATCCCCTCCCCGCCTGTTTATCCCTTCAAGCTGGCCTGCCCCGCTTGATAAAGGCATAAAAAAATCCCCGCCGATTGGCGGGGATTTTTTTATTGGGTTCTGCTTCATCCCGCGAGCGGGAGAGCACGCTTAGCTGGCCTTGCGCAGGATCTGCTCAAGGTAGTCGGCGAAGCGGTGACCGTGATGCTCCAGCAGTTTCGGGAACATGGAGATGGAGGTCATACCCGGGAAGGTATTGATTTCATTCAGCAGGATCTCCCCCTCCTCAGTCAGGAAGAAGTCGATGCGCGAGAGATGGGTCAGTTTCAGCTGACGGAACGCCTTGAGGGCATACTCGTGGATCGCATCGGCCTGCGCCTGGGTCAACCCCTCGGCACGCAGTGCAGTCTCGGTATGGCTGGCGCTGCTGTACTTCTCTTCATAGGTGTAGAACTTGTCCTGCGGCACGCAGATCTCGCCCGGATAAGTCGCCACCAGCTCGTCACCATACTGGTAAACCGCCACTTCCAGCTCGCGCGGCTTGACCGCTTTCTCGATCAGAACCTGTTCGGAGTAACCGAAAGCATCGGCAATGCCCTTCACCAGATCCGCTTCGTTGCTGGCGGAGTAGCAGCCAACGGAAGAGCCCTGGGAGGCGGCCTTGATAAAGACCTTGCCCCACTTGGCCAGTGCCACTTTCGCCTCAGCCAGAGCCGCATCGCCCTGCTCGGTCAGGAACAGATAAGGGGTGTTGGGGATACCGATGGCGGAGAGCCACAGCTTGGTGGTGATCTTGTTGAAGCAGATCTTGCTCGCTTCGGCGTCGCAGCCCAGATAAGGCAGGCCAGCCAGCTCGAGGAAGGATTGCAGATCGCCGGTCTCACCCGGGTAACCGTGGATGCAGGGCACCACGTAGTCTACCGGACGGGCCACGCTGTCAAACGAGAGCAGCTTGTCCAGCCCCAGTTTGCACTCGCGACCATCGGCGCTGAGCCAGCGGTCGGCAAACATCTCGACGCGGGTCACTTCGACGCCGGGCAGGAGAGCGAGTTGTTTTTCGAGGAAATTGGCGCTGCGCAGAGAAACCTCGTGCTCGGAGCCACCGCCGCCGCACAGCAGCAAGACATGCATGTTCTTCATTAGATGTGATCCCTTGGGAAAAGCGGCCTCGTCATGACCATTTGATAAGCCAACCACCATAAAAACCGGACGAAGCCAGATACGAACATAAGTGCGCGCCAGTGTAGCAAGGGAGATCAACCCTTGTCAGCTGATGGGAGACCCATGACCCCACTTCTTGCAGTGAAAAGTCTCCCCGGTGTCAAAATCGGGACACATTGCCCCTCAGCGCGGGGGATCGACCCTTCCCATGCCGTTGCCATTGACCCGAAACCAGCCGGCAATGCTGTAGCGCTCCTGATTGGCAGGCAGCACCTCGTGGGGAAACTCCTCGGAGAGAAACATGACCAGCCGCCCCCCCTTGGGGCTGACATCCATCAGAAACTGCTCCTTGTCGTCATACATGCGCAGCACTCCACCCGCTTCGGGCAGCCAGTCGTTGTTGAGGTAAAATACGGTGGTAAGACGGCGGTTGGAGCGACCGGCAAAGGCATCCCGATGGGTGGCGTAAAAATCCCCGCTGCGATAGCGGGCGAAGTGTGCCTCGTAGTCGAACAATCCCAGCATCAGCATCCGGTTGGCGGCAAGACGCAGGGACTCCATCCGGGCGAGGTAGTCAGCCACCGGCGCACCGAGGGAGGGCTCCAGCCAGTGGATCTGGTCACGGCGAATGTCGGGATTGCCCTGGTGCAGGGCGTCACGGCCGATCCCGGCCGGTTGCCATTCGCTTGGCAAACAGGCTTTGAGGGCATCCACCTCGGTGGCGGTCAAAAAATCATCCACTATCACCCATCCCCGGGTGTAAATGGCATCCATGGCAGCTTGATAGTCCAAGATTGGCTCACAATGAGTAGAAAGAGGGCGCTTTGTAGCGACTTACCGGCAAAGTCACAAACCGGTTTGCTTCTCTTGAGAAGTCCCAACATCAATACGCGAGTTGCTGCCCGCCGCCCCGCGTTTTTGTCGACAGTTGTGATCCCGCTCTGCCAAGGATCGTATTGGCTGTCGAAACTGTGATGGCCCTTGCAATCAAGGGGACGGATCCTTGCTCTCACCTTGCCGTTAAAAGAGCCAACCGATACCGTAGCCACATCACCATCATGTCGTTAGGCCGGCGCTCATCGCCACAACCGACCTGACACCCCACGGATAACCACGAGAAGGATCTGCTTATGCCTCTGCCCGACCTTATTTTGCAACAACTGGATGGAAGCCCCTACCCGCTGACTCAACTGGCGGGCAAGGTGGTACTGGTGGTCAATGTGGCTAGCCGATGTGGCTTTACTCCTCAATACGAGGGGCTGGAAGCCCTCTATCGCGAGCTGGGGCCAGAGGGGTTGGTGATCCTGGGCTTCCCCTGCAACCAGTTCGGCAATCAGGAGCCGGGGGATGCGGACGAGATCGCTCGCTTCTGCTCTCTCGATTATCCGGTCAGCTTCCCCATCATGGCCAAGTGCGATGTCAACGGTGAACAGGCCCACCCCCTCTATCAATGGCTCAAGAAAGAGAAACCGGGGCTGCTGGGGCTCGAAAACGTCAAGTGGAACTTCACCAAGTTCCTGATCGACCGTGATGGCAAGGTGGTTGACCGCTTTGCTCCCACCACCAAGCCGGAGAGTCTGGTCACCCCCATCCGCGACCTGCTCTGATTGCTTTTCGCGATACAAAAGAGCGGCCGGTACAACAGCTACTGCGCAGCGGCCGCTCTTTTGCTATATTACGCCCCCGTTATCATTTCCATATCGTGGCTGGCCCCAACGCGCTGGCCACCGGTTGAGCCAAAGGCTCATCTCAGGAGTTTCTCTCGAACATGTCATTCAACGAACTGGGTCTGTCCCCGCACATCCTGCGGGCCGTCAAGGAGCTGGGTTACGAACAGCCAACCCCCATCCAGCAGCAAGCCATTCCGGCTATTCTGGCTGGTCAGGATGTGCTCGGCGGTGCCCAGACAGGCACAGGCAAAACGGCCGGTTTCACCCTGCCGATGTTGCAGCGTCTGCTGGCCAACCACGGTCGTGGCCGTCGTCAGGTACGCGCACTGGTACTGACCCCGACCCGCGAACTGGCGGCACAGGTGGGAGAGAGCATCATCAAGTATGCCCACCACCTGCCGTTCAAGACTCTGATCGCCTATGGCGGTGTCAGCATCAAGCCCAATCTGGACGCCATCAAGCTGGGGGTGGACATTCTGGTCGCCACCCCGGGCCGTCTGCTGGATCTGCTGACCCAGGGCGCCCTGACCCTGAGCCAGCTGGAAGTGCTGGTGCTGGATGAAGCGGATCGCATGCTCGACATGGGCTTTATCGTCGACATCCGCCGCATCATGAAGGCGCTGCCTGCAGAGCGGCAAACCCTGCTCTTCTCTGCCACCTTCTCAAACGACATCAAGGCGCTGGCGGATGATCTGCTGAACGACCCCACCCTGATCGAGGTTGACCCCAGCAATACTGCTGCCGAGCAGGTAACCCAACGCATCATTCAGGTGGATCGGGAACGCCGCCGCGAGCTGCTCTCCCACATGATTGGCCGTGGCAACTGGCAGCGGGTGCTGGTGTTTGTTCGCACCAAGCAGATCGCCGACCGCCTCGCACAGCAGATGCAAAAAGATGGTCTCAATACCGTGGCGATCCATGGTGACAAGAGCCAGGGTGCCCGCAACCGGGCGCTGGCCGATTTTCGCAGTGGCGAGGTGCGGGTGCTGGTAGCGACCGATATCGCCGCCCGCGGTCTCGATATCGATCAACTGCCCTACGTGATCAACTTTGAACTGCCCCAGATGGCGGAGGATTACATCCACCGTATCGGCCGTACCGGCCGCGCCGGTCGTGGCGGCGAGGCCATCTCGCTGGTCAGTCAGGACGAGCTGGGTCAGCTCAAGGCGATCGAAGCCCTGATCGGCCAATCCCTGTCCGTGGAGATCTTGGAAGGGTATGAGCCAAGCGGCAAGCCGAGTCGCCAGACTCTGCCGGGCAGCAAGCCGGTGCAGAACCCGCCTCGGGCTCGCGGTCATGCCAACGCCAAGAGCAGCAATGCCAAGGGCAAGCCAGCCGCGGGCAAGGGCAAAGCCAAGGGTGACGCCAGCAAAAAACCCGCCCAGTCTGCTCAAAACAAGTCCCGCAAGCGGGAAGTAGTGGGCGAGGATATCGGCTTTGCGCCAATGCGCCGCTTGCCCAAAGCAATGCGCGACAGCTATCAGGAGAGCAGCGACGAGTAAGCTCGCGCGACGCTAACTGCCAAGCCAAAAGAGGGAGCCACTAAGGCTCCCTCTTTCGTTATGGATCGCACGGAGTCGTGCAAGTGCTCCGTGCAAATGCTCCGCTCGGGCTCAAACCAGCGAATGGCGCACCGCGGCGGTACCATGGCTGGGCGGCGCTGAACCATCGAGCGGATTGTGCTGCAAGAACTCGAACAAGCCAGCCTGCATATTGACGTTCCAGAAGCGTCCGGCAAGGGTGAGTTGCAGTCGCTCATGGCTTATCTCGGCCAAGCCATGCTGCTGCCAGGCCGAGAAGAGCGACATCAGATGAGCACGCAAGGAGACCGGCAGACGATCCAGCGCCAGCACGCCACTGTCGAGGGCACCGCGCAGCAGACCGTCCATCCTTGCATTGGGATTGCGCCCCATCACCATCCCGGGCGCCCGCTTGCCGCTGGCCAGCGCGTCGTGCCAGGGGGCCAGATCCCGTCCATACATCAAGCCGTGGCCAAGAATGCTGCCCCCCGCACCGGCGCCAAAGGGGAGGATCTCCGCACCGCGCTTGGCCATCTGGTTATAACGACTCTGCTCGGCCGGACTGCGCCGCCAGTGACTGCAAGAGAGACGCTCCCAGCCGTGGGCTTCCAGTTGCGCCCCGCCATAGGCATACATGGCCGCCCGCTGCTGGCCATCGGCGAGCCAATCCAGGGTGCCCTTCTCCTGCGCCCGCTCCAGATTGGTGCCCTGCATGGCGATGAGCTGATAGAGATCGACCCCATGTACACCGCTCGCCATCACATCGCGGATATCCTGCTGCCACACGGCATCATCCTGACCGGGCAGACCAAAGATGAGATCCGCCACGATCACAGCCGCATCATCCCGGGTCAGCTCACCCAGACGGGTCAGCAGCGTCTCCCTGTCATCGAAACGGGCCGCCTGCTGACGCACCCGGGTATCAAAGCTCTGCACCCCGAATGAGAAGCGGTTGAAGCCCCCGGCCAGCGCCACCTGCCATTTCTCATCATCAAAGCCGTTGAGCCGCCCCTCCAGCGTCACCTCGGCATCGGCCAACAACGGAAAACGGCGGATCACGGCGGCCAGCATGGCCAGCTCGTCGGCGCTCATGTCGGTCGGCGTACCGCCCCCCACATAGACGGCTGAAAATGGCAGGCTCTGCGCCAGCGGGGTGTCAGCCGCCTGCGCAAGGGAGGCGCACAGAGCGTTGACATAGCGGTTGATCCGCGCCGGGTTGGCGCCATTTTCAAAGAAATTGCAGAAGCTGCAGCGCTTGCGGCAAAACGGAATATGGATGTAGAGGGCGCGCTCCTCAGCTTCACTCTCTCGCTGCCACCAGCTCTGCCAGCCAGCCTCATCCAGCGGGAAGGGGCGCATCCCTCCCCGACTGGCGTGGGCCGAGGTCTTGGCGCTAAAGGCAAACTTGAGGGGATCCGGCGAGGAGATACCGGTCATGGAAGGGGTCAGATTCATGGTGGTCACTATTTAGCAAATAATGACAATGATAACGATTATCGTTACCAGCATTTTGTTCTGGATCAACCCGCAGAGCCGTGCAGCTCGTCGAAGTCATTTTGGCAACCAGCATTACCGATCTGCTTAACAGATTATTTACTAAAGAGCGGTTATGGTGTGCCGATAGAGAACCATCATTCTTGCTCTCCTCGCCTACGCTCAGATGAAGCTGGAACAGATAAAACACAACAACGCATGGAACGCCCCGACTATGCATAACCTCTCCCTGAACTGGAAAATCTTTCTCCCTCTTGCGCTGGTCATCAGCACCACCTTTGGCCTCAGCTTCGAGCTCTCTGCCTGGCTGCAACGGGATCTCGCCATCCGGCTGGCAGAGGAGAAGGTTGAGAGCATGGCCAACACCTATATGGATCAGGTCAACGTGCTGATGATGACAGGTGGCATGGCCAACCGGCAGATAGTGCAGACCAAACTCAAGAGTGAAGCGGGCATTGTCGAGGCTCGTCTGGTTCGAGCCCCGGCCGTCAGCAACCTGTTTGGCCTGGGTTTCCCGGACCAGAAAGCCCAGGACAGCTTCGACGAACGCGCCATCAATCAGGGGGAAACCATCCTGCAGCAACAGGGTAACCAGCTCACCCTGATCAAACCGTTCAAAGCCTACAAGGAGTATCGCGGCACCCAATGTCTCACCTGTCACCAGGTCAATGAAGGGACCGTAATGGGGGCAGTGCGGATCAGTTATGACCTCAGCCACACCTTCGGCGAGATCCGCCACAACAACCTGATCCTGAGCGGCAGTCTGGCCCTTGTCTTCAGCCTCGGTTTCGGCCTGCTGTGGTGGGTATTGCAACGCTATGTAAAACACCCGCTGCGGCAACTGCAACGTACCATGCTCCAGATGGCCAAAGAGCGTAACCTCGCTATCCCCCTGCTCAACCAGAGTCAGGATGAGCTGGGCCAGATGACCCGTGCCGTCAATGAGATGGTGCAGGGCTTCAGGCACAGCCTGCAGGAAGTAGAAGGGGCGACCCATCAGCTCTATCAGGAGTCGAGCCAGATCCGTCAGGTGGCGACCCAGACAGAAAACTCGGCCCGTCAGCAAGAGTCGATGACCACTCAGGTTGCCGCCGCTGTAAGCGAGCTTGCGGCAAGCTCCCACGAAGTGCGCGAACATGCCCGCAAGAGCGCCGAGCTCTCCGCCCTAACCAATCAGGATGCCGCCAATACCAGCCGCCTCGCCCAGCACTCCATCATAGATATGGGCGAGATGTCGGCAGAAATTGATCGGGTGGATCAGGTGATCCAGCAACTCGATAGCCGCTGCCTCGCCGTTGACGGTGTGCTTGAGGTGATCAAGGGGATTGCCGATCAGACCAACCTGCTGGCCCTCAACGCCGCCATTGAAGCGGCCAGGGCCGGCGAGCAAGGCCGTGGCTTTGCGGTGGTAGCCGATGAAGTGCGGGCCCTCTCCAACCGTAGCCGCGCCGCCAGCGAGGAGATCTCCCTGATGATCGCCGCCCTGCAAAACGAGGCCCAAAGCGCCGTTGTGGTGATCGGGGATGCAAAAAGCAAAGCCGGTGAGAGCATCAGCAAGACAGAGGCAACCCTGGCGGCCATGCAAAACATCATTGGACGCATCGCCAGCATCAATGACCTCAACGCCCAGATGGCACAATCAGCAGAAGAGCAGGACAGGGTCTGCAGCGAAGTGGATCACGCGGTCAGCGACATTCGCAATACGTCCAATGACACTCTGGGTCAGGCCCATGCCGCCAACCTCGCCAGTATCCAGCTGGTCGAGCAGTGTCAAAAACTGGAGGCCTTGCTGAAAACCTACCGCTGGTAATCCAGCCAATGGCAACAAGCGCGCTCCCGAGTCGCGCTTGTTGCCGCAAACTACCCTTGATGGGCGGTGTCGAGCATTCATCAATCCTCTTCAGCACATAGCATGTGTGCTTCATCTCCCTTGGCAACATAGCCTCAACAGTCATCCCACCAGGGATCCAGCAAGGTGAGCTGCTGGCGGTCGAGATCGAGCGCCACCTCGATACCCAGCGGCAACGTCAGCATGGGGTGGGTATGGGCGCAGTCAAACTCCGCCAGAATGGGGAAGTTCGGCTCCCCCACCACCTCCAGCAGGATATCGAGGGGGCGCTTGCCGCTGCCCTGATCGTTGAACAACTCGTGCTTGCCGAGGATAAGCGCGCCGATCCGCTCAAACACCCCGCACAGCTTGAGGTGGGCGAAGGAGCGCTCCAGCGTCTCGGCAGATTTCAGGCTGTCTTCCAGCAGCAGAATGTCACCAGACTCGATGGCTGGCATATAGGGGGAGCCCCAGATCCCCGCCATGGTGTTGAGGTTGCCACCCATCAGCCGCCCCTCAACCCGGCCAGAACCCACCGAGCTCAGCCGATTGGGCTGGCAGCGCTTGGCCCGGGTCTGATTCTCCCAGTCCAGCCGTTCATCGCTCCACTGCGCTGGCGTAGGCAGCGTGCAGGGGACGCCAGCTTCATCGGCCAACGCAATCTGTAAAAAACTGGCCAGCGTCTCATCCACCAGCGGCGGCAACTCGCCAAAGGAGGCCACCAGCGCCGGGCCATAAAAGGTAACCAGGCCAGTTTGGGCGTGGATGCCGAGCAGCAGGGCCGTCACATCGGAGTAGCCAACGATGATCTTGGGATCGCGCCTCAGCGCATCAAAATCGAGGTAGGGCAGCAGGGAGTTGGAGTTGCTGCCGCCAATCACCGACATGATGCAGCGCACTTCTGGGTCGCGAATAAGGGCGTTGAGCTCCTCGGCCCGCGCGGCAATGGAGCCGGATCGCCAGTGATCCTGCTGGCCGGTGAGGCTGCCCGCCTTGAGCCTAAAGCCCTGCCCCTCAAGAAAGGCTTTTGCGCGGGCAAAACGGTTGGGTGCCCAAGCGGTCGCCGCGCTGGAGGGGGAGAAAAAAGCGATGGTATCGCCACGTTTAAGCAGCGGGGGAACCAATAACGTCATGACACACTCATCCTTGCCAATATCCAGCCATCACAGAGTCGTTGAGACTCCTACACAACCCCTTTGATCACAACGGGTTTATCACCATCGTTTAGAAATACAAAACACTTGATTCATTATTAACAGATATTCTAAACACCATCCCCTTCCTAGAATGACCTCATTGCGATGGCCAACCCCGGTTGGTTGTCAGAACGGTCGGCCTGACAGCCCGGACGTTCTCTTTCCCACTTTTTCTCTCTGACTTATCAATGAGGTGCCTGTCATGAACAAAAACGCATCCCCCAGCGCATTGGTTGTAGAAGGCGGCGCCATGCGCGGCATATTTGCCAGCGGCGTACTGGATGCGTTTATCGAGCATGACTATCGCCCCTTTGACTTCGCCATCGGCGTCTCGGCGGGGGCCACCAACTTGCTGGCTTATCTCGCCAGCCAGCATGGCCGCAGCCACGACATCCTGACCAAACTGGCGTGCAGCCAGCAGTTTATGGATCCCCTGCGCTTTGCCAAGGGGGGCAATCTGGTGGATATCCACTGGCTGTGGAACACCAGCTGCCGCAAGTATCCCCTCGACATTCACGCCTACCGGGAGACCGGCATCCCCTTCTATGCGGTGGTGACCAATACCCTGACCGGCAAGGCGGAGTACATCCGGGTCAAGCCGGAGAACATGAACGAAGTACTGCCCGCCAGCTGCGCCATTCCCCTCGCCTCCCACGAATACCCGGAGGTGCACGGGGTGCCGATGACAGATGGCGGGGTGGCCGACTCCATCCCGGTGATCGAGGCCTACCGCCGCGGTGCCCGTCACCTGACGGTGATCCTCTCCGAGCCCCTTGGCTATCGGCTCAAGCCGATGCCTTTCCCCTGGATGATCCGCACTCTGCTCAAGACCCGCCCCGCGCTGGCACAGGCACTGGAGCAGCGGGATCGCAGCTACAACGAGGCGCTCGATTTTATCGCCAATCCGCCGGAGGACTGCCAGATCGAGGTGATCGCCCCGGCCGACTACTTCCCCGTTTCCCGTTTCACCCGCGATATCAACAAGCTGGAGATGGGATACGTGATGGGCAAGTGCGCAGGCTATCAGGCCGCCCTGCTCAATTGATAAGGGTTTTACAGGCATGACCCGACCTGCCGCGACGCACGCGCCGCCAACACAATAACAATCGGGTCAGTTGAGCAACATGAGTCATAAAAACAGACCGTGGCGAGGCAAGCGCGGCCAGAACCGGTGTCAGACACCCAGACCGGCCCGCGCCTCATCCCTATGCCAGGGCATCTCACCCTCATACAAGGTGTTTATTTATGTCGTTTCTTCTCACCCATCCCGCGCTGGCGCAGCTGTTCGAGCGGCTGCTGCCCGATTACCGGATCATGGCGCCCGCGGCCGAATATCGGGGCGGCCGCTTCTCCGACACCGACAACGTCACCTATCACAGCATCCGTCATCCGGCCGATCTGGTATGGCAGGAGAAGTCCCACTTCTCCCCAAAAGAGGTGGTGCTCCCCATCACCCAGACCCTGTTCTACTTCGACAATCTGGAGCTGCGCGAATCAAAGGTGGAGGCCAAGCCCACCCTGCTGTTCTTGCGCAGCTGTGATATCCACGCTCTGCGCCGGCTGGATCAGGTCTACCTGAAAAACGGCCAGAACAGCGACGTCTACTACGCCCGGCTGCGCAGCAAGCTCAAGCTGGTGCTGCTGGAGTGCCGCGAGAGCTTCGAGAACTGCTTCTGCGTCTCCATGGGCAGCAACGAGACCCGGGACTACGCCGCCGCCATTCGTCTGAGCGATGAGGGTGCCCGCATCGAGGTGAAGGATCCCGAGCTACTCGGCTACTTTGCCGAGCTCGGTGAATCCGATGACTTCACCCCGGAGTTTGTCCAGAGCAATCCGGTCAAGGTTCGCACCCCGGACAGCGTCTGTGACGACCCCCAGCGGATCCGCCAGATCCTCACCGCCCATCCGGTCTGGGCCGAGTACGACAGCCGCTGCATCGGCTGCGGCCGCTGTACCACCTCCTGCCCGACCTGCAGCTGCTACAGCGTGCATGACCTCACCTATGCGGAGAACCCCCAGCAGGGCGAGCGCCGTCGCCAGTGGGCCAGCTGCATGGTGGATGGCTTCAGCGACATGGCCGGTGGCCACGGTTTTCGCGCAAAGCATGGCGAGCGCCTGCGTTATCGCGCCCTGCACAAGGTCAACGACTACAAGGCCCGTCAGGGAGAGGAGCACATGTGCGTCGGCTGTGGCCGCTGCGACGATCGCTGCCCTCACTACATCTCCTTTAGCAACATCATCAACAAGATGACCGATGTGGTCGAACAGACCATCGCAGCCGACAACGCGCAGGGGGCGAACTGATATGTGCCAGTGCCAGCAAACCGCAACAGCAGAACCGCAGCAGGACGTGGTCGAAAACCGCCTGCTGCCCAAGGCCTACACCATTCTGGCCATCGAGCGCCACACCGAGCTGGAGTGGAACTTTCGGGTCTCCCGCGACTTTGATGTCCACTACGGCCAGTTTGTGGAGATCTCCCTGCCCACCGTCGGCGAAGCGCCCATCTCGGTCTCCGACTATGGCGATGGCTATGTGGATCTGTTGATCCGCAAGGTCGGCAAGGTAACCGATGCGCTGTTTGCCCTCGATGTGGGCGACAAGGTGTGGATGCGCGGCGTCCACGGCAACGGCTACCCGCTGGAAACCTACCGCAACCAGCACCTCATCGTGGTGGCGGGCGGTACCGGCGTCGCCCCGGTCAAGGGGCTGCTGCGCCGCTTCAGCAAACATCCGGAAGAGGTGAAATCCCTCGACATGATCCTCGGCTTCAAGAACGAGCAGGCGGTGCTCTATCGCCACGAGATGCCGCTCTGGGCCGAGCAGCAGAACCTCATCGTCACCCTGGACGAGGGCAAGGAGAGCGAGCAGTTTCGCATCGGCCGGGTCACCGACTACATCGACCAGCTGGATCTCGCTGACAAGGAGGATATCCAGGTGATCGTGGTCGGCCCCCCCATCATGATCCGCTTCGTGGTGCTCGCCTTCCTCGAGCGGGGCATCCCCAAGGATCGCATCTGGGTCGACTACGAACGCCGCATGGCCTGCGCCGTGGGCAAGTGTGGCCACTGCCGGATGGGCGACACCTATATCTGCGTGGATGGACCGGTCTTTCGTTTTGACCAGGCCCAGCATCTGATCGACTGAGGGAGAACACCATGAGTCTCGATATCGACATCATCAAAGCCCGCGCCAAGAACGAATACCGCCTCTCCAAGGTGCGCGGCGAAGCGATGATCAGCGTACGCATTCCCGGCGGGATCATGCCCGCCCACCTGCTGGCGGTGGCCCAGCAGATCGCCGAACAGTATGGCAACGGCCTGATCCACCTCACCACCCGCCAGAAGCTGGCGATGCCCGGCATCAAGTATCAGGACATGGACAAGGTCAACGCCGCCCTCGAGCCCTTTATCAAGGAGATCGAGGTGGAGACCTGCGGCATCGAGGTTGAGGACACCACAGCCGGTTACCAGACCATCGGCGGGCGTAACATCGTCGCCTGTCAAGGCAACACCATCTGCCAGAAGGGCAATATCGACTGCACCGGGCTGGCCCAGCGGATGGAGAAACACCTCTACCCCAATCCCTATCACCTCAAGATGGTGATCGCTGGCTGCCCCAACGACTGCGCCAAGGCCAACATGGCCGACTTCGGCATCCTCGGCATCGCCAAGATCCACTTCAATGCCGAGCGCTGCATCGGCTGCGGCGCCTGCGTCAAGGCGTGCAGCCACCACGCTGTGGATTGCCTCGCCATCAAGCATGGCAAGGCGGTCAAGGAGGAGAGCAAGTGCATCGGCTGTGGCGAGTGCGTGCTGGCCTGCCCGACCCTCGCCTGGCAGCGGGATCCCAAGCAGCTCTACATGGTCAAGCTGGGGGGACGCACCAGCAAGAAGACCCCCCGTACCGGCAAGCTGTTCCTCAACTGGGTGACCGAAGAGGTGCTGCATGCGGTGATCAAGAACCTGTTCGAGTTCGAAGCCGAGATGCTGGATGGCAAGCCCATCTACCTGCACATGGGCCATCTCATCGACCGGGCCGGTTATCACAAGTTCAAGGAGCGGGTGCTGCGCGGCGTCACCCTCAACCCGGAAGCCATGGTCGCTGACCGCATCTTCTGGGCCGAAGATCAGTACGTCGCCAACATGCACGTCAAAGCGGTGCAATAGGAAAAACCTCGTTTGGGGAAGCGTGATCAAGTGGCCGACACCGGTGGGGATCTGTCGTTGGCCCGGGCGTAGATCACCCTTCCCCTTTTTTATTCCCGTCGGGGGATCTTTCCCCCGACCATCCGGGGTGCGTCACGGCGCGCCCTGCTATCTCGCCCGGCGCGGCATTGCGAGCGGGCCAGCATCCGGAGCCTGTTATGGACTTTCTCCCTCTCTTCTGTCAGCTGCAAAACAAGCCGGTCCTGATCGTCGGCGGCGGTGAGGTGGCGGTGCGCAAGGCGCGCCTGCTGCTCGATGCCAAGGCGAAGATCACCATCAATGCCCCGCACCTGGAACCCCAGCTGATGAGCTGGGCCGAGCAGGGTCGCCTGACCGTCTGCGCCGCCGGCTTTCATCCCGAACTGCTCGATGGCAAGTGGCTGGTGATCGCCGCCACCAACCAGCAAGAGGTCAACCAGCAGGTCTTCAACGAAGCAAACCTGCGCCAGATCTTCTGCAATGTGGTTGACTCTCCGGCCCACTGCAGCGCCATCATGCCCGCCATCATCGACCGCTCGCCGCTGATGGTGGCCATCTCCAGCGCAGGCGCGGCCCCGGTTCTAAGCCGCCAGCTGCGGGAAAAACTTGAAGCCATGCTGCCGCAACACCTCGGCCAGCTCGCGGCGCTGGCAGGCAAGCTGCGCGAGCGGGTCAAACTCATTCCGGACAAGCTGGCCCGCCGCCGCTTCTGGGAGCGACTCTTTAGCCATGAGCGACTGGCATGCCAGCTGGCCCGCGGCCAGCAGCAAGCTGCCGAGCAGAGCGTCGCAGAGCTATTGAATGAGCCACTGCAGAGCAAGGGAAGCGTAACCCTGGTGGGCGCCGGCCCTGGCGATGCGGGACTGCTTACCCTAAGCGGTCTGCAGCAGTTGCAGCAGGCGGATGTAGTGGTCTATGACCGGCTGGTGTCGCAGGAGGTGCTGGCACTTGTGCGCCGGGATGCCGAGCGGATCTTTGTTGGCAAGGAGGCGGGCCGCCACTGTGTGCCCCAGCAGGCGATCAACCAGCTATTGCTGGAGCAGGCCCGCCTCGGCAAACAGGTGGTGCGGCTCAAGGGGGGCGATCCCTTTATCTTTGGCCGGGGTGGCGAGGAGCTGGAAACCCTGGCCGAGGCGGGCATCCCCTTCTCGGTAGTACCGGGCATTACGGCTGCGTCGGGCTGCGCCGCCTACAGCGGCATTCCCCTCACCCACCGCGATCATGCCCAGCGGGTGCAGTTCATCACCGGCCACGACAAGGAGGGCAATATCGCCCAGGAGTGGTCGGCGCTGGCGGCCCGCCGCCAGACTCTGGTCTTCTACATGGGGCTGGCCCACGCCGCCCGCATTCAGGATGAGCTGCAAACCCACGGCATGCCCGGTCATACCCCGGTGGCGCTGGTGGAGCAAGGCACCCAGCTCAGTCAGCGGGTGGTGCGCGGCGAGCTGCAGCAGTTGGCCGAACTGGCCCGTCAGGTGAAGAGCCCGAGCCTCATCATCATCGGCTCGGTGGTCACTCTGGCCGACCAGCTCGACTGGTATGGCAACGACAGAAATTGATCAATAAACGAGAAGGGCCGACAACCGGGTTGTCGGCCCTTGGGCAGCCAGCAGTTATCCACTTTATCCGTGACCCTGCCTGCGACGGCAGTTGTCGGCAACCCTTGCGTGGCGCATCACACCAGCACGGCAGTACCACTGATGCTGACCATCAGCATGCTGCCGTTTTGCCCCACCACTTCGTAGTCGATATCGATACCGACCACCGCATTGGCGCCAAGGGCGGCAGCGCGCTCTTTCAGCTCATCGAAGGCGATGTCGCGGGCACGGGCCAGCTCTTTTTCATAGGCGCCGGAGCGGCCGCCGATGATGTCGCGGATCCCGGCAAAGAGATCCTTGAAAATGTTGGCGCCGAGAATGGCTTCGCCAACCACGATGCCGCGGTATTCACGAATGGTTTTGCCTTCCAGCGTGGGGGTCGTCGAGAGGATCATCTTGAACTCCTGTGAGTAGCAGAAGGCCCCAGACTACCCCAACTGACAGCAAATCCCAACCGGGTGGTGGCCTGTACGACGCCGTCATTAAAAATCACGACGGTCAGATAAAAAACACCGCGCACGGGGCGCGGTGTTTGTTTCAGAGGGCCATTGCAAACGGCAACGCCATTACGGGTTGTAGGAGACCACCGAGCCACTGAGGCCGGTCATCTGGGAGATCCGTCCCTGCATCCCCTGCAGTTTGGCCTTGGAGACATCCGGCCCGATAAAGACACGGTTGAGCTGACCCTGCACCGGTGTGCGCGGCGAGGTGTGGGCAGAGTAGCCCGCCGCCCGCAGCTTGCTCACCAGCGCGTTGACGCTGTCGACGTTCTTGAAGGCACCAAGCTGGAGGATCCAGCTACCCTGCGCGGCCGCGGGTGCAGGTGTGGTCGACTGATTCATCTTGCTTTCAATCAGATCATCGAGGGACTTGATCTGACCCGCCTGTGGTTTGGCTGGCGCAGGTGCCTTGGCCACTTCAACCGGTTTGGCTGGCGTCGGCTTGGGTGCTGGCTTGGGCGGTTCGACCGGTTTTTTGGCCACCACTTCTGGCTTGGGCTGTGGCTTGGGTTGGGCATTCTGTTGCGACTGGACCGGTGCGGCAGGGGTTGTCGCCGGCTGCGCGCCGTTGCCCTGACCGGCGAGGGTCATGGGGTCAGCCACCTCTTCCACTTGCCACTGCTGGGCCGCAGAGGCCTGTTGCTGGCTGGCCAGATGATCGGCGGGCAGGCTGCTGGCTGCCGAGACCTGCAGCGCAGGCTTGGCAGGCTCCAGCTCGGGGCGCAGCGGGATCTTGGCAAAGGCCTCCTCCTTTTGTGCCAGCTTGTGACCATCCAGCAAGTCCGGCAGGAAAATAACAACCAGGGCCACCAGGATGACGGTGCCCACCAGACGGTTTTGAAACTTCGAGGCCAAGTTGAATCCTACCTTTACGTAACTCAATATGCGATTTGGCTCCCCGCCAAAGGGCTGGGGAGCCGGGGTGTGGCCTAGACGGCGACACCCGCCAGAATGTCGGCGACAGTGTAAAACGAACCAAACACAATGACCATATCGTCCGGACTCGATGCGGCCAACGCTGCCTGATAAGCGGCGCTGACATCATCAAACTCCCTGGCAGGCCCCTTGCCCTCTCCCAACGCCGCAGCCAGTTGCGCAGCGGTGGCGGCGCGCGGGCCGGTGAGGCTGGCCAGATACCACTCGCCGATCAGACCGTCGAGCTCAGCAAGTGACCCCGTCATGTCCTTGTCTTTGAGCATGCCGACCACGGCACGGCGCACACCCGTGCAGGGCATCTTGCGCAATTGCGCGGCCAGATAGGCTGCCGAATGGGGGTTATGGGCCACATCGACGATCACCAGCGGCGCACTTTGCAACTGCTGCATCCGGCCAGCCAGCCGGGCATTGGCAAGCCCGTCACGAATGGCGGACTCCGGCAGCGGCAAGCCGAGGGATTCCAGCGCCGCCAGCACGGTCACCGCGTTCATCAGCGGCAGCGCCGGTTTTGGCAGATCCCGCCACTGGTTGAGGCCGTGATAATCCCAACCGCTCTCGTGCTCATCGCCACGAAAATCGAGACCGACCTGACGCAGGTTGGCGCCAAGACGCTGTGCTTCGCTCGCGATAGTCGCAGGTGGATTGGGCTCACCGCTGATGGCGGGTTTGCCGGCGCGATAGACCCCAGCCTTCTCCACCGCCACGGCTTCACGGGTATCACCCAGCCAGTCGCAGTGATCGAGGGCAATGGAGGTGATCATCGCCACATCGGACTCCACCACATTGGTGGCGTCGAGCCGACCACCCAGCCCCACCTCCAGCAGCAGCACATCGGGCGCGGCGCGGCGAAACAGCCACAGCCCAGCCAGTGTCGCGAACTCGAAGAAAGTGAGGGCAATCTCGCCGCGAGCCGCTTCCACCTCGGCAAAAGCGGCGCAGTGATCGCTGTCGGCCAGTTCGGCCCCGTTGATCCGCACCCGCTCGGTAAAGCGCAGCAGATGGGGCGAGGAGTAAACGCCGACCTTATAGCCTGCGGCCATCAGAATGCTGGCCGCCATGGCACAGCTGGAGCCCTTGCCGTTGGTGCCCGCCACCGTGACCACCTTGAACGGCAGTTGGGTCAGCCCCATACGCCGGGCAACGGCACCGACCCGATCCAGACCCATGTCGATATTGACCGGATGGATCTGCTCCAAATAAGAAAGCCAGTCGACAAGCGACCGGCTTTGGGATTGTTGCATGTTTGAACTCATCTTCACTCTTCGATGACGTGAGTATTCAGCATTTTGGCGAGCAGGCTGGCCAGACGGTTACGCATGTCGCGACGATCGATAATCAGGTCGATGGCCCCCTTCTCCAGCAGGAATTCGGAGCGCTGGAAGCCTTCCGGCAGTTTCTCGCGTACGGTCTGCTCGATAACGCGCGGGCCGGCAAAACCGATCAGCGCCTTGGGCTCGCCCACGTTGATGTCACCCAGCATCGCCAGACTGGCGGAAACGCCCCCCATGGTGGGGTCGGTCAGCACAGAGATAAAGGGCAGGCCAGCCTTGGAGAGTCGGTCTAGCGCCGCGCTGGTCTTGGCCATCTGCATCAGGGAGAAGAGGGCCTCCTGCATGCGGGCACCACCAGAAGTGGAGAAACAGACCAGACCGCGGCCCTCCTTGATGCACTCCTCGACGGCGCGCACGAAGCGGGCACCGACCACGGAGGACATGGAGCCACCAATAAAGGAGAACTCAAAGGAACAGGCGACAACCGGCACCCCTTTGAGGGTCCCTTTCATGACCACCAGCGCATCTTTTTCTCCTGTCGCTTTCTGGGCGGCAGACAAACGATCCTTGTAGCGCTTGGAATCCTTGAATTTCAGTACATCCTGCGGCTCCAGCTCGGCACCGATCTCGGTACGACCCTGCTCGTCGAGGAAACTCTCGAGACGGGCGCGAGCGCTGATGCGCATATGATGATCACACTTGGGGCACACTTCGAGGTTGCGCTCCAACTCTGCCCGGTAGAGCACCTGTTCACAAGCACTGCACTTGGTCCACACCCCTTCCGGAATGTTGTGACGACGGGGTGCAGTGATCTTGCTCTTGGGAAGAATCTTCTCAAGCCAGCTCATGGAATTCCTTAATGCTTTTGTGCCTGACAAAACGCATCGAGCCTAGATTGTTCAATGACTTAATAGCTCGATGGCAACAAATGACGGGTCATTAAACCACAATTTTTCGGGCGCAGTTACTAAAAACTGGTCGTACCCGGTGCCGAGTCCGGCAGCCACAGCGGGCCGAGCGGCAACTGCGGCAGAGCAAACTCGGCCGGGTAATCCACGTCGACCAGATAGAGGCCACCGGCCTTGGCGGTCGGCCCGGCCAGATTGCGATCCTTGGCCGCCAGCACCTCGGCAATCCACTCCACCGGTTTGAGCCCCTGGCCCACCAGCAGCAGGGAGCCGGTGATATTGCGCACCATGTGGTGCAGGAAGGCGTTGGCCTTGATGTCGAGCACGATGTAGGGCCCCTGACGACTGACGCACAGATGGGTCACATTGCGCCACGGGGTGTTGGATTGGCAGGCAACGGCACGGAAGGTGCTGAAGTCGTGCTCCCCCAGCAGGCTCTGGCCCGCCTGGTGCATCAACTCGGCATCGATGGTCTCGTGGTAGTGACTGACGCCACTGCCGAGGATCGCCGGACGGAAGTTGTGGTTGTAGATGACGTAGCGGTAGCGACGGGCGGTGGCGCTGAAGCGGGCGTGGAACGTTTCGTCCACCTCCTTGACCCAGCGCACGGCGATATCCGGCGGCAGGTTGGAGTTGAGACCCAGGGTCCAGGCCCCTTCGGCACGGTTCGCCTCGGTATCGAAGTGGATCACCTGGCCGGTCGCATGGACGCCGGCATCGGTGCGCCCGGCACACTGGATGGAGACAGGGTGGTTGGCGATCCGGCTGATGGCCTTCTCCAACTCCTCCTGCACGCTGATCACTTCACGCTGACGCTGCCAACCGAAATACCGGCTGCCGTCATATTCAATACCTAGGGCAATTCGCATGGATAAACTTGTCTTGTTGTGAAACGCAGTGAAAGAAACGGGGCGGATTATACGCGCTCAACTCGAAAAGTCCCACAAACCGCCTGATTGGCTTGCATGGGCGGAGAATTCACCCTGTGCAAATTGCCATGAAGAAGGGGGCAGCCAATGGCTGCCCCCTTCTTGCTGATCCCGCGACAGGGACAATTTTACCCCAACCGCTTGAGCAGTTTTTCTGCCTCGGCACGCTGATGCTCAGTGCCCTGCTCTGCCGCTTCTTGCAGCAGCTCGCGGGCGCTATCCTTGTCGTCGATCTCGAGGTAAGCGCGGGCCAGATCCAGCTTGGCCCCCACACCGCCGTCATCGGCATCCACATCAAAGCCGGTGGATTCAGGCAACACCTCGGGGAAGCCATCGAGCCCCACATCCAGCGAGAAGCCCTGATAAGGCTCCTGCTCTGGCGCGGTGGCATCTGCTTCGGCCAGCAGCTTGTCGATCTCGACGTAACCGCTTGCCTGGGCCTGTTCCCTTGGCTGCAATTCTGCCGGATGAGACTCCACTTCGGTAAAGGCATCCTCGAAATCGGAGAGCGCCAGTTCGTTGGGATCCCACTCAAGATCGAGCTCGGTCTCCTTGCCTTTGGTTGGCTCAAGCCCCAACTCGGCCAACATATCATCAGCCGAACCATCCACGCTCAAGTCGATGGCATTATTGCCCTCGCCCGCAGCCGGTTTATCCAGCTCATTTTCAAAATCACCCAGATCAAAACTGGCCAGATCATCAGCAGCCGTACTCTTGCTGCTTGCACTCAACTCCGGTTCCAGATCAGCCGAAAGATCCGCATCCAGTTCGGCAAACAGGGCTGCCTGCAGCTCCTCTTCGCTCATGAGCTCATCAGCATCCCTGGACTTGGGATTGAACTCGCTGGCCAGATCCATGTCGGGTTCATTGGCCAACGCGACAGGCTCATCCAGCGAGAGATCGAGATCCGGCACCAGATCCGGGTCACGACTGGCTGACTGGGCAGCCATTCGCTCCGGCTCGAAACCTTGCAGATCGATCTCGCCATCGTCGCTGAAAACCAGATCAACATCCGGCTTTTTAGCCGATTCATCTGGCTCGACCGGCATAAAGCCATCAGGGGTATTGAGATCCGGCACCGGGCGTACCGGCTCGTTGTCGGTCACATCGACACTCAGCAGATCGTCAAACTCGCTCTGCTCCTGATCCATCATCATGGCGGTGGACTCGGAGAGGCTCTTCTCCTGCTCCTCCAGCTCGCGACGGGCACGGGCCCGCAGCCACAGGGTCACCAGCGCCAATACCAGCAGCACCGGCAGCAGGATGATCATGGCAAGGTTGAGCGGTGAGGAGAGCAGCTCCATCAGCCAGTGCTGCTTGGGTTCAGGCTCTGCCACCACGGGGGGGACAGGTCTGGCCTTCAGCTCGGCGAGCTCTTTTTGCAGCGCGGTCTGATCCTGCAACTGGGCCTTGAGGGTCTCGACCTCTTCGGTGAGAGATTGCAGGCGCAGTTTGAGCCTGTGGTTCATCTCGGTCACCTGACCGAGCTGGGCATTGGCATCTTCCAGTGCCAGCGCCATCTCGGTGGCCGGTTTGCCCACCGGTTTTTCCAGATCGGAAGGCAGAGGCGCCGGTGTGGTGCTTGCTGCGGCGCTCGTCGCTGGGACTGGGACTGGGGCCACCGCCTCTTTTGGCGCAGGCTCGCTCGCCTTGACAACATCTTTGGTTTCAGCAGACGGTTGCGGTGCTACGACAGGAGCAGGAATGGGTGCCGCTTTTGCCGCAGGCAAGGGAGCTGGCGCGGTTTTCACCGGTTCGGCTTTGGCAGTCTCAACCTTCACGGGCTTGGCCGCCGGTTTGGCGCCATGGGCCTGCTTCTCGGCGAGATACTTGGGACTCAGCCCCTTCCAGCTGGCGTTGTCACTGCGGAATCTGGCTCGCGCCTGGGCATCGGTGATGACGCTCGCCTCGGCCACGGTCGGCAGCAGGATGCGTGACCCCACCAGAATGTGGTTGATATTGCCATCGGCAAAACTGCGGGGGTTTTTCTCGTAGATCGCCACCATGGTCTGGTAGACGCTGACACTACTGGAGGGACGGTATTTGCTCGCCAGACTCCAGAGAGTATCGGTTGGACGAACAGGGCCATAACTACCGGCATTGGCCGTGACCTGACGTACCACCGGCTGGGCGGTTGCACGTACCGGTTGCGCCACGGGTCTGGCGACCGGTTGCGCCAGCGGCTGGGAATTGACGGCTGGAGGTGCGGGCTCGTCAGGGCCTTTTAGCTCGACAAAAAAAGGCTCCCGCGCAGCGTCTTCAGCCTGGACGGAGCCCAGCAGACCCAATGCGAGTAGCGTTGCCAATGTTATGCGGGAATGTCCCATATTCGTTCCTTCGTATGACGGCCCTATCACATTGAAAAATCTGGATAGTTACCCCAAAACAGTCGGTTCAATATAAATCAGGCTCGCGTCGCAAGCCAGTAGTCCGACACATTTAGCACCCGACTTGACTCTGAGTGTAGGAAAAAACTTAATCAGTTGATATCGCAACAGAATCTTGAAGTGACGGAGTGCGGCATGGGTCACACCCCCGATTTATCACAGGCCGGATGCGCAGCACTCCCTGCTGCCCATCTGTGGCATCTGACCAGCCTTACAGATAGTCGCGAACCAGCAGCTCGGCAATCTGTACACTGTTGGTTGCCGCGCCCTTACGAACGTTATCGGCCACGATCCACATATTGATACCACTCGGGTGAGAAATATCCTGGCGCACCCGACCCACCAGCACCTCATCCTTGCCGGTTGCGTCACGCACCGGGGTCGGATAGTCCCCTTCGTCATCAAACAGGGTCACACCCGGCGCATTGCGCAGCAGGTCCTTGACCTGTTCGGCATCGAGCGGCTGGTGCAGCTCGACGTGTACCGCCTCGGCGTGGCCGTAGAAGACCGGCACCCGCACGCAGGTGGGGTTCACGGCAATGTTGGCATCGCCGAGGATCTTCTGGGTTTCCCACACCATCTTCATCTCTTCACGGGTGTAGCCGTTGTCGGTGAAGCTGTCGATCTGCGGGATCAGGTTAAAGGCGATCTGTTGCGGATAGAGGGTCGGTTCCACCGGACGACCGTTGAGCAGATGAGCGGTCTGACCCGCCAGCTCGCTGACCCCCTCTTTGCCGGAGCCTGACACGGATTGATAGGTGGCCACGTTGATGCGGGCAATGCCCACTTCGTCGTGCAGCGGCTTCAGGGCCACCAGCATCTGGATGGTGGAGCAGTTGGGATTGGCGATGATGTTGCGATTGCGAAAATCGGCCAGCGCATCCGGGTTCACTTCCGGGATCACCAGCGGGATATCTTCGTCGTAACGGAAGCAGGAGGTGTTGTCGATGACGATACAACCGTGCTCGGCAGCAATCGGCGCCCACTTGGCAGATACCTCGGCACCGGCGGAGAAGAGTGCGATCTGCACCTGGCTCCAGTCAAACTCCTCCACATCGAGGATCTCGAGGTTCTTGCCGCCAAAGCGCACTGTATCACCGGCGCTGCGGCTGGAAGCCAGCGGATAGAGGGTCGCTACCGGAAATTCGCGCTCTTCCAGGATCTCGATCATCGCCTGACCCACGGCGCCGCTGGCACCCAATACCGCTACGTTAAACTGCTGGCTCATTCTGTTCTCCTCTGATAATGCTGCAATGGCGCCGGGTGGCACCATGGTCGGCAGGCTCCCGCACGGCGAGATGACGCTGCCTGATATGGCTGAGCTGGCGCAGTAGCATCTGCGCCAGCTCAGTAAAAAATGGGTTCGAGGTAGCCAGTACGGCTCACCCCTTCCGGTTATCTTCCAACTCCTAGTCCCCAACTCAGGGGCGTGACAGCGCAAATCCCAGCTCGCCCAGCGCCTGGTCGGCAAACGCCCCCTCAACCTGCAGGGAGGATAGTTCACGGCGCTCTGGATAGTGTTTGCGCTGCTCGTCAAAGCTGCCGGGCAAGCCGAGTCGGGCCCGGAAACGGGCATCATCGCGGCGCACATCATAGACCAGATGCACCAGCTGCTTGATCAGCGCCTGATCCGGTGCGCGGCCCGGCACCAGCGCCTGCACATCGGGGGCAGGCAACAGCTGACTCAAATCCTGACGAGGCTGGCGTCCCAACTGCTGGCAGAGCGCCTGATAGAGCATCCAGGTACCGCGGGCCTTCCCCTCCAGGCTGTAACCAGCGATATGGGGGGTGGCAATCTCGGTATGGGGCACCAGCGCAGACAGTGGCTCGGGCTCGTTCTCCCACACATCCATCACCAGTCGCAATGGCTTATCGCTCAACTGGCGCGCCAGCAGGGCCCGGTTATCCCACACCTCGCCACGGGATGCGTTGATCAGGATCTGTCCGGCAGGGCGCGCGGCAATCTGTTCGGCATCGAGCAGATGGTAGGTGGCATCCACTCCTTCGCGTGTGATGGGCACGTGGAAGCTGACAATATCGGCGCCAAGGGCGGCCTGATAATCGACAAAGCCCGCATCGGGGGTATTACGCGCCTTGGGCGGATCGCAGCGCAGCACCCGCATGCCGAGCGCTTTGGCCTTGCCAGCCACACACTCGCCAGTATTGCCCGCGCCAATCACCGCCAGCGTCATGGCCGAGAGGTCAAGTTCGTAGCGCTCCGCCAGCACCAGCAGGGCTGAGAGTACATAGTCCCCCACCGAATACTTGTTGCAACCGGGGGCGCTGAAGAAGGGAATATTGCGGCTTGCCAGCAACGCCTTGTCCACATGGTCGGTGCCTATGGTGGCGGTGCCGACAAACCCGAGTTTGGGGCTGGTCGCCAGCAAATCGCCGTTGACGCGGGTGACCGAACGCACCAGCAGCACATCGGCATCGAGCAGATCGCGGGCCTGCATCTGCCGTCCGGGCAAGGGGATCACCTCGCCAAATTCGGCAAACAGCTCCACGGCATGGGGCATATTCTCATCAACGACTATCTTCATCGGGCTCTCTTTGGTCACAACCGCCACGGGGGCGCCATTCTAGCGCAAAGCCGCCCGAGATTTCAGCCTGTGATGCAATCCGGCGCGAAACGGGCCCACATTGCGCGGCAGCCGCTCCATCCGCCCGCTCAAACAGAGGATGTCGCCACAAATGTGTAAGCAGAGGTAACAAACGTGCTGCTCGGCTTTGTCCGGGCATATCACGGTGGCACAATGCCCCTCTTTTTCGCGATCGCCCATACCCACCATGCCGCCACACGCTCCATCGCACTCAGCGTCAACCGCTTCACTCACCCGCAGTCAGGTGCTTGGCTTCACTGCCCTGTTGATCCTGCCCCTGCTGATGCTCGCCACCCTGCCCTGGCAGCCTTTTCTGACCGGTTCACTGCAGTCAGGCTGGCTATGGTGGTTATACGCCCTTACCCGCATGGTCGATATTCCCGGGATCGGGGTCAGTGGCGCCCTCTTGCTGCTACTGACCCGCTACAAACTCAAACTGGAGCTGGCGCCCTTCATTGCGCTGGGGTGTGTACTGGCTGCCCTGCTTGCCAGCGACTGGGTGATCAAGAGCCTGGTCAAACACCTGACCGAAGAGCCCAGACCCTACCTGCTCTGGCTGGAGAGTCAGGGGCTGATCCCGGCCATCAAGCACTTCTACGCCAGTAGCATCAATGTGCGCAGTGAACAGGTTCATGCCGCCAGCCAGTTGCTGGCCCTTCCAGAATGGCTCGGCCACCACTGGCAGGCCGAGGTGAACTACGCCTTCCCCTCCGGCCACAGCATCGCCGCCATCAGCCTGGCCCAGTTCTTTGGCCTTATCTGGCTGGCCCGAGCCCCCACAGGCGCCTGGCTGCTACCGTTGTGGGCGCTGGGGATTGGTCTGTCGCGCATGGTGATGGGTATGCACTGGCCGGTGGATGTGCTGGCCAGCGCCCTGTTGGGCACGCTCACGGCGCTGATTGCCGCCCGCTGGTGGCTGCACAGATATTAAATCGAGCGCCACCTTGCCGCAGCCGACTGCGTGGGATGGGGGGACAAGCCTGTGCTTTTTTGCCATAATGCCGCCTCATTTTATCCCGACCGAGATCCCATGACCGACGCAGTTCATACCCTCAAGGGCCGTTTCCGTGGTTTTTACCCTGTCGTCATCGATGTTGAAACTGCCGGGTTCAACGCCAAGACCGATGCCCTGCTCGAAATCGCGGCCTACACCCTGAAAATGGATGAGCAGGGCTGGCTCGTTCCCGATCAGGTATTCCACTTTCATGTCGAGCCCTTCGAAGGGGCCAACCTGGAAAAGGCCGCGCTGGAGTTCACCGGCATCGACCCCTACAACCCGTTGCGTGGCGCTGTCTCGGAAAAAGAGGCGCTGACCGAGATCTTCAAGGGGATCCGCAAGGGGATGAAGGAGCAGGATTGCGGCCGCGCCATCATAGTGGCCCACAACGCCACCTTCGATCACGGCTTCGTGATGGCTGCCGCCGAGCGCGCTGGCCTCAAGCGCAATCCGTTCCACCCGTTTGCGACCTTCGACACCGCTGCTCTCTCCGGATTGGCGCTGGGTCAGACCGTGCTGGCCAAAGCGTGCCAGAGTGCCCGCATCCCGTTTGACAATAAAGAGGCGCACTCTGCCCTCTATGACACCGAACGCACCACAGAGCTGTTCTGTCATATCGTTAACCGCTGGAAGAGCATGGGGGGTTGGCCGCCAGCGCATCCGGATGATGACACAACCGATGCTCCTGCCGATGATGAGGGGCAAGAATAAACGGACGAAGGCTGCCAGTGGCAGCCTTCGCTTTTTGGGGAAATGATTGATTGCACGGCGCACCGGAATCTCCATCAATGTCACTATCAACCGCTGCACACGCGATGAACGGAGACAAACAGGTCACAAGCCCTCATGTTGAGCAACCTTGTGCCACATGCTGCTGCGATATGAGAGGTTTGACTGATTTTTTACTCGACATTTGTCACATTTTTCGCAAACTAACTCCCCTTCACATGACAGACAGCAATAACAAACTATAAGGAAATCAAATGAATCCAGTTGTTATCGCAGTCGGGCTGATGCTGGTGCTCAGTCTGCTGCGGATCAATGTGGTGGTCTCGCTGGCGCTGGGGGCCATTGCTGGCGGCCTGGTCGGTGGGCTGTCGTTGACCGATACCCTCACCACCTTCAGCGGTGGCCTGGGCGGTGGCGCCGAGATTGCTCTCTCCTACGCCATGCTGGGCGCCTTTGCGGTTGCCATCTCCCGCTCCGGGATCACCGACCTGCTGGCCCGCAAGGTGATCAACCAATTGGGCAAGGATGCCAGCTCGACCCGCATCATGTGGGTCAAAACCCTGCTGCTCTCTTCCGTGCTGGCCGTGGCTATCTCCTCCCAGAACCTGATCCCGGTTCACATCGCCTTTATTCCCATCCTGATCCCGCCGCTGCTGCATGTGATGGCGCAGATGCAGATCGACCGTCGTCAGGTGGCCTGTGTCATCACCTTTGGTCTGACAGCTACCTATATGGTGCTGCCGGTCGGCTTTGGTGGCATCTTCCTGAACAATATTCTGGCCAAGAACCTGATCGATAACGGCGTGCCCATCACCACCAGCCAGATCCCGCTGGCGATGGCCATTCCGGTTGCCGGTATGGTACTGGGCCTGCTGATTGCGGTATTCATCAGCTATCGCAAACCGCGCCAGTACGATCTGGCCAAGATCCTGGATGCCGAGCCCGAAGCGGTCGAGCTCAACCTCACCCACATCTGGGTGGCTCTGCTGGCCATTGGCGTAGCGCTGGGGCTGCAACTGATGACCAACAGCATCGTACTGGGTGCGCTGGCCGGTTTTGTCATCTTCACCTGCGGCGGCGTCATCAAGTTTCGCGAAAGCCAGGATGCCTTCACTCAGGGGGTGCGGATGATGTCGCTGATCGGCTTCATCATGATCTCCGCCGCCGGTTTTGCCGCGGTGATGAAGGCAACCCACGGGGTCGACTCTCTGGTACAGGTGGTCGCCTCCGGCATCGGCCAGCACAAGGGGATCGCCGCCTTCCTGATGCTGCTGGTGGGCCTGCTCATCACCATGGGGATCGGCTCTTCCTTCTCCACCGTGCCCATCATCGCCACCATCTATGTGCCGCTCTGTCTGCAGCTCGGCTTCTCACCGATGGCGATCATCGCGCTGGTCGGTACCGCTGGCGCGCTGGGGGATGCGGGGTCACCGGCCTCCGACTCTACCCTGGGCCCGACATCCGGCCTCAACACCGATGGCCAGCACGACCATATCTGGGACAGCGTGGTGCCCACCTTTATTCACTACAACATCCCGCTAGTGATCTTCGGCTGGATTGCAGCCATGGTGCTCTGATCGCCCCTCTGACATCGAGCCATATACTGCAAAATACGAAACAAGAAGGCGACCTGATGGTCGCCTTCTTGATGATGACGTCACCTAATCACCAGGATATGGTCCCGAGAGGAGAAGATCTTTATTGTGCTTCATGGATTCCCGGCTCTGGATGATTGCGCACTATAGTAGCCGCAGACTGTTTCGCTCTTAGTCAGTCTCTCGCCACTGATGCCATAACAACGTTTGCCTCTCCCCGCTTTGTGCGCGACACCCGCTGCCACATACCACGCCGATTAATTGCTCAGCGATTGGATATCATTTTGAAAAACTGATACTTAACTAGCTACACTAGCCATTATCAACATACAGGGACGTGTAAAAAATGAGCTTGATTGGCTTGGTGCTGGCGTTGATCGCCATCCTTGGCGGCAACATGATCGAGGGTGGTCACCCCAGTGCACTGCTCGATCTGCCCGCATTCCTCATCGTGATCGGCGGCACCATAGGCGCTGCGCTGACCCAGTTCCCCTTCTCTGTCGTCGGCAGCACCATGAAGCGTTTCAAATGGCTGCTCTCTCCCCTCAAACTCGACATGCTGGAACAGGCCCAGTTGCTGGAGACCCTGGCAGGCAATGCTCGCCGCAGCGGCATGCTGGCGCTGGAAGGGATGATCGAGGAGATCAAGGATCCCTTCCTGAAGAAGGGGGTGCAGATGATGGTCGATGGCTACGAGAAGAACAAAATCCACGAGGTGCTGGAGAACGAGATCGAATTTGAACAGGAAGATCTCGAACAGACGGTCAAATTCTATGAAGCCATGGGCGGCTACTGCCCGACCATGGGGATCGTCGGCGCGGTATTTGGCCTGATCCACGCCATGGGTCTGCTGGATGCCCCCGACAAGCTGGGTGGCGCCATTGCGGTGGCTTTTATCGCCACCATCTACGGGGTATCCGCCGCCAACCTGATCTTCTTGCCGTTCGGCAACCGCTACAAGGGGTTTGCCCACCAGATCCGCCACTACAAGGAGATGACTCTGACCGGCATTCTCTGCATCGTGGATGGCGAGTCCCAAGCACGCCTGCAAGTGACCCTCGAACCTTATCTGGGAGGCCATGGTGGCGAAAAAGAAAAAGGCTGAAGCGCCGGAGAACCACGAACGCTGGCTGGTCTCCTATGCCGACTTCATGACATTGCTGTTCGCCCTGTTTGTGGTGCTCTACTCCTTTGCCATGGCCAAGCAGTCCGAAACCCGGGTGCTTATCCAGGGCTTTATCGAGTCGCTGGGTAAAATCGGCCTCATCTCCCCGCCTGCCGGCTCACCCTTGATGCAGGGGGGCACAGGGATTCTTGAACCGGAATCGAAGACCACGCCAAGCAGCCCGAAAGAAGAGACTGTGCTGGAGAAAGATGCCCCCATGGCGGCATCGGATCCCTTCAACGAGACCATAGGTGCCTCGGAAAAGCCGAGCGCCACCGAATCCTGGCCCCATAAGACCCAGGAGCAGGAGTGGGTGCAGGTGACCAAGCAGAAGCTTGAGCAACAGCTCAAGGCCCAGATTGAATCGAAAGATCTCGAGGTCGAGCAACTCGGCAGTCAATTGGTGATCCGCATCGGCGAGAAGGCGCTGTTCCCCTCCGATTCGGCGTTCCTGCAACCCCAGTTCATCCCGCTGGTCCATAAGATCGCCGGCATTCTGGCCAATATCCCGGGGCAGGTAGTGGTCACCGGTCATACCGACAACTCCCAAGCGCCGGTGGAGCTTTATCGCAATAACTGGGAGCTCTCGGTGCTGCGGGCCTCTTCCATCGTGCAAACCATGCTGGCTAACCCCCAGCTGGATGCCAGACGAGTCATCGCTCAGGGTGTTGCCGACACCCAACCCCGCTTTGCCAATGACACCCCCGAACATCGCCAGGCGAATCGCCGGGTCGATATAACCCTCTCTCAAGGCAAGGCAGCAGAAGAGTCGCTGCAACTGCTCAAGCCCTGATCCCCCTGCTCCCGCCTCGCGCGGGAGCCTCTTTTTAAAAACAAATAACTCAATAATATCAACACCATAAGATCTTAATGATAATGATTTCTATTTATTGTCAAGTGGTCAGGCCTCTGCAATAATGCCGCCCTTCAGGCTTAAATAAAAACAATTATCATTATGAACAAACTGCTTCAGGCATGGCCGGCACTCCTTTGTGCCTCCGCAGGCGCGGCCGATCTTCCCCCTGTGGAGAAGGCTCGCAGCGACGACACCATCATTGTCACCGGGCAACGGGTACCACAGAAACTCTCCGATGTTTCCGGCTCCATCACCGTCATCACCCAGGAAGAGCTGGACCGTCAGGTCGCCAGCGAGCTGACTCATGTGTTTCGCAAGATCCCCGGTGTCTCGGTCACCGGCTCTGCCGGGCGACCGCAAAACATCAGCGTGCGCGGCATCGGGGGCAACCGCATCCTGCTGATCAAGGATGGGGTGCGCGTCAGCGACGGCTTTGGCGCCGACAACATCAATGACAAGGTGGGTCGCTTCAACTTCGACCTTGATGACATCAAGCAGATTGAGGTGGCCAAGGGGGCCGGATCCTCCTTGCATGGCTCCGATGCCATCGGCGGCACCGTGGTGATGAATACCAAGCAGCCGGAAGATTATCTGCAACAGCAAGATAGCTATCTGGCGGCCAAGACTCTCTACGGTGGCGACAGCAACAAGAAGAAGCTCAGCATGACCGGCGCGGTGCGGGCACTGGAGAGCGAACATCTGTTGCGTCTCTCCGGCTGGCGCGGCAACGAAACCGCCAACTTTGAGGAGAACCGCATTCCGGCTGATTTGGATGGCATGAGTGCCTCCACCAGCAGCCGCCTCCCCCTCAATGCCCATCACGCTCTGCGGCTGGAGCTGGACTACTACGAGGATCACGCCAAACGCCAGATGGGGCCCAAAGCGGTGCCCCAACCCGATGGCAGCTGGGACGTGGTCGGTTTTCAGGAAGATGGCGATCAGCGCACCCAGGGCGGCAAGTTCAGTTGGGAAACCAACGATCTGGGCATGGTCGATACCCTCAACTGGAGCCTGTTTGGCAACCAGTCACGCAACGAAGCCAACCAGCGCCAGCTGCTGCGCAACGATGCCCTGAGCGGCTATCCCAGATATCGCAGCCAGCGCACCCTCTCCACGTTCGAGGAGCTGCGCCTTGGCAGCGAGCTGGAGCTGCAGAGCAAGCTGAGCACCGGCTCGCTGGATCACACCTTCAGCTACGGTGTGGAGCTGGAGCAGGCCAACCACGAGCGGCCGGTCAGCAATCTGACCCTGGAAGATGGCATCACCACCCAGGGACAGAAAGCCCCCTTCAGCAAGGCCGAGACCCGCCGCGATGGCATCTGGCTGAGCGATGTGATCGATCTGGGCAGCTGGCAGTTTACCCCGACCCTGCGCTTTGACCGCCAGCGCCTGCGCGCACCGGACAGTAATCTGGCCGAGAACCACAGCGACCACATCTCCCCCAGTGTGGCGGCCAGTTACCGCTTCAACGAAACATGGCGCAGCTGGCTCAGCTATGCCAACGGCTTCCGCGCCCCCGCTTACGATCAGGTTTACGGCAACATTCCTCACTACTTTGCCATGCCGCCGTTCGAGATCATTGCCAACCCCAACCTCAAGGAGGAGACCAGCCACAGTCTGGAGTGGGGAGTGAATGGGCAAAGCGACAACTGGAGCGTCAAACCGGCCGTTTTCTACAACCGCTACTACAACTTCATCGACTGGCGCCAGACCGGTTTTCGCCTCGATGACGGTGTCTTCCTGCGCCAATATCGCAACGTTGCCAAAGCAGAAACCTGGGGCGCCGAGCTGGCCGCCAGCCTCTGGCTGAGCGACAAGTGGGAGCTTTCGACCAATCTGGCCTGGATGGATGGCAAGGATCACCGCGGTGAGCCGCTGCGAACCCAGACACCGCTGGAAGGCAACACCACCCTGCGCTGGCAACAGCTCGACTGGGGGGTTGAGCTCAGTGGCAACTATGCCGCCGCCATGACCAAGGTGCCCCAGTGCGCCAATGCGCAGACTGGCTACAACGGTGCCTGCCAGAGCAGCGCAGGCTGGTTCAGTCTGGATCTCACCGGCGACTGGCAGATCACCGAGGCGCTCAAGGTCAATGCCACCATCGGCAACCTGCTCGATACCCGCTACGTCCGCTATCAGGATGTGGCCGGACTTCCGGCTGGCAGCGATACCTCCCTCTACAGCCAGAGCGGCCGCTACCTGTCAGCCAGCCTCAGCTACCGTTTCGTGGGGATGTGATGAAACATCATGCAATCATGGCGGCCCTGTTGGCCGCCCCGTTGGCGTGGGCGCAAGAGACTCTGCCACCGCCGATCCCGTCCCAATCGCACCTGATTTCAGGCAATCCCGTACGCCAGGATCCCTACTTCTGGTTGCGGGACGAGAGCCGTAGCAACCCGGCCATTCTCGCCCTGCTCAAGCAGCAAAATCGCTGGAGCGAGCAGCAACTCGCCGCGCAGCAGCCGCTGGAAGCAACCTTGCGCGCCGAGTTTGCCCGCCATCCGGCGGGGGAACCCGTACCGGACAACTGGCTTGTCCGCGGCGATCAGGCATGGCAGCTGCGCCCGGATGGCTCACTCTGGCAACGCCACGGGGGCAAGGTGCTGCAGCGGCTTCCCGCCAGAGCGGGTGAGGGCTATTACGAAGCGGGCGGCTGGGCACTGAGCCCGGATAACCTCACACTGGCCATCGCCGAAGACAGGCGCGGCGATCTCGACTATCAGGTCACCCTGCTCGATCTCCAGAGCGGCAAGGTGCTGGCCAGTTTGGCGCAGCGCAGCGCTGATCTCGCCTGGTCACAAGATGGTCGCACCCTCTACACCATCGCCAACGAGCGCTACACCCTGCGCCCCTGGCAGCTGCGCGGCTGGCAGGATGGCCAGGAGCAGACTCTCTATGAGGAGCAGGATCCCGCCTGGCTGCTCAGCCTCTATCGCACCACGGATGGCCAGCATCTGGTGTTGCAGGGCAACAACCACGACAGCTCGGAGCAATACCTGCTCGACTCGGGCAAGCCGCAGCAGATAAAACCCCGCCAGCGCGGGGTGGAATACTATCTGGACAGTCAATCCGGCTGGGTGATCAAGAGCAACCGGGAAGGGGCGTTTGCCCTCTATTCAGCCAGCACGCCGCTCGATGAGTGGCAGCGCCTGTGGCCCGCCAAAGGGGAAGATCTCGGCGATCCCGAGAAGTGGCGACTGTTTGATCGCCATCTGGTGGTGCAGTTTCGCCAGCAGGGGGAGGATTGGCTCGCCCTGCTCGATCGCAACGGCTATGAACGCCAGCGCCTGCCGCTGGCCAGTGGCGCAGGAACCGGCTGGCTGCAAGGAGAACATGACCCGGCCAGCGACCGCATTCTGGTGCGCAGTCAGGGCTTGAGCCAGCCCCCCGGCCAGCGCTGGCTGGATTTGACCAGCGGCCAGTGGATCAACGACCAGCACACCGCAGGCAATAAAGCATTGCCCTATCAGAGCGAGCGGCGCTGGATCACCTCTGCCGATGGCACCCGGGTGCCTGTCTCGCTGGTGTGGCGCAAGGATCTGGCCCCCCGCGCTGTACTGCTCTACGGCTATGGCGCCTATGGCACGCCGATGCGCCCCTACTACCAGAAAGAGCTGTTGAGCCTGCTGGATCGGGGTTTTGTCTACGCCATCGCCCATGTGCGCGGCGGCGGCATGCTGGGGGAGCAGTGGACCCGCGACGGGCGGGGCATCCACAAGCAGAACGGCATCAGCGACTTTATCGCTGCCGGCAACACCCTGCGCCACTGGTCGCCCGACTCAGCCCCTCTGCCCCTGTTTGCCATGGGGGGCAGCGCGGGGGGCACGCTGGTTGCTGCGGCCCTCAACCAGCAACCGACACTCTTTAGCGGCGCCGTGTTGCAGGTTCCCTTCGTCGATATGCTCGGCACCATGAGCGATCCTGCCCTCCCCTTGACCCGTCAGGAGTACCAGGAGTGGGGCAACCCGGCCAAGCCCGCAGAGTATCAGGCGATGCGCCGCATCAGCCCCTACGACAACCTGCACCGCGCCCCCTACCCGCCCCTGCTGGTCACTACCGCCCTGCACGATAGCCAGGTCCCCTACTGGGAGCCGGTCAAGTGGCTGGCCCGCCTGCGGGAGCACAGCACGGGCTCCGGCCCCTACCTGCTGCTGACCGAACTGGAGGGAGGCCACCGCGCCGGTGGTGGCGATCGGGCTCGTGAATTTGCCTTCTTGTTGCATCTGGCGGGGATCAATCAATGACCCTGCCGCTGATTGGGAGTACCACTATGAAACCCCTGTTGCCCGCCCTCTTGCTGGGGCTGGCTGGCTTTTCCACTCAGGCCGCCGAACTGCGTTTTGTCGAACAGGACGCCCCGGCCGATACCCACCTCTGGCTCGAACAGCAGCTCGGCGTCACCCTGAGTGATGCCCCGGCCTATCAGCGCCAAGGCAAGCTGGGCCACTATCTGCATTATCGCCAGCAGCTCAATGGCGCACCGATCGCCGGCCTGATGGCCGCCGTCAGTCTCGATGAGCAGGGTCGCCCGTGGCGCCTTTATCACAATACCCGGCTGATGCAGGCACAGGCGACGCCATGTGATGAAGCAAGCCGCGCCGGGGTGGATGCCTATACCGCCACGCTGGATGGTACGGTGTGGCAATTCGCTAGCCGTGACGAGGCCCAGCTCTGGTACTGGCAGGATGGCAACACACTGACCCCCGCTTGGCGCCTGCTGGCGGTGGAAAGCCAGCCGGGCAACAGCAAAAGCAGCCACTGGCAACTGTTTGTCACCTGCGATGGCAGCGCCCTGCTGGGGCGCACGCTGCAAGAGGCCAGCACCCGTGCCGAAGCGGCCCCGCTGGCAGGGGAAGCGGCCACGGTGCAGGCCCGCATCTTTGCCCTCGACCCACGCACCCAACTGCAAGATGGCAATTTGCTATGGCGCCACGATCTGGTGCTGGACAACGGGGCCTATCGCACCGTCCCGCTCACGGTACAAAAGGTGGATGACACCTACCAGCTGAGTGGCCCACGCGCCCGGGTCGTGGATGGCACGGAACCGGAAACTGCCCCCTTTAGCAGCCCTGATGCCGATGGCTTCCAGCTGGATCACCAGCAGCCCGCCTTCCTCGATATCAATGGCTACTACCATCTGGATCTGGCCCAGCGCCATGTGGAATCCCTTGGCTACCCGACGCTGATGGGCGGCCCCCTGGCCATCGATACCGATGCCGGGGAGCAGGACAACTCCCTCTATGACCCCTTCCTGCGCCGGTTGGAAATTGGCCGGATCGGGGTACCCGATGCGGAAGATCCCATGGTGATCTGGCACGAGTTTGGCCATGCGGTGCAGCACCATATCCTGCCCGACATGGGAGAAGAGGGTGACTGGGGCGCCATCGGCGAGGGCTTTAGCGACTATCTGGCCGCCAGCTGGCGCCAGCGTAGTCCAGAGGCTCGCCAGTTCGAGCCTTTCATGGTCTTCAACTGGGATGCCAGGATCATCGGCCGGACACCCCGTCAGCTCGACGATCTGCGGGCGCGCTATCATCCGGGCTTCCTCTATCCGGCTCACCTCACCATCAACGGCAGCAACGGCGACCAGCTGTGGGGCACTCCGCTCTTCACCGCGCTGCGCCAGGCCGTTGAACAGTATGGCGAGGTAGCCCGTGACGAGTTCGATACCCTGCTGATTGAATCCCACTTCGGCCTCGGCCCGCAGGTGCGGATGCCCCAGCTGGCGCGGGTCACCGTGGATACCGCCAACCGCCTCTATCCGGATCGCAGTTATGGCAAGCTGCTGGAGCAGGCCTTCCGCCACCACGCCCTGCTGCCCACCCCCATCGCGGCCCGCCTTGCCGATGACAGCTACCTGTTGCCCGGGGAGAAAAAGAGCCTCGCCATCGAATTGACCAACCAGAGCGGCCGCCCCCTGACCGTGGCTGACGCCAGCCTGCTCCCGAGCAAGGGGCTCATGGGTGACGATCACTGGCAAGGAGAGCTCAACGCCGATGGCACCGCCCGCTGGACCCTGCCGCTGGAAGCGGCGAGCAACTTGACCTGTGGCGAGGCAGTCACCTTGCCGCTGCAGTTCCAGCTCACCCTGCCCAGCCCCACCGAGCGCCAGACCCGCCTTGACCTGCAACTGCCGATCGGTGAACCGCTCTGGCAGCGGGCCATCGGCCAGGGTGGCCAGATCAAGGATGCGGTGAGCGATGAACGGCACGGCCTGTCCCGCTTCACTCTCACCCTGCCCGAGAGCAAGGCCCGCATCGAAAGCGGATTCGTGGTTGCCCTCGATCTGGAGCACAGCAAGCTGGAGCAGCTGGAGATCTGGCTCACCTCCCCTTACGGTACCCGGATCAGCCTGTGGAACAAGGGTTACGCCAGCCATACCCGGCTCAAGGGGGAGTTCCCCCGTGAACTGGTACCGTTCGAATCGCTGGATAAGCTGCACGGCGAACCGCTCGCTGGCCGCTGGCTGCTGGAGATCAACGACACCAGCGCCGGTGACACCGGTCAGTTGCGCAACTGGCGTGTAGCCCAGCAAGTCGGCGCCCGCTGCGACAAGGATGAAGCCCTGCCCAACACCGGCATCATTCCCCTTGAGCAGGATGAAGGGGGTGGCGGCACGGCTTCCCCCCTGCTGCTGTTGCTGGCCCTCTGGCCCCGCCTCTGGCGCCGGAGCACCCCGCGCCGTTGAATCCTGTACCACGGGGGTTACCGCCCCCGTGAACCTGTGACCGAATCAAGGAATGTGAAGTGAAACCATCCGTACTGGTTATTGCAACCCTCTCAGCCCTGCTCAGCGCCTGTGGCGGCGGGGAAGATAACGCACCACTGGCGATCCCGGACTACCGGGTCGATGTCGCTCTGCCGACTGCCGGTACCCTGTGCGCCGATCTGGATCAGAACTGGCAATGTGATCCCGCCGATCCTGCCGTCAGCGGCGAAGGAGCTGTGGCCCTGGTCAGCCGTTCGGCCAACATCGTCAACTCGCCCCTGCTGTTCGTACCGAGGAGCGGAGGCCTGCTACTGGCACATCCGGCCGCCAAAGGGGATCCACAACGGCTGCAACCGACCCTGCTCAGTACCCTGTGGCAGAGCCGCATTGCCGAAGGGGTGGCCGCCGATCGCGCACTGGCGCAGCTGCTGGCCGATCTCGCGCCGCTGCAACCGGGCAGCGATCGCGCGGCCCTCGCGGGTCTCGGCCAGTTTGATCAGGCGCTGCAGCAGGTGGCGATCAGCTTGCAACAACAGGCCCGCACACACCTTGCCACCGCCAAGGAGACCCAGTTGCTTACCACCAGCTATCGCGCCATCAGCCTGATGCTGGCGCAATTGGCTCAGGAGTGGCAACGCAACGGCCAGTTCGCTGAAGATACCCAAAGCAAGCTGCTGACCCTGCTGGTGCAGCAGCAGCCACGCAACCTGCTAACCGTCACCGGCGTCACCACCTTCAGCGATGGCAACGACCCGCTGCTGGAGCAGGAACCCGCCGACTATCCGGGACAAGATGCCAGCTGGAATCGCACTCGTCCCCAGCTTGCCTATCGCAAACTCGATGATCGCGGTCAGGTGCTCCCCGACAACGCGCCGAGCTGGCAGTGCGTCAAGGATCTCAATACCGGTCTGGTGTGGGAGGTCAAATCGGACGATCCCTTGAGCCCGGCCTGGAAAAGCAGACCCTTTGCCTATGAGGATGAGCAGTTCAAGGCGACCGCAGGCGAGCAGCAAGAGGCCTACCAGCATATTCATAAGAGGATCGAACAGCTCACCGCCGAAGGAGATCTGGCGGCCCTAGCCCGGGCACAGGCGCTGACCACCATGCTGACCACACGCGCGTATCAGCAGTGGCTCAATGGCAAGCAACGCTGCGGCATCAGCCAGTGGCGGCTGCCCACCATGGGTGAGCTGATGTCACTGATGCACTACGGCAGCCTGGCCAAGGACCCGCTGGGTCAACGCATCATCGTGGATACCCGTTACTTCCCGGATATCGCCCCCTCGGAAGATGACACCTACCATGGCTACTACTGGAGCGCCACCAGCAACACAGCTCAGCGCTTCTCCGGTGGCCCCATCAGCAAACGCACAGTCCTGCTCCTGGGAGAAGATGCGGGCACCACCTATCCCGCGCTGGTGCAGCAAGATACCTATATCGAGCTGATGCAGGTACGACTGGTCGCCACTCCCCAATAACCCGAGGAATATCATGAGCCTTTATCGCTTTTCGTTCGCCATGCTGGCACTGCTGGCCCCCCTGGCCCACTGTGCTGCCATTTGTGATGACACCATGGATCGCACCGCCCCCTCTGCCCGTTTTCTTGACCATGGCAACGGCACCGTCACGGATCAACACACCGGCCTCACCTGGATGCGCTGCAAACTGGGGCAGACATGGAGTGGCAGCAGTTGCCTGGGGGAACCGACCGTTTACTACTGGCAGCAGGGGCTGCAAGTGGCGGAGCGGATCCGCAGTGACAGCAGCCATGCTCTCTATCACTTCGGCGGTATCAGCCAGTGGCGCCTGCCCGACATCAAGGAGCTGGCGACCCTGGTCGAGCATGCCTGCTACAAGCCCTCTCTCAATGAAGCCATTTTCCCGCGCGCCATGGCGGGGGGCGGTAAAGAGGTCAATGAGGGCTATGTCTATCTGATGAGCAGCACGGTAACCTCCGCCAATGGTCAGCGGGCGTATCTGGATATTACCTCGGGAGATATCGGTCTTCGCGCCATTGGCGCCTACCCGGATCAGGTCTTGCTGGTCGCCAATAAACCCTGACCGCCCCACGCTCGAAACCGGAACGCGATGACAGGAGAGGCTTGAAAGCCTCTCTTTTTAATGCTCTTGCCACCCCCTATCTCACCCGCCATCACGCTCTTCTCCCACCTGTGCCCCCTGCCCGCGATACCGACCTGATCCGGCTTCGCCCGCGGCATTTACCCCTTTCAGGTGATAACGAGGAGCAGCTCTCTGCGCTTTACAGGCCTTTCCCGCCCGCCATAACCAACAAAAAAGTGCGCTTCTTAACAAAATTTAATTACCGGTTAACCGATTAATAATTAACCCGTAAAAATGACATGTAAATCAGTGCGAAAGTGTCATAATGCGTAACATTAATGTTAAGTCGCTTGATTAATTTGGTTAGGAAAAACCTCTATGTTTGCTGATATTTCTGCTCAACATTGGGCTTTTGCCATTTATGTCATCGGTGCCATCACCATCTGTCTGGTGATGATAGGCCTCGCCGCCCTGCTGGGAGGTCGCGCCTACGGCCGCACCAAGAACAAGCCATTTGAATCTGGTGTCGACTCGGTCGGCAGTGCCCGCCTGCGTTTTTCCGCCAAGTTCTATCTGGTCGCCATGTTCTTCGTCATCTTCGACGTCGAGGCGCTCTACCTGTTTGCCTGGTCTGTCTCCGTGCGGGAGAGCGGCTGGGTCGGCTTTATTGAAGCCACCATTTTCATCGGACTGCTGCTTATCGGCCTGATCTACCTCTGGCGCATCGGCGCACTGGACTGGTCACCGCGCAAACCGCAGCTGAACAACAAAAACAGTGATTGAACCACAGACCCTTTCCTTGAGGTTGCACCATGAAGTACACCCTGACCCGGATTGACCCGGATGCCCCCGTTGAGCGCTACCCCCAGGAGCAGCGCCAGACCGTCGATGACCCACTGGCGCAAGAAGCGACGCGCGGCATCATGATGGGCCGTCTCGAGGAGGTGCTGCAAGACACAGTCAACTGGGGCCGCAAAAACTCCCTCTGGCCTTACAACTTCGGCATCTCCTGCTGCTACGTGGAGATGTGTACCGCCTTCACCTCCCCCCACGATGTGGCCCGCTTCGGCGCCGAAGTTATCCGCGCTTCGCCCCGTCAGGCCGACTTCATGGTGATTGCAGGGACCCCCTTCATCAAGATGGCGCCAGTCATCCAGCGCCTGTATGAACAGCTGCTCGAACCCAAGTGGGTGATCTCCATGGGGGCCTGTGCCAACTCAGGCGGCATGTATGACATCTATTCAGTGGTGCAGGGGGTAGACAAGTTCCTGCCGGTCGACGTCTACATTCCGGGTTGCCCGCCCCGTCCCGAAGCCTTTTTGCAAGCCCTGATGCTGCTGCAGGACTCCATCGGCAAAGAGCGCCGTCCCCTCTCCTGGGTAGTGGGCGATCAGGGGATCTACCGTCCCCAGATGCAGGCCGAAAAAGAGCGCAAGCGCGGCGAACGGATCAATGTGACCAACCTGCGCACGCCGGATGAGATCTGACCATGAAACTGACTCGTGATTTTCCCAGCAATTACGCCATGGCCCAGTGGCAGCCCAGCGACCACAAGGATGCCAAAGTCATTGGCGAACTGTTTGCCCACTTCGGGGCCGAGCACTTCACCGTGCAGACCACGCGTACCGGCGTACCGGTGGTCTGGCTTCCCCGCGAACTGCTGCAGGATGTGATGAGCTTCTTGCGCAAGGTGCCCTCCCCGTTTGTGATGCTGTTTGATCTCAGCGCCACCGATGAGCGGCTGCGCAGCCATCGCGACGGTCTGCCCCAGAGCGATTTCACCGTCTTCTATCACCTCATCTCCATCGACCGTAACGCCGATGTGATGTTGAAAGTGGCGCTGGCCGAAAGTGACCTGCATCTGCCCACCATCACCAACCACTTCCCCAATGCCAACTGGTACGAGCGGGAAGTGTGGGATCTGATGGGCATCACCTTCGATGGCCATCCCCATCTGACCCGCATCATGATGCCCAAGAGCTGGCAGGGTCACCCGCTGCGCAAGGATTACCCGGCGCGCGCCACCGAATTCGATCCCTTCATGCTCGATGCCGCCAAACAGGACATGGAGCAGGAGAACCTGCTGTTCAAACCGGAAGAGTGGGGGCTGGCCCGCGGCAACGAGAATGAGGACTACATGTTCTTGAACCTCGGCCCCAACCACCCCTCGGCTCACGGCGCCTTCCGGTTGGTGTTGCAGCTCGATGGCGAAGAGATCCGCAACTGTGTGCCCGATATCGGCTATCACCATCGCGGTGCCGAGAAGATGGGCGAGCGCCAATCCTGGCACAGCTACATCCCCTATACCGACCGGGTCGAGTATCTGGGCGGGGTGATGAACAACCTCCCCTATGTGCTGGCGGTCGAGAAGCTGGCTGGCATCAAGGTGCCGCAGCGGGTCGATATGATCCGGGTGATGATGGCGGAGCTGTTCCGCATCCAGAGCCATCTCTTGTTCCTCGGTACCTATATCCAGGACGTGGGGGCCATGACCCCGGTCTTCTTCACCTTCACCGACCGGCAGAAGATCTACACCATCATCGAAGCGATCACCGGTGCCCGCATGCACCCGGCCTGGTTCCGTATCGGCGGTGTGGCCCACGACCTGCCGAAGGGATGGCAACGGCTGGTGCAGGACAACCTGCTGAGCTGGCTGCCCAAACGTCTGATGGATTACGAAAAAGCGGCGATGCGTAACAGCATTCTGCGCGGTCGAACCATAGGCGTATCTGCCTACACCACCGAGCAGGCGTTGTCCTGGGGCACCACGGGGGCCGGATTGCGCGCCACCGGCCTTAACTTCGACATACGCAAGTGGCGCCCCTACTCCGGTTACGATCAGTTCGACTTTGAAGTGCCGGTCGGCAGCAATGGCGATGCCTACGACAGAGCTACCGTGCGGATCGAGGAGATCCGCCAGAGCATGTCGATCATCGAGCAGTGCATGAAGAACATGCCGGAGGGTCCCTTCAAGGCGGATCACCCCCTCACCACGCCGCCGCCCAAAGAGCGCACGCTGCAGCACATCGAGACCCTGATCAACCACTTCCTGCAAGTGTCGTGGGGCCCGGTCATGCCGGCAGCCGAGTCGTTCCAGATGATTGAGGCGACCAAGGGCGTCAACAGTTACTACCTGACCAGCGATGGCTCCACCATGAGCTACCGGACCCGGATCCGCACCCCGAGCTTTGCTCACCTGCAGCAGATCCCCTCGGTGATCAAAGGCAGCATGGTGTCGGACCTCATCGTCTATCTGGGCAGTATCGATTTTGTTATGTCGGATGTGGACCGTTAAGTGATCCGCCCTCCCGGCCATGGCCGGGAATCGGGATCGCCGGACGAGCAGTAAAAGGACAAGCCACCAAAGGTCAAGTCATGAGCCAGCAATGTCAGTGTCACAATAATCAGACCCCACAGGGGCAAGGGGCATGCAGCAGCAAACAGGACGACTTCGTTCTGAGCCAGGCTGAACGCGATGCCATCGAACACGAGAAACACCACTACGAAGATCCCCGCGCCGCCAGCATCGAAGCGCTCAAGATCGTGCAGCAGGCCAGAGGCTGGGTACCCGACGGCGCCATTCACGCCATCGCGGCCGAGCTCGGCATTCCCGCCAGCGACGTGGAGGGGGTTGCCACCTTCTATAGCCAGATCTTCCGCCAGCCGGTGGGACGTCACATCATCCGCGTCTGCGACAGCATGGTCTGCTACATCAATGGCCATGAAGATCTGCTGGCCGGTCTCAAGGAGGTGATAAACCTCGGCCCCGGTCAAACCACCCCGGATGGCCGCTTCACCCTGCTGCCGGTCTGCTGCCTTGGCAACTGCGACAAGGGGCCAGCCATCATGATCGATGACGACACCTATGGCGGCCTCGATCCGGTGACCTTGCTGAAAACGCTGGAGGCTTACCCATGAGCCTGCCGCAGAACAAAATCCTCGCCTCTCTTGGCACCGCCAATCGCACCCCGCGTGCCCCCGAGACCCACCCGCTCACCTGGCGGCTACGTGATGACGGCCAGCCGGTGTGGCTGGAGGAGTATCAGGCCAAGCAGGGTTATGAAGCGGTGCGTAAAGCACTCAGCCAGATGAGTCCGGACGAGATCGTCAGTACCGTCAAGGATGCCGGTCTCAAGGGGCGTGGCGGCGCGGGCTTCCCCACTGGTGTGAAGTGGGGGCTGATGCCCAAAGACGAGAGCATGAACACCCGTTACCTGCTCTGCAACGCCGACGAGATGGAACCCAACACCTGGAAAGATCGCCTGCTGATGGAGCAACTGCCCCACCTGCTGATCGAGGGGATGATCATCTCGGCCCGAGCGCTCAAAGCCTATCGCGGCTATATCTTCCTGCGCGGCGAGTATGTAGATGCTGCCATCCACCTGCGCCGTGCGGTGGAAGAGGCCAAGGCCGCCGGTCTACTGGGCAAGAACATTCTGGGATCCGGTTTTGACTTCGAGCTGTTCGTCCACACCGGCGCCGGCCGCTACATCTGTGGTGAAGAGACGGCGTTGATCAATTCGCTGGAAGGGCGCCGCGCCAACCCGCGTGCCAAACCCCCCTTCCCCGCCGTTTCCGGCGTCTGGGGCAAACCCACCTGCGTCAACAACGTCGAGACCCTCTGCAACGTCCCCGCCATTATCGGCAACGGGGTCGCCTGGTATCACGGGCTGGCGCTGCCGGGCTCGGAAGATCACGGCACCAAGCTGATGGGCTTCTCCGGCAAGGTGAACAACCCCGGGGTCTGGGAGCTGCCCTTTGGCATCACCGCCCGCGAGCTGTTTGAAAATTACGCCGGCGGGATGAAGAGCGGCTATCGCCTGAAAGCCTGGCAACCGGGCGGCGCGGGCACCGGCTTCCTGCTGCCGGAGCACCTCGATGCCCAGATGTATACCGCCGGTATCGGCAAGGTAGGTACCCGGATGGGGACTGGCCTCGCCATGGCGGTGGATGACTCCATCAGCATGGTCTCCCTGCTGCGCAACATGGAGGAGTTCTTCGCCCGCGAGTCGTGTGGCTGGTGCACGCCCTGCCGCGACGGCCTGCCCTGGAGCGTCAAGCTGCTGCGGGCCTTGGAGCGTGGCGAAGGGCAATCCGGCGATCTGGCGACCCTGGAGCAACTCTGCGGTTTCCTTGGCCCGGGCAAGACCTTCTGCGCCCACGCTCCGGGCGCCGTCGAGCCGCTGGCCAGCGCCATCAAATATTTCCGCTCCGAATTCGAGGCCGGGATCAAAGGCAGCGGCGACAACCGCAAGCCGGTCAAAGGGATCCAGCCCAATCTGCTGGGCGAGCGCTGGTAACGACACCACAGATTTCACAAAACAGGTTTCAGGGAAGTTGTATGGCAACCATTTATGTAGACGGCAAAGAGTACGAGGTAGACGGAGCAGATAACCTGCTGCAAGCCTGTCTGTCGCTGGGTCTGGACGTCCCCTATTTCTGCTGGCATCCGGCGCTGGGTAGCGTTGGCGCCTGCCGCCAGTGTGCGGTCAAACAGTATCAGAATGCCGATGACAAACGCGGTCGTCTGGTCATGTCCTGCATGACCCCGGCCACCGATGGCAGCTACATCGCCATCGAGGATGAAGAGGCTAAAGAATTTCGCAAGAGCGTGGTGGAATGGCTGATGACCAACCACCCCCACGACTGCCCGGTGTGTGAAGAGGGCGGCGCCTGCCACCTGCAGGACATGACGGTGATGACCGGCCACAACAGCCGTCGCTACCGCTTTACCAAGCGCACCCACCAGAATCAGGAGCTGGGCCCCTTCATCGGTCACGAGATGAACCGCTGCATCGCCTGCTACCGCTGCGTCCGTTACTACAAGGATTATGCCGGTGGCGAGGATCTCGGGGTCTACGGTGCCCACGACAACGTCTATTTCGGGCGGGTCGAGGATGGCACCCTGGAGAGCGAATTTTCCGGCAACCTGGTGGAGGTCTGCCCCACCGGCGTATTCACCGACAAGACCCACTCCGAACGTTACAACCGCAAGTGGGACATGCAATTTGCCCCCAGCATCTGCCAGCAATGCTCCGTGGGCTGCAACATCAGTCCGGGTGAGCGTTATGGCGAGCTGCGCCGCATCGAAAACCGCTTCCACGGCAGCGTCAACCACTACTTCCTCTGTGACCGTGGCCGCTTTGGCTATGGCTACGTCAATCTGGCGGACCGCCCGCGCCAACCGCTGCTCAAAGATGGCAACGACCAGCTGACCATCACAGTCGATGGCGCCCTCAACCGAGCCGCCGATGCGCTGCGCACGGCCCGCGGCCTCATCGGCATCGGCTCGCCCCGCGCCTCGCTGGAGAGCAACTTTGCCCTGCGCGAGCTGGTGGGTGCAGACAACTTCTACGCAGGCGTCGAGCAGGCCGAGTGGGCCTGTCAGCTGAAGATGCTGCAGATCCTGCAACAGGGCGGCGTGCCGACTCCGAGCCTGCGGGACATGGAAGAGGCTGACGCCATTCTGCTGCTCGGCGAAGATGTCACCATGAGCGCCGCCCGTATCGCGTTGGCGCTGCGTCAAGCCGTCAAGGGCAAGGCTCGCGAGCTGGCCCGCAAGATGAAGGTGGATCTGTGGCAAGTCGCCGCCGTACAGACCCTGGGTCAGAACGAACGCTACCCGCTGCTCATCACCAGCCTCGACACCACCCGTCTGGACGATGTGGCGGCCGACAAGCTGCACGCCCCCTATGCCGATCAGGCGCGCCTTGGCTTTGCCATCGCCAACCTGCTCGACCCGAGTGCACCGGCCGTGGCCGATCTCGGCCCCGAGCTGCAGGCACAAGCGACTCGCTGGGCCGAGCTGCTCGGCAACGCCAGGAAGCCGCTCATCATTGCTGGCTCCAGTGCCCGCGATGTGGCGCTGCTTGAGGCGGCCAGCAACATTGCCCGCGCCCTGAAAGGTCGAGGACTGGAAGCCAGCATCGCGCTGGTTGGCCAGGAGGCCAACTCGCAGGGTCTGGCCATGCTGGGCGCTCAAACCTTGTCAGACAAGCCACTCGAAGCAGCCCTTGCGCGTATCGAGTCCGAAGAGGGGTTGGCGCTGATCACCCTGGAGAACGATCTCTACCGCCGCGCGCCGCGCAACCGGGTGGATGCTGCACTGGCACGGCTGCAGCACCTGCTGGTCATCGACCATCAGGCGACCCCGACCGCCAACAAGGCTGATCTGGTGCTGCCAGCGGCCAGTTTTGCCGAAGCCGATGGCACGCTGGTGAACATGGAAGGGCGCGCCCAGCGCTTCTTCCAGGTCTATGCACCCGCCTTCTACAACGCCGATATTCAGGTGCGTGAAGGGTGGCGCTGGCTGACGGCGCTGCAAGGGGCGATCGAACGCAAGCCGCTGCGCTGGCAGAACTTCGACCAGGTCAACCATGACTGCGCCACCAGCAATCCGCTGCTGGCTACCATGCTGGAAGCGGCGCCCAACGCAGGCTTGCGGATCCATGGCATGCGACTGGCCCGTGAGCCGCATCGTTACAGCGGTCGTACCTCCATGCTGGCGGATCAGAACGTCAGCGAACCGCGGGTAGCGCAAGATCCCGACTCCCCCTTCAACTTCTCCATGGAAGGGTATGCCGGAGCCCGTCAGCCGCTGCCGCAAGTGCCCTTTGCCTGGGCGCCCGGCTGGAACTCCCCCTCCGCCTGGAACAAGTTCCAGGATGAAGTGGGTGGCAAACTGCGTGCTGGCGATCCGGGTCGCCGTCTGCTGGAAGCAACAGACCCGCAGGCAGAAGGCAAGGAGCTGCTCGGCTGGTTCACCACCATCCCCGCCCCCTTCAAGGCCGCAGAGGCGCTGCAAGTGGTCAATTATGCCCAGCTGTTTGGCGGCGAGGAGCTCTCCGCTCGCAGCCCGGTCATTCAGGCCCGGATGAACGAACCCGAGCTGGTGCTCAATCCCCTTGATGCGCAGCGTCTGGCCCTCCATGCAGGCAATCAGGTCTCCTTCTCCTGGGGCGGTAGCCACTGGCAACTGCGCCTGCGCCTGAGCGAACAGCTGAGCGCCGGTCTGGTGGGGCTGCCCCTTGGGGTGAACGGCCTGCCGACGGCCATGCAACAAGCCTCAATCACTAACCTGCAGGAGGTGATCGCATGAGCGAGTCGCTGATCGATCTGTTGCTGGAGGTGGGCAAGGCACTGATCGTGCTGGTGGGGATCGTGGGGGCTGGCGCCTTCATGAGCTTCATCGAGCGCCGTCTGCTGGCCCTGTGGCAGGATCGCTACGGCCCCAACCGGGTGGGGCCGTTTGGTCTGCTCCAGCTGGCCGCCGACATGATCAAGATGTTCTTCAAGGAGGACTGGATCCCGCCGTTCGCCGATCGGCGGATCTTTATCCTGGCCCCCATCATCGCCTTCACCGCCTTTATTCTGGCGTTTGCGGTGGTGCCCATCACCCCCACCTGGGGCGTGGCGGATCTCAATGTGGGGCTGCTCTACATCCTGGCCATCGCGGGGCTGGCGGTCTATGCGGTGCTGTTCGCCGGCTGGTCGAGCAACAACAAATACTCATTGCTCGGCAGCTTGCGCGCCTCGGCCCAGACCCTCTCCTACGAGGTGTTTCTCGGGCTATCCCTGATGGGGATTGTGATCCAGACCGGCAGTTTCAACCTGCGGGATATCGTCGAGGCACAGGCAGACTTGTGGAACGTGGTGCCCCAGATCCTGGGCTTTGTCACCTTCCTGTTTGCCGGCGTTGCCGTCACCCACCGTCACCCGTTTGACCAGCCGGAGGCCGAGCAGGAGCTCGCCGATGGCTATCACATCGAGTATGCGGGGATGAAGTGGGGTCTCTTCTTCGTGGGCGAATATATCGGCATCGTGCTGATCTCCTCGCTCATCGTGACCCTCTTCTTCGGTGGCTGGCACGGCCCTTGGCTGCCCCCCTTCATCTGGTTTGCCCTGAAGACCGCCTGTTTCATGGTGTTCTTCATCCTGCTGCGGGCTTCCCTGCCTCGCCCGCGCTTTGACCAGGTAATGTCGTTTGGCTGGAAAGTCTGCTTGCCGCTGACCCTGATCAATATGCTGATCACCGCGGCAGTTGTACTGATAAGTACGCAGTGAGGCACTCATTATGAAAATTGTTAGCATCATTAAGGGTGTCGGCACCCAGTTACGCAGCCTGGCCATGGTCTTCTCCCATGCCTGGCGGCCCCGTGAAACCCTCAACTATCCGGAGCAGGCGGTCTATGCGGCCCCCCGCTACCGCGGTCGCATCGTGCTGACCCGTGACCCCGACGGGGACGAGCGCTGCGTGGCCTGCAACCTCTGCGCGGTCGCCTGCCCGGTCGGCTGCATCTCGCTGCAAAAATCCGAGCGGGAAGATGGTCGCTGGTATCCGGAGTTCTTTCGCATCAACTTCTCTCGCTGCATCTTCTGCGGCCTGTGTGAAGAGGCTTGCCCCACCACCGCCATACAGCTGACACCGGATTTCGAGATGGGTGAGTATCGCCGCCAGGATCTGGTGTACGAGAAGGAAGATCTGCTGATCAGCGGGCCCGGCAAATACCCGGACTACAACTTCTATCGCATGAGCGGGATGGCTATCGACGGCAAGCCGAAAGGGGATGCCGAAAACGAAGCCAAGCCCATCGATGTCAAGAGCCTGCTGCCCTGAGGAGTCAATCATGGAACTGGCATTTTATGCCTCGGCCCTGGTGGCCATTTACAGCACGCTGCGGGTGATCAGCACCAGCAATCCCATGCATGCGCTGCTCAATCTCATCATCTCCCTCATCGCCGTGGCCATGATCTTCTTCTGCCTGGGTGCCGCCTTTGCGGGCGCCCTGCAGGTGATCGTCTACGCCGGCGCCATCATGGTGCTGTTCGTGTTCGTGGTGATGATGCTGAACCTGGGGAGTGCCCAGGCACAGGAGAAAAAGTGGCTCACCCCCATGACCTGGGGGGGCCCAGCCCTGCTCTCGCTGATCCTGCTGGGCTTTCTGGCCCACGGCATTCTCGGAGTGACCGGGGGCCTGACCGGAGTGACCGAGGTGACCGCCAAGCAGGTGGGTGTCGAGCTCTTTGGCCCCTATGTGCTGGCGGTGGAGCTTGCCTCCATCCTGCTGCTGGCGGGTCTGGTAACCGCCTATCACCTGGGTCGGGAAGAGAAGAGCGGTGAAGTGCTCTCCGTCCCCCGCACAGCATCCCGCTCTGCACAAGAAGGAGGTCAGCAATGAATGGAATCCCTATGGAGCACGGCCTCCTGCTGGCCGCGGTGCTCTTCTGCATCGGCTTGTGCGGTCTGCTGATCCGCCGCAACCTGCTCTACATCCTGATGAGTATCGAGATCATGATGAATGCCTCGGCACTGGCGTTTGTGGTGGCGGGTAGCCGCTGGGCCCAAGCCGATGGCCAGATCATGTATATCCTGGTGATTTCTCTGGCGGCAGCGGAGGCCAGTATCGGCCTTGCCCTGTTACTGCTGCTCTATCGTCGTTACCACACCCTGAACGTGGACACTGTGAGCGAGATGCGCGGATGAGCCTCTTATATCTGACTTTTCTATTTCCGCTGCTGGGATGGCTGGTGTTGGCCTTCTCCCTCGGCCGGTTTGGCGAGCGTACCTCTGCGCTGATCGGGGTAGGCTCCATTGGCCTGTCGGCCCTCACTACCCTGTGGGTGGGCATCGACTTTCTGGGCAACCCGCCAGAGGGGGGCGTCTATATCCAGCGCCTGTGGCAATGGATGGCGGTGGGCAACTTTACCCCGAGCTTCTCGCTGGCACTGGATGGCCTGTCGCTGACCATGCTGGGGGTGGTGACCGGAGTCGGTTTCTTTATCCACCTGTTCGCCTCCTGGTATATGCGCGGTGAAGAGGGCTACTCCCGCTTCTTTACCTACACCAACCTCTTTATCGCCAGCATGCTGTTTCTGGTGCTGGCTGATGACCTGCTGTTTGTCTACCTCGGCTGGGAAGGGGTAGGGCTGTGCAGCTATCTGCTGATCGGCTTCTACTACAAGGATCGCAAGAACGGCGCGGCGGCCCTCAAGGCATTTGTCGTGACCCGGGTGGGTGATGTCTTCCTCGCCATCGGCCTGTTTATCCTCTATCGGGAGCTGGGCACCCTCAATATCCACGAGCTGCTGGTTCGTGCCCCGACCCTGTTTGCCGAGGGCTCCCCTGCCCTGTCGCTGGCCTGCCTGATGCTCCTGGGTGGCGCGGTCGGCAAATCGGCACAGCTGCCGCTGCAAACCTGGCTGGCGGATGCGATGGCAGGCCCGACCCCTGTCTCAGCGCTGATCCACGCCGCCACCATGGTGACCGCCGGTGTCTACCTGATTGCCCGTACCCACGGCCTGTTCCTGCTGGCGCCAGAGATCCTCCATCTGGTCGGGCTGGTTGGCGCCATCACGCTAGTGCTGGCAGGCTTTGCGGCGCTGGTTCAGACCGATATCAAGCGGATCCTCGCCTACTCCACCATGAGCCAGATTGGCTACATGTTTCTGGCTCTCGGTGTCGGCGCATGGGAAGGGGCCATCTTCCACCTGATGACCCACGCCTTCTTCAAGGCGCTGCTGTTCCTCTCCGCCGGTGCCGTTATCGTTGCCTGCCACCATGAGCAGAACATTTTCAAGATGGGCGGCCTGCGCAAGAGCCTGCCGCTGGTCTACGCCTGCTTCCTGGTAGGTGGCTCGGCGCTGGCGGCGTTGCCGCTGGTCACTTCCGGTTTCTACAGTAAGGATGCCATCCTGTGGCAAGTGGAAGCATCGGGCCAAAGCACGCTGCTGTGGGCAGGTCTGGCGGGGGCATTCCTCACGTCGCTTTATACCTTCCGGCTGATCTTTATCGCCTTCCATGGCAAAGAGCAGACCAAAGCCCATGCGGGCCACGGTCTGGCTCACCATCTGCCGCTGCTGGTGCTGCTGGTGCTTTCTACCGGCATCGGCGCGCTGATCTCCCCGCCACTGGCAGGTGTACTGCCCGCAGGCCCGGGAGACCATATCGAAGAGGGTCGCCATGCACTGGAGGTAGCCTCCGGCATCATCGCCATTGCTGGCATCGCGCTGGCCGCGTTTCTGTTCCTTGGTGAGCGCCGTCTGGCCACCTCCATTGCCAACAGCGCGCCAGGCCGGCTGCTCAGCACCCTCTGGTTCAACGCCTGGGGCTTTGACTGGCTCTATGACCAGCTGTGGGTCAAACCCTATCTGCTGGCGACCCGTCTGGTCGGGCAGGATCCGCTGGACTGGATGATGGGCCTGCCCGCCTGGCTTGCCCTGCGTGGCAACCAGCTGCTGGCCTGGACCGTGACCGGCAAGTTGCGCTGGTATGCCGCCTCCATGGGGATCGGCGCCGTGCTGGTGCTGGCGCTGTTGCTGCTGGGATAACGCGATGAACAACACGAAGATCGTACAGCCGGGCTGTTTGCTCTCCCTGATGGAACAGGGAGCGCAATCTCATATGAACTTGAACGAGAGCTGATACCGTGACCTTACTCTGGATCTTGCTAATTCCTTTTATCGGCGGCTTGCTCTGCTGGCAGATGGAGCGTCTCGGCGGGCAGTTTGTCCGCTGGGTAGCCCTGCTCTCCATGAGCGCCAGCCTGCTGCTCTCCTGTGCCATCTGGCTAAGTGGTGACTTCTCCCTTGCCACCACGGGTCTCGACAGCGCGGGCGTCTCCGGTGCTGCCTCAGCCTGGGCCGCCGAGTGGCGCCTGCCGTGGATCCCCCGCTTCGGCATCTCTTTGCATCTGGCGGTGGATGGCCTGTCGCTCTTGATGGTGATCCTCACCAGCTTTATCGGGGTACTGGCCATTCTCTGTTCGTGGAAAGAGATCGTGCAGCGCATCGGCTTCTTCCATCTGAACCTGCTCTGGATCCTGGGTGGCGTGCTCGGGGTCTTTATGGCGCTGGACCTGTTCCTCTTCTTCTTCTTCTGGGAGATGATGCTGGTTCCCATGTACTTCCTGATTGCGCTCTGGGGCCATTCGGTCACTGACGGCAAATCACGGATCAACGCGGCGACCAAGTTCTTCATCTACACCCAGGTGAGCGGCCTGATCATGCTGGTGGCTATCATCGGGCTGGTGCTGACCCACCAGCATGCTACCGGTGTCTTCACCTTCAACTATCTGGATCTGCTCAATACCCCGATGAGCAAGGGTGTACAGTGGCTGCTGATGCTGGGCTTCTTCATCGCCTTCGCGGTCAAGATGCCGCTGGTGCCGCTGCACGGCTGGCTGCCGGATGCCCATAGTCAGGCGCCGACCGCAGGCTCCGTGGACCTCGCCGGTATTTTGCTCAAAACCGCGGCCTACGGTCTGCTGCGCTTCGCCCTGCCGCTCTTCCCGGAGGCCTCAGCCGAATTTGCCCCCTACGCCATGGTGCTGGGTCTTGTCGGCATCGTGTATGGCGCCATCGTGGCCTTTGCCCAGACTGACATCAAACGGCTGGTGGCCTACACCAGCATCTCCCACATGGGTTTTGTGATGATCGCCATCTACTCGGGTAGCGAAGTGGCCCTGCAGGGTGCCGTTGTGCAGATGATCGCCCACGGTCTCTCCGCCGCCGGCCTCTTCATCCTCTGCGGTCAGCTCTATGAGCGGCTGCACACCCGCGACCTGCGCCAGATGGGTGGTCTGTGGGGACGCCTGCGCTATCTGCCGGGTGTGATGCTCTTCTTCTCGGTGGCGTCGCTCGGCATGCCGGGCACCGGCAACTTTGTCGGCGAGTTCCTGATCCTGGTTGGCAGCTTCCAGGTTGCCCCTGTCATCACGGCGGTCGCCACCTTCGGTCTGGTACTGGCCTCGGTCTACTCCCTCATCATGTTGCAGCGCGCCTGCTTTGGCCCCGCCAAAGATGAGCGCGTGCTCAAGGGACTGGATCGCCGCGAGCTGACCATGATGATGGTGATTGCGGGCCTGCTGGTTCTGCTTGGCCTCTATCCCCAACCCGTGATTGACACCGCCAGCAGCAGTCTTATCAACGTGCTGCACTGGTATCTGCTGCCGACTGCTGGAGCCCTGCAATGACTTTCTCCGCTTCCCAACTGCTGGCACTGCTTCCCCTGCTGCTGACCACCGGGGCCATGGCGGCCCTGATGCTGGCCATCGCGTGGCGCCGCTGTGTCACCACCGCCTTTACCGTCACCATCATTGGTCTCAACCTGGCGCTCTTCTCCCTGCCCATCGTCATGGCGCAAGGAGATCAGGGGGTCACCCCGCTGCTGCAAGTGGACAGTTACGCCGTCTTCTACATGGGACTGGTGCTCATCGGCGCCCTGGCCACCTGCACCTTCGGTCAATTGTGGCTGAAAGCCTACCCGGACAACCGGGAGGAGTTCTTCCTGCTGCTGCTGATCGCCACCGCTGGTGGTCTGGTGCTGGCCTGCTCCCGTCACCTCGCCTCTCTCTTTATCGGGATCGAGATGCTGACCCTGCCGATGTTCGGTCTGGTGGGTTACGCCTACCGCGAGCGCCACTCGCTGGAAGCCGCGGTGAAATACATGGTGCTCTCTGCCGCAGCCACCGCCTTCCTGCTGTTTGGCATGGCGCTGCTCTATGCACAGGCAGGCAACCTGAGCTTTGCCGCCCTGGGGCAGACCCTGGCCGAGAGCCCGGCTCACCACCCGCTGCTGATGGGCGGTTTGGGGCTGATGCTGGTCGGCTTTGCCTTTAAACTCTCCCTGGCCCCCTTCCACCTCTGGACCCCGGATGTCTACGAAGGTGCCCCGGCACCGGTCGCCACCTTCCTCGCCACCGTCAGCAAGGTGGCGGTCTTTGCCGTGCTGCTGCGCTTCTATCTGGCGGTACCGGCGGCGAGCGATCCCATGATCCACTGGCTGCTGGCAGCCATGGCGGTCATCTCCATCATGGTCGGCAACCTGCTGGCCCTGGTGCAGACCAACGTCAAACGGATGCTGGGTTACTCCTCCATCTCCCACTTCGGTTACCTGCTGGCGGTGATCGTGGCGAGCCGATTCGGCCAGATGCCGGTGGAAGCAGCCGGGGTCTACCTGCTGATGTATCTGTTCACCAGCCTCGGCGCCTTTGGCGTCGTCAGCATGATGTCGAGCCCCTATCGCGGCAAGGATGCCGACTCCCTGCACAGCTATCGCGGTCTGTTCTGGAAGCGTCCTTACCTCACAGCAGTGCTGACGGTGATGATGTTGTCACTCGCGGGCATCCCGATGACCCTCGGCTTTATCGGCAAGTTCTACCTCATCGGCGTCACCGTCGAGGCGCAGCTTTGGTGGCTCTCCGGTGCCATCGTGCTCGGCAGCGCACTGGGTCTCTACTACTACCTCAAGGTGATGGTGACCCTCTATCTGCGCGAACCGGGCATGCAGCAGCGCGATGCCAGCGCCGACTGGGCGCTCTCCTCCGGTGGTGTGGTGGTGCTGCTCTCTGCAGCGCTGGTGGTGTTGCTGGGGCTCTATCCCCAGCCGGTCATCAGTCTGGTACAAGGGTTCCAGCAGGTGGTGTTGCAGTAACCCGGCTCATTTCCCTTCAAAACCGGCCCATGTGGCCGGTTTCTTTTTTATGTGGATTGCCTGCTGGCAGAGACCCTTTTGTGTTGGCATCTCACACCCCGTGCAGCCGTTGGTCTCGTCCGGTATTCATCCAACCCCCTTGCTGATATATTGATGACTGGCAGGAATGGAGTTCCGAGCGATGATGCAGCCTACTTTTCATCAATTTGATGCGCATCCACTGGCCGATGCATTGCTTCCCTATGAGGGGCAACGACTCGATGTGTTGCTAGCCGAGCGGGATGCCGCACGCGTTGCCGATCTGCAGCAGCAGTGTCAGCGCCTCAACATTCAACTCTGCGGCGCCATCTTTCCACGCCTTGTCAGTCGGCACGGTTTCCACGAAAGGGGGGCTTGGCTGTTGCCCCGACCAGCATCCCACAATCCTCTGCTGCTCTCGCTCTCCCCTACAGCCAGTGCCGATACACTGGCCGATATCATCTGCGATCAGTTGGCGTCCCGACTGGCAGAATGGCCGGACACCGAGAAGGTTCCCACCCTCTTTCTCACCTTTGACGCCATGCTCCCCAATATTGCAACCCTGCTCGAGGGGATCTATCTAAGGCTGGCGGACAGGGTCAACTATGCGGGTGTCAATGCAGGTAGCGGCCAGTTCACAGCCATGCCCTGCCTGTTTGACACCCAGAGATTGCTGGGGCATGGGGTCAGCTGTGCACTGCTCTCCCCCCACAGTCCCCCCTTGCTGGAGCACGGCTATCAACTCACTGCCCAGCCCATGCTCGCCACCAGCAGTGAAGGCAACAAGATCTCCTTTATCGACTGGGAGCCGGCTTTTAGCCGCTATCAATCCCTGATCCGGCAACAGTTCCAGCAAAACCTCACACCAGAGCAGTTCTATCGGTACGGTGTACATTTGCCCTTGGGGTTGCTGCGAGCCAATGGCGATGTGATCGTGCGGATCCCGGTCGCCGTTACCGACGACGGTGCCCTGCTCTGCGTCGGAGAGGTGCCTGACCACAGTATTCTCACCCTGCTGAAAGCCCCGGAAAGCCCCACAGAGCACGCTGTCGAACTGGCCGAAAAGCTCGGCCGGCACGGTACACCCGAGCGCCTCGAGATCTATTACTGCGCCGGCCGTCAGCAGCACTTCGGCGAACAGAGCACCCTGGAGCTGGAGACCCTCTTTAGCCACAGCGGAGCCCACGAGCTGGTCGGGGCCCTCTCTCTTGGCGAGATAGGAAGTGTAAGGCCGGGGGATTACCCGCTCTTTCACAACGGTGCCATCCTCTGTCTCAGCGAGGGTTAGCAATGAATAACGATCACGCCATGGCCATTGTCTGCGATCTCGCCCTCTGCATCGGTCGGGAGGTCACACTCGATGCCCTGCTCACCAAGGTGGTGCAGCGCTTTATGTTTCACTGTGCCACACCGGTTGGTGTGGTATTGCAGCAGCAACGGGAAGGATATGAGCTGCTCAAGGTCATTGGTGATGATCAGCTATCCCGGCACAGTGGCTCGCTGCTCTCCTTGCCTGCCTGGATTGTTGAAGGTGACCAATGTGCGCTGCAAACGACCTTGCCTCTCCCCGGTGGCCGACCGTACCACTTTGCCTATCGGCTCAGGGTTGACGGGGGATATCTCATCTTGCTGCTGGCCCCCCAACCCCAGCAGCACACAGTGCCGGTCTGCCATCTGTTCAGCCCGGTGCTCGGTAATCTGGCGCGCGCCATCCAGTTGTGCAAGGACAGCGAACAGCTCGCTAGGCGCCAGCAAGCCGAGCTGGTCGACATGCAGCGCCTCAACGAATCCCTGCTCAAGGCCATTCCCATCCCGGTGTTCTACAAGGATGTCGAAGGGCGCTTTCTCAGCTGCAACCCGGCCTTTACCCAGGTCACCGGGATCAGCAAGGCCGAGCTGCAGGGGAAGCGGGTGGACGAAATCCTGCCCCCGGAGATGGCGGACGAATATACCCAAAGGGACATGGAGGTGCTGCGCAGCAGGCAGCCGCAATATTTTGAACACACGCTGTTTGATCGCAGCGGCCACCGCTACCAGGTGCTCAACTTCAAGGATCTCTTCTATGACCATCAGGGCGAGGTGGCCGGAATCATAGGGGCACTGGTCGACATCACCCATATCAAGGAAAGCGAGCAGCGCCAGCGCACCCTGCTGTTTCAGACCATCGCGGCCCTCTCCTCCGCGATTGCCCACAAAGATCCGGTCACGGCAGGACACGAACGGCGCGTGCATGATCTCGCGCTGGCTATAGGTCAACAGCTGCAACTGCCGCAAGAGCAGCTGGATGGATTGGGTCTTGCGGCCATGGTGCATAACATCGGCCTACTGCAGATCCCGGCGGAGATCCTCACACGCCCGCGGGAACTGAGGCCGGTTGAGTTCGAACTGATCAAACAGCATCCGGACACTGGCCGCGAGATCCTGCAACAGATTGACTTCCCCTGGCCCATCACCACCATAGTGATGCAGCACCATGAAAATCTCGATGGTAGCGGCTACCCACAAGGGCTACAGGGGGATGCGATCTCGCTGGAGGCGAGGATTATACGGGTCGCCGACTCCCTGGCCGCCATGACGGCCCACCGTCCGTTCCGGCGCGCCCTCTCTCTCACCGATGCGTTCGCCGAGCTGACGCGCTATGCCGGTGTGCATTACGACGAACAGGTGGTCGATGCCTGTTTCGCCGTCTGGCAAGCGGGCTACCGCTTTACTACCACCTGACTCTGGTTGCACCAAGATGATGTTAAAAGATCTACCGCCATCCATTCAGCCACCGGGCGTCAGCTCTCACCCCACCGCAGCCCTGCTCCATCAGGTGATGGAACAGCTGCCCTATCGCGTCCTGTTGAAAGATACCCGTTCACACTTCATCGCCTGCAACCGACTGCTGGCCGACGATCTGGCCCTCACCCCGGCCGAACTGGTTGGCAAGTGCGATGCCGATTTTTTCCCGGCCGAGCTGGCCCAACGCTACCGGGATGACGATCTCCAGGTCATGGCCAGCGGCACAACCCGGCATCACGAAGAACCCTATCTGAAAGGGGGTGAAGACCGCTGGCTCAGTACCACCAAGTTTCCCCTGTACGATGAGCTGGGCAAGGTGATCGGTGTCGCTGTCTTTTTCGAAGATATCACCGACCAGAAACAGCAGCAGGAGCGTCTCCAGCAATATACCTGGACGCTGGAAGCAATAACCCGCGCCCACCATGCCATGCTCAAGCAGGGGGATGAACAGACACTACTGCAGGAGATCTGTGATGCCATCACTTTCGATGGCCGTTTTCCCCTGGTGACCGTACTGCAGACCGCTGATCAGAACAGAGTACAGATCCTGGCGCAGGCAGGTCAGGCCGTCTGGTTTGCCAGCGATAACTGGCTCACCCGGGACGCAGCCCTGACCAGTGCAATCAGTTCAGGCGAGATGCGCAACGAAGCACTTGGCACCGAACTGGTCCACCACTCCGCCACCTTGAGGGGACGGCTGCTGCTGCCATTGCAGTGGCAAGCCACTGTGCCAGGCGGACTGCTTATTCACAGCACGCAGGCCAGAGCCTTCACCGATGAGGAGGTGCATCTCTTCAACGGACTGGCCGACTACCTGACCTATGGCCTGCAGGCACGTCGAACCCAGCAGGCCTATCTTGCCGCCCAGCGTGAAAAAGCCATGCATGCCCGCCAACTGGAGCTGGCCCTGGAGGATGCGCTGGGAGCCATCGCTGCCGTGCTGGAACAACGCGATCCCTACACCGCCGGACACCAGAAGCATGTCGCTACCCTGGCGCTGGCCATCGGCCGAGAACTGGGGTTGGGTGATAAACCGCTACGCGGTCTCTATCTGGGCGCCATGGTGCACGATATCGGCAAAATCCAGGTCCCTGTCGAGATCCTCACCAAACCGGGCAAACTGACCCCCCAGGAGTTCAATCTGGTCAAGGAGCATCCGACAGCGGGTTATCTGGTGCTCAAGGATATCGCCCTGCCCTGGCCCATAGCCCGGATGATCCACCAGCACCACGAGTATCTCGACGGTTCCGGCTATCCATCAGGGTTAAAAGGCGAGCAGATCCTGCTGGAAGCGCGCATTCTCACGGTCGCCGATATAGTGGAGTCCATGTCATCGGATCGTCCCTACCGTGCTGCCCTGGGGATTGCGCAGGCCCGAACCCATATCATGGCCATGCGGGGAGTCCAGCTGGATGAAGCCGTGGTCGATGCCTGTCTGCGTATTCTGGATCGGGGAGAGTTTACCCCTCATGAACTTGGCCACGGCCAAACCTGATCGACAGAGCCCATATTGAAAAACCGGCCAAATTTGGCCGGTTTCTGTTTTTATGCGCTGGCGCAGTCGCGATTAACCCAGACGAACCCGGGCGTTGCGGAACATCCGCATCCAGGCCCCATCCTCGCCCCAGTTGTCGGGGTGCCAGGAGTTGGCCACGGTGCGGAACACCCGCTCCGGGTGCGGCATCATGATGGTGGCGCGGCCATCGGTGGTGGTCACGGCGGTGATACCATCCTGCGAGCCGTTCGGGTTGGCCGGGTACTGCTCGGTCACGCTGCCGCGGTTGTCGACAAAGCGCAGTCCTACCAGACCGCTCTGCTGCAGTGCGTTCAGGTGAGCGGCATCGCGCACCTCGACACGCCCTTCCCCGTGGGAAACGGCAATCGGCATCACCGAGCCTGCCATGCCGGCGAAGAAGGCCGACGGGGACTCCTGTACCTGCACCAGACTGAAGCGGGCCTCGAAGCGCTCGGAGCGGTTGCGTACAAAGCGCGGCCAGAGATCGGCACCCGGGATGAGTTCTCGCAGGTTGGACATCATCTGACAACCGTTGCAGACGCCCAGCGACAAGGTGTCACCACGCTCGAAGAAGCGCTGGAACTGCTCGCGGGCGTTGTCGTTGAACAGGATGGACTTGGCCCAGCCTTCCCCCGCCCCCAAAACGTCACCGTAGGAGAAACCGCCACAGGCCACCAGGGTCTGGAACTCCTCCAGCTTGATGCGACCGGAGAGAATGTCGCTCATATGGACGTCCACAGCGGCGAAACCGGCACGATCGAACGCCGCCGCCATCTCTACATGAGAGTTGACCCCCTGCTCGCGCAGCACCGCCAGACGGGGGGAGACCCCGCGGGCAATGTAAGGTGCAGCCACATCCTCGGACGGGTTGTAAGTCAGCTTGGCATGCAGACCCGGATCGGTGGCGTCCTGACGGGCCGCGTGCTCACTGTCGGCGCACTCGGGGTTGTCGCGCAGGCGCTGCATCTGCCAGCTGGTCTCGCCCCAGATGGTGCGAAGGGCGGTGCGGCTGGCACGATAGACCTCCTGACCGCCCCGCTGCAGGGTGATGAGGTCCCCTTCGCGCACGGTGCCGAGCACATGGGAGCAGGCTGCCAGACCGTGACCGGCCAGCAGGGTCATCACCGCCTCTTTATCTTCACGACGCACCTGAATGACGGCGCCCAGCTCTTCGTTGAACAGTGCAGGCAGCAGCTCGCCGCCGATGCGATCGAGCTGGATGTCGAGGCCGCAGTGACCGGCAAACGCCATCTCGGTCAGGGTGACGAACAGGCCACCGTCAGAGCGGTCGTGATAGGCGATCAGTTTGCGATCGGCCACCAGCGTCTGAATGGCGTTGAAGAAGCCCTTGAGCTGGACCGGGTTGTCGAGATCCGGCGCCTTGTCACCCAACTGGCGATAGACCTGCGCCAGTGCGGAGGCACCGAGGCGCTGCTTGCCATTGCCAAGGTCGATGAGGATAAGGTCGGTTTCACCGAGATCGGTACGCAGTTGCGGAGTAACCGTGTTGCGCACATCCTCGACCCGGGCAAAGGCGGAGATGAGTAGGGAGAGCGGCGAGGTGACGCTGTGCTCCTTGCCATCCTGCTGCCAGCGGGTCTTCATGGACATGGAGTCCTTGCCCACCGGAATGGTGATGCCCAAGGCCGGGCAGAGCTCCTCACCTACCGCTTTGACCGCCTCATAGAGACCGGCATCTTCACCCGGGTGACCGGCAGCGGCCATCCAGTTGGCGGAGAGCTTGACCCGCTTCAGCGACCCGATATGAGCCGGAGCCAGGTTGGTGAGCGCTTCCGCTACCGCCATGCGAGCGGAGGCGGCGTGGGAGAGCAGCGCCACCGGGGTACGCTCGCCCATGGACATGGCTTCGCCGTGATAGCTGTCGTAGGTGGCAGCGGTGACGGCGCAATCGGCCACCGGGATCTGCCAGGGGCCAACCATCTGGTCGCGATTGACCAGACCGGTCACGCTGCGATCGCCGATGGTGATAAGGAAGGACTTCTCCGCCACGGTCGGCAGGCGCAGTACCCGCTCGGCCGCGTCACTCAAAGTGATGCCATCGAGCTGGAGCGCTTTGCCTTGCGCAGGCAGAGTCACCACGTCGCGGTGCATCTTGGGCGCCTTGCCGAGCAGCACGTCCAGCGGCAGATCGATGGGCTGATTGTCAAAGTGGCTGTCAGAGAGGGTCAGATGCTTCTCTTCGGTCGCGGTGCCGATGACGGCATAGGGTGCGCGCTCACGCTCGCACAGGGCCTTGAACAGCGGCAGCTTATCTTGTGCTACCGCCAGCACGTAACGCTCCTGGGATTCGTTGCACCAGATCTCCAGCGGGCTCATGCCCGGCTCGTCGTTCGGGATGGCGCGCAGATCGAAACGGCCGCCACGCTCACCGTCGTTGACCAGCTCCGGCATGGCGTTGGAGAGACCGCCCGCCCCCACGTCATGGATAAAGACGATAGGGTTGTCGTCACCCAGCTGCCAGCAGCGATCGATCACCTCCTGGCAACGGCGCTCCATCTCGGGGTTGTCACGCTGCACCGAGGCAAAGTCGAGATCTTCGGCCGACTGGCCGGAGGCCATGGAGGATGCGGCACCACCGCCCAGACCGATGTTCATCGCCGGGCCGCCCAGCACGATCAGCGCCGCGCCGACCGGGATATCCCCTTTCTGGACATGTTCGGTGCGGATGTTGCCGATGCCGCCAGCCAGCATGATGGGCTTGTGGTAGCCACGCACCTCGACGCCATTGTGGCTCGGCACCTCCTCTTCGAAGGTACGGAAGTAACCCAGAATAGCCGGACGGCCGAACTCGTTGTTAAACGCGGCGCCGCCGAGCGGCCCCTCCTGCATGATGTCGAAGGCACTGACGATACGGCTCGGCTTGCCGAAATCCTGCTCCCAGGGCTGTTCGAAACCTGGGATGCGCAGGTTGGAGACGGAGAAACCGACCAGACCCGCCTTGGGCTTGGCACCGCGACCGGTGGCTCCCTCATCGCGGATTTCGCCGCCGGAGCCGGTGGCTGCGCCCGGGAATGGGGAGATGGCGGTCGGGTGGTTGTGGGTCTCCACCTTCATCAGGATGTCGACCTGTTCCTGGTGATACTGGTATTCGCCGTTGGCCGGGCTCGGGAAGAAGCGGCCACCCTGGCTCCCTTCCATCACGGCGGCGTTGTCTTTATAGGCAGAGAGGACATGATCCGGCGTCTGCTCGAAGGTGTTCTTGATCATCTTGAACAGCGACTTGGGCTGCTGTTCGCCATCGATGGTCCAGTCGGCATTGAAGATCTTGTGACGGCAGTGTTCGGAGTTCGCCTGGGCGAACATGTAGAGCTCGATGTCGTTGGGGTTGCGACCCAACTTGGTGAAGTTCTCCACCAGATAGTCGATTTCGTCGTCGGCCAGCGCCAGACCGAGCGCCACGTTGGCTTCGGCCAGGGCTGCGCGACCACCGCCCAGCACATCCACCTGGGTGAAGGGGCGCGGCTCGTGGTTAGCAAACAGGGCGGCAGCTTCGCTCATCTCGGCAAACACCACTTCCATCATCCGATCATGGAGCACGGCGGCAATGGCGCTGCGCTGGGCGGCACTCAACTCACCCTGCCCCTTGATGGTCAGGTAATAGGCAATACCACGCTCCAGCCGCTTGACCTGTTTCAGGCCGCAGTTGTGGGCGATGTCGGTTGCTTTGGAAGACCAGGGGGAGATAGTGCCGGGGCGGGGGGTAACAAGAAACAGCTGACCGCTGGGGGTGTGTTCGGGGATGGTCGGGCCGTAGCGCAAGAGCTGGCCCAAGGTCGCTCGCTCGGGGGGAGAGAGGGGGCTTGTCAGCTCGGCAAAGTGCACATACTCGGCATAGACATCCTCTATCTCTACTCCACTCTCGTTTCTCATCTGTGCGAAGCGTTGCAGCAGTTTTTGGACACGAAAATCAGACAGTGCTGGGGCACCACGCAAGATATCCATATGACCTTTCTCACCAAGTTTTAAAGTGGGGGGGAATTGAGACGCGCGTATTATAGGGATCTGGCTCACAGCGGACAAACGTTTTTCTCACTTCGAGCAGTGTGACTCTGCGCACACTCTCTGGTATAAAGGTGCCTCTTTTTTGACAAATGCCGATTTTTTCAACAAAGGTACTCACCTACTTGCGCTGCATTTTTCGACTGTTTATCGGGCTGTTGTTGACGCTGACGCTGGTTGGCTGCGACTTCTATAGCCCCTCCAGCCAGCTGGAGCAGATCCGCCAGCGAGGCGAGATCCGGGTTGGCACCATCTATGGTCCCACCTCTTATTACCAGCGTGACGACCTCGCCCAGGGGTTCGATTACGAGCTGGCACAAAATTATGCCGACTGGCTGGGGGTGACACTCACCATCATCCCGGTCAACACCACTGACGAACTGGTCACCCTGCTGAAAAAGGGCAAAGTCGATCTGGCGGCAGCCGCCATCATGGTCACCCCCGAACGGCGCGAGCTGTTTCGCTTCGGTCCGGGCTTCTACCAGGTCTCCCCCAAGCTGGTCTACCGTAACGGCAAGCCCAAGCCGGCCTCGTTGAACGACATAAAAGGCAAGCTGATGGTGGCCGCAGGCTCCACCGGGGAAGACCTACTCAAAGAGATGAGCAAAGAGAATCCGAAACTAGCCTGGAGCACCAGCCACAACGCCGATGTGGAGGAGCTGCTCAAGCAGGTGGTGGATGGCAAGATTGACTACACGGTGGTGCAGGATACCGTGCTGGCCCGTACCCAGCGCTACTACCCGGAGCTCACCGAGGGGCTGACCCTGGCCCAGAAGCAGACCGTTGCCTGGGCCATGAGCAAGCTGCCCGATGACAGCCTCTATGCCAGCGTGATCGACTTCTTCGGTCAGCGCTTTATGGATGGTGCCATCGCCAAGCTGGACGAGAAGTACTTCGGCCACGTGCAGAACTTCGACTTTGTCGATACCCGCACCTTCCTCAAGCGCGCCAAGAGCCTGCTGCCCAAGTACCAGCCGCTGTTCCAGACTCACGCTAAGAATATCGACTGGCGTCTGCTCGCCGCCATCAGCTATCAGGAGTCCCATTGGGACCCGCAGGCCCGCTCCTACACCGGCGTGCGCGGCATGATGATGCTGACCGAGCCCACCGCCAAGGCGATGGGAGTCAACGACCGGCTTCATCCGGAAGAGAGCATCAAAGGTGGCTCCCTCTATCTGCAACAGATGATGGAGAAGGTGCCGGATTCTGTGCCCGATGACGAGAAGGTGTGGTTTGCCCTCACCGCCTACAACATCGGTTACGGCCACATGATGGACGCCCGCCGCCTGACCAAAGAGCTCGGCAAGAATCCCGACGCCTGGAGCGACGTGAAAGAGGTGCTGCCGCTGCTGCAGCAAGCGCGCTGGCACCGCAAGGTGCGTTATGGCTATGCCCGTGGCAGCGAGGCGCGCAACTATGTTAACAACGTGCGCCAGTATTACCAGAGTCTGCTCTGGCTCGACAACGAGCAGCAGAAGGCACATCAGCGGGAGAGTCTCGACAACGACAGCGAGCCCGAGCTGGCCGAGCGCCCCACCGCCATCGCCGAAGTGGTCAATCAGATCACCATGCGCTAACCAGCCATTATTCGGCTGTTTTCACACAAACTTCTCTGTTACCATCGATTCACATCGGAGCCTATCCGAAATCGCATTGTTTTCATTATGTTGAGAGATTAAATAACAGCAATTTCGGATGGGCTCCATCAATGACCCAAGGCCGGGATGGCCACCTGAGTTGGGAGGAGACCAAGATGCAAAAACGTAGAAAAATCAGTCTGGTCAGAAAAGCGAAGTGCAGCTGGAGCCCCAGACGCAAACTCAAGCTTAATGACATCAAGCGCAACCTGTGGCGCAGAAATCGATCCTATACCCTGCTTATTGCAGAGCACACAGCATAAACCCGGCATTCGCCGGGTTTTTTTATCTTCTTTCTCACCTGATTATCGTCTTACACCAGCGCCGCCTTGAACTGTACCGTCCGCTTGGAGATCAGCGAGTTGCAGTGGTTGCAGAAGTAATCCACCGCGCCGCACGCCTTGAGACGCTCCAGCTCCTGCTGGCAGGTGGGGCAAATGGCAGTAACCCGAACAGGGGCCTGGCACTGGCCACAGGTTTGCTCCTTGCTGCGGGTATCCAGTTCAGCCTGGCATGATGGACAAAGCAGGGCTTCCATAATCAACTCCTCGAAAGTGGATCTGCCATGGTCTTGTTCCATGGCAGATCCCCCTCCCCTTATTCCTCACCTTAACATGGCGAGGATAACAAAGCGGCTGCCGGTGAGGGCAGCCGCAAGGGCTTATTTCTTCTTCATCTTCAGCAGGCGTTTGCGCTGACGTTCCTGACTCAGGGTCATGGTGTTCTTCTTCCCTTCAAACGGGTTGACCGACTCCTGGAACTCGACTCGGATCGGCGAGCCCATGATCTTGAGGGACTTGCGGAAATAATTGATCAGATACCGCTTGTAGGAGTCCGGCAAGTCGTTCAGCTGGTTGCCGTGGATCACGATGCGCGGCGGGTTGTAGCCACCGGCGTGAGCATACTTGAGCTTGACGCGGCGACCGTTGACCATCGGCGGCTGGTGATCTTCCTGCGCCATCTGCATGATGCGGGTCAGCATGGCCGTGCTGGTACGACGGGTGGCGGACTGGTAAGCCTCCTGAATGGATTCAAACAGGTGGCCGACGCCGCTACCGTGCAGGGCGGAGATGAAGTGGACGCGAGCGAAGTCGATGAAGCCCAAGCGACGATCCAGCTCGTTCTTCACATCCTCTTTCACCTTCTGATCCAGACCATCCCACTTGTTCACCACCAGCACCACGGAGCGACCGGCGTGAAGCACATAGCCAAGGATGCTCAAGTCCTGATCGGTGATGGTCTCCTGGGCGTCGATCACCAGCAGGCAGACGTTGGCATCTTCGATGGCTTTCAGGGTCTTGATAACGGAGAACTTCTCCACCGTCTCGTGCACCTTGCCACGACGACGTACACCGGCGGTGTCGATGACCACATACTTCTGCTCGTCACGCTCCATTGGAATGTAAACGGAGTCACGGGTGGTGCCGGGCATGTCATAGACGATGACCCGATCTTCACCCAGCATGCGGTTGGTCAGGGTAGATTTACCGACGTTGGGACGACCAACGATGGCGAACTTGATAGGCAGGTCGGCGAACGGGGTCTCCTTGGTGTCCTCTTTGGTATCGAGTTCACCGGCAGCCACCATGCGCAGCAGGGCTTCTTCGTCGAAGTCCTCCTCTTCCTCATCCTGCGCATCTTCATCGGTAGCGGCGTCGACCAGGGTCTCCAGATGGGGAGCCAGGGCCAGTTCCAGCAGGCTCAGCACGCCACGACCGTGGGCGGCCGCGATCTGGTAGACCTCACCCAGCGCCAGACCGTAGAACTCGGAGACCGCGGAATCACCGTCGATACCGTCGGTCTTGTTGGCCACCAGAAATACCTTCTTGTGGGCCTTGCGCAGGTGCTCGGCAATGGCTTGATCCGCCGCGGTCAGACCGGCACGGGCATCCACCATGAACAGCACGACGTCCGCTTCTTCGATGGCCAGCAGGGATTGCTCGGCCATCTTCAGCTCGATCCCCTCTTCGGTGCCATCGATACCGCCGGTATCGACCACGATAAATTCCAGCTCGCCCAACTTCGCCTGACCGTATTTACGGTCCCGGGTCAGACCGGGAAAATCGGCAACCAGGGCATCCCGAGTACGGGTCAAGCGGTTAAACAGGGTGGATTTCCCCACGTTGGGGCGGCCCACCAGGGCTACTACAGGAGTCATAAAAGCCTCATTCTCAAGACGACAAAGGCTCCGGGTCCGAAGACCAGGAGCCGGATATTCACATTATCGGACGATCAAGGACGCTTGAGGGCGTACAACTTGCCGTCACGGCTCTGCACATACAGGGTCTCGCCATCCACCAGCGGGGCGGCATAGAGACCACTGCTATCGAGCTGCTGCATCGCCTTGATGGTACCGTCGGTACGATCAAGCCAATACAGGTATCCTTCCACATCACCCACCACCACATAGTCACCGAAGATGACAGGTGCAGTGACGGTACGATTTTCCAGCTGGGTGTTTGACCACAGCTCCAGACCGTTGCGACGGTCGATGGCAAACAGATGGCTGCGACTGTCGGTCAGCACGATGGCATTGCCGGTCATAGCCAGATCGCGATAGCCGGAATACTTGCGCTTCCACACTTCATCGCCGGTCATCAGTTTGCGCGCCATCAGCTGACCGTTGTAGGCGATGGCGTAGAGCTCATCACCGGCAATCAGCGGGCTGGCATCGACGTCAACCATACGGTCCAGCTCGGTGGCACCGCGCGGATCAGCCACCTTGGACTGGCGCACAGGCTGGCCGTTGCTCAGCAGGGCGATGCCCACCTTGCCATCGGCACGACCGTAAATCACGGCGCCGTTGGTGATCACCGGTGCACCGGCACTGCGCAGGGTCAGCGGCGGCTGCTCTTCGGAGAGCGACCACTGCATCTTGCCTTCATCAGTGTCGAGGGCGATCAGGCGACCGGAGGTGGTCAACACCACCACGCGGCCATCTTCCACCGCGGGGCTTGCCACCACTTCGCCGGGCACATTGGTCTGCCACAGCACTTCACCATTCTCTTCGTTCAGGGCGTAGACCACCCCGTTCTCGGAGCCGAGGAACAGCTTGCCGTAACGGGAGACCAGGCCACCGGAGAGGCGGGCACTGCGTTTGTCGGCGTTGACCGGCAGGTCGGCCAGATCGACGGTCCAGAGGCGATCGCCACTGGCACGGTCAAAGGCGCTGACATCGCCGTCGCGGGCCGCCGCGTAGATGCGATCCTCTTCCACCACCGGCTTGAGCTGGGAGTAGAAGTCACCGATACCATCACCCACAGTAGATGACCATGCGGTGTCGGCAGTGAAGGCAGATTCAACCTTGGGCAGCGGCGCCATCGGGTTGAGATCCTCTTCGGAACTGAACAGGGAGCACCCCTGCAGAGCGAAGGAGACCGCAGCCCCCAGCGCCACCATCTTGAATAGATTACGCATCCGGTGCCTCACCAGTCGCAACGGCCGGCAGGGCCAGATCGTCCATTTTCAGCTTGAGCTCGGCGCTACCCTGCAGGCCGCCAGCATCCGCCGCCGCCTGATAGGCATCACGAGCCTCTTCGGTCTTGCCCTGCTTTTGCAGCACATCACCACGGGCTTCTGCTACCTGCGCCTTGAAGGCCTCATTCTGGATGGTCGCCAGCTTGGCCAGCGCTTCATCTGCCTTGCCCTGATCATTCAACACACGGGCCAGACGCAGCGCCGCGATGGGACGAATGCTCTCGTCACCCGTGGTCGCCACCAGCTCCAGCTGCTCGGCAGCCAGATCCAGCTTGCCCGCCTTGACGGCAGCGGCAGCCAGTTGCAACGCGGCCAGTTCACCGTAGGAGTCACCCTTGTTGGCAGTGACAAACTGCTGTGCCTGCTCGAAACCGGCGGCATCGCCCTTGGCCAGCTGCTCAATCACCTGGTTGTAAGAGTGGGAGGAGGCCTCCATGGTCTCTTGCTGGTGCTGGTTGTAATAGCGCCAACCGAACAGACCGACCAGACCGATCACGGTCCCGGCAATCACCGAGGTTCCGTTCTCTTTCCACCACTCCTTGATAACCTCAACCTGTTGTTCTTCGGTGGTATAGACTTCCACAGCTTACTCTCCTTTGGCTGCCAGCAGGGCAATGGCGGCGTCAACCTTGACGGTCTGTTGCTCGGCCTGACCACGCAGATATTTGATAGTGATCTCCCCGTTTTGCACCTCGGTCTCACCAAGGATCAGGGCGATTGCCGCGCCGCTCTTGTCGGCACGTTTGAGTTGTTTCTTGAAGTTGCCACCACCGCAGTGGCTCATCAGACGCAGGTCCGGCAGGGCATCGCGCAGACGCTCGGCCAGCTGGAAGCCAGCCTGTTCGGTCCCCTCGCCCACCATCGCCAGATAGACATCCACCGCCGGGCGGATATCGGCGTTGAGCTCGAGAGTTTCCAGCATCAGCACCAGACGCTCCATGCCCATGGCAAAGCCCACGGCCGGGGTCGGTTGACCGCCCAGCTGCTCTACCAGACCATCGTAGCGGCCACCGGCACAGACGGTGCCCTGGGCACCCAGACTGCTGGTGACCCACTCGAACACGGTCAGGTTGTAGTAGTCAAGACCACGCACCAGACGCTCGTTCACTTCGTATTTGATACCGGCAGACTCGAGCAGGCGCTTGAGCCCCTCGAAGTGGGCCAGGCTCTCTTCGCCCAGATGGTCGAACAGACGCGGGGCACCCGCCAAAATGGCCTGCACCTTTTCATCCTTGGAGTCGAGCACCCGCAGCGGGTTACTGTACATGCGGCGCTGGCTCTCTTCGTCCAGCTGCTCCTTGTACTGCTCCAGATAGGCCACCAGCGCATCGCGGTAAGCGGCGCGCTCGGCGCTCTGACCCAGGGTGTTGAGCTGCAGGGTGACATGCTCGCTGATGCCAAACAGACGCCACAGACGGTGGGTCAGCATGATCAGCTCAGCGTCGATGTCCGGCCCGTTGATGCCAAACAGCTCGACACCGAACTGGTGGAACTGGCGATAACGGCCCTTCTGGGGACGCTCGTGACGGAACATGGGGCCCATGTACCACATCCGGCGTTCCTGGTTGTAGAGCAGACCGTGTTCGATACCGGCACGGACGCAGCTGGCGGTCCCTTCCGGACGCAGGCTCAGGCTGTCGCCGTTACGGTCTTCAAAGGTGTACATCTCTTTTTCGACCACGTCGGTCACTTCACCGATGGCGCGCTTGAACAGATGAGTCTGCTCGACAATCGGCATGCGCACTTCGCTGTAGCCATAGCTGGCAACGACCTGGCGCAGGATCTGTTCAACCTTCTGCCATACCGGGCTCTGCTCCGGCAGGCAATCATTCATACCGCGAATAGCTTGGATCTGTTTTGCCACGTTGATACTCGAGAAAAAGAGGTAAAATTTGGCCGCATTATAGGGATTTTCCCCCCCAAGGTAAAATCAGGGAATCCGGATGCGGGATTTAAAATCAGTCACCTGGAAAAAGGGCCACCCAATGTGGCCCTGTTTCGCTCACTCCTTGTCCATCGGGATCCGGTTGGCGGGATCCAGCATGGCGGCGCGGGCGCGAATGCGGCGCTCCAAAGTTGGAATGAGATCCTTGTTGTCGAGCCGATCGACCCGCTGGCCCCCCTCATAGAAGGCACTCTTGTTGGCGGCACCCGCCAGACCAAGGTCGGAGACCAGCGCTTCACCCGGGCCGTTCACCACACAGCCGATGATGGAAACATCCATCGGTGTGATGATGTCTTCGAGCCGCTCTTCCAGTGCATTGACGGTAGCGATCACATCGAACTCCTGCCGTGAGCAGGATGGGCAAGCGATAAAGTTGATGCCACGGGAGCGAATACGGAGGGATTTGAGGATATCGAAACCGACCTTCACCTCCTCCACAGGATCCGCCGCCAGCGAGATACGCAGGGTATCGCCGATGCCGTCGGTAAGCAGCATACCCAGACCGATGGCAGACTTCACCGCACCGGCACGGAAACCGCCCGCTTCGGTGATGCCAAGGTGCAGCGGCTGTTCAATCTGCTTGGCCAGCAGGCGATAGGCACCGACTGCCAGGAACACATCGGAAGCCTTGACGCTCACCTTGAAATCCTGGAAATCGAGGCGATCGAGATAGTCCACGTGACGCATGGCGGACTCTACCAGCGCTTCTGGGGTCGGCTCGCCGTACTTCTCCTGGATATCTTTCTCCAGCGACCCGCCATTGACCCCGATACGGATCGGGATATTGAGGTCGCGCGCGCAATCGACCACCGAGCGCACCCGCTGCTCATTGCCGATGTTGCCCGGGTTGATACGCAGGCAGTCGGCACCGTACTCGGCCACTTTCAGGGCGATGCGATAGTCGAAGTGGATATCGGCAACGATGGGGATGCGGGTCTGCTGCTTGATCAGCCGGAAGGCTTCCGCCGCTTCCATGGTGGGCACGGAGACACGGACGATATCGGCGCCGACCCGCTCGATCCGCTGGATCTGCTCGATGGTGGCGGCGACATCTGTGGTCTTGGTGTTGGTCATGGTCTGCACGGTAATGGGGGCATCGCCCCCAACCGGTACATTACCAACCATGATCTGTCTGGATTTACGACGAATGATGGGTGATTCGTGAGAAGACATGGGAAACAGATTACTCCTGCGGCAGTGAGAAGCGGGCTGTACGACCGTTGTTGTAACGGCTCATATCAAACGACTGACCCTTGTAGTCAAGCTTGACGGCCATGGGCGCGCCAATGATGAACTTCAGGGGCTCGGCGCCTTCCAGCACCAGCTCGTCGTTGGCCTTCTTCAGACCACTGAACAGGGTCTTGCCGTTGGCATCCTTCACATCCAGCCAGCAATCGGCGGTGAAGCTCATCTTCAGTTGCGGCGCAGTCGCCGGATCAACGACAGCCTCTTCAGATTCGGTGCCATTGGCGCCGGATACCGCAGCATCGGTCGCAGTGCCGACAGCCGCGCTGACATCGGTCGGGGCAACAGCCGCAGAAGCAGGCGCCAGGGTAGCAGTCGCATCGGAGACCACCGCGGGGGCAGTCACGTCAGTGGCGGCAGGTGCGATGGCAGCGCCTTCCACCGGGGCGGTGTTGATCGCATCGGGCTGCGTGATAGCCGGTTCAGCCGGAGTCGAACCGGTTGCACTCATCTCGGTAGCTGCCAGGGCTTCATCACCGGCGGAGCGGCGTGAAGTACTCTGCCACCACCAGGCGACCGAGAGCGCAATCAACACCAGAATAACCAGCCAGGTGGCTACCTTGAGCCGATTGTCGTTGGCTTGCTGGCGAGAGCGACGGGAGAAGCTCTGCATGTCGATATTGTCGGGAGGAGTCAGACCCAGCTTGTCGTAAGCGGCCAGAATGGTCTCTTCCGGGATCCCGACCAACTTGGCATAGGTACGCAGATAGCCCCGAATAAAGGTATGGGACGTATGTTTGTCGTAGGTATCCGATTCGATGGCGGCGATCAGGGTCAGACGAAGGTGAATGCGGGACGCAACCTGTTCTCGTGTCCAGCCAAGCTGTTCACGGGCATTGCGCAGCAGCTGGCCTGGACCTGCTGCCTGGGAATCGTCTTGTTGGAAATCGTGTGGCTGTTCAATAGTCATTGGCTAAATAACGCTTGGCTTGTTGCGAAGTGGGATATTGCCTTACCAGCTCAGTCCCGAATTGGTGAAGTAATGCCGGCTTGTCCATTGCCTGTGCCAATCTGAGTCTCAACCAGAGACTCTCCTCATTCTCGTCTGACACATCGGCAAAACGGGCGAGGTAGGACTGCACATCAGGCAGCTTGCCATCTTTCATGGAAAGCTCGGCCAAGTCCAGCAATAACCTTGGATTGCCCGGATTATACCCCAAGGCCAGGAGATAGTACTCGGTTGCTTTATCATTTCTGCGATTTTGCAGGGCACAAAGTGCCGCATTTTCATAGGTATCGGCAATCTTCACATAGCCTGGTTGAATAACAGCCTGGTTGAATGCCTTGTCTGCCTCATCATAACGGCCACGATCACAGAGGAAGGCGCCATAGTTGTTCATTGCGTCAGCATTGGACGGATCCATGGCAAGGGCGTTCTTGTAATGCTCTTCAGCCGCCTTGAAATCCCCCACCCTCTGGTAGAAGTAGGCAAAACCGATCTGCACTTGAGGATTGGAGGGGTCATACTGGAGGGCGCGATCAAGATTGAACTTGGCCTGCTCGGCATTGCCCTGACGCAGGTACTGGATACCCAGGTCGAGGCGGGTTTGGGCAGCCGCCTTGAGGTCAGGACCCACTTCACGCTGGGTCGAGTTCTGGCCAGCGTAAGTGGTCTCGGTCACACAGCCTGGCAGCGCGCAGAGCGCTGCCACTACGATCAATGTACGTGTATCCATTCCCTGTCTATACAATGGCTTAGCATTTAAACCATTTTGACGGAAATCCCATCCTGTTGCATCCGATTTTTGATAGTTCGCTTGGTACGGTCAATCACGTCACCCACCAGCTGACCACAGGCGGCATCAATGTCATCACCACGGGTCTTGCGGACAATCACGGTGAAACCGTACTCCATCAGCACCTTGGAGAAGCGATCGATACGGCTATTGCTCGGCTTGCCATAAGGGTTGCCCGGGAAGGGGTTGAACGGGATCAGGTTGATCTTGCTCGGGGTATCCTTGAGCACCTTGGCCAGCTCGTGAGCATGCTGCATATCGTCATTGATATGATCGAGCAGCACATATTCGACGGTCACCCGACCACCGTTGGCATTGGATTTGGCCAGGTAACGACGGACACCGGCGAGGAACTCCTCGATGTTGTACTTGTCGTTGATCGGCATGATCTCTGAACGCAACTTGTCGTTCGGGGCGTGCAGGGAGATAGCCAGCGCCACGTCGATCTGGTCACCCAGCTTGTCCAGCGCAGGTACCACGCCAGAGGTGGAGATGGTCACCCGGCGCTTGGAGATGCCAAAGCCGTAGTCATCCATCATCAGACGCATGGCGGGCACCACGTTGGCGAGGTTGAGCAGCGGCTCGCCCATCCCCATCATCACCACGTTGGTGATGGGACGCTTGCCACCGACCACGCGGGCCGCACGCCACACCTGACCGATGATCTCGGAGACTTTCAGATTGCGGTTGAAGCCTTGTTGAGCCGTGGAGCAGAACTTGCACTCCAGCGCACAGCCAACTTGAGAGGAGACGCAGAGGGTCGCGCGGTCATCTTCCGGGATGTAGACGGTCTCTACCTCCTGATCGCCCACCTGCAGAGCCCACTTGATGGTGCCATCCGCGGAGCGCTGCTCGCGGCTGATCTCGGGCGCCTTGATCTCGGCGATCGCCTTGAGGCGCTCTTTGAGCACCTTGTTGACGTTGGTCATCTGATCGAAATCATCACACCCAAAGTGATAGATCCACTTCATGACCTGATCTGCCCGGAATGGCTTCTCGCCCAGTTCGACGAAAAAGGCACGCATGGCATCCCGATCAAGATCCAGCAGGTTGATTTTTGTTTCGCTCATCAATGGCCTCAGTTCAAACACTTCATCAATTATTGGCTGACGACGTCAGGGGGCGGCATTGTACAAATAATGGGTCTGGCTTTCCACCTGGAGAATAGAGGGATATTGCGTAAACGGCGAAAACAACAAAGGGAGCCGAGGCTCCCTTGGGTCATCATCCACAAAAATCAGCCGCGCGGGCAGATCTCGTTGTCAGAGAAGAAGTAGGCAATTTCGCGGGCAGCGGATGCAGGTGCATCAGAGCCATGCACTGCGTTGCGATCGATGCTCTCGGCATAACAGGCACGCAAGGTACCAGCCAGCGCCTCTTTCGGGTTGGTAGCACCCATGATCTCGCGATTGCGACGGATGGCGTCTTCCCCTTCCAGCACCTGCACCATGACAGGGCCAGAGGTCATGAAGCTGACCAGATTGTCATAAAAAGGCTTGCCCTGATGCTCGGCATAGAAACCGGCAGCCTGTTCACTGCTCATGTGCAGCATTTTGGATGCCACCACTTTCAAGCCTGCGCTTTCGAAACGGCTATAGATGGCACCGATCAGGTTCTTGCTGACAGCATCCGGTTTAACGATAGAGAAGGTACGTTCGATGGCCATTGATATCTTTCCTTAACTACAGAGTTTTATTGTTAGAATCCATGTTCGCTGGCGATTATACGTAAACAAAAACCGGAAAAACACACAAACAAGCAACTTTTTATTAAACATCACTCCCTTGCAATCAACATCCACACTCATCTTGACCGAGCAGAGCCGGAAAATATGTGCGCTTGCGCACGATAGTTACCTTAAGCCGCCAAAACCCCATCTTTTGTTCACAATTCGAACAGCATGAAAAAGGCACCCGAAGGTGATTTGGTCGCCCCCGCGCCGCTTGGCGTGCGCGGGGGAATCAATCACTTAGGTGCTACTGAGACAAGCTCAAGGCATTCAAAACAAACCTAGGTGTGGACACTCTGTGGTCAATCAATTCCAGCCCCTCCTCGCAATGGGTTGAAAGTAATAGCATCCTGCAAATAGTCCGGCGCAAAGTGCGCGTAAGCCATTGTTTGCTGTATGGTGCTATGCCCCAAAATGCGCTGTAGGGTAATGATGTTTCCTCCATTGATCATGAAGTGAGTAGCAAAACTGTGCCTAAGAACATGCGATGCTTGCCCTTGTGGCAAGTCAGGTTTTATTTCTCTCAGTACTTGGCGGACAGCTAGGTAATCTGCGTTTGGAAAGAGACGCCCTGACTTTTTGTTCACCAGCCTTTCCGACACCTCCTCAGAGATTGGCACGACCCGAGTTTTGCCATTCTTAGTTGCCACAAACATGACTCGTTGGTTGATGACATGTTCCGCCCTCAGTTCTGCGGCCTCACTCCACCTTGCTCCAGTGCTCAAACACAAAACGGCCAATTCTCTGTTATCGCCATCCAGTCTTTTCAACAGTGCTTTAATCTCACTTTGGGAGAGATAGCTCATAGCTGTTGGCTGAGCTTTGAGCTTTTTCATACCCTTGAGTGGATTTGCGGCGTAATACATACCTGCATCAATCAAGAAACTGAACATGCCACTGAGTGACATGAGACGCCGATTAATGGTTGATGCTTTGATGCCTTCACTGAGTGAGCGAGACTTAAAAACGGTGAGTGCATGGTTATCAATCTGGAACGCACATGGATAACCCATCTTCCGATCAACTAGCTCCAGCGCCTTGAGAGTGGGAGCCCCCCATTTCATGTTTTGTCCATGGTACAGCCACCACAGGTTGATAAGTTCAGTTAGTGGTCGAGCATCCTTTGGTTTTTCCAACCAAGCCTTGTCATGCTGATTTGCCAGCACATAGCGCTCAAACGCTGTTGCTTCATGCTTCTTGTCAAACTTCCGCCGGATACGCTTTCCGTTGCGCCCCTGCGGTCTCATGTCCACTTCATAACGACCATCATCGAGCTTCTTAATCGACATTGCGAAGCCCTCCGATGTAACCCAAACAAGACCTTTCTATTTCGTTAAGAAATGCCTCATGCAGCGTTAGCCAATTTTCTGGTCGGAGAGGGATGAGTCCCCGTTTTCTTGCCCAAAGTGTGCGAGCGCCGGTGCTATTTGACCGGATTCGGGAGCGACCCTGTCAGACATAAACCAAAGCATGTATTTGGCAAATTGAGGCTGATTTAGCATTTTCATTGAGACGTCTGTAGGGGGTACCGAACGCCCTGTTTCATAGAAACGAAGAGTCCCCAAAGGAACCCCTGTCACATCTGAAAACTGCTGCCTCGTCATATATTCAGACTTCCTAATTAACACCAACTTCTCACCAATGCTCATTGACATGTTGCGTAAATCTCCAATAGCATAACGTCTAGATGTAGCCACCAAGCGGTCTACATTAAGCCACTGACCACTATGAGCCACTGTGGCCCATTGGGGCCAACAAGGGAGAATATCAGATGACAGCAACAAGCCAAACCAAGCAGCCATTTGAAGCAGACCCGCGCGTCTCGCTGGTGCTCGAACCCATCATTAACTCCTCCGATGCGGTGCCCGTGGAGGTCTTCGCCAAGATGATAGGCAAGACCAAGGGCGCAGTGCGGGGGATGATTGAGAAAGGCAAGGTGCCCGTGGTGCCGATGCGCAATCCCCTTAACCCCACCGCCCCCGCCGAGTACTGGATCTATCTGCCTGCATGGAATGAGGGCATGAAACTGGCCTTCGAGAGTCGCCCCCGTGAAATCCGTGACGGCTGGTTGTCATGGCTGGGGCTGGGGAATCCGGCATGAGCCAGAAATGGGATGAACAGGCGGCCCTGAACATGGCGGGCGCGCAATTGCTGCGCGAGACCGTTGAGCAGGTCAACAGCCGCCAACAACAGGCCAGCCATGACCTGCGGGCGCAACGCCTGTCACGCAGGCTGGCCCTCTTGCAAACCCTTGGCAACGGGCAAAGAAAAACCCCGCTTAACGGTGCTGTCACACCAAGCGGGGTTAGTGAATTCGCTTTTAGGAAAGGAAGAATTCAATGAGCATCTTATCTATCCCCTGCGCATTGCGCAATCTGCGGCTCCAGCGCCGCAAGCTGGCCAGCCCTGCCTGCCAGCGTTTCCTGCACCTGCCTGATTATCTCGTTGCCGTTGAGCAGCCCAACGCCTTGGCGTGGGCCGCCCTCTGGCAGCACCTGCCACAACCCGTCCAGCCACTTCGGGGGAACCTATGCGCGTGATGTGCACCGAGTGCGGCCAGCTGGGCCGCATTACCAAGACCAACCGCCTGACGGCGGGTGTCGCCAATCTCTATTGCCAGTGTACCGATGCCGAGTGTGGTCACTCTTGGGTGTCCACGCTGGCCTATAGCCACACCTTGAGCCCCTCGGCCAAGAAAGCCACTACGATGGCCATCACGCTGGCGCAAGGACTGTCGCCCGAGGCGCACGGCTCCCTTTGCAAGAGCGTGAACGAGCGGCAGCAGCAACTCGACATACTGGCCGCGCAAGAGCGCGAAAAGCCGGTGGTTACACTGCGGAGGGTGGTATGAGTAGCCAAGTCAAAACTGGCTGGGTGTGCATCGCCACGGCGGGGCCAACACTGGATGGCCGCACCATTACCCCCGAGTGTCTGCGCCAGATGGCCGAGGTATACGACCCGCGTTTCTATACCGCGAGGCTCTGGCCGGAGGGGGTGCGCACTCGCCCGCTTGGGTCAGTGGATGCGTTGAAGGTGCAGGAAGAAGCGGGCCAGCTCAAGCTGATGGCGATACTTTGCCCGACCCTTGAGCTGATTGACCTCAACATCAGCGGCAGTCACGGCTTTTGTACCATTGAGGCGGCCAAGAACTTTGCAGGCACCAGCCAGTGGTATCTGGCGGGGGTCTCTGTCACCGACCAGCCGACCATCACAGGGCTGACCCAACTGCAATTTAGTGCCAAGCGGCCCGAGGCGCGCCCGCTCTTGGTGCCTGCCTCTTTGCCTGTGCCCGTCCCCACCAAGCAGGTGAACCGGACACCCGACCCTGACCGCATGTTCAAGCAGATGGAAACCTTGGCGTCAGGGCTTGAGCGCCTAAACCAAAAGCTAGACAGCATGATGCCCTGCCCACCAGACCCGCCCACTGCTGGCCGCCGTGATAACCCCGACTCTGCCAACACCTACCGCCTCTACTAAGGAGCCTTTCTGATGACCTTATCTGACCTGCTGCGCGATGTGCGCATGAGCTTTGCCCCCGCGCCGCAACCCAGTTTCGGCAACCTTGACAACGTCACCAGTATGGCCCTGACGGCGGCCATTTTGCAGGCCGTCCCGTTCCTGTGGATGGTCTCTATCTTGGGGGTGGATGACCCGCACGCCCCGCGCTTTGACCCGCTCAAGCCAACCCTGCGCAGTGGCCGCAAGGCGCAAGCGCGTTTCATGGTTCCGGCCAAGCCGAGCAAACGGGCTCACCAATACGAAGAGATGGACAGCAGCGTTATCTGGACATGGCAACAGCTGGCCCAGATGCTGGAAGGGCTCGACCAGCGCCAAGCCAACAACCTGCTCGAAGAGCTGGCCTTGGCGGCCTTTGGTGATGACCTGATACGGGTCGGTTTCCATGGCCAGTCTGCTGCCGTCAATACCGACCCTGTCGCCAACCCCAACGGGGAGGATGTGATGGTGGGCTGGCCCTCCTTGGCCAAGGCGGCTGACCCCGAGGGGCTGCGGGTGCTGCGCGATGCGGTCACCTTCTCAACCAGCGGCAAGGGCGATTTCTCCGACCTCGACAGCATGGTCTATGCCCTGATTAAGAAGCTGCCCGAGGCGTACCGCCAAGACCCGCGCTTGGTAGTGATGGTCGGCGGCGACCTGCTGCGCGCTCACCAGAAAGCCCACCTCAAGGCCGGACAGGTGCGAGATAAAACCCAGCGCATGAAGATTGCGGACTTGGGCTTTGTCTCGCATCAACACATGCCGAGCACCTATCTGGCCATCACGCTGGTCGAGAACCTGCAAGTGCTCACCGTCAACCACACCCACCGACTCACGGCGGGCGACATTGACGACTTGGCCAGCTGGGGCATTCGCTACAACCGCGCCCAGACCTACGCCTTGGGCGAGCCGACCGCCTACGCCGCTTTTGATGCCATCACCCTTGCTACCGAGGAGTAACCCCATGCAACAGACCCCCACCTTGCAGGCCGTGCCGACTGCCCCCGCTGCGACCCGAGCCAGCCGACTGGATGAACACGTGGCCCTGTTTCAAAGCGAACACCGCAAGCTGATGGAGCTCGACCAAGAGATATTGACCTTGCGCGAGCAGCGCAAAAACCTGATGGCGCAAATCCCGCCCGCCAAGGCGCGCCGCGAGGAGCTGCGCCAAGGGCGGATTAACCAGCTGATGGGCGGGGTGGTGTCACTGGAAGCAGCGCGAGAGTACCGCGAGCTGACCGAACTGCTGGAGGATGCCAAGGCGGCAGCCAGCTTGTCGGAGTGTCAGGAGAAGCGCTTGGCATTACCGCTCTATCAGACCCAGCTGGCGGTGAACAGCGCCCAGAGCATGGTCGCCGGATGTTATGAAAGCTACCTCGACCACAAACTGGCCCCCGCCATCTTGCCCAACCTAAAGCAGCAGCTGGCCGAACTGGCGGCCCTGACCCACGCCAAGGGCTGCATCATCGGGCTGGAAGGTGCGCGCCGCTGGGCGCTGAACGAATTGGGTTCGGCCCTCAAAGAGGCAATGAACGGCGAGCAGGTGGCGCTGGAGGGTGACAGCCCCGCCGCCCGTCAGGCGCTCGTCACCTCAACCCGCCCCCAGTGCGCCGACCTGCTGGCCCTGTGTGACAGTCCGGGCAAACGCCAATGCCTGCAACGGGAGCTGGAGGAGTAACCCCGCCAAATGAAGAAGGGAGCCGATTCCGGCTCCCCCCTGTGCTCACACGCTTATCACAACAGAGCGAGCGGGCGCACTGTAGCAAAGCCGAACACGCCGGACAAATAGCCAGATAGCGCCGTCAGGCGAGACAAGGAGACGCGAAGGGAAAAACAGAGGAGGACTAAACGCCAGAAAAGACAAAGGGAGCCGTGGAGGGCTCCCCTTAGCTAACCCATATCAAGCACGACAAGAGATAGCCTATGAACACTATCAAATTCAATGCCGCCCAGCAAGCGGAGGGACTCGCTTTTTCCGCATTCTGGGCCGAGTCCCAACGCCAAGATTATCTTCGCCTCTATCGCCTGCAAGCCCGCCTTGCCCGCCTGCGCATCGTGCGCCGCGTCAGTGGCACCCATGACCGCCACCTTGCGCGGACGCTGTTGGCACAATGCCGCTTGGCCCGCGCCACCTTGCACCATGCCCACACGCACGCCCAGCAGACATACGCAGGGGGTCAGGCATGAAAACCCCCTCCCCATTTGCCAGCAAGGGCCAGCGCCGCCGCCAGCCCTCTGCCGCCCTCCTGCGCGCCAACCTCAAACGGATGGTCGCCATCCTTCGCCAGCAGCGCCAGCCCTTCTATCCCCTCGACATGGCCCGCACACCCGCCAGCCAGCGCACCATCACCACGCCCGCCGATGAAGAGTGCATCCGCTCCTACTTCAAGACGGGGCGCGGTGTGTACGACCTTGATTGGTCGCTCGACCTCTTGATGTTCTCTATCCAGCGCGGCCAAGGTGGCGCGGTACAGCTGCCCGATGAACTGATTAGCGAGCTGTTCGCGGGGTACTGCGCCCGCCGTGTCCCCGATGTGCTCAAGGGGGTCAGCTGCAAAGCGGCCAACCTCTGGCTCTCGGACAGGGTAAAAGTCTTTCGGCAGGTACAAGCCGACCTGCCCGAGCGGCTGGAACTGTTGCAGCGCAAAGAGCGCCGCGAGCAGCTGGCCATGAACTACGTGGAGCGGGTGCAGCGCCTGCTCGACATCGCTACCAACGGCAATACAAACCAAGTCCCCGCGACCTACCTCTGGCGGGTCTGTGGTCAGCCCCTCAAGCCGTGGGGCTTCCTGCCCCTCCTGCCCAGCTTCAAAAGCGCCGAGCGGCGCGACACCTTCATCGCGGCCCACCTTATCCGCTGGTTAGACCCGCAGTGGTGGGAGCGCAAACTGCGCAAGCTCTGGGAGCAGTATCGGGAGCACTGCGCCATCCTGCTGGGCAAGGTGCGGCGCGGGGTCTCGCCCTACGTCTCCAGCTTTGCCCTGCGCGCCTTCAATGAGCGGCTGCGGGCTGCCGAACAGTGGCTTAACAGCATGGAGGTTTACAACGAAGAGCACGATATCACCCTGTCATTGGCCGATGCCGTGGCCAGCTCCATCGCCAACCCCGCCAACCGCCGTGATGAACTGGTGGTCAGGGCGCGGGGCTTTTCCGATGCAGCGGACGAAATGGGTTATATCGGCCTCTTTTTCACATGGACGGCCCCAAGCCAATACCATCCATGGAAAACCACCCCGCAAGGCCACGGCAAAGCAGCCCGCACTACGGAAAATCCCAAGTACCTTGGCCACACCCCACGCGATACCAACAACTATTTAGGCACCCTCTGGAAGCGCTGCCGCGCCGCTCTGGCGCGCCGTGATATCGAGTATTTCGGCTTTCGGGTGGTCGAGCCCCATCACGATGGCACCCCGCACTGGCACCTGTTGCTGTTTGTGCGCCCTGACCAGCAGCATGAGCTGATAAGCACCATGCAACGCTATGCCCTGAGCCATGACCGAGCAGACCTTGAGCGCAAGCGCCACCCCCAGACCAAACGACCCTATAGCGACATCACGCCCCGCTTTGACTGGAAAGTGATGGATCCAGCCAAAGGGGGCGCGGTGGGCTACATCGTGAAATACATCGCCAAGAACATTGACGGCCACCAGATAGGTGATGAAGGCGACCTAGAGGCCGAGACCACGGCCAGCGAAGGGGCAAGACGTGTCAGGGCGTGGGCCTCGCTGTGGGGCATTCGCCAGTTTCAGCAGTTGGGCGGGCCGCCAGTCAGTGTGTGGCGGGAACTGCGCCGACTGCCCGGGCGAGCACAAGAGCAGGAAGGCCGGACGGTTTCACCGCTGGCCAGCGAGATCATGGAAGAGTGCCGCCGCTATGCCGATGCCGCGAACTGGAAAGAGTTTACCTACTCCATGGGCGGCCCAGTCTGTCCACGGGATGCGCGGCCTGTGCGGCTGCATCACCTGATAGACCACGCAAAGAACAAGTACGGGGAAGATGTGATCCGGCTGGTCGGTGTGGCCGCTGGCGAGACCATCAAGGCAACCCGACTTGATGGTTGGGTGCTGCGCCGCAAGGTGGCAGAGACGCCCGCTGCGGGCACGGTGGAGGGGTTGAGCGAGCGCAGCGAAGCAGGGTTAGGCGAGCCTAGCGAGTTGCCCTCAAGCAGCGCCAGCTGCGCTCCTTGGAGCTCTGGCAATAACTGTACGGGCACTTAAGATATGCACAGAGTGAAACAAAACATGAGTACTTTTCTAGATTAAAGGATGATGCATCCCATCTGGGATTCGAAGCATCATTATCATTAGTCATGACGGTAGCTTTATACAGTTAAAATACATAATACACAGCATATAAAACAGCACCTCTCACCTACATAGCCAACACAAATGACTTGCTTATGTGCATGCAAAACAATATTAATAACTATCGAGAGTGAAGGATTCTCATGACAACACACATGAGCTTTGTGATCTCAATCACAACATTTATGCAGTGTAAATAGAATCCTTTTCATATTTATGAAATTGGGCTGGGATGTGGATAAAAATGAATAAAACCAAGATCGCTGAATTTTCCTATGATTTACATAGTGCTTTAGGTGATTATGAAACTCCAGAACTTGACTTCCTTAAAACTCTTGGCATGGCAGCCACACTAGCAGTTCATATTAGAGGGCTTGGAGAAATACCATATGAAACGTTAAAGCTTGCATCGTTTCATTATTTTAAAGTTCCATCCATGGCCTTAGACAAGGTAATAGATATTTTGGACGAATTGGGTTTTATTGATGTCATGGGAACAAAACGAAGAATAAAATCAATAATCCCTAAAATACCCCACTTTGGAAGCATATATGAAAGAATTGGTGAATTCGCAGATAATGATGATTTAAATGAAAGTGAAATGGCAATGTTAGGTATTTTAAATCAGGTCTACAACAAACCAGAAAGTAAACAAAAAATCATAAATGAAATTTCAGCTGACAAATCTATAATTGAGCATTGTTTTAAATACAGTGAGGTCGGTGGGTTAATTAGAACTCACAAGGCCAGAGGAAAAGAAATAATATTAAGCCCATACTATTTTGCTGACAATTTAGATGGGTTAGCAGACTTAACGGCTAAATCAGGTTCGGGAAACATATCAAAGGTTTTAAAAAAGTTAAAAGCAAACCAAGGATGGCCACTCTCTATGGTTGTTAAAAACCAAGAAATAGGTGGTCAGAAATTGGATTTAGTTGAACTATCCCTTATTGATGCAATGGCATCTGAAGGTATATTAAAACCGCCATCAATTAACTTTGGAAAAAATCGATCAGAACAGTTTATTTTCACTCCTAACCCCGGGTCGGTCAGATTAAATGCCACAAATAGAGAAATTTATGAGAGGGCTATGGCTTTGGTATCCTGTGTTCGAAAAGGACAATTAATGCCCGAGCAATTCAGAATTCATTCTCCTTTAGCAATATTGAGGAGTCTGAGAGGAAAGGGCTATCTAAATAGTAACTCAGAAGCAAGTGAACAGTATAAAAATCTTGTGTTCATGAAAGTTGCCTTCCTTGACCCAACCGGTAATGGTCGATGTAAACTAGTTTTAATTCAATCAGCAGAAAACATCCAAGCTTTAGACATTGCAATTAAACTATTAGAAACTGGTGAACTTGCCAACCTAGAGGTTAATAAAGAAGCGAAAATTGCTTTCTCAAAAGATGAAACATATGTTCAATCTATAATTTCCGCTGCTGAAATGAGGAAGAGGAAACAAGTTCAAATAGCAGAAGAGGCAAAACATGATATGGATCAACTTCTCTTGAACCTGGATTTTTAAATATGGCAGCTTTAGATAAAGACACAGTTCAGAAAGAAAAAGCTATTCGATATTGCATGTCAAATGGAATACTCCCTTATCTTGAAGTCATTGTAAATAATGTCAGAGAAATAACAGACATTAAAACCGTTATAACTGACCTTGATGTTCTTGGTGTGGAAGTTTCACGTCGTGGGGTAATTAGGAAAACACTGTTTGACTGTAAAACTGTAGGAAAAATGAGTGCTATAAACCGCGCATTCTGGGCTGCCGGCGTCATGGCATTTACTGGATGTGATGAAGCATATGTAATACTAGGTAAAAAGGCATCTGAAGCTCATCGAGTTAGCGCAAAATCGCTAAAGGTTCATTTGTTTCAAGAGCAAGATTTTGATTCATACGCGCAAACATCCAACATCAATTACTTGGATACCCTATCATATTCCTCAAAAATTTCAACTTGGCATCTTCTTTATTCATCCTTTGAAAAAAATGATAATTTAAAAAACTTAGGTGAATATATTAACTCCAAACTTCCCTTAGAAAAGGATAACGCGAAGTCTCTTAGAGAGTTAATTGGCATTATAAGAGCACATAAAGGTGAGATCGACCCTGCTAAAGCAGAACATATGGCAATTTATTTCTCTCTCATCCTAAGTTTTATTTTAGTCATGAGCCCAGTGTCATCCCAAATGTCAGATGTGTATGATCAAGACATGTCTTTAGCATCTTACGAAAAAACTCTCCGTTATTATATATGGGGTGGACGCGAAAGCTATATTCAGAGAAGGGATTTAAAAAATGCTGTCTTAGATATATCAGGGGTCAAAAGAGGTGAGTTAGAGTTACCCGGTTGGACTGACTTTGTTCAGGTATCAAGAGGCTTTATTGATGCACACTCTGAGTTAAGAGAAGCATTGCTTCCATGTAGAGAGCTTTCACTACGCTGTCTCTCTACAATAGAATATGAAATTGATGTTCGTTTGCGACAAAAAATAAATCAATCGAATAGAATCAAACAGTTTATAATCGCATCATCAAATTATCTTCACCGAGCTACAGGTTTGCCAAAAGATTTACATGAAAATGTGAAGGAAATATTGATGACAATTGATGACTCAGTTACTGAGTAAACTAAAGCAGGTGCCAGATTAATCTAGCACCTGCTTTATAATTTCTAGTTATCACCTGCATGCCTTCATCTTGCCTACCCTAAGCAACATTCAACGACACAGTACCATCACGAAATCCGCGCTCATCCGCTCCCGCCTACGTGTTGTAAAAATCATCCATTTTGCAAAGACCTAGCTCTTGAAAAATAGGGCGGTATGAATGTGCGAAGTAGTTGAATCTGTATCATCAACAACACCCTGCAGAGCTACTCAGAGACCCCACAGCCGAACCCAGAGCATACATACCTCCACACAGCGTCTAGGCCAGCAGTAAGAGCCACGGACGGAGTTACGTCACGGAATCCGCGCTCATCCGCTCCCGCCTGCGGGCCTCGTGTAGCAAATTTTTTGCAAAAATAGAGTACAGCAAAACCATAGGCCCAGAGCCCGCCAGCTCTGGGCCTTACGGTTAAAAATCAAACTGAAATTAGTGAAATTTTTTTCAGTGAATTACAGTTTTTAGCTCACCCGAATGAGCAACACAAAACTCGCAACGCATTGTTTTAAAAGACTTTTGTCAGTTTTCCGTGGGAATCTCACTGTGGTGATGTGCTTAGGGCATGGTTTTTCAAACCGAAAATTTCACTTAGCTTTCAATGCATTGCAAGCAATCAAAGCAAAATGAAAAACTGTAAAATTGAAACACTCATGTCGATAGAGGTAGTATCGAATCTATAGAATTCAAACACTGGAAGGCATCATGATGACTCGTGCGCTTATCACCTTAGCTCTGTTTGGCATGGTGGTTTCGCTAGCAATAATCACAGTTGCAAAACCATTATTTTCAATATATTCAGAGTATATCTTAGCAGGAAGCTATGTAGGTGAAACCTATGCGGCGCACTTTATCGACTTCATTCTCTATTGCCTATCACCCTGTTGCATGGTTCTATCAATAATGTTTGTGACGCTATATTATAAACACCGACGAAATAGATAGAAAAAAACCGCCTTTCGGCGGTTTCTTTTAGATGGCGAACTGTTCTAGGCTTTTGCCTTGTGCTATCTGCTCGGCGATTGCTTTAGGCATGCGCCCCTGACCAGTCCAAGTCTTTTCCTGCCCATCTTCTTGATACTTGTACTTTGGTGGGCGTGGTGCTCGCTTGCTCTTACCCTTCTCCGCACTGGTAGATTGGGCTGCATTACCTACCAAGTCACGAGGGTCTATTCCTGCGACCTTCAACATTTCAGAAAATTCTGCCAACTTACGTTGATGCTCCGCTTGTGCAGCTCGCTCTTGTTCAGTTGCGGCAAAAAACTCCGCATATACTTGGTCAAATTTACCTTTAACTTCCTCCAGCTGCTCAAATGACAAGTCACGTAAAGCTACACGGAGGCTACGGATGTTCAGTAATGTTTTAAGAAATTCGTTCATGGCGTCCTCATTAAATGACAGGTATGGAACATCAACTCCACGAGGAACATATCACAAAGAGATCTGAGGTATAAAACTAATTCATTCGGATAAATAAATGGCCCAAAGAATAGGAAAGATGATGACTTTCCATCTTGCCTATTCGTTGGGAGGCAAGCGAAGCGCGGCAGTAGGCATACCTTTGAACCTCAACTGGCGCCCATTTCTTGTTGAATAATCAACCAGCAAGAGTATGTTATTTAGCAACCATGTAATCCCGCATGGTAATCAAAGGAGTTGAGCATGGGTTATTACGTAATTCACAAATCTAAAAAAGCGACAGATCAACCATTTTACTTTGTGCTGCATGCTGCGAATGGCGAGCCTATCGCTACAAGTGAAATGTATGCTTCCAAAGATGGCGCCAAGAACGGCATCAAGTCCGTGCAAACCAATGGCACCACTACGGATATTCGCGATAAAACGGATGTCTGAGCTTGCAAGATATGAACGTGAAAGCCCCAGCAAGCTGGGGCTTTTTAGTCGATGTGGTCAACGTGTGGACACTGAATGAAACAAATCCTTTTGTTTCATATGCTTACATCATTTTTTAAACGCACCCGAAGGTGCCTTGTCTCGCCTATTTGGCTTCCGCCAGCAAGGCCCGCGCTATTGTGCGCATCCCCAGAGTATTGGCTCCCGGCGCCCAGAGGGCATCGCCGTTGTCACTGAAGCAGGCGGCCAGATCGATATGCAACCAGCCCATCCCTTCGTTGGCAACGAAACGGGAGAGGAAACCCGCCGCGTTGGAGGCGCCACCCGGCCCGCCCCCCTTCACCGGACGGCTGTTGGCCGTGTCGGCGTAATGGGAAGGGCACTGCTGGCGGTGCCAGGGCTCCAGCGGCAGCGGCCAGGCTGGCTCATGCTCGGCATCGGCATAGGTCATGGCCCGGCTTACCAGCCCTTTGTCGAGGCCAAACAGGGCATTGTAGCGCCCACCCAGCGCCATCACGGCTGCGCCGGTCAGGGTCGCGGCATCGATGATCAGCGGTGCACCGGACTCGCTCGCCAGTTGCAGGCCGTCGGCCAGCACCAGCCGTCCCTCGGCATCGGTATTCACAATCTCGACCGTGGTGCCGTTCTTGTAGGTGAGGATGTCGCCCAGCTTGTAGGCGTGGCCGGAGACCAGGTTCTCGGCGCAGCAGAGGATCAGCTTCACCCGCTTGTCGAGCCCGCGCAGCATGGCCAGCGCCAGCGCACCGGTGACAATCGCCGCCCCCCCCATGTCGCACTTCATGGTGAGCATCCCCTCGGAGCTCTTCATGGAGTAGCCGCCGGAGTCAAAGGTGATCCCCTTGCCCACCAGCGCTGCCGCTACCGGCGCCTTGGGGTCACGCACCGGGTTGAAGTCGAGCTCCAGCAATACCGGTTCGCGCGCACTGCCGCGGCCCACCTGATAGAGGCCGACCCAGCCCGCCTGTTGCAGCGCTTCGCCTTTCAAAATGCGATGACTCACCTTGTCCGGCGCCAGCTCGGTAATAAAGGAGGCCGCTTCCACCGCCAGCTCCAGCGGGCCCAACTGCTCCGGGGTGGCATTGGTCATCTCGCGCACCCAGCGGCCGCAGAGCCAACGCGCTTCCAGCTCCTCTCTGTCCTCTTCCGAGGACATGGCCCACTGCAGTTGCACCTCCGCCTTGGGGGTTTGCAGCCCTTGGGCAAAAGCCCACTGCTGTTCACGCTCCCAGTGACCAGCCAGGGTCACTTTCTGGATCCCCTGCTGGCAGAGGCGACGGGCCGCCTGCTGGATATCGAGCAGCGGATTGGCCGTCACCAGATGGATCACCATGCCGTCGGCGCGGTGAGAGAGCAGCGCCCCCTCCCCCCACTCGGCCGGTGCAAATTCACGACTCAGCCAGACATTCATGCGGTCACCTCCTGCAGCCAGCGGGCGATGGTACGCAGACCGTGCCCCTTGGCGCCGGTCGCCCAGAGATCATTGCCCGATTTCTGATAGGAGGCCGCCAGATCCAGGTGCACCCAACCCCTGCCCTCATCACGTACGAAACGGGAGAGAAACGCAGCAGCCGTGGTGGCACCGGCCGTGCCTTCTGCCGAGGCGACGTTGCCCAGATCGGCAAAGGCCGAGGTGAGCTGGCTGGCATGCCAGGGTTCCAGCGGCAGCGCCCACGCCTGTTCGTTTTCCACCTTGGCGGCGGCCAGCGCACGCAGTTGTTCGGTCTCATCGAGGGCAAACACCGCATTGTAGTCGCGCCCCAGCGCCATCTTGGCGGCGCCGGTCAGGGTGGCTGCGTCAAGGATATAAGCCGCACCGCTGTCGGAGGCCGCCATCAGGCCATCGGCCAGCACCAGACGCCCTTCCGCATCGGTGTTCTGGATCTCGACCGAAACCCCGTTCTTGTAGGTAAGGATGTCGCCCAGCTTGAAGGCGTGGCCGGAGACCAGGTTCTCGGCGCAGCAGAGAATGAGCTTCACCCGCTGGTTCAGACCGCGGCTGATAGCCAGCGCCAGCGCACCGGTCACCATGGCCGCGCCGCCCATGTCGGACTTCATCGGCAGCATGTTGTCAGAGGACTTCATGGAGTAGCCGCCAGAATCAAAAGTGATCCCCTTGCCCACCAGCGCCGCCACCACGGGCGCATTGCGATCACCGGTCGGGTTGTAGTCAAGCTCAAGCAGCACCGGCTCGCGCTCGCTACCACGGCCAACCGACCAGATCCCGATATGGCCGGACTCGCGCAGCGCTTCACCGGCGGTGATGCGGGCTGTAACCTGATCCCCGGCCAGACCACGAATGAGCAACAGGGCCGATTCCGCCAGACTCATGGGGTAGATCTCTTCCGGACAGCCATTGGTGATGTCACGTACCCAGCGAGCCGCCTTGAGCAGCGCATCCAGTTCACGGGCTTCCGCGTCGCTCTGCTGGCCAAAATCCAGTTCACGCGCTCCCTTGGCGGCGTAGAACCCCTGGGCGAACGCATAGCGACGCTCCAGATCCCAGCCTTTACCGACCAGCGTCACCCGCTTGATCCCGCTCGATTCGAGGCGACGGGCGGCACGCTGAACGGTGCGCAGAACATCCTTCTCCTGACCGGCGGCACCGAGATGGATCAGTGCCTCGTCGCCATTGAAACTGAGCTGGGCGCCCTCGCCCCAATAGGTGGCCGCAGCCTGGGTGGATAACGCTACCTTCATCATGTCAGCCATCGTGTTTGCTTCCTTTTTACTGGCACTATGTATAAGCACTCTTTATGGGAAAGAGCTTATTGGCAAAGAGAGAATAACGAATACAAAAAAGGCCGTGCCCCCGAGGGTCACGGCCTTCCACCATATCACTGAAGCACCACAGGATGCTGCACGTGCAATTCACTCATGTGTAATTAATGGCGTTCAGAGGCAAGGTTCAGGGTGTACTTGGGCAGTTCCACCACCAGATCCTCGTCCGCCAGTTTTGCCTGGCAGCTGAGGCGCGATTCCGGCTCCAACCCCCACGCCTTGTCCAGCATGTCGTCTTCCAGCTCGTCACTTGGCTCGAGCGAGTCAAAGCCCTCGCGCACCACGCAGTGGCAGGTGGTGCAGGCACAGGATTTCTCGCAGGCGTGCTCGATTTCGATACCGTTGCGCAGCGCCACATCCAGAATGGTCTCGCCGCTTTGCCCCTCGAGGGCGGCGCCATCCGGACAGAGTACGGGATGAGGAAGAATGATCAGTTTTGGCATATTACACCTTGTTGACGTTTTGTCCGGTCAGCACCTTGCGGATGGAGGCGTCCATCCGGCGGGCTGCAAACTCGCCACTGACAGCATCGGCTGCCTCAATGGCTTCTTTGATTTGATGGGTTGCGCCGCTGTTGCGCATGGTCAGCAGATGGGCGATGGCGGCATCAATCTCGGCACGCTCGGCAGCATTGAGCAGGGCATCGCCATCGGCGGCCAGCGCGGCATTGAGACTCTCGACCACCCGGTCGGCTTCAACCTGCTGCTCGGCCAGCATGCGGGCATCCATATCCTGCTGGGCGTTCTCGATGGAGGCGCTCAGCATGTTGAGGATATCCTGCTCCGCCAGCCCGTAAGAGGGCTTAACCTGGATCTCGGCCTGCACGCCGGAGGATTTCTCCATGGCGCTGACCGAGAGCAGACCATCCGCATCCACCTGGAAGGTGACGCGAATATGGGCGGCGCCGGCGGCCATCGGCGGAATGCCGGTCAGGGTAAAGCGGGCCAGGGAGCGGCAATCGGCCACCAGTTCGCGTTCACCCTGTACCACGTGAATGGCCATGGCGGTCTGACCATCCTTGAAGGTGGTGAACTCCTGGGCACGGGCCACCGGAATGGTGGTGTTGCGCGGGATCACTTTCTCGGCGAGGCCACCCATGGTCTCCAGACCCAGCGACAAGGGGATAACGTCCAGCAGCAGCATCTCGGCATCAGGCTTGTTGCCCACCAGAATGTCGGCCTGGATGGCGGCGCCGATGGCGACCACTTTATCCGGATCGATGCTGGTCAGCGGCGTACGTTGGAAGAACTCGCCCACCAGTTCACGCACCAACGGCACCCGGGTGGAGCCACCGACCATCACCACTTCCAGCACTTCCACCTGCTCAAGGCCCGCATCGCGCAGGGCGCGGCGACAGGCCAGCAAGGTCCGTTTCACCAGCGGGGTGATGAGTTCATCAAACTGGCTGCGGCTCACTGAACCCTGCCAGCCGGCAAAAGTGCAGGGAACGCTGTCGGTATCGGTGAGGCCGTGCTTGACGGCCGCGGCCACATCCAGCAATTCGCGCTGCAGATGGGCATCCAGCTCACCGGAGAGGCCCGCCTGCTCCTTGATCCAGTCTGCCAGCAGGTGATCGAAGTCATCGCCGCCGAGAGCGGAATCGCCGCCGGTCGCCATCACTTCAAATACACCGCGGTGCAGACGCAGGATGGAGATATCGAAGGTGCCGCCCCCCAGATCGTAAACCGCGATCACCCCTTCCTGACCGGAGTCGAGGCCATAGGCAATCGCGGCCGCAGTCGGCTCGTTGAGCAGGCGCAACACGTGCAGACCGGCCAGACGGGCCGCGTCCTTGGTGCCCTGACGCTGGGCATCATCGAAATAGGCGGGCACGGTAATGACCACGCCATCGAGATCGCCCCCGAGAGTCTGGGCGCCACGCTCGGCCAGCTTTTTGAGAATTTCGGCCGAGACCTGCACCGGATTGACCAGCCCCTGACGGGTTTGCAGTTGCGGCATGCCATTGTCGGCGGCAACAAACTGGTAAGGTTGCTGGCGGGTATCGATATCGGCCAGCGCCTTGCCCATCATCCGTTTGACCGAGACGATGGTGTTGTGAGGATCGAGCGCCGCTTCGCGCTTGGCATCAATCCCGACCCGAATGGTGTCGCTCTGATAGTGCACCACTGACGGAAGCAGGTCGCGCCCTTGCTCATCGCAAAGGGTATCGGCGTGACCACTGCGAACCGCAGCGACGAGAGAGTTGGTGGTGCCGAGATCGATGCCGACGGCACGTTTGTGCTGATGAGGAACAGCGCTCTGGCCGGGTTCGGCGATTTGCAGTAATGCCATGGGTAATGAAACTTCCAGCGTTAAAGGATCAAGACTCGAGAAGCGAGTCTTCGAATCGTTCCAGCTCTTCGAGGAGCTTGTCGACAAACTTGAGTTTGCGAACGCAATCAGCGGCAACGAGATCTCTGCCGGCGGCAAGAGACTCGGTCAGCTGCTGCATCAACATCTGGTGATCATGCCTGATCTCGCTGCGAAAATCCTTGATGGCGCGCTCAGGGTCTGCGTCATCTTTCAGATCGGCTAGACGCTCGCGCCACTCCAGCTGCTGCATCAGAAACGCGGTATCTTGCAGGGTCTGCTGTTCACCACGGATATCGGTGCCACGCAGGGAGAGCAGATATTCGGCACGGCGCAGCGGCGCCTTGAGGGTGGTGAATGCTTCGTTGATCTGGGCGGCACGTTGCACCGCAGCCAGCTGCTCCCGTTCGGGGGCGGTGGCAAAACGATCAGGATGGAATTGGGTTTGCAGCTGGCGGTAGGTATCAGCCAACTGACGGGTATCGAGCTCGAAGCCTTCAACCAGCCCAAACAGCTCGAAATGATTCATGCAAACCTCTTGGAAACGTTCGCCACAACCTCACTCGCCCTTGGCAAATGAGATGTGGTTGAACGGGTCATGGACAACCCGCTCAACCACAGACGAAGGATCATTGACGTCAAAAAACTCAGACACTGAAGCTTTCGCCGCAACCACACTCGCCTTTGGCGCATGAGAAGGTATTGTTGAACTACGCATATCTGACCCGTTCAACAACAGACGAAAGATCATTCACGTCAAACATCTCAGACACTGAAGCTTTCGCCACAACCACACTCGCCTTTGGCATTGGGATTGTTGAATTGGAAGCCCTCGTTGAGGCCCTCCTTGACGAAATCCAGCTCGGTGCCATCCAGATGGATCAGGCTCTTGGCATCAACAATGATCTTGACGCCCTGCTGCTCGAACACCTGATCCTCATCGGTCAGTTCATCAACGAACTCAAGCACGTAGGCCAGACCGGAGCAGCCGGTGGTTTTGACGCCGAGGCGCAGGCCAATGCCCTTGCCCCGGTTAGCCAGAAAAGAGGAAACCCGTGCCGCGGCGGCATCTGTCATGGTAATAGCCATACTGCTCTCCGGCGCTTAGAGACCTTTCTTCTGCTTGTAATCGGCGATGGCGGCCTTGATGGCGTCCTCAGCCAGAATGGAGCAGTGGATCTTCACCGGTGGCAGGGCCAGCTCTTCAGCGATATCGGTGTTCTTGATGCCAGCCGCTTCGTCCAGGGTCTTGCCCTTGACCCATTCGGTCACCAAGGAGCTGGAGGCGATGGCAGAACCGCAACCGTAGGTCTTGAACTTGGCATCTTCGATGATGCCTTCGTCGCTGATCTTCAATTGCAGCTTCATCACGTCACCACAGGCGGGCGCACCGACCATGCCGGTTGCAACGCTGGGATCATTCTTGTCGAAACCACCGACGTTGCGAGGATTCTCGTAGTGGTCGATTACTTTTTCACTGTAAGCCATATCTCACTCCTGCTAATTCTGTTGCTCACTGACCCGGTGGATCAGTGATGAGCCCATTCGACCGTGTTCAGATCGACGCCGTCTTTGTACATCTCCCACAGTGGGGACATCTCGCGCAGACGACCGATGGAGTCACGAATAAGCTTGACCGCGTAGTCAATCTCTTCCTCGGTGGTGAAGCGACCCATGCTGAAACGGATGGAGCTGTGTGCCAGCTCGTCGTTCAGACCCAGTGCGCGCAGCACATAGGAGGGTTCCAGGCTGGCGGAGGTACAGGCCGAACCGGAAGAGACCGCCAAATCTTTCAGCGCCATGATGAGGGATTCCCCTTCCACATAGGCAAAGCTGACGTTGAGGTTGCCCGGAACACGTTGCTCCAGATCGCCATTGATGTAGACGGCTTCAATATCCTTGATGCCATTCCACAGACGCTGGCGCAGAGCCAAGATGCGCTCGCCTTCACTCACCATCTCTTCTTTGGCGATGCGGAAAGCTTCGCCCATCCCGACGATCTGGTGGGTCGGCAGAGTACCGGAACGCATGCCGCGCTCGTGGCCGCCACCGTGCATCTGGGCTTCCAGACGAACGCGGGGTTTACGGCGAACAAACAGTGCACCGATCCCTTTCGGACCATACACCTTGTGCGCAGAGACGGAGAGCAGATCCACTTTCAGTGCCTCCACATCTACCGGGATCTTGCCCACACTCTGAACGGCATCCACGTGCAGCAGGATCTTGCGGGAACGGCACAACTCGCCGATGGCGGCAATGTTCTGAACCACGCCGATTTCGTTGTTCACATGCATGATGCTGACCAGGATGGTGTCATCACGCATGGCATTCTCAATCATCTCGATAGTGAACAGGCCGTTGGGCATCGGCTCAAGATAGGTCACCTCGAACCCTTCACGCTCCAGCTGGCGACAGGTATCGAGCACCGCCTTGTGTTCGGTCTTGGAAGTGATGATGTGCTTGCCCTTGCTGGCATAGAAGTGGGCAACACCCTTGATGGCCAGGTTATTGGATTCGGTCGCACCGGAAGTGAAGACGATCTCGCGGGGATCGGCACCGATCAGATCTGCCACTTGATTACGGGCCAGATCCACCGCCTCTTCGGCTTGCCAGCCAAAGCGGTGAGAACGGGAAGCCGGATTGCCGAACAGGCCATCCATGGTGAGACACTGCATCATTTTTTCTGCGACACGCGGGTCCACCGGACAGGTTGCCGAATAATCAAGGTAAATAGGCAGTTTCATGTTTTTCTCCGTCACAGTCCGGGTCATACAGAGTCCCGCTGTGGAAAGCACGTTTATAGTTGGACTTTCAAGCTCACATCGCCGTGTTCTGCCCGATCAACCAGGGACAACACGGTCTTCATTTGTTCATCTTGCTTGCCGGCAATGCGGCGCACATCGGCCTGGCGTACCAGCTCGGCCAGGGTGATATCCCCGAGGAAGCTGGAGATCCGCTCACTCAGGTCACGCCACAGGGAGTGAGTCAGGCACTGGGTACCGCCGTGGCAGCCGCCCTTGCCGAGGCACTTGGTAGCATCGACCGACTCATCGACCGCAGTGATCACCTGACCAACCGAAATCTCGCCTGGGGCCAAACCGAGGCGATAACCACCGCCCGGGCCACGTACACTGCTCACCAGACCATGTTTGCGCAGGCGGGCAAAGAGCTGCTCGAGATAGGACAACGAGATGCCCTGGCGCTCGGAAATATCGGCAAGGGGGACGGGCCCCTGCTCTGCATGCAGCGCCACGTCGAGCATGGCGGTTACAGCGTAACGTCCTTTTGAAGTCAGTCTCATGTGCCTTACCGTCTTGCGAAGCAATTTAATGGGGCACATGGTCACATACCCGACCAAATCAGTCAAGTATATGGTTGAGTAAATCAGTCGGATTAATCCGGTACGCGCGCTTTCTGCACCGAGGTCAGAATACCGCGCAGAATGTTGAGCTCAGCCGCTTCCGGCCGAGCCCGATTGAACAGGCGACGCAGCTTGCTCATCACATGACCCGGATGGTCATCGGCAATAAAACCGGTCTTCATCAGGGTTTGTTCCAAGTGCTTATAAAACCCTTCCAGCTGGGCGGCACTCGGATAGGCCATCTCCTCTTCAGGCTCGGCGGCCTGCCCCTGCAGCCAGCGCATCCGCACTTCGTAACAGAGGGTCTGCACCGCCATGGCCAGATTGAGAGAGCTGTAATCAGGATTGGCCGGAATGGCCACGTGGTAGTGGCACTTTTGCAATTCGTCGTTGGTGAGACCGGCGCGCTCACGACCAAACACCAACGCAACCGGGTGCTGCATCCCCTCAACCACCGACTTTTCGCCGGCCTCACGGGGATCGAGCATGGGCCAGCTCAGGGTTCGAGAGCGGGCGCTGGAGCCAATCACCAGACCACAATCGGCGATCGCGTCGTCCAGTGTCGGGACGATACGGGCATTGGCAAGCACATCGCTGGCACCAGCCGCCAGGGCGAAGGCATTGTCATCCGGCAAGGCTTGCGGATCAACCAATACCAGCTGGGTCAAACCCATGGTCTTCATGGCACGCGCCGCAGACCCCATGTTGCCGGTATGAGAGGTGTTTACCAAAACGATACGAATCTGATCCAACATGCCCAGTCAATCTTCAGTCAAAAATGGCGCGCAATTGTAACATAAGAGAACACGATGTTGGCACCGTAAAAGCCGAGCCATTTCAGAACAAAACTACCCGTTTGTATAACAAACCAGCATGAGGGAAGTGAGAGGGGGGGGCTAAACTTGATGGATATCCGATAAACGGCACAGGAGACACCGCGCCATGCTTCCTCCCTTTATCTATGAGAGATTGCCCAGCCTCTACCTGCTGGCAGCCATTGCCATTATTACGTTGAGTGAACAGCCCCTGCTCTGGTTTGCAGGCGCCCTGCTGTTTATCGCCGGAGCGGTGACCTGGATGATGCGCTCCAGCTACCGGCGTACCGATCTGATTATCTTTCCGAGCAAACGCTGGCTGCAGCCGGAGTGGCTGTATGAAGCGCAGCCCTTCATCTGGCTGGCTGCGGGGCTGGCCATGTCACAGCTGCCCGCCCCTGCGGCACTCATCGCCTTGGTGCCCTGTCTGTGGGCCTGTCGTTGCCTCTGGGCACGGCACCATTATCGTCGCCATGCCCATGGGGTGATTCTCCACCTAAGACGGGATCCCGCCCGGCGCCGTCTGCACCGGAGCCTGCGCTGACGCGGTACGGGCGCGTTCGATAAACGTCGCCAGATCCATCAGGGGATACTTCATCAGGCTTGGCAAGCCATCGAGATCCAGACTGTCCATCAGGTTTTTCACCTCAAGACCCAGTTCGGTATCCCCTTCTATCTTCAGCTTGCGCTGGAAAAAGAGCGAATCAGGATCCTCTTTGCGACCGGCAATCAGGATCAGGTCGTTGGCGGTACCGCTGAAGCAGACATCGGCCTTGTTACACTCGCGAGCCACCACCAGCTGGCCATTCTGCTCACTGATAAACCAGCACAGCTCCAGATCAGAGACTTCGACTTTCAGCCACTTGTCTGCCAGAAACTCGAAATCGCCATCTTCGATAGCCTCTTTGAAAACCCGGGCCAGCAAACTCTCCATCAGCTGCTTTTGCAGATTGAAGGGAACCAGCTTGAGGGGATGGCGCAAGAAGCGCGGAGCCTGTTCGACCAGGCGGCGTTGCAGTTGTTGAAACACGATAGACTCCCTTTTTTGCGCATTCAAACACAGGGAGAGTGGCAAGATCCTGTTGGAAATCAAACTTGTGCAGGGTTACCTCAAGAAGGGTAAAGCCACACAAAGCTGCCTCAGGTCAAAAAGCGGGAGTGCATGGCTGCATACAATCAGGGCTCGTTTGCCCTTCATATGCACTCTCGGAGCGTACCAATGGAATTACTCTGTCCGGCAGGCAGTTTGCCGGCACTGAAAACCGCCGTGGATAACGGGGCCGATGCCGTTTATATCGGTTTCAAGGATGACACCAATGCCCGCCACTTTGCCGGTCTCAACTTTACCGACAGCAAACTGGAGAAGGCGGTAGATTATGTGCATCAACATGGTCGCAAGCTGCATATTGCCATCAATACCTTTGCCCATCCCGGGGCCGATGCGCGTTGGAAACAGGCGGTTGATCGCGGGGTGGCCCTCGGCGCCGATGCGTTAATCATCGCCGATCTCGCCGTGCTGGAATATGCCAGCCGCCACTACCCCGAGATGGAACTCCATGTCTCGGTGCAGGCCAGCGCCACCAATGCCGCCGCCATTCGCTTCTATCAGCAGCAATTCAATGTCACACGGGTGGTGCTGCCCCGGGTGCTCTCCATGCATCAGGTCAAGCAGCTGGCCCGCGAGACCGATGTTGGCCTTGAGGTATTCGCTTTTGGCAGCCTCTGCATCATGGCCGAGGGGCGCTGCTATCTCTCCTCCTACATGACTGGCGAGAGTCCCAACACCGTCGGCGCCTGCTCACCGGCCAAGTTCGTCCGTTGGGAAGAGACCCCGAACGGTCTCGAGTCGCGGCTCAACGAGGTGCTGATCGACCGCTATGGCCCGGGCGAAAATGCTGGCTATCCGACCCTGTGCAAGGGGCGTTTCGACGTGGATGGGCAGACCTACCACGCGCTGGAAGAGCCCACCAGTCTCAATACCCTGGGTCTGTTGCCCGAGCTGTTCAAGACCGGGATCCAGTCGGTCAAGATTGAAGGACGCCAACGCAGCCCAGCTTATGTGGAGCAAGTGACCCGGGTCTGGCGTGCGGCCATCGATGCCTATCAGGCCAATCCCGAGGCCTATCAGGTTAAAGCTGAGTGGGATGCCCAGCTCGCCCGCGTCTCCGAAGGTAGCCAGACTACCCTCGGCGCCTATCATCGTCAGTGGCAATAAGGAGTCCACCCATGCAATTCTCTCTCGGGCCTCTGCTCTTCTACTGGCCCAAAGCCGATACCGAGGCCTTTTACCATGCCGCGGCCGACAGTCAGGCCGACATCATCTATCTGGGGGAGACCGTCTGCAGCAAGCGGCGCGAACTCAAAGTCGATGACTGGATTGCGCTGGCCCGTCAGGTCGCAAACTCCGGCAAGCAGGTAGTGCTCTCGACCCTCGCCCTTATCTCCGCCCCTTCCGAGCTCAAGGAGGTGAAGCGGCTGGTCGACAATGGCGATCTTATGGTCGAAGCCAACGATCTCGGTACGGTACAACTCGCCTGGGAGGCAGGGATCCCCTTCGTCTGTGGTCCCGCCATCAACGCCTATAACGCCGATGTGCTGCGCATGTTGCTCAAACAGGGGATGAAACGCTGGGTCATGCCGGTGGAGCTCTCCCGTGACTGGCTGATCCAGCTCAATCAGGATCTGGGCTCCCTGCGCAACCAATTTGAGGTGGAGGTGTTTGCCTACGGCCATCTGCCGCTCGCCTACTCGGCGCGCTGCTTCACCGCCCGCTCCCTCGACAAACCGAAAGACAACTGCGAGCTCGCCTGCATCAACTACCCCACCGGACGACTGGCCAACAGCCGCGAGGGGCAGCGGGTGTTCAATCTCAACGGGATCCAGACCCAGTCCGGTTACTGCTACAACCTGGGTAACGAGCTGGCTGGTATGGAAGGTCTGGTAGATGTGGTCAGGCTTTCGCCGCAAGGGATGGAGACGCTGGAGATGCTGGCCCGCTTCAAAGCCAACCGGCAGGGCAATCAGCCCCTCGTTCTGCAGCAGGATCGCGATTGCAACGGCTACTGGCGCCAGATCCCCGGTATGAGCCTGGTGGAATAAGCCCAAGGGCAAAACATAAGATAATAGCGATCAAAAGGGGGCCATTAGGCCCCCCTTTCTAATCACTCATGTCGATAGTGACTTACTTGGCGCCATGCTGCTCCGCCAGATAGAGCCAGGTATCGACCACTGTATCGGGGTTGAGCGACACCGAGTCAATCCCCTGCTCCACCAGCCAGGCGGCAAAGTCAGGGTGATCGGATGGCCCCTGACCGCAGATCCCCACGTACTTGCCCGCCTTGCGCGCGGCCTGAATCGCCATCGACAGCAGTGCCTTGACCGCCTCGTTGCGCTCGTCGAACAGGTGGGCAATCAGCCCCGAGTCCCGATCCAGCCCAAGGGTGAGCTGGGTCATGTCATTGGAGCCGATGGAGAAGCCATCCACGTGCTCGAGGAACTTGTTTGCCAAGAGGGCATTGCTCGGGATCTCGCACATCATGATCACCTTGAGCCCCCGCTCGCCGCGGCGCAGACCGTTCTCGGCCAGGATGTCGATCACCTGCTCCGCCTCGCCCACGGTGCGCACGAAGGGGATCATCACCTCGACGTTGGTCAACCCCATCACATCGCGTACCCGCTTGATCGCCTCGCACTCGAGGGCAAAGCAGGGGCGGAAGCTGTCGGCGATGTAGCGGGATGCGCCACGAAAACCGATCATCGGGTTCTCCTCGTGGGGCTCGTAGCCACGACCGCCCACCAGATTGGCGTACTCGTTGGACTTGAAGTCCGACATCCGCACGATCACCCGCTCCGGCCAGAAGGCGGCCCCCAGAGTGGCGATCCCCTCGGTCAGCTTGGCCACATAGAACTCCCGCGGGCTGTCGTAACCGGCGATCATCTTGCCGATGGTGGCCTGCAGCTCTGGGGTTTGCAGGTCAAACTCCAGCAAGGCCTTGGGGTGCACGCCGATCATCCGGTTGATGATGAATTCAAGGCGCGCCAGCCCTACCCCGGCATTGGGCAACTGGGCAAAGTCGAAAGCGCGGTCCGGGTTGCCGACGTTCATCATGATCTTGATGGGCAGGCGCGGCATATTGCCCACCTCGGTCACCGCCACGTCGAAGTCCAGCTCGCCGTCATAGATAAAACCGGTATCCCCTTCCGCACAGGAGACGGTGATCCGCTGGCCCGGCTGAATATGATCGGTAGCGTTGCCACAGCCTACCACTGCCGGAATGCCCAGCTCGCGGGCGATAATGGCGGCGTGACAGGTGCGGCCACCCCGGTTGGTGACGATGGCGGAAGCCCGCTTCATGATGGGCTCCCAGTCCGGGTCGGTCATGTCGGTGACCAGCACATCGCCGGGCTGCACTTCGTCCATCTGGCTGATGCAGGAGATGACCCGCGCCGGGCCCGCGCCAATCTTGTGACCGATAGCACGCCCCTCGATCAACACCTTGCCCGCTTGCTTGAGGGCAAAACGCTCGAGGGTGTTGGCCTCCTGACGGCTGCGCACGGTTTCCGGGCGGGCCTGCACGATATAGAGCTGGCCATCCTGACCATCCTTGGCCCACTCGATATCCATCGGGCGGCCATAGTGCTGCTCAATGATGAGGGCCTGTTTCGCCAGCGCCATCACCTCCTCATCGCTGATGCAGAAGCGGCTACGCTCGGCCTCATTGGTGTCGACAATCTTCACCTGACGGCCGTGACCGGCATCGTCCGAGTAGGTCATCTTGATAAGCTTGGAGCCGAGGGTCTTGCGCACCACCGCCGGGCGGCCCCCCTTGAGGGTCGGCTTGTGCACATAGAATTCATCCGGGTTGACCGCGCCCTGCACCACCATCTCGCCAAGACCATGGGCACCGGTGATAAAGACCACGTCGTTGAAACCGGACTCGGTATCCAGGGTAAACATGACGCCGGAGGCGGCGAGATCCGAGCGCACCATCCGCTGTACCCCGGCCGAGAGGGCAACGCCCTTGTGGTCGTAGCCCTGATGCACCCGATAGGAGATGGCGCGATCGTTGAACAGGGAAGCAAACACATGCTTGACCGCCGTCATGACGGCATCGATGCCACGTACGTTGAGGAAGGTCTCCTGCTGACCGGCAAAGGAGGCGTCTGGCATATCCTCGGCGGTGGCGGAGGAGCGCACCGCAAACGAGGCCTCGACACCGGCACTCAACTTTTCATAGGCAACCCGGATAGCCTGCTCCAGTTCGGGCTGGAACGGGGCTTCGATCACCCAGTCGCGGATCTGCTGACCGGCCCGGTTGAGGGCGGCGATATCGTCCACGTCCAGATTGTCGAGCAGATGGTGGATCTTGCCGTTGAGGCCGCTTGACTCCAGAAACTCGTTAAACGCAAAGGCGGTGGTGGCAAAGCCCCCCGGCACGGATACGCCGGCGCCAGAGAGGTTGCTGATCATCTCGCCAAGGGATGCGTTCTTGCCGCCAACTCGTTCTACGTCCTGCATTCCGAGTTGTTCGTACCAGAGCACGTACTGTTGCACTTGGATGTCTCCAGGTTGGTGGGCACCGATGCCATAGCACCTCGTGCGCCCGATTTAATCGATGAGGTTATGGGTAAGTCAGGTGCGTTATTGTCTGTTTCTTTTGTTGCCAACGACAATGAAAACGTTTTCTACTGATTTTCAAAAAAATCCCCGGGCAAGCGTTGGGGATGGTCGAATGACCGGAACATTCTACAATGGCGACACAAAAAGATAACGATTCAGGTTTGCAAGCCACTTCACAACTTGGGCACAGCAGACCGGTTGACAAAACTGGTATGGTTTCGGGAGATACTTCTCACCCCTTACCCCATGCGACCCCACCCGCGGTATCACAGGAGCCCTACGTGCACACCGTATTTTATGTTTCAGACGGAACCGCCATCACCGCCGAAGTGTTCGGCCACGCGGTACTGAGCCAGTTTCCGCTGGCCTTCGAGCAGATCACTATCCCCTTTGTGGAGACACTGGAGAAAGCCCGTCAGGTACGGATGCGGATCGACGAGCAGTTTCGCCAGACCGGGGTACGCCCCATTCTGTTTCACACCATCGTCGACCCGCTGGTACGGGAAGAGGTACTGAAATCGGAGGCGTGCGGCCACGACTTTCTCAATACCTTCGTCAGCCCGCTGGAGCAGGAGCTGGGGGTCAAAGCCGAGCCCCGCCTCCACCGCACCCACGGCATGGAGAACCGCAAGCTCTATGACGATCGCATCGAGGCGGTCAACTTCGCACTTGCCAACGACGATGGCATCACCACCAGGGAGTACGATGAGGCGGACATCATCCTGATCGGGGTCTCCCGCTGCGGCAAGACCCCCACCAGCCTCTATCTGGCGCTGCAGTTTGGCATTCGCGCCGCCAACTACCCCTTTATCGAGCAGGACATGGGGATGCTGGAGCTGCCCGCCCCCCTCAAGGCCAACCGTCACAAGCTGTTTGGCCTCACCATAGCGCCGCAGCGGCTGCACGAGATCCGTAACCAGCGCCGTGCCAACAGCCGCTACTCCTCCATCGAACAGTGCGAGCAGGAGCTGGCCTGCGTGGAGCGACTGTTTCGCCAGGAGGCGATCCGCTTCCTGGATACCAGCTCCCACTCGGTGGAGGAGATCAGCGCCAAGGTCCTCGAGGCGACCGGTCTGCGCCGCCAGCTCTGTTAAGCCAGCTTGACAGCTATCGGCATCAACAAAAGATAAAAATTACAGTGTCGCGGCGAAAGTCAGCTGTGGCGAACTGCAATTCACATCGATGACAGTGAAAAGCGTGGATAAAAAAGGGATAAGCACCACAAATGCTTATCCCTCTTCTTGTCGACCTTGGCGTTGTGCCCTTGTCACCCGCTGCCAGTTAGCCGCTATTCGATTCCGTTCTGCTGCGCTCGGCAAACAGCCAGCGTTCACTAACGATTGAGTTCAGGGTTGTTCATCAACCGGGCATAGAAGGCCAGCAAACCGTGGCGCAGGCGAACCCGCTCCGCCAACCAGCCGCCAACGAGCGCCCCCGTTACCCCACCAACCAGCAACAGCGGCTGCCAGTAGTGCAGCAACTCCTGATCACCGAGTAACAGCCAACCCAGCAACATAATCGCGGCCACCAGCAACAACAGCGGACTGGCGGCAATCCCTAACCAGAGCGCCACCAGCACACTCCGGGCAACCCCTTGTTGCAGCACGCTTTCGCGTTCCCTGTGCTCCAACTCCCTGCACTCTTCCTTGCACTCCCGCTTGTTTGGCATCATTTGCATCCATTTGTGGCTCGGCACCACAAAAGCACACCAACAAGACAAAATGTCAACAAAACAGAATTCGATTGCACAAACATCAACCAAAAACTACCAGCGTGCCTCTTCAGATCATGAAAAAGCTGCCATTGGTACAAAATACGGCCATTCGAGATGGAAAACAGGTGCATTCATGGCGGATTATCACTATTCTGCTTCGGTTGCCAGCCAACACTAAAAATTGAAAACGGCATGTCGTAACGAAATAAATACAGATTTCGTCAGGTTTTGGCTACGCACTGCGGCCTGCTCAGGATGAGCCCAACACCGACCAGAGACAACAGAGACGTAAGGACAGACCCATGGATTTGAAACAAGACTGTGAGGAGCTGAAGCGCGGCCTTAAAAACCGCCACATTCAGTTGATTGCTTTAGGCGGCGCCATCGGCACCGGCCTCTTTCTGGGCATTGCCCAAACCATCAAGATGGCAGGCCCCTCGGTCCTGCTGGGGTATGCCATCGGCGGCTTTATCGCCTTCCTGATCATGCGCCAGCTCGGTGAAATGGTGGTGGAAGAGCCGGTAGCCGGTTCATTCAGCCACTTTGCCTACAAATACTGGGGCGAGTTTGCCGGTTTTGCATCCGGCTGGAACTACTGGGTGCTCTACGTGCTGGTGAGCATGGCCGAGTTAACCGCAGTGGGCATTTATGTCCAATACTGGTGGCCCGAGATCCCGACCTGGATGTCGGCCGCCTTCTTCTTCGTGCTGATCAACGCCATCAACCTCTCCAACGTCAAAGCGTTTGGCGAGATGGAGTTCTGGTTCGCCATTATCAAGGTGGTTGCCATCATCGGCATGATTGGCTTTGGCGGCTATCTGCTCCTCTCCGGTGCCGGCGGACCCGAGGCCAGCGTCACCAACCTGTGGGCTCATGGCGGCTTCTTCCCCAACGGCATCAGCGGTCTGGTGATGGCGATGGCGGTGATCATGTTCTCCTTCGGCGGTCTGGAGCTGGTGGGCATTACCGCCGCGGAAGCGGACAACCCCGAGAAGAGCATTCCCAAGGCCACCAATCAGGTGATCTACCGCATCCTCATCTTCTACATCGGCGCCCTGGCTATCCTGATGTCCCTCTATCCCTGGGGTAAAGTGGTGGAAGGCGGCAGCCCGTTCGTGATGATTTTCCACGCTCTGGACAGCAATCTCGTCGCCACCGTACTCAACATCGTGGTACTGACGGCAGCACTCTCGGTCTACAACAGTTGCGTCTACTGCAACAGCCGGATGCTGTTCGGGCTGGCCAAACAGGGCAACGGCCCGAAAGCCCTGCTCAAGACCAACAAGAGCGGCGTGCCACTGGTGGCCCTCTCGGTCTCGGCCATCGCCACCCTGCTCTGCGTGCTGATCAACTACCTGATGCCGGGCAAGGCGTTCGGCCTGCTGATGGCGCTGGTGGTCTCCGCACTGGTGATCAACTGGGCGATGATCAGCCTCGCGCACCTCAAGTTCCGCAAGGCCAAGGTCGCAGAGGGTGTCCAGCCCAAGTTCAAGGCGTTCTGGTACCCCTTCGGCAACTATCTCTGCCTCGCGTTCATGGCCGGTATTCTGGTGATCATGTATATGACCCCCGATTTCCGCATCTCGGTCGAACTGATCCCCGCCTGGCTGGTGGTACTGGGCATTGGCTTTGTCATCAAGCGCAAGGGACAAGCTCAAAGCAAGGTTGCAGCCAATCTGGGTTAATGCCCGCAGTTGAGAAAAACAATGCAAAACGCCGATCGCATGATCGGCGTTTTTTTATTACGCGCAGCACTACTAGCAGCCATAGCCCTCAGGAAGGCAGCTCTTGCCTTTGATCTTGCCGATGCTCCGGGCTGTTGACGCAACACTCATCGCGGAAAAAGGCGATGATCTCCTCCAGCACCGCGTATTGAGAGACGCACAGCAGGGTGCGACTCTCCCGGTTTTGCTTCACCAGCCCCACCGAGACCAGCGCCGCGATATGGTGGCTGAGGGTGGAAGCGGGGATCACCAGCTGCTTTTGCAGCTCCCCCACCGGCAACCCCTGCTCTCCCGCCTTGACCAGATGCTTGAAGATAAACAGCCGGGTCGGATGACCCAGCTCTTTCAATGCCTTGGCGACCTCTTCCAGTTGCATCTCTGCGCCCTCCACGAATTTGATATTTCGATAATACCAGAAATATCTTGATCGACCATTAATTTCGATTATTTTGGAAATATAGAAACCAAGTGAGGATACGACAATGAATGAGTGGTTAACCATGCTGACCGATGCAGCCCAGATGTTCCTGTTTCTGGCTGTCGAGCTGTCGGTGCTGTTTCTGGTCATTAGCGCCGGGGTCAGCCTGATCCGTCAGAAGATCCCCGACGAGAAGATCCAGCGGATGCTGGGGGCCCGCCACGGCAAGGGCTATCTGCTCTCTGCCCTGCTCGGCGCCGTCACCCCCTTTTGCAGCTGCTCCACCATCCCCATGCTGAGAGGGCTGCTCTCGGCCAAGGCTGGCTTTGGCCCCACCCTCACCTTCCTGTTTATCTCGCCACTGCTGAACCCCATCATCGTCGGCTTGATGTGGGCCACCTTTGGCTGGAAAGTGACCCTGCTCTACGCCGTGATCGCTGCCAGCGTCTCCGTCATGGCGAGCATGCTGCTCGACAGATTGGGGTTCGAGCGCCATGTCATCGACCCCAAAGAGGCCACCCCCTCTTGCGGTAGCGGCTGTGGCCCGGCGACCCGCACCACCACTCAAGCACATTGCAGTGACAACCAACGCGGCGTCATTCGCGCAATCAAACCCCTCAACGGGGCAGCGTGCTGCCCGGCACCTCAACCAGAGATGGCAGAACAGGCCACCCTCTCCTGCTGCGGCGATGGCACGGCAGTCCTGACCAGAGCACCACAGCTCCCCACCGCCTGGGGCAAAGCTCGCATTGATGCCTGGCAGCAGTTCAAAGCGGTATTGCCCTTCCTGCTGCTGGGGGTGCTCATCGGCTCGTTTATTTACGGTTTTATTCCGGCCGAGTGGATCGCCGCCCATGCTGGCGCCGACAACCCGCTGGCCATCCCCTTCAGCGCCATCGTCGGGATCCCGCTCTACATCCGTGCCGAGGCCGTGATCCCGCTGGCATCGGTACTGCTGGGCAAAGGGATGGGAATGGGCGCCGTCATGGCGCTGATCATCGGCAGTGCCGGTGCCAGCCTGACCGAGGTGATCCTGCTCAAATCGATGTTCAAAACCCCGATGATTGCGGCCTTCCTTACCGTGATCCTCGGCATGGCGATCCTGATGGGCTACCTGACGCAACTGCTGTTTTAAGTCGCCCATCATTAAACAGACAGGGTGTTAAGCCAGCTGAGTGTGAAACCATCAGGCTTCCCATAGACAAAACGCCGATCAACTGATCGGCGTTTGTCTATTCCGTACGGCAATCTGCAACCGGCGTTACAGATATTGCCCGACGATGGAGCAGATCCTCGACGTCACGGGCGATATGGTCGGGTTGGTGTTCCCAGCGCTCCGGGGTCGCGCGGCTATAGGCGACAGCCACCGAGATCACACGGCTCTGCTCGCCAAGCGCCCCTTGCAAATGACGAGCAAACTGCACATCCGCTTCATGATCACCGATATAGATGAGCGACGGACACCTGGATGGGCCGAAGATAGACTCCAGACATTTGAGGCCGCCGAAAGGGTGTTTTTTGCTACTGTGCGGGCACGTCATCGTAGCCAGCCACGGCCTTGAACTGGCTGTTCACACCATGCAGTTCAAGCACACGGAGAAGGGTTTTTAGGCGTTTTTCGAACAAATGCCATGGGAAATGGCAGAGAAATGGTCAATCACCACCTCCAGCTCCTAAAAAATGCACCTAAGTCCCTGTCTCTCCTGATGTTTGGCTCACAGACTGCCAGCCTGCACCATCTCGTCCCGCGACAAACCGTAGTAATCCCTATAGAGATCCTGCCAGTTCTTGGCGGCGTGATTGGCATGGTGATACTCCGCTTCGCTGCGCAGATAACGAGGTAACTGATCGCCGGTCAGATGGGGGGCGACCTCAGCCAGGATCTGCTTGGCGATATCGATATTCTGCGGCACCGAATTGACCAGGGTGCCGTCATAATTCCATAAAATCGCCCCCAACTTAATTGCCTTACCTGTATCGCTGCGTGGCTATAAGTCATGCGATGTTACTTGGCTTGCGTCCCCCGCCAAACCGTTGCGATGGAAGATGTGTAGATGCCCCTGCTAGGCGCAGAACAGTTAATGAGCAACAACACAATAAAATGAGCAGCCTCTGCCATACTCAGACGATGCATTCCGTTATGGCAAAACCGGAGCCTGATCATGGTAACCAACACACCTCACACTACAGATACCGAAGTTGAATTTACCGACAACGTCCAGTTGGTATCGACCACCGATCTCAAAGGGGACATCACCTACGCCAATCCGGCGTTTTGTCAGGTGGCAGGCTATCGCCTTGAAGAGATGCTGGGACAACATCACAACCTGGTACGCCACCCAGACATGCCCAAGGCGGCATTCGCCGATCTCTGGGCCCATCTAAAAGCGGGCAAGCCGTGGCGGGGCATAGTCAAAAACCGCTGCAAGGATGGTAGCTATTACTGGGTTGATGCCTATGTCACCCCGATCTATGAAGATGGCAAGATGGTGGGTTACCAATCCGTTCGTTGCCGACCCTCCGCAGAGCACAAAGCGCGTGCCAACAAGATGTACAAAACCCTTAAGGCACGCGAAACCGGCTCCGCCATTCACATGGGGCAGCGCCTGCTCACTCCGGCCATCATGACCATCCCCCTGCTGCTGCTCAGCGTGATCAGCGCGCTCTGGCTGCTCACACCACTGCAGGCGCTCTGGATCATCATTCCCCTATTGGCCACCCTCTGGTTCAACCGTAATGCGCTCTTCCTCACACCGCGATTCTTGCAACAGCTTGAGCAGGACTACGACAGCATCAGCCGCCTGATCTTCTCGGGGGATGCCCCCCACAGCATTGCCGATTTCCATATCAAGCTCTGGCAAGCCAGAATCCGTACCGTGCTGGGAAGAGTCGATGACACCACACTCTCGCTCAATGCCATGGCCAACAATTTGAGTGGTTCGGCCGCACTGGCCAGCAGGGATATCTCCTCACAGGATATGCAAATTCAGCAAGTCGCCACCGCAGTTACCCAGATGGCATCAGCTGCCGAAGAGATCAGCCGCAATATTCAGGACAGCAACCAGCAGATCGAAGAGGCGCGCAACCATTGCATCACCACCAGCAATCAGCTTTCCGATGCGGGAGAAGAGATGTCGGCACTGGCTACCCAGGCAGAGCAGGCCTTCCAGTCAGCCGTCGAGCTGGCAAGCGAGTCCGAACGGATCGGCAGCATCATGAGTGAAATTCGCGGGATTGCGGATCAAACCAACCTGCTGGCACTCAATGCCTCCATTGAAGCAGCGCGGGCGGGCGATCAGGGACGCGGCTTTGCAGTGGTGGCTGACGAGGTACGCAGCCTGTCGACCAGAACCCATAGAGCAACAGAGCAGATCCAGAGCAGCATTGGTCATATCCAGCAAACCCTCGGGGGATGGAAAGAGATGATGCATCTCAATGTGACCAGAACCAATGATTGCCTCGCAACCACTCGGGCAAGCACCGGCAACCTGAATCAGGTCGTGATCGAAATAGACAAGGTCTCTGATTTTTCCAATCAAGTTTCCGCTGCAGCGACCCAGCAGCAAGCGGTGATCGAGGAGATCTGTCGTAATATCAATCAGATATCCTCACTTTCTCACGATAACAGCCTCAAAATCGATCAGGTCAGTAAAACCAGTGCCAACTTGCAGAGCAAAGCGAGCCAGCTCAAGGACCTAAGCCGGACATTCGGATAGCAGCATGCAGATAAAGTCCATGTAAACGAAGGGCCACCCGTCTGGGTGGCCCTGTTGTTTATACGGCTTAACTGTTGCTCCTAAACGCCACTTACTTGGCGTAATCCTCAGTCGGGATACAGGAGCAGAACAGGTTGCGATCGCCGTAGACGTCGTCGATGCGGTTCACAGAGGGCCACAACTTGGCGGCGCGCACGGCGTCGGACGGGAAGACCGCCTCGGCGCGGCTGTAGCCACGGGACCACTCTGCATCCATCACATCATCCTGCGTGTGCGGCGCATGGACCAGCGGGTTGTCGGCGAGGCTCCACTGCCCCTCCTGCACCTTGGCAATCTCGGCGCGGATGGACGTCATCGCCTCGACGAAGCGATCCAGTTCGCGCTTGGATTCCGACTCGGTCGGCTCGACCATCAGGGTGCCCGCTACCGGGAAGCTCATGGTCGGCGCGTGGAAGCCGTAGTCCATCAGCCGCTTGGCCACGTCCATCTCGCTAATGCCGGAAGCTTCTTTGAGCGGGCGGATATCCAGAATGCACTCGTGGGCCACCCGACCGTTGCGGCCAGAGTAGAGCACCGGGAAGGATTCACCCAGCTTCTTGGCCAGATAGTTGGCGTTGAGGATGGCGACCTGAGTGGATCTCTTTAGCCCCTCGTCACCCAGCATGGCGATATACATCCAGCTGATGGGCAGGATGCTGGCCGAACCGAATGGTGCAGCCGACACGGCGCCATTGTCACGGCTCTCCTTGTCGGTCTTGACCACGGCATGACCAGCCACGAACGGTGCCAGATGTTTCTTCACGCCGATGGGGCCCATGCCCGGGCCGCCACCGCCGTGAGGAATGGCGAAGGTCTTGTGCAGGTTGAGGTGAGAGACGTCTGCCCCGATAAAGCCCGGTGCCGTCAATCCAACTTGCGCGTTCATGTTGGCGCCGTCCAGATAGACCTGACCACCGTGCTGGTGAACGATGTCGCACACCTCCTTGATGGTCTCCTCATACACCCCGTGGGTGGAGGGGTAGGTCACCATCAGACAGGAGAGTTGATCCCCCGCCTCGGCCGCCTTGGCGCGCAGGTCGTCGAGATCCACGTTGCCGGACTTGTCACAGGCGGTGACGATCACCTTGAGCCCCGCCATCTGGGCAGAGGCCGGGTTGGTACCGTGGGCAGAAGCTGGGATCAGGCAGATGTCGCGATGCCCCTCGCCGCGGGATTCGTGGTACTTCTTGATGGCGAGCAGACCTGCGTATTCACCCTGCGCACCTGAGTTGGGCTGCATGCAGACCGCATCGTAACCGGTCACTTTCACCAGCCAGTTTTCGAGGTCGGCCAGCAGCAGTTGGTAGCCCTTGGCCTGTGCCAGCGGGGCGAACGGGTGCAACTTGCCGAACTCGGGCCAGGTCACCGGGATCATCTCGGCGGTGGCGTTGAGCTTCATGGTGCAGGAGCCGAGTGAAATCATGGCGTAGTTGAGCGCCAGATCTTTGGCTTCGAGACGGTGGATATAACGCAGCATCTCGGTTTCGGAGTGGTACTTGTTGAACACCTCGTGGGTCAACACGGCATCGGTGCGCAGCAGATCCTGCGGGATGGCGTGATGGGTCTGCGCCGCCTTGTCGAGGGCCTCGATGTCGAGGCCATGGCCTTGGCCGAGGAAGAGATCGAACAGCTCGGCCACATCGCCGCGAGTGGTGGTTTCAGAGAGGGAGATCCCTACCGCACCGTCGAGGTCTGCACGCAGGTTGATGCCATTAGCTTCAGCCTTGGCAATAAGTGCTGCTTTATCTGCCGTCAGCACGGTCAGGGTATCGAACCAGCTGGCATGCTTGAGGGCAACCCCCTTAGCCTTGAGGCCAAGCGCCAGAATGGTAGTGAGACGGTGCACGCGGGAGGCGATGGTTTTCAGTCCTACCGGGCCGTGATAGACGGCGTAGAAGCTCGCCATGTTGGCCAGCAGCACCTGAGCGGTACAGATGTTGGAGTTGGCCTTTTCGCGGCGGATATGCTGCTCGCGGGTCTGCATCGCCATACGCAGCGCGGCCTTGCCACGGGCATCCTTGGAGACGCCGATAATGCGGCCCGGCATCGAACGCTTGTAGGCATCGCGGGTGGCGAAGAAGGCGGCGTGGGGGCCACCGTAACCCATGGGCACACCAAAGCGCTGGGCGGAGCCCAACACCACGTCGGCACCCAGCTCGCCCGGGGATTTGAGCAGCAGCAGGGAGAGCAGATCGGCGCTGACGCAGGCCAGCCCTTTCTGGGCCTGTACCGCGGCGATGAGGGCACGCAGATCTTTCACCTCACCTGTGGTGGTGGGGTACTGGAACAGGGCCCCGAACACCTCTTCGCTCACTGCATCGCTCGCAGCGCCAACCGCCACGTCGAAACCGAAGTGAACCGCGCGCTCCTTGACCACGTCGATCACCTGCGGGTGCACGTCATCGGCAACAAAGAAGAGGTTGGATTTGGACTTGGCCATCCGTTTGGCCAGCGCCATCGCCTCGGCGGCGGCGGTCGCTTCATCCAGCAGGGAGGCGCTTGCCAGATCCATGCCTGTGAGATCCAGCGTCAGCTGCTGGAAGTTGAGCAGGGCTTCGAGACGGCCCTGTGCCAGCTCGGGCTGATAGGGGGTGTAGGCGGTATACCAGCCCGGATTTTCCAGCACATTGCGCAAAATGACGTGGGGCACATGGGTATCGTGATAACCCATGCCGATATAGCTCTTGGCAATCTTGTTCTGGGCGGCATAGCCCTTGAGCTTTGCCAGCGCCTCCACTTCGGTCATGCCGGCACCGATCCCCAGCGGACCCGGCAGGCGAATGGCGGCGGGCACGGTCTGTTCAATCAAATCGTCCAGGCTTTCGGCCCCAACGGTCGCCAGCAGCAGGCGCAGCTCTTCCTCGCATGGGCCGATATGGCGGCGGACAAAATCGGTTTTTTGCTCGAGTTCAAACAGTGACTGGGTCATTTCCCTATTTCCTGATAAATAAGTCCTGGCATGACATCCTGATAACCAAGACCTGATGTTCCTGATCGTCGGCTGATACCGACTCCACTCATGTTCTGGGTCCCGCAGACAGGGCGCGGCACCGGATGCTGCGGCAGCATCGAGAGGGGATCGCCTTGTTGCGAACCGGCCTGTTTGCCCCTAGGCTCCCAGGCTGGCAAACGGCAGGCGCGGACGACTTCACCCTTCCACCGGCCGGTGCTTGCCCGGCTGGCGGTCATACAAAGGGGCCCTGCTGTGTTGGCAGGGCCCGGGGGCATTACTCTTCGTCCACTACGTTCTGGTAGCCTTCGGCATCCAGCAGGTTGGCCAGCTCGCTCTCGTCATCGAGCTTGATGCGGAACAGCCAGCCAGCGCTGTAGGGGTCGGAGTTGACCAGCTCGGGGCTCCCTTCCAGCTCTTCGTTAACGGCAATGATCTCGCCGCTCACCGGGCTGTAGATGTCGGAGGCCGCCTTGACCGACTCGGCCACGGCGCAGTCGTCACCGGCACTGACCTGCTTGCCCACTTCCGGCAGCTCGACAAACACCATGTCACCCAGCAGCTCCTGGGCGTGCTCGGTGATACCGACCACGGCCTCGCCGTTGGCTTCAACACGGATCCACTCGTGGGAAGTGGCATATTTCAGTTCGCTCGGGATATGGCTCATTTGTGCTTCCTTTGATCTTTGAGTCGCGTTTAAAAACGAATATGAAAAGGGATGGGGGGGAGGCACAGCCCTCCCCCAAGACGATGTTAAACCAGCTTCTGGCCGTTACGGACGAAAGCGGGCTTGGTGACCTTCACGGTGACCAGCTTTTTGCGGATCTCCACCTCGGCCAATTCACCGATATCGCGGGGCACCCGTGCCAGGGCAATACTGTAGCCCAGGGTGGGGGAGAATGAGCCGGAGGTGATCACACCTTCCCGCTTCTCACCGTTTGCCGCGGTGAAGGTGACCGGCATACCGGCACGCAGCACCCCTTTCTCTTCCATCACCAGACCCACCAGCTTGGGCTGGTTGCCCGCCGCTTTCTGTGCTTCCAGCACGTCGCGGCCGATGAAGTTGCGATCGCTCGGCTCCCAGGCGATGGTCCAGGCCATGTTGGCGGCCAGCGGAGAGACTGACTCGTCCATATCCTGACCGTAGAGGTTCATCCCCGCTTCGAGGCGCAGGGTATCGCGGGCACCGAGGCCGCAGGGGGCGACGCCGTTATCCAGCAGTGCCTGCCACAGCTCGCAGGCTTTCTCTTGCGGCACCACGATTTCATAACCATCTTCGCCGGTGTAGCCGGTAGTGGCGATAAAGAGATCGCCAGCCTGCACGCCGAAGAAGGGTTTCATCCCCACCACGGCGGTACGCTGAGCGGCGCTCAGCACAGCAGCAGCCTTGACCTTGGCGTTGGGGCCCTGCACCGCAATCATCGCAAGCTCGGGACGCTCGGTCACTGTGATGTCGAAATCGATGGCGTGATGGCGGATCCAGGCCAGATCCTTCTCGCGGGTAGCGGAGTTGACCACCAGCCGGTAGAAGGTATCGGTCAGGTAATAGGTGATGAGGTCATCGATCACGCCGCCTTCCGGATTGAGCATGCCGCTGTAGAGGGCCTTGCCGGGGGCAGTGAGTTTGGCCACATCGTTGGCCAGCAGGTGTTGCAGAAAGGCTTTGACCCGTTCGCCGGTCAAATCGACGATGGTCATGTGGGAGACATCGAACATACCGGCATCGCTGCGCACCGCGTGGTGCTCTTCCAGCTGGGAGCCGTAGTTGATGGGCATTTCCCAACCGTGGAAGTCCACCATCTTGGCGCCGGCTTCCAGGTGTTTGGGATGCAGTACAGTAGTCTGGATCATCGCATTCTTTCCTTAGCAAAAAGCCTTTTCGCTTTGGCGACCACCCTTGCGACCCGCGCCACCGCTCTGACTGCACTTCGTGCAACAAAAAGCGACCGGATCCAAAAGTGTGTGCTCGCTCCTGCCCTTGCCAGGCAAGAGGGATTCCTTGAACGGAGCGGATTATATGACAAGCAGGCGAGCGTGCCGCTCAAAAAAAACTAATCCCCCTCCCGTAAAACTGACTCCAGACACTAAGATAAATGCAGTGATAAAAACAGCCATAAGCCGACTCAGGCGAGATTAAATTTTAATTTTTACCGTTTCGTCACAATTTGCAGAAAAACGTTTCGCTCCAGAGCAAAATTAAAGGCTGACACCCAAAACGGGTCATCAGCCTTGTCGGATTACTTTTGTTGTCAAAAACGGCAAGTAATATTAGTTTTTTTCACCCTTGGCCTGCATGGCACTGCCCTTGGTCGCAGCAACAGCCCAGTCAGGACGGGCCAATGCGGGTAACTCGCCCTCCAGCCCCATGGCGGCGCGGATCACCCCCTCCTTGAAGGGCGTCAGCAGGTTGGCCGCGCGCAATCCCACGCCCCGCACCAGCTTCTTGAGCGGGTTGGCCCCGCTGAACAGCCGCTTGAGCCCTTCCATCGCCGCCAGCATGCGAGCCGCCTCGCTCTTGCGCCAGCGCTCGTAGCTGCGCAGGTTGGCGAGCAGGCCGATATCCTCGCCCGCGGCATGATTTTGCAAGATCTGCTCCGCCAGCGCGGCAGCATCCAGCAGGCCAAGGTTGACCCCCTGCCCCGCCAGGGGGTGGATGGTGTGGGCGGCATCTCCCACCAGCACCAGCCGCTCGCGAGCAAAGTCGCGGGCATAGCGGGCAGTGAGGGGAATGGCGCTGCGCGCCCCCTCCACCTTGCACAGACCGAGCCGGGCATCGAAGGCGGCGGTAAGCTGGCGATTGAACTGCTCGTCATCGCAGGCGCAGAGCGCCTCGGCGCGGGCCGCAGGCAGCGACCAGACGATGGAACAGAGGTTCTCCTGCCACAGCGGCAAAAAGGCGAGCGGGCCATCCGGGGTGAAGATCTGGCGAGCAACAGCTTCATGGGGTTCGGCGCAGCGCACCGTCGCCACCAGCGCGTGGTGGCCATAATCCCAGCTGGTGAGCGGGATATCAGCCTGACGGCGCACCCAGGAGTGGGCGCCATCGGCAGCCACCACCAATTTGGCCGAGATGGCCTGACCATCTTCAAGGAGCAGCAGGGCGCCCGCCGGGCCGCTCTGCAGGCTCTTGGCTCTGGCGGGGGTCAGCAGCTGGATATTGCTGGCACCTTCAATCGCCTCAAGCAGCGCCAGCTGGATCACCCGATTCTCGACGATGTGGCCGAGGTTGGCCTGACGCAGGCTGGCGGCATCAAAGTCGATATGGCCAAAACTGTCCTGCTCCCACACCGCCATCTTGGCGTAGGCCTGCAGGCGGCGCGCTTCAATGCCGTCCCAGGCGCCGACATGACGCAGGATCTGCTGGCTGGCCAGACTCAGGGCGCTGACCCGGTTATCGGCCACCTCCCCCAGCTGCGGGTCGGGCAGTTGCCCCTCCACCACCAGCACCTTGAGGGCGCTATGTTTCAGGGCCGCAGCGAGCCCCAGCCCCACCATGCCGCCACCGACAATCACCACATCCACATTTTGCATCTGCATCATCTCATCCTTTCTGGGCTGACCGGCTGGCCAGCGAGGGGACGCCCGCAGGCATCACCTCTTTATTCAATAGGTTTTGATCAACGAATGGCGGTCACCATCTTCCGGTCAACAGGTTCCACTCAACAAGTGCTGGCTAGTTGCCGCACACATCAGCGACAAAGCCCAGGGTGCGCGAGGCAAGCGGCGCCTTGAGGCACGGGAATCGCCCCATCAGGGTGAGCGCCAGATTGCGCCCCGCCACCAGCGGATCGTGACCATTGGAGAAGAGCTGGGCCAGCGAAGAGGTGAGCCAGACGGTCTGATCCTGATCGCGCTGACGCTGCTGCCAGTAACCGTTCAGCACCTTGAAGCTGCCGATATCCTCCCCCTCTGCCAACGCCTTGGCTACGGCGCCGGTAAGCAGGTCCAGATCCCGCATCCCGAGGTTGAAGCCCTGCCCGGCGATAGGGTGCAGGGCATGAGCAGCATTGCCCACCAGCACGGTACGCTGGGCCAGCGGGTAGTCGCAGGCGGTCAGAATGAGCGGATAGACGTGACGCACGCCACATCGCTCGAAGCGGCCGAGCCGCCAGCCAAAGGCCTGCTGCAGACGAGCAAGAAACGCCACCTCATCGAGGGCCATCAGCTCATCCACCTCATGCTGCCCGACGCTCCATACCAGCGAGGAGAGCCCATCCTGCATCGGCAGCAGGGCCAGCGGCCCCCCTTCGGTAAAACGCTCGAAGGCGCGTCCCTCAGGGTCTTGCGCCGTTTTGACCGTGGCGATGATGGCGTGCTGCTCAAAGTCGTGGCGGGTCACCGGCAACTTGAAGTGCTGACGCACAAAGGAGTTGCCGCCGTCTGCCGCCACCAGCAGGCGGGTCTCAATCTGTTCACCGCTCTCGAGGGTGAGGGTCACCTTCTCCTCATCGGGCACAATCTCGCTCACCCGTGCCGGACAACAGACCCGGATATTGGGAGAGGCCGCCATCGCCCGTTGCAGTTCCTTGCCGGCGGATGCAAGCTCAATCACTTGGCCCAGCGCGGGCAGGTCGTATTCGGCAGCCGACAGGCGAGCCTGACCGAAGTGGCCCCGATCCGAGACATGGATCTGGGTAATGGGGGCGCAATGGGGGGCAAACAGCGGCCAGAGTCCGCGTCGCAACAGCGCATCGCAGGTACCGGCCGAGAGCGCAATGGCGCGTGCGTCGAACCCTGAATGGGTGTGCTGTTTGGGGACGCTTGCCTCCAGCAGCAGGATCTCGAGGGGGGAGCCATCGGATCGAAGCAGGGCTGCCAGCGAGAGGGCCAGCACGGCGCCGCTCATTCCACCGCCGACTAGGGTGACATCGACCTGTCGCACATCAGATTGAGACATAAGCAGAGAGGAAGAAGTGAAAAAGGTGGCCTCATGCTATCACAAAGCCGCAGGCCGAATGCGAGGTCACCGGCAAAAAACCGGTTGTGCCTCACAGGGTTAGCCACAACAGCGCCATAAAAAAGAGCGCCATCAGGCGCTCTTGCAGATTCAGTAAGGGTCGCATTGACCCGCACCTCAATGAAGGGTCGGCGGCGCGCTCGGGGTATCGGGGCGCTTGCCAAACTCTTCGAAGGCCATCATGACCCCCAGCTTGACGTGTTCGTAGAGCACCAGGAAGGAGGCTTCGTTCTCGTCATCTTCCTGATCGAACTCGGCAGAGACCTGAGTGATGCTGGCGATATCCTGGATCATCTCCTGCAGCTCTTCCGACGCGCGGGAGAGCTCCTGCTGCACCACGCCGAAACCGGCCAGAAACGCCTGTGACCAGTCCACCAGCGAATCGATGCGCTCGTCGAGGGGGGCATCATCACTTGGCAGCAGCAGCTCGACGCCTTTCTGGGCCATCAAGCTCTCGACTACATTGTGATAAAGATCGGTCATCACCTGGCGCACCGGGGCCGGCAGGCCGAAACCGTCGTTCACCAGATCGTTGAAATGGGGCACCCAACTCTTGTCGTCCAGTGCCACACCGCCGCACACCAGACCGCAGATCACACCATGGGCCTCTACTGCGCTGGCCATCAGCTCATGTTGTTCCATGATGTCGGCCACTGCCGCATATTTAAGGGGGTTCGTTTTGCTCATCGAGGATCCGCTCAAAGTTCAGTCAAATTTGCAGAATTAATGGTCAGGATCCTAGCATTCTCCCTCTTGCAGAGCCAGCAAGGCCTTGAAACTTATGCATCTGCGCTATATAGTCCCGCCCAGTTGTCCACGTGGATAAAGGCGGAAATCAGCTCCGCCGTATTGAGGAAGGCATGAGCACAGAGGCCGTAGAAATCGTCATTTTGGGACGTCCCTACAAGGTATCCTGTCCCTTGGGACAGCAGGATGCCCTGCGCCAGGCCGCCGAGCAGCTGACCGACAAGTTGATCGACCTGCGTCAACGCTCCAAAGTCTCCAGCAACGAGCAATTGGCTATCATGGCAGCGCTCAATTTCTGTCATGAGCTCTGCCTTGAAAAAGAGAAGAACCACCAATACTCTGAGACCATGGACAAGCGGATCAAGATGCTGCAACGCACCATCGAAGCAGCCCTGATCGAGCACGGACAATATGGTGATTCCAGCGAAGAGGGGCAGCAGCCCTAATCGCAAACCGTTTTAAAATTCCCTGGGATGTTTGTCAGCCGGTTCAAGTCCCCGAGCCGATATTCATACCAAACAGGGGATCTGCCTTCTGGCTATTGCGCATGCTCGGCACGACCGAGAAGCCTGCGGTCAGATCCGATCCCCGCCTTGAACCGACGGTTCAAGGGCCCAAACCGGCAACGGCATCTCGGGGTACCAACAGCAAAAGCCCGTCACCAGCGTGACGGGTTTTTTCTTTTCCGGAATTAACCTCACAACATCGATCACTACATCAAGCTAATGCGATCTCCTAGCCCGTTCTCCGGATAAAACAAAGCCCACCGCTGAGGGTGGGCTTGCTCCAGATGCAAAGAGAGCGGCAGATCAAATTGCCATCTGCTCGTGGGGGGAGCCATGGTGGCGTAACCAGACAAAACTCAGCGCCACGATCAGCACCATCAGGGTCATGATGGCACCCAGAGTCACCTGACCGGTCATCGGGAAACCGGCCGCCAGCAGGGTCACCACACCGGCACCCAGATTCTGCATCCCGCCGAGAATGGCACCCGCGGTACCGGCCTGACCCGGGAAGGGCTCGATGGCACAGGAAGTGGCGGTCGGGTAGAGAATACCGCTACCGATGAAGTAGACAGCCGCACCACCGACCAGCGAGGCGGCACTCACCACCCCGAACAGCCCCGGCACCAGAATGATGAGGGAGCCGAGCGCCAGAAAGGCGATGCCAAGGCGCATCAGCTTGCCCTGGCTCAGGCGAAAGCTCAGCTTGGCAGAAAGCCAGGCCCCGAACAGATAGCCGGGCAGCGGCAGCACGAACAGCACGCTCACGGTGCGGGCGCTCAGTTTCAGCACATCGCCGAGCAGCACACCGGCCGCAGCCTCGAACACTGCCAAACCGGCAAAGGTCGCCATCAGGCAGAGCAGGTTGCCCTGAAACTTGGGGTTGCCCAGCACATGGCGATAGGCAGCACCGACGCGCAGTGGCTGACGGGCAGCAGCAGGCAGGGTCTCGCCAAACCAGGCCATGATCGCCAGGGTGGCTACGGCACCAAAACCGAACAGGAACCAGTAACCGGCGCGCCAGTTGAACAGCTCGGTCAGCCATCCCCCCAGCACCGGTGCCAGCAGCGGGGAGAAGATCACCCCCATGCTCACCAGACTGTTGGCGCGGTTGAGCTCGGCGCCGTTGTAGCGATCGCGCATCACGGTACGGCTCATGGCGCCACCGGCACCGGTACCCAGCCCCTGAATAAAGCTGCCCACCAGCAGGGCGGCAAAATGGGGGATGACCTGAATGATCAGGGTGCCTACCAGAAACACCATCATGCCGACGATCAGCACCGGGCGACGGCCGATGCGATCCGACAACGGCCCGTAGACAAACTGGGAGAGGCCATAGGGGATCAGGTAACAGGCCATCACCGCCTGTAACTGGCCCGAGGCCACATTGAAGTCCCCCGCCATCATGGGAATGGAGGGAACATAAAGGGTCTGGGTCATCTGGCCCACAGCGACCATCAGAATGGTCAATAAAAACAACGGATAAAAACTGTGCCGATCCATATCAGTCCCAAAAAAATCGAAAAAATGCTGCCGCACCTCTGGCACAAAATGGCCCAGAGGAATCTGATCACAGAGGCTGTGATGCAATCAAAAACAGTGTTGGAAACAGTAGGCGGGGAGCCCGCCAAGCCACCGCACAGGACGCTTGGTGGTATGGGGGCATCATAGTGATTCAGCTCACAAAAAACGAACGAATCTTTATAATCGGCTTGCCTTAGTTTTTCTAATATTACGGGGCAACACGCCCCGTCAGCAGTTAAAAATCAACGTGTTACCATCTGCTGCGCCTGCTTGATCAGCTCATCGGGCTGCTCCTTGCGTGGCGGTATGGTGATCCCCTTCTGGCAGGCAGGTTTCTCTGCCATGCGACCCATCCAGGCTTGCAGATGGGGCAATCCCTCGATGGAGATGCCGCTCCAGTCATAAATACGCACCCAGGGCCAGGTGGCAATGTCGGCGATGCTGTACTCGTCCGCCAGATATTCGTGATGGGCCAGATGGCTGTCGAGTACCTCGAACAGGCGGCGCCCCTCCTTCTGGTAGCGTTCGATGGCGGCGGGGATCTTCTCGGGGAAATAGCGGTAGAAGACATTGGCCTGCCCCATCATGGGTCCTACCCCGCCCATCTGGAACATCAGCCACTGGATGGCCTGAGAGCGGCGTTTGGGATCAACGGGCAGCAACTTGCCCGCTTTCTCCGCCAGATAAATGAGGATGGCGCCCGACTCGAATACGGCGAAATCGTCGTTATCCCGATCGACGATAGCCGGAATACGGCCATTTGGGTTGATGGCGAGAAACTCGGGCTTCTTCTGATCCAGTGCAGACAAATCGAGAGGAATGACCCGATAGGGCAAACCCAGCTCTTCGAGGGCGATCGCCACTTTGAAACCATTGGGGGTCGCGGCGGTGTAAAAGTCGATCATGATTCACTCCTTGTTGGTCATAGCCAGATTGCACGGTTGGAACAGGGTGCAACACCATAGCCGCCTCATCTTGCAACAAGTGACCGGCTCCAGACCATTAAAAAGCGGCGCACCGTAGGCCAAACAAGGCCACGGTGCGCCGCTGGTGCTCTCTGGCAATAGTAGATATTAGTTAATCACGGCGACCGGCTTGCGCTGGCGCAGCATGATCAGGCGGGAAAGCAGCGGGAAGTAGGACTCCAGCTTGCGCAACAGCACCCGGCTGCAGGCAGGCTCGGCCAGCTCCGACTCATCCAGCACGATGCCGTTTGAGACAAAATAGAAACGGGGGTCACGCACATCCGGCCCGCAGACCGTCAGCTCCTTGTCTCCCTTACGGATCAGCAGCGGCAAGACCGGCAAACCGATCGTCTCATCCTCTCCCCGGGCAAATCCGGCATCCTGCCAGGGCGCATCGCCGTCGATCAGCAGGATCGCCGCCTCCGTCTTGGCCGGTTGCCACTGGGCCAGGGGGGTCACGGTGATGTGGGCAAAGTGATCACCATACTCGGGTGATGACCGCAAGATGGCCAACAGTCCCTCGCTGGCTGCTGACACGTTCTGACTCACTAATGACAAATTCATGGCTCATATCCCTATGCTCATGACAGCCTGTATCCGGCTGCTGGGATAAGACTAGCGCAGATCTGGTCTATATTGGAGCCGTCAGATCTGGCAGTCGCAATCAATTAGTCGTAGGGGGATAACAGTTGCCATCGCACAAAATACTGGTATCATACAGCGTCCTGTTATCCCCCGTTCTTTAACATCCAGTGGTGAACCTATGCATCCGATGCTGAATATCGCCGTGCGCGCTGCGCGCAACGCCGGTCAAGTTGTAGTAAAAGCCTTCTCCCAGCCCGAGAACATTGAGGCTATCCAAAAAGGCAGCAATGACTTCGTGACCAACGTTGACCGTGAAGCCGAAGCGGCCATCATTCACACCATCAAAAAATCTTACCCGGAGCACAGCATTGTTGCTGAAGAGTCTGGTGAGATTGCCGGTACCAATCCGGACTATCAATGGATCATTGACCCACTGGATGGCACGACCAACCTGGTCAAAGGCATTCCGCACTTTGCCGTCTCCATCGCCCTGCGTGTCAAGGGCAAGACTGAACAAGCCGTTGTTTACGATCCCATCCGTGACGAGCTGTTTACTGCTACCCGTGGTAGCGGCGCCCAGCTGAACGGCTACCGCATTCGTGTCGGCAAAGCCAAAGAGCTGGCTGGCACCGTGCTGGCGACCGGTTTCCCCTACAAGCAAAAGCACCACATCGAGTCCTACCTGAAGATGTTCCAGAGCATGTTCATCGAATGTGCCGACATCCGTCGCTCCGGCTCTGCCGCACTGGATCTGGCCTACGTGGCTGCCGGTCGCGTCGACGGTTTCTGGGAAATCGGCCTCAAGCCCTGGGACACCGCTGCCGGTGAACTGCTGGCCAAAGAAGCTGGCGCCATCGTCACCGACTTCGTAGGTGGTCACAACTACGAAAACTCCGGCAACATCGTGGTTGCCAACCCGCGTGTCCTGAAAGAGATGCTCGGCAAGATCCGTGAAGAGCTGCCGGAGTCCCTGGCGAAATAAGCCAGCCTTCGAGCAGACAGATAACAAAACCGGCGCAAGCCGGTTTTCTTGTATCTGTTATCCGAACACCAAGGCAGACATCTACAGCTGATTTAAAAGAGTTCGCGATGCATCCCCACTTGCCTCTCAACATCCACTTCAGCCATTTGCAGACAACCCCTCTTGCCCCCCGCCTTTGGCTACCGATAAGAGTTCCCATGTGGTTGCCTGGATAAACTCTTTCCAGATTTTCAGATAGCGGCAATCGCCCTGCAGACATGGACAAGGGGCGGCCGAATCGATGTAATGCCACCATCCACTTTGCACACCTTGAGGTCATGCCATGGACCATCTCTCAGCTCTTCCTCCGTTATCCTGGTCACAGCAACTGCGCAGCCAGATGCAAAGCCGCCCGCTCACCGCTCTCGGCCTCTTTATCGCGCTGGCTGCCGTCTTGTTGCTGCTGTTGCAGAGTCTCATCATGCTCGCTACCGGCGAGGTGACCAGCGGCGTGCGCTATGGCCTGATAGGTGGTGCCGCCGGGTTTGCCGCCACCGCCATCGGCGCCCTGCCCGCTCTGTTTCTACGCTCGGTACCGCAAAAAGTGGAGGACACCATGCTCGGCTTTGCCGCAGGCATGATGCTGGCGGCCAGCGCCTTCTCCCTGCTGCTGCCGGGGCTAGAGGCTGCCGAGGGGATCACCGGCAACGGCTTTAGCGCCGCCGCCGTGGTGGTTGTCGGCATGACCCTCGGGGTGCTGTTGATGCTGGGGCTGGATCAGTTCACCCCGCACGAGCATGACAAAACCGGCCCCTGCGGCCCCGGCCACGAGAGCTGCTCCCGGGTCTGGCTGTTCGTCTTTGCCATCGCCCTGCACAACCTGCCGGAGGGGATGGCCATCGGGGTGAGCTTCTCGCAGGGGGATATGTCGGTGGGGCTGCCGCTTACCACTGCCATCGCACTACAGGATATTCCGGAAGGATTGGCGGTGGCGCTGGCCATGTGCGCCGCCGGTTTTCGCCCCTCTGTCGCGGTGCTGGTTGCCATCGCCAGCGGCCTGCTCGAACCGGTTGGCGCCCTGCTCGGAGTGGGGCTCTCCAGTGGCCTTGCCATCGCCTACCCCATCGGACTTGGGCTCGCCGCCGGCGCCATGCTGTTTGTGGTCTCGCACGAGGTGATCCCGGAGACTCACCGCAACGGTCACCAGACCTATGCCACCCTCGGTCTGATGGCAGGCTTTGCCCTGATGATGACCCTCGATACTGCGCTCGGCTAAAGGCACTCTCCCCTCCTCATCAATGCTTTTTGTCACCTGCGGCGCTCCCATATGGAGCGCCGCGCTTCATCTCTCCTTTCGCTTGTGCCTCTCGGCGCCGACGCCATCTTTTGTTATGATCTACAGCAACTTAAATTCAGCCACACGGCTATCAAGACGAGGTCAGCAATGAAAGTAGGTATTATCGGCGCCATGGAGCAAGAAGTGGCCCTGCTGCGCAGCCAGATGAGCAACCCCACCACCCTGCAACTGGGCGGCTGCGAGTTCTATCAAGGGGAGCTGGCAGGCAAAGAGGTGATCCTGACCCGCTCCGGTATCGGTAAGGTCGCCGCCAGCGTGGCCACCAGCCTGCTGCTGGAAAAGTTTGCCCCCGACTGCGTCATCAATACCGGCTCTGCGGGCGGCTTTGCCCAGGACCTGCATATCGGTGATGTGGTGATCGCCAGCGAGATGCGTTTCCACGATGTCGACGTGACCGCCTTTGGTTACGAGATGGGCCAGATGGCGCAACAACCCGCCGCCTTCCCCTGCGACGAGAAGCTCATCGCGGTCGCTCAGGATTGCATCGCCGAGCAGGGCAAGCACCAGACCAAGGTCGGCCTAATCTGCACCGGCGATCAGTTCATGTGCAAACCGGACGCCATCGCCAAGGCTCGCGCCGACTTCCCGCAGATGCTGGCGGTCGAGATGGAAGGTGCCGCCATCGGTCAGGTGTGCCACATGTTCAAAGTGCCCTATCTGGTGGTGCGCGCCATGTCCGATATCGCTGGCAAGGAACAGGTTGAATCCTTCGATGCCTTTATCGAAGTGGCCGGCAAGCACTCCGCCGAAGTGATCATCAAGATGCTCGGCAAGCTGTGATCGAGACCGGCTCGCTTGATTTGATGGCCGACGCCCTCCTCTCGACGACGGCGGCCATTCTGGTAGGCGCTGCCCTGCTGGAGGCGGTGATCCCGTGGCCATCCCATCTGCGTCTTTCGGCCGTCACGCCCCTGCTGACCCGGCTGGGGCACAAGGTACACAGACCCGATGGCTCACCCGGCCAGCAAATGCAGGCCGGCCTGCTGGCAATGCTGGTAGTCTGGCTCCCCTGCGCAACCGGGCTCTGGTCGCTTCGCAATCTGGCCCTGAGCGAGCCGCTCTTCGACCTGCTGTTCTTGCTGCTGATGCTCGAATCCCGTCCGCTGCGCGAACTCTCCCATGCCACCCGCTCGCTCGCCACCCAGGAGACCCTGCCGCTGGCGAGATTGCAGTCTGCCCCCTGGCTTAAGCGGGAGACCGGCAAACTCTCGACCATGGGGCTCGCCAAAGCAGTGACGGAGAGCTGCGCCCTGCGTCTGGTCGGCCAATGGGCTGGCCCGCTGCTGGGATTTGCCTTGGCTGGCGTACAGGGCGCCTTGCTCTGGCGGCTGGTGCAGCTGATGAGCCAGGGCTGGAGCATGAAGGATCCCGCGTTTGGCTATTTTGGCCGAGCCTCCAGTACCCTCTATAAGGGGCTCAATGCTCCCACCATCCTGCTACTGGGGCTACCGCTCCTGCTACCGCGGCTCAAACAGGCCGCACAGCTGGTGCGAAGTGGCGCGCTCTGGCCCTATCCAGTCATGGGGATGCTGCTCACCCTGCTGGTAGACAAGTGCCGGATCCGCCTTGGTGGCCCTCGCTACTATCAGGGGGCTCTCCAGCGCTGGCCAGTCATCGGCACAGGTGCTGAGCCAGATAGCGAGACTCCGCGCAAGGTGCTCAACATTCTGCAAGGATGCGGCTGGGGCTGGTTGATACTGGCGCTGGTTGTCACGATAGCGGGGTTATTTCATGGATAGATGGCTGCGATTGCCGACTTGGCTGCCCTGCGCGCTGCTGGCCTGGTTGCCCGGCGTACTGTTTGCCGCGACTCCGAGCCGGGTGGTGAGCGTGGTACCCCATCTTACCGAACTGCTTTACGACATCGGTGCCGGTGACAAACTGGTGGCCGTTGATGATGCCTCAGACTATCCCGCCGAGGTGAAAAACAAACCCAAGGTGGCCAATTATCGCAGCATCAATGTCGAGGCCCTGCTGGCACAAAAACCGGACCTGATCCTGGGCTGGCGCTCGGCCCAGTCACGAATGCTGGCACCGCTGGAACAGCTGGGTATCTCGGTGTTCTACTCTGAACCCACCGATTTTGCCTCGCTGGCGACCGAGATGCGGGCGCTGGGCAAATTGCTGGGTGTTGAGAAAAGTGCCAACGAAGCCGCCGATCGCTATCTGGCGCGCCTGCATGAGCTGCAACAGCGTTATGGACAATCAACCGGCGTCAAGGTGTTCTACCAGCTCTGGTACCCACCGCTCACCAGCGTCAGTGGCAATGCCTGGCCGGCTCAGGCCATCGAACTCTGCGGCGGGGTCAACGTCATGGCAAATGCCAAGACCCCCTACCCTCAAGTGGACATGGAACAGGTGATCAAAGCGAACCCCGCGCTGATCCTGGCGGGGAGTCAAGATCCTGACGCCCTGAATCACTGGCAAAAGTGGCCCAATCTCGATGCGGTGCAGCACCAGCGACTCGATTTGATCAACTCGGATGAACTACACCGCTTCACCCCGAGAGCCCTCAATGGGGTTGAAGAGGTTTGCCAGGCTATTCAGCTAAGCGCGCAGAGCTCCAGCACATCTTGATAAAGCTCTACTGATGCGAGCCAATCCGAGGTGGTCTGGGTGCGCCCAAATCTTTAAAACTGTTTTTGTGAATGGATCACACTCTTTGCCAAAAAAGCTGGTACTTTATTTGCTAGCATATGATTCATCTACTGTTTTTATGACGAGATGCCCACAATGTTCAACGATAAAACGCTACTGATCACAGGTGGCACCGGCTCGTTTGGCCAACGATTGGTCAAGACAGTACTGGAACGTTATAAGCCGAAACGGCTCATCATCTATTCTCGTGACGAACTGAAACAGTTCGAGATGCAGCAGGAGTTTAACGACCCCTGCATGCGCTATTTTATCGGTGATGTCCGAGACGCCAACCGGCTTACCATGGCAATGCGTGGCGTCGATTACGTGGTTCATGCAGCAGCACTGAAACAGGTTCCAGCCGCTGAATACAACCCCATGGAGTGTATTAAAACCAATATCCATGGTGCAGAGAACGTGATCCAGGCCGCTTTGCTCAATCAAGTCAAAAAAGTTATTGCCCTCTCCACTGACAAAGCTGCCAATCCAATCAATCTCTACGGTGCCACCAAACTGGCATCAGACAAGCTCTTCGTGGCAGCAAACAACATCGCGGGGCAGGATCCCACCCGTTTTGCAGTGGTTCGTTACGGTAACGTGGTGGGTTCTCGCGGCTCTGTCGTCCCCTTCTTCCAAAAGCTGATTGACCAGGGGGCGGATGCGTTACCCATCACCCATGAGGAGATGACGCGTTTCTGGATCACCTTGCAGCAAGGGGTTGATTTTGTCCTGGACAATTTTGGGCGGATGAAGGGGGGGGAAATATTTGTTCCCAAGTTGCCATCCGTCCGAATTACCGAGCTCGCCAGCGCCATGGCCCCTCACCTGCCACACAAGATCATCGGCATTCGCCCGGGAGAAAAGCTCCATGAAGTGATGTGTCCTGCCGATGACTCTTATCACACCTTCGAGTTTGATGACTTCTTCGTGATTGGCCCAACCATCAACTTCAATAATCGCAACAACGATTTCTCCAAAACAGCGGCGGGCGAAAAAGGAAAAATGGTAGAACAGGGCTTCGAATATAACTCTCGCAGCAACCCTCACTTTTTTACCATTGAACAGCTTTTGAAAATGAACCAAAAGGGGAGAACTGAATGATCCCTTATGGCCGCCAATCCATCAGCCAGGCAGATATCGATGCTGTTGTGGACGTTCTCAAGTCCGACTTCCTGACCCAGGGACCCGTAGTCCCCCGCTTCGAGCAAGCAGTAGCCGATTACTGTGGAGCCAAATTCGGGGTGGCAGTCAATTCAGGTACCGCAGCACTCCATGTAGCCTGTCTGGCACTTGGCGTTGGCCCCGGCGACTGGGTCTGGACATCCCCCATCAGCTTTGTTGCATCCGCCAACTGTGCTCTCTACTGCGGTGCACAAGTCGATTTTGTCGATATTGAACCAGATACCGGTAACATGTGCGCTTTGGAGCTGGAGAGGAAGCTGATTGCAGCCAAGGCGGAAGGAAAGCTACCCAAAGTAGTCATACCGGTGCACTTTGCCGGCCTCCCCTGCGACATGCAGGAGATCCACCGCCTGGGACAAAAGTACGGTTTCAAGATCATCGAAGATGCCTGCCACGCCCTTGGTGCCCGTTATCATGGTGAGCCTACCGGCAATGGCCGCTATAGCGACATCACAGTATTCAGCTTCCACCCGGTGAAGATCATCACCACTGGCGAGGGTGGCATGGCCATGACCAACGACCCTGCGCTTGCCAAGACGATGCGCGTGCTCCGCAGCCATGGCATCACCCGTGAACCGGAAGACTTTATCAATGAGCCGGACGGCCCTTGGTACTATGAGCAGCAGATGCTCGGCTTCAACTACCGCATGACCGACATTCAGGCTGCGCTGGGGTTGAGCCAGATGGCCAATCTGGAGACATGGATTCACACGCGTAACGAGATTGCCCAGTACTACTTCGAAAGACTGGCACCACACCAGCTACCTCGTCATTTCAACACCGAGCGGCGTAGTGCCTTCCATCTCTATGTTCACCATGTAGCCCCTGAACAACGCAGTGCGCTCTTCCAAAAAGTACGTGCACAGGATATCGGCGCCAACGTGCACTATATACCTATTTACAAACAACCTTGGCATCAAAAGCGGACTCATACTAACCTGCCCTCTACTGAGCAATTTTACGCAGGCGCAATGACCTTGCCACTCTTTCCTGGTTTGACAAAAGCACAGCAATTGAAAATATGCAGTCTGCTTTAGTCGTAGCCAAAAATGTCTCGTGTATAGACCTTATCAATCACATCGGCTAAATCAGGACTCATTCGGTTGGCAAGTATAATGTCACACATACCTTTAAATACGGATACTTCAGTGATGACTTTTGACCTAAAGAAATAAGGTTCCATTAAGGATGGCTCATAAACAACAACCTCAATACCCTTCGCCTTGATTCTTTTCATGACTCCCTGTATTGCCGATGCTCTAAAATTATCCGAACCAGCCTTCATAACTAGTCGATAAATACCTACTCGTTTAGGATTAGTCGCGATAACTGTATCGGCAATAAAATCTTTTCTCGTTGTATTAGCATCAACAATAGCTCTAATCAGGTTGCTGGGCACTTGGTTGAAATTTGCCAGAAGCTGCTTGGTGTCTTTTGGCAGACAATAACCTCCATAACCAAAAGATGGATTGTTGTAATAGTGGCCAATACGAGGGTCCAGGCAAACACCATCAATAATATCCTTTGTTTCTAGATTATTTTTTTGGGCATATGTATCCAACTCATTAAAAAATGCGATTCGCATCGCCAGATATGTGTTAGCAAATAATTTTACAGCCTCTGCTTCCGTACTTTCAGTAAAAATGACTGGCACATTTTTTTCTATTGCCCCATCAATCATAAGTCTAGAAAATGTTCGTGCATATTCACTTGTTGCCCCGACTATAACACGTGATGGATAAAGGTTATCATATAATGCTCTCCCTTCACGTAAAAACTCGGGGGAAAAGAAAATATTCTCGTAATTATGAGTCATCCGCATTTTAGAGGTAAAACCAACAGGAACAGTAGACTTGATTACAATTACTGCCTCAGGATTAATTTCCATAATATCAAAAATAACTGACTCTACCGACGCAGTATCAAAGCAATTTGTATCAGGATCATAATTAGTGGGCGTCGCAATTATAATATAGTCAGCATGTTGGTAAGCGGTTGATTTATTCAAGGTTGCGGTAAGATCCAAAGTCCGTTGTTTAAAGAACAGATCGATATCAGAATCAATAATTGGAGATTGTCGCCTGTTAATCATGGACACTTTTTCTGGATTAACATCAAATGCAACAACATGATGGTTCTGAGCTAACAATATTGCATTAGACAAACCTACGTAACCTATACCGACAACGGCAATTTTCATTATTGAACCTTCACATCCAAAAATTGATAATAAGAGCGATACCATTCAACAAAATTCTGTATGCCCTGTTCTATCTTCATTGATGGGCGATATGAAATAGTAGCAAATAAATCCTCAGTATCCGCCCATGTCGCATAAACATCACCCGACTGCATGGGCATCATATTTTTTATAGCTTTAACCCCCAGCGCTTGCTCGAGAGATTGAATAAAATCAACTATTTTAATCGGCCTACCATTACCAATGTTAAATAGACGATAAGGGGCACTGCTATCAGCTGGAGAACCAGTTGCGCAACGCCAGGCAGAATTTTCAACCGGTATCACGTCCGCTACCCGGATCACACCTTCAGCAATGTCATCTATATATGTGAAATCTCGGCTTAACAGACCATTGTTATATACATCTATTGGCTGTCCAGACAGCATACATTTAGTAAATTTAAATAATGCCATATCCGGCCGTCCCCACGGGCCATAAACTGTGAAAAAACGCAATCCTGTGGTTGGGATACCATACAAATGAGAATATGTGTGCGCCATCAGCTCATTCATTTTTTTTGTCGCTGCATATAACGAAATAGGATGGTCAGTGGGTTCACTCACTCTAAATGGCATTTCCTCATTCATTCCATATACGGAGCTAGAAGATGCATAAACAAGATGCTCAATATGATGATGACGACAACCTTCCAGAATTGTCAAAAATCCGTCTACGTTGCTATCAATATAAGAAAAGGGAGATTCCATTGAATGGCGAACACCGGCTTGAGCGGCAAGATGAATTACTCTGTCAAACTTCTCTTTGGAAAAAAGAGTCAGGATAGATTTTCTATCAGAGACATCCATTTTTACAAACTTGAAGTTAGAAAATGGAGTTAACTGTTCAAGTCTACTTAATTTAAGAGATACCTCATAGTAATCATTTAGGTTATCAATACCTATAACCTGATACCCTTTCAAGCACAGTAGTTCGCACACCTTCGCACCGATAAATCCCGCTGCACCAGTTACAAAATATTTCATACGACATACCTGTTAAAAATTGCTTTTGGTTATACGCTAAGGTGAAATCATTATCTTACTGAGTGCCAATATCCATATGTATATTACAAATATTATAGCTTATGAATATTTATAAGATCATTAATAAAATGCATCTAATTCATTTAAATTTATGATTAGCTTTAATTATTGACTACAAAAAAGTGTCTGACCGCATCAATAATGAATACTTGCTCCGACTCAGTCAGGCTTGCATGTAAAGGTAAACGTAACAGCATTCTAGAAACCGCTGTGGTATTTATATCATCGCCATGAAATCTACCATATCGAATACCAGCCGGACTAGAATGCAGAGGTACAAAGTGTGAGGTAACTTCCACATTAAGATTGCGCATGAATTTAAATAATCCCTGTTGTTCGTCAGGGGATCTTGTTCTTATATGATATATATGAGCATTATGCTCAACATGTGCCGGAACGGCAGGAAGTGTGAGCACTCCAGTATTAGCCAACTCAGATAAACATGTATGATAAAAAAGCCATTTTTTTAATCTAGCATTCGTAATTTCTCTCGCGTTTTGTAATTGCTGCAACAAGACTACAGCTTGAACCTCTGACATTACATAACTAGATGATAAAATTTGCCATGTATATCTATCAACCTCTCCACGCAAAAACATTGAACGATCAGTTCCTTTCTCCTGAATGATTTCACATATACCATGGTACTTATCTTCGTTTACTAAAAAAGCCCCGCCCTCACCACCGGCATGAATATTTTTAGTATGATGAAAGCTGACGCAGCCAAATTGACCAATTGAACCAAGTGGCCGTCCTTTATATGTTGACATGATACTTTGTGCAGCATCTTCAACCAATACAAGATTATAGCGATTGCATATATCGACTATAGAAGACATTTCTGATGCAACACCGGCATAGTGAACAACCACTACGGCTTTCGTTCTAACTGTAATAGCCTCTTCAATAAGCTGCTCATTTATATTCAAAGTGTCTGGCCTGATATCGACAAATACTAATTTTGCGCCCCTTAAGGCAAAAGCACTTGCAGAGGTAACAAATGTAAAGCTTGGCAGTATTACCTCATCCCCTGGCTGCAAATCCATAGCTAAAGCTGCCATCTCCAAAGATGCACTACAGGATGGCGTTAAAAAAACTCGCCTTGCATTATATATATCGTGTAATAGTTCCTCACATTTTTTTTTATTAACACCGATACCTAAACATTCTCCATCACTTTCAGTGATATGGCCAATATTATTGGGGCGATTATATGGTATCCAATTGTGATATGATTTCATTTCATAATAACCTTAATGTCACTGACAAGATTTGCATAACTTCTTCCTGAATCAGGCCATGTTGTCAGCCTCCAATCAGGACATTGCCCACAAAAAGTATGGCATTTGAAATCGTTATTAAGATGAGCCTCTCGCAGTTCGTTTAAAAATGCTCCCTGCCAAGCAGTTTTTAGCGTTGTCTTCCTGTAATCAATGAAACTGGATGCATACGCCCAATCTGTCGGGCAAAAAGAAAGCTCACCTTTTGGATCCAGGGTCAAACGCTCCCATGGATATAAGCATGGGCGCCTTGACTCATGGGAATGAGCTTCCCCTTGAGCCAACATACCTGCCGCCGAATGTAAATTCCTGATCAGCACTTCATCAGCTCCCTGATTTTTCCAAAAAAGAGAAAAATCATCTACCTCATCTTCATTTCCTGCCTGACGAATAAAACTCACAACAATACGAGTTCTGTATTGCCCTGTCTTGATATGTTCGATCATTCTAATTATATTACGTCGCACTTGCTCAAGACGCCCGCCACGAATATTCGCATAAGTCTCATCTTTAAAGGCATCAATGCTGACATCAATCATATGAAGGCCACTTTCTAATAACTGTTTTAGTTTTTTCTCATTAAGAACTGTACCATTAGTGGTTAACGTGACAAACGTGCCACTATGCTCGACAGCATACTGGATCATTTCATGTGCATGTGGATGCATAAGTGGCTCACCATTGCTGGTATATCGTATATACTGGCAATGTCCGTCGCTATTGTCTCTTATATCATCGATCAGCTTCTTGTTTAGTTCAGGGTCTAACAATCTTGCGGAATAATGTTCAGACTCTTTAAATTGAGGGTGTGGACAATGTATGCATCTTAAATTACAAATTTCAGCAATATCTACAATGACCTGTGATGGAAACTCCGATGACAGTCGATCATAGAAACCATATTTAGCCATGAGTCCTCCTACTAATAATTTAGTTCGCTATGAACAAAATCACCGCCAGCACATAATAAAGCATCGATAATACTGACGCGGCAATCAAAACCAGGTCCGTTCTGGGGATAGCGAGCATATTCAGGATATTCCATCCAGGCAACACCGATACCCCTTTCTTCAAAGCGCCCGATATCTAAATAATTTTTTGCCGCCGGCCCAGAAAAATAAATACTTGCATCAGCTCTTTCAGCAATGACGATCAGTCTTTCCGTTGCATCGCTAACCCCCCCCCCATTCAAGTAATGACTATCCGTAAAGATGGGGGTGGTGATCCCTAATAAATGCATGATTTTTTTAATAAACATGATATTTATATCAGAGATATACTCAAATTCACGTGCATCTTCATACCATGATTTAATTTCATCTATATATCTATCAAAAAAAAGCGCCTTTTTGTATCGCTCTTTAATTATAGCAAAATGCTTCTGACACCATAGATTATCGACAACTTTTGTGGATGATATTTTCTGATTTCTATCAACATGACATACGGGTATTGTTAACCATACAGCACCCTGTGTGGTCATAATCCTATTGCGGTTACGCCAATCTCTTGTTGTATACTGGACAGAATCAAGAAATATAAATTCGTCCACCCTGTTTATAATATCAAAGTAGCCTATCCAAGGAATATAATTAGATTGAATGATTGCTATCTTTTTATGCAAGTTAGTATGCTCTTAATATTTTTGAACGTGTTAAACCACATGAAATCATCTGTGCTTTAATCTCGGGCCAGTAATCAGAAGCAATAATAACCACATCAAGTTCATTGGTGGCCTCCAGTGTAAACTTTTCTATTGGGGCATTACAAAATATAGCGCCAAATTTACTATCGTCATTATCAAAAAAACACTTCACCTTTATTTCCCTGTCAGAAAAAACAAGATCAGAATGAAGTTTTCCATAGAATTTTTTTGCGCCAGAGCCAGTGCCAAAAATAGCTATTTTAATATTTCTTTTTCTTCCAAATCGATAGTAAAACTCATCTGGCAAATTTCGTTTAAATCGATACGTGAATTTCTCTGAAAATGAACTTTCAAGTAAAAAACCTCTGATTTTCGGCAAAATAACGTCAATATTATGAAACTGTTCAACATAGTTGCAGCAGCTTCTTGATTTATTTTCGAGAAAACCATATTGGAATACATCTTCAAGCATAACATGAATATCATTTCGCTGTGGGGAAGGCTCCCCAATTAGCGAGAGATAAAGACTTGAGCCTTCATCAAACTCGTCTGAAGCTTCATCAAGCCACACCCCTTTCACTAGACGACGGTATCCTTTAACACAAGAGTCTATGGCAATCACAGGTAATCCGATCATTGCAAGATGATATGCTGAGGAGCCCATTGCAACACCGAAATGATATTTTTCAGATTCAATTAGGCTGTATATATCAGATTCATTTCTCTTTCCTAAGATACGAATTTCAAGGCGTTCATGCGCAAGCTTTTTATATGATTCAACTTCATCCTCATAGAGAGCATATCCATATCCTATCAAATCAAAAAGTATATGCAGCTGAGGTTTATTGTTAAGAACAACATTCAAGCTGTCAATAAAACTCAAGATGCTTTCATTCTTGAAAAAGTCAAATCTCCCGAGCCAGAGCACCTTCATAAACTCTTCTGGAGCAGAAATATTGTACCGTATCTTTTGTGTTACGGGCTCAACAGGAACAGTGGCAGATGAGTGATGATTAAGTGGAACAGAAAAATACTCAGAATTATATTTACGATATATGTCATTGGGATACCAGATTGCATGTGCTCGATCCAACTTTAATAATAATTGGCGCTGGTAGTGCCAAGTTTCATTAATTAACTTTGGTTTGAATGCACGAGATGCGTTAAATCCAATCCCTGGCTCCCAGATACTCCAAGCTTCTGGATGCAACATCCCAGTCAATATATGAACTCTTTTATTTCCATTGAAGACATGCATAGCCCTATGCAAAACTTCAAAATATGAAGCGAGAACATATATATCTTCCCCAAAAAAATCATCAATAATTTTCTGTCCAAGTGCCCCCAGATACGATTGATTTGAAATAGAAACAAAGAAATCATCCATTTCTGGAATGATATACTTTTTTATCTTTACACTCTTGTTATCCAATAGCCCAAAAAGTGCAGAATCCTCGTATCCAACTACGGCAACGGAATCACCTAATCCAACAAGATAGTCAATAAATCTACAGTTAAATGTCTCCGCACCACCGACACTCTTATTGAAATCAAAAACAACAATGTTCACGCCGCCCCCACAACCCTGTGTTAATAATACGCCGAATAAAATTACCAGCCTTAAATAATAACTGATGCGATTAATACCATTTTTTCAAAAAATGAACAATCTATAACATATAGGAATCTCTAAAAATCAATACACTAGCTCGAACTGGTTCGTCAAGGAAGAATCAAAGGATAAATTTAAAGAGTAATTCATAAAAAATTGGAGACTAAAAACAAAAGGAAAGTAATAAAATAACTTATAATTTCTATAGCTATTTATCAGTTTAAAAAAACAACTCTCCCATCAAATTTCATCAATAAAGCACGTCTAATTTCCTCTCGATAGAAATCCGATGCTATATAGACTGGTGAATTAATAGCATCTAAATCCCCCAACGTGTTAACCTTGAAGTCATTCATAGCATGCGAGTGTTCATCAACAATAATATTAATTTTTTTCCTGTGCTTGGAAAATTTTAAAATGGCCTGTCCGATATGACCAGCACCATATAGAAGTACTTCAGAATAACTATTGCTTACCTCATCGAAGATGAGCGTATGATTTAGAACATTATCCGTGAAAGGATATTGAACAACTTGGCTCAACAAATAGATGTCATCAGAGCACAACGCTATCACTTTATCAATAGAAATCAAAGGGTTATATATTATCTGCTGCGGAGAAACAAATTTATCTTCCAGACATTTTCTAGCCACTAGGAAAGCATATTGTTCAGTTGTCTGATGCTCAACGACGTCTGACAATGAGCCAAATGTATACTCACCATCAGTACCTCTCCAACCAAATACTAACTCAACGACTTCATAGTTGTTTGAAAAACAAAGTGAAATGAAAAAATCAACATTATATGTAAAAAGTCCATGTGGGGAATGCTTCATAGGCAAACAATGAATCATTAATCCATTTTTCTTTGTAATGTTATGTATTGACGCAAAAACATTATATTGATTAAAAACATGTTCACTAGTTCCAAGATTAGTTACCACATCATACTGATGAGATAACTCGAGCATCTGACTATTAAAATCGCAAAATATTGTCCCATCATAAACATCCACAGAATCATATTTTAAACCTAGGTTTTCATACATAGATTTTGTAAAATCACCATCCTGATAATTCTTTAATTCTTCATCAATTATCTCTGCCGAGTTTAATGAATAAAACTGCTGGCACCCTAACTCAATTATCGAATTAAAGTTTTCAGGAAAGTGATTCTTCATTTTATTAAACATAGCTGGCGTCATACCCATCACAGAACTCCCGTAACATATAATATGAAGTTATAAGAAAGACTTATCAATTCACGAATGAATTATATTTCACAAACAATGTAAACAAGGCTATAATTTCAACCGCAGTTATAAACTTCAAAAATTCTTCGCCTTTATTATATAGCCATAAAATATATTCATAATAGTGGGCTCGGTCATTATAATTAATATTATTTAATAACTTTTAGCCCAAAGCGTTATCTCACAAATTGAACTCATGGGACTGCAACCAGATCTCAAGCACCAATAAACCCCAAACATGATAGAAGGTCATACCGTCAAACTGGTTATCCAGCAACATCCGCAACCGGTCGGGAGCGATAAACTGATGCAGACAGAGCTGGCCTGAAGAGGCCTGCTGACGCAGTTGCGTAATCGCACTCTGTTTGGCCTGTTGATTGAACGGATCTATGCTGAAACCCTTTTTCGGCCTGTCGATCCATTCCGCCGGCAAGTAGCGTTTGGCCAACTGGCGCAACAGGAACTTACCCTGTCCTTGTGCAATCAGCTCTGACTGTGCCAAACCTGCGGCAAACTGAGCTACTTCGGTCGACAGGTAGGGCGTGCGGCACTCAAGGCTGTGCAGCATGCTCATTCGATCTACCTTGGCCAATACCAACGGCAGATAATTGGCAATATCGGCCTCACGGAGGCGATTAAGATACGGGCGGCTATCCATATCGATACGCCTGCGCAGCGCCATCAAGTGATCACCAGTACCGGACGGAATGCGACCGAACAACTGTTCCAACTGGCGATCGGCATACAGCAAGATGCGACCAGAGTAGTACTCCCGCCCAAGATGCCAGCTACGCGCCTGCATCTGTTGCTCTCTGCCCTCGGCGGCGACCAGTGTCTGCAGGTAACGGCCATAACCGCCAAACAGCTCATCCCCCCCGTCACCCGTAATCGCGACGGTGACCTGCTGACGAGCAAGCTGCGAGACCATATAGGTCGGTACACAGGAGGTGTCGGCATTGGGCTCATCCATGCGCCGCGCCAGATCACCAACCTGTTCAACAAAAGCCTCGGGACGCAGCAGTTGCTCAGTGTGTTCGGTTCCGAGAAAGTCGGCAAAAGCCCGAGCCTCCTCATGTTCGCTCTCCGGCGCCTGTTCAAAACCGATGGAGAAGGTGCGGATCGGCCGTTGCAAACGACGGGTGATCAGGGCCACCGCCGTCGAGGAGTCGACACCACCGGAGAGAAAAGCCCCCACCGGCACATCGGCGACCAAGCGGCGCGATAACGAACACAGCAACAGATCCTCAAGCTGGTCAACCTGCTCCTCCAGCGGGCGTGACGGCATATGGTCACCGGCACAGATAAAGTGGAAGTAACGCTCTGCCTGTGAGACCGCTCCTGTCACGGCACGCATCAAGTGCCCCGGCAGCAACTTTCTGGCGTGTTGATACAGGGTGCGTTCCCCGACGGGGTGCTGGAAAGCCAGATAATGGGCGACTGTATCAACCGTAATGCGGGCAGGGAATCCTGGCACCAGGGTCAAAGCCGCCAGCTCGGAGGCAAAGACCAACAAACCGTCAAACTCGGCATAATAGAGTGGCTTCTCGCCAAACGGATCACGCGCCAGCAGCAACTCCCTGCGCTCACGATCATAGTAGGCAAGTGCAAACATCCCCTCGAGCCGGGTCAGAAAGTCAGCACCTTCCCGTACCAGGCCATTGACCAATACCTCGGTATCAGAATGGCCAGTAAATGATATGCCGGCGTCTTTAAGACGCCCCCCCAACTGAAGATGGTTGTAGATCTCCCCATTAAATACGATACAGGCTCGTTGCTGTGCATCATGCATTGGTTGATGCCCGGCAGGCGATACATCCAGAATACTCAATCGACAATGTGCCAGAACACAGCGTCCGTCATCCGACTCCCAAAGACCCCGGTCGTCAGGCCCTCGATAGGTCATCGCCTCCGCCATTCTATTAGCCTGCTGTTTCAACCACGCAGGATCATGTTGACCATGAATACTCATTATTCCGGCTATACCGCACATTTTATAACTCCCTAAAGGTAAGCCAACACATGATGTCACGCATGAGACATCATAGAATAATCAACTATCATGCGATGGCTTTTCCAGAACGAATAGCACACCAGCGACTTCCAAATCCTCCCATCCCAGTGATGCATACTCATCTGCGAAATCGACAGAGACTTCCTGAATATGCTCTCTATCATTCTTCATATATTTATCTTCAGCAACAATCCTGAAGCCACATTGTAAAAATATCTGTCGATAATCACTATAACGCAGCTGATTACCATGTAAAAAGTGGCCAGCATCACCATAATGGTCACGCCACTCTGACTTGCCTATTGTCAGGAAATCAAGTGGTCGTGAAAAATCCCGGTGGTCTCGGAGGTCAATCCAGTGAAAAGCAAAACCACCTGATGCTAATAGCTCAAATGTCTTGGCTACGAATGAATGAATATCTACAACATGCTCCATTACGGCACACGAATAGCATACATCATATTTTTCATCATCATTGAAATCTTCAAGCTTTATCTCAGGAAAGTAATTTAGTCTAGTGCCATGATGATCATGAAGATGGAATGATTCAACATCATCATTAAATACAATGTCATCATTTACCTTACATGGGACATTGAAAAGCCCCATTAAATCTTTAATCATTGAAACATGATCATTGAAAGGATATTTCCCGCTTAGTCCCGGGAATGGCTCGATCGCGGTCCACTCCCCTCCCCATCGTAATAGACTATATATCTCCACCCCAAGGGAATGACCAGAACCTATATGTAAAAATCGATTTACCGGCTTTGAAATATATTGTTTACGGCATTTCTCGAAATGATTACCAAGTGATATGTGATAAAAAACACTGCCACTGGTGTTTTTACTTCCTATTATCTCATCCACGAGCTCACGTCCAATTAGCCCTTTCACTTCCTGCTTCTCTCGATCTTTTTTTTCACTTTCCTCATCATAAGGAAAGGGTAAATATAAATCATCCAACCCCAATTTGACGAGTTGAGCACAGATATCTGAGACATGCCTCTGAAGACAAGAGAGAATAATAAAACTTGGCTTATATAGATGAATTTCATCAGGAGAGATAATAGGAAGCTCACCCTTAAACTGACCATGTAAATTTTCGTTATTATCAGCAATAGCCAATATTGAAAATCGTTTAGGAAGTCTTTTTATAAATGAATCACAAACTTCACCAGCACCGAACAAGATAACATCCATATTCCGTCTCCGATTTATTTTTTAATAGTCAGTGCCAGTGTTTTTTCAGCAAGTATACGTGGTGAATAATGCTCACTCATCTTTTCCACCAAACCAACTGGTGTTTTCTCTCCACTCCCCATTAATAATGACACTATCTTTTCAACCATCAAACCCCATTCCCCATAGGGAATCAAGTCACAAGAAAACTCTGTCAGTACAGTTTCTCTATTTCCTGGAATATCTGTCGCTACAACAGGACAACCAAGTGCCTGTGCTTCCAAAATAACATTAGACATTCCCTCATGACTGGAGGTGGAAATGAGCAGGCTGGCACAACTTAACCATTCAAAAATATTATCTTTCACACCCACGACATGAATGTTATCGCGGCACGGCTGCTGCGCAATGCAAGCAAGGACCTCTGAGCGCAATGGTCCATCACCGATTAAAATTGCATGGGTTTGAGGAAGTTTGGCAATGACAGAAGCGACAACCTCTATAAAGCGACATGGGGACTTTTCCGGAGACAGTCGCATTATCCCCATCAATATTGGGGCCGATAAATGAATATCTAACAGCTGTAAAGGCTCTTGTCCCTCAACCCGCTTGGCCATGACCGCATTTTTCACTACGGGGATGCTCGATTCAGGCAAATTTAGCCAGCGAGCATACGACTGCGCCCCTGCCATGGAGTTAACACTCAAAACGATTCCTGGCAACTCGGTCATCAGACGATAGTAAGCTGCCAACCTCGACTCATCATAAACGGCCAGGTATTCAGGAAACTCTGAGGGTGCAACACTCCTTCCAGAGATAATGATCTGTTCTACTCCCGCGAAAATTGCGGCCATAGAAGCAATGACATTACCGTCTTCTAGATAGGCGATAACCAGTTTGGGCTGAACACGTTGCATATAGTCATAGGCAGTGAGAATGCCGTGAAGCAGTCCGGGCTCAAAGAAGGGGGCCAATTGATTAGCCAACTGGTAGCTATTTTCCTCCTGCTCCAAGTTCGGCCAGCACTCACGGGCAGAAGGCACGAAGTAGAGCTCTACACCATGAGTACGCAAAAGCGCCTCCCAGTTATTAACCTCCAACCCCTTATTCTTCACCGAGATCAAATGCACTTCCCATCCCTGCTGGCGCAATCCGATGGCCAGCAATACCATCTGCCGCTCAGCACCGCCTTTGACCAAGGAGTGGATATATAGCACGACACGCTGCACTACTTGGGGCAGCCGATGTGCTCGACGCTCGCGGATCAACCGCTCAAGCTTTTGCTGCAACATCGCCGATGGCTGGCAGGTTGCCTCAACATAGGGAGTGATATAGGGATAGTCGCCATAATGACCTAGTTGCTCGATAATCTGCCCACCGAATTGCTGTAAATCTGAAAAGATGACAATGACCACCTCCTCTGCTGGGTAATTATTAAGCAGTTCTGGCCCTACAATCGGAATGCCACAGGCGAACTGACCGACTTGAGGACCGTTAAGACCATCGATGATGGCGACGAATGGATAAGGGGATTGGAGCACATGATAATAAAGATTTCCCGCTACCCCCCAGGCAATCGCCTTGCGTTTCCCGGACAGCAGTTCCTGATGCAATAACGCATCAAAAGGCAGGGCATGTTTCATCGACAGATCCAGCATGTGTCGGTTTCCTTGGAATTCAATTCAATGACAATATGGTCACATCTTGGCTGGATATAGTCGCAAAGATGTCTCGTTTTATTTCGTCCACAAAGGAGGCGGACGCGACAATCAGTACAGAACCAGATGGAATTGAGCACTCGGATAATGATATAACGTCATATCCCATCACTTGGTAGTGTCCAAAGTTGGCTTTTTTATCGATCACGGTACGGATACGGATGCTTTTTTTAATCAGTTCAGGTGCCAGACACTCAAAGAATTCTCCCGCCCCATACACTATGACTTCGGTGGCATGTTGACTTTGCATCAATTCCAGAAGTCTATCGATCGCTTGGGCATGCTTATAACGTGCATCGCGTAAGCCGACAAAATCCATCATCAAATCAGGATCCAGCCGACTCAGGGAACCTTGTGGCCAAGCCAACCAACGCTCACCATAAGACATGTTTTTACTGAACTTGCGATAGAAGGTTTCTATTCCTTCTGAGTGGATCCGCGCCAACCCGGAGGAATTAATAACCTTGTAACTACGCTCCGAGCCAAAGTTGTCTTCATGAACCAGATTACCAAGATAGTGCACCTCGCTCGATACCGGACACTCGACCAGACGCTCCATCATGCGTAAAAAAGAGATGCGCTCACTCAAATCGGATTCGGCGATGCCCAGCGACTGGTCCCATAACTGATAGGCATTAACTCCAGCCTCAAAACTCCGGATATTTTGCTGATGCTGGACACTGTAGCGAACCTCTGCCTGTCGCGGCACAACTTTCCCTTCCGCTGTGCGCCGATACCCCAGTGTGCTCCCTTCCAAACCAACGAGAACAATTTCAAAAATCTCTGGTGAACGGGCAATCTTCTTGATCCCCTTTATGGTATCGTTACGCACCGGAATAAAGGCACTGATCGGCGTGATAACGGAGTTTTTGCTGCCTCTATGGTTACAGTAGAGCAACAGACTGCTCATTGGCTGTTGCAACATGGCCTTGCTAATTTGAGAGGGAATCGTCCCACCGCCACCCAAGTCGACTAGCAGATAGGGAGCATCTCCCGTCAAGCCAACAAAATAATCTCGCATGTCCAGCCTGCTTTGCTGAATACTGCTCTTGATCTGCTCGATATTTTGCTCAAACACTTCAGCCATCAGTTGCAGACCATCTTGCCCATCGATGGCAATTTGATCCAAAAGCGCCAGTGGCGTGTCAAGAAAGGATGCCAACCTGACATCCTGAACACCAAATTCATTGAAAAAGTCACGAACGGTGTAATTGCGGCGCATCAAGGTCTGGGAAACAGCCTCTTCCACTTGGCTATCATCTATCGCGGGCAAATAGGTTGCCTTGCGTGAGGCATAACAGGTCTGACAGCGTATATCTGGGTACTGCTGTGATTGAAAATCGACCTGGCGGTTGATACAGGCAGCAAAGATCCCGCCCTCTCGCATCAGCGACAAAATGTTTTTTACCTGCAGTCGTTTGGCTGACTGCAGAACCCACTTGGCAAATGCCGTCAGGACGGGTCCAAGGATGAAGGCGCCATATGTGTAGAAAAATTGCTCCTCCTCGGAAAGCTGTTGTGGCATCGACAGGACGGCCAGCTTCCTGGCATGTTGCATGGTCGATGGCACATTTACCCGATAAACTTTCTCGTTTTCCAACACCTCAGACAGATTCTCTGGGATATCAAAATGCAATGAAGCCAAACCATGTTGCCGTGCCGACTGCACATCAGCCCTGGGATTGTCACCGATATGCAAAACTTGCTCTGGTTTCAGCTTTATCTGAGTAATTACATGGCTAAAGAGAGCGCCACTCTGCTTGGTCAACCCAACACTTGATGAAACAAACAGATAATTATAAGAAATTTCAGGGCATTTTTCTGAAATACAGTCGCGCAAAAAAACTTCTGGCAAATACATGTCGGAAATAAAAACAATCAGTTTATTTTTACGTTGTGCACGTACCAAAACTTCTTGAATAATCGGGTCTGGATAAAGAACTTCTCGTTCTACTTTCAGCTCTTCAACTTTAAGCACCGCCTTAATTTCATCACTAAAAGGCAGCTGTTCAAAAATATCGTCAAAACTAATTTCTTCACCTGAAATTAGTTTGCGAGCACGAGCTTCAGCCTCGAGGCGGCAAAATCTATAATCTTCTGCCTCTATTGGCAGATTAAGACCTCTATTTAGCAACCGTCTCGCTGCTTCCTCAAAAACCCACGAGGGTTCATCACATGCACGACGCAATAATGTATCAAAAACATCCAATGAAATATGTGTTATTTTATCAATGCAAAGATACTGATCAAGAGCAGTTAGAAACTGGCTATTTTCTAGTAAATCACGCAACTCGGGAGACATCACCGCATAATGACTCATATATACCTACACATGCATCAAAATAAAAGAAATCACATAAAAAACATTCACACTCAAAAACTCGAATACTTTTGCGGAATGAAAATATCTATCTCTGCAATAGATTATATTCATTACTTATTTAAAACGGCAAAACAGGCATCGGAAACCAATCGAGAGAAATTGTTCAGCGCGTTATCCACTGCATCATCCATATCGAAATAGCGATACTCGGCAAGGCGGCCCAAAGCAATCAGTTGCGGGAACTCGGCCAATTCATCGCGGCAAGTCTGATAATGCTGTTTGGCTGCATCGGTAAACAGCGGGTAGTAAGGCTCCAGCCCCTGCCCGGCCACATAGGTGCAGGGGTATTCATAAACGATGCTGGTGCCGGGATGTTGCTGCCCCGTCAGATGCTTGAATTCAGTGATGCGGGTATAGGCCTCTTCATTCGGATAATTGACCGTGGTCACCGGCTGAAATTGAGCTTGCGGCAGATGACAGTGCTCAAAGCGCAGTGAACGGTACGGCAAGCCGTCGTGCCCCGCCGGCATCAGCTGATCCAGCATCCCCGTATAGACCAAGGGCCCGGCAAAGGGCACGCCATCCAGCAGTATCCGTTTCTGTTGCCAATCCAGACAGACGCGGGACCCCATGGGAATGGATAGCCTCACCTCAATCAAGGGGTTCGCCAAGATGCGCTCGAACATGGCGGTATAACCCTGCGCGGGCACCGCCTGCCAGGGATCAATAAAGTAACGGTCATCACGATTGACGACAACCGGCACGCGCGCAGTGACCTCGGGCGAGACCTGCTCTGGCGATACACCCCACTGCTTGCTGGTGTAGTTGACGAAGGCTCGCTCATAGATGAACTGGGCCAGCTCAGCCAGCAGAGGCTCAGCTTCCTGCCGCAGTGCCATGATGGGCACTCTGGCCCCCTCACCAAATCTGGCCTGAAGGGCCTCAATCATGGCCGCTGCCTTCTCCGCCGGAAAGCAGCGTTCAATGCTGGTCAGGTTGAACGGGATGGGCACCAACTGACCATCTATCCGTGACAGCACGCGATGCTCATAAGACAACCACTCGGTGAACTGCGACAGGTAATCCCAGACTTCCTGCTTGTCGGTATGGAACAGGTGTGGCCCATAACGATGGATCAGCACGCCGTGCTCGTCATACGCGTCGAAGCAGTTGCCACCGATATGATCGCGCTGTTCCAGCACCAGCACCTTCCAGCCAAGCTGGCTGGCCATTCGTTCAGCCATGACGGCACCCGAAAGCCCAGCGCCGATGACGATCGCCTGATAGCTCACGCTCTATCTCCAAACAGTTGCTGCATGACACGCGCGGGATGGGCCCGCTCTGCCCATGCCAACTGATGTCGTTCGTCGAAGAACCAACCCGGGGCTAGCCTTGCCACAGCATCGACCGACTGCTCGATAAGCTGAGTGAAGCGCACGACATCATCCTGCCGCAAAAAGTAGAGCGCGGCAGAGTAGTAGTGATGGGCACGCCCCTGAGCAATGATCACGGGATCAGCACCGAATGCCGCCGCATTGTCACAGGCACGCAGCAAATCGCGCAGCGACTGTTCACGACGTTCAGCCGATTTGCGGGTTTGCCCGCCAAAGCTCTGGGTATGGAAGCGATAGCGGCCCAATAATTCGGGGATAAAATCCAGCGTCCCCGGATTGTGGGAGAGGTTCAAGATATGCCAGGGATAATCGAGGATGATCTTGCACCCCTCATCGATGGCGTTCTCCATCCCTTCATAACGGCGAAACATAATGGAACTGGCATTGACGAACACCCCGAAGCGGATTAATGCCTCCCGCGTCATCACTAGTTCGAGATAGCGAGCATTGTAATAATCGCGGGTGAAGAGCTTGATCCGAGCATCGGTCTCATCATCAAACATCTCCGCTTCGTGGTAGCAAAGGGTGCAACCGGAATGCGCGTCCAGATAATCGGCCTGACGCTGCAGCTTGCCCGGCAGGGCCAGATCATCCCCGTCGACATAGGCGATATATTCGCCGTTCGCCTCTCTCAACAAGCGTTTCTGGGTTTTAGCCAACCCCATATTTTGCGCGTTCTGTAGTGCCCGTAGCCGAGGCCACTGTGACGCCAACCGCTGCATAATGGCCCAGGAGTCATCGCTCGAGCCGTCATCAATGGCGATCACCTCGAATTCGAAATCCGTTTTTTGTTCCAGCAGGCTAAGCAGGCAAGGTTCAATGAAGCGCCCGAGGTTGTATACCGGCACCAGTATGCTGATTTTCATAAGGAAACCCAGGGTTTGAGTAAAAAAGAAGCAAAACAAAGAAAATGGACAAGGCTACCGCACGGTCTCTGTCAACCTTTCCTGCCCTTCATCACAATAATTACTGCAAGAGCTGTGCCTGACCAAGCTAATTGATTGATATGACTTGATTTATGTGACCTGGCATCCACTATTCAATGCGGGCAAGCCGACGGCTACAGGCGGCTAGCATGTCGATGCCGTCCCAGAGCCATTCGAATGCCAGCGCCTGTCCCGGACTTGCCACCCTATCGATACGACAACCTGGCGATACCAGGAGCGCATGCTCAAGCTGCGTTTTATCCGGGCCAGCCCAGACAGAGGTCTGCATATCCCAAGGCTGTAGCAGCAACTCATCAAGGTTATCGGCAACAAATTCGGCGACTGTACCTCCTCCGATGTGTGCAAGCCGCAAAGAGGCGGTGGGAGTCAATAAGGTGACGCCAGAAAAGGTGTCCAGCTGCATCTGGCCATCATGGGCGGCATTTTGTTGACTATTGATAAGGCGTTCCATCATCAGGGAGGGATTATCTGCAAATGGGGCGAAGATCCCTTCGAGCAGACGACGGCGCAACGTGCTGGCGGGAGTGCCCAACCAGCAAATCGTAGTGGGTGAGGCGCAGGCTTGTTGATTGAAACGGGTAAAGTCTTGTTGCAAAGCCGCGACCACTTGCCGCCACGCAGCAGCATCCAGGTTGGCGAGCCATTGGCTATCCAACACCGCCATGGAGCGGCGATCCGGAAACACGATTTCCTGAGCGCGGGGTGAGAGCGGAATAGCCCGTACCCGGCTGATGGTTTCATCACCTCCCCAGATAATGCGAAGCCGACACCGGGCCGACAGCCAGGCGGTGATGCCCTCGTCGTGGTCATAGCGGATAAAACGGGTACGGGAGGCAATCTCTTGCCACTCGGGCAGAGAGAAGAGCTCGTTCAGGATGGCCAGCATGGCCTCTTGCACCGGGTCGATGCGCGATGAGAGACGTACCACGGACCCATTGCCCATCAGCAGCGCCATGATCCAGGAGTAGAACGCGACGGTCGGCACGTTGGAGGGGACCAGATGAAAAACCATCCCCAAGGGTGCACGCCCTGCCATGCGTTTGCGCTGTACCTCAATCTGGCGCGGCCGCAACAAAAAGCCAAAGGCGGCCAGATCAGGGTTCTCTCGCCCCTCCTTCAGCAGACGTGCAGAGAGCGCAGCCACAAAGTCGCAGATGACGGGCGCAAAGCTTGGCAACGGGCGAATGACAAAACCTTGCCAACCGCTGACGGGAGCTACGAAAGCGACTTCTGGCCCCGCTTGCCAGATGGCATCTTCTACATCTGATCGGCTCACTGGAAAGTGTCGCTGCATCCCCTCACCTCGGCGCCTTGCTGACGTCCTGATACATGGAAATAACGGCCACGACGGCCGCAGGGGCAATCATCCTCCCCCAGCAGCACGCCGAGATCCTCGGTCAGCAGGCTGTGGCCAGGATAACTTTGGGGAATGGCAGAGATCACCTGCAGCAAGCCGGGTTGGCCGACCCCGAGCGGTCGATGAGTCAGCGGATCCCGCACCAGCAGATCGGCAAAGAGGGGAGCATGAAGATGGCCATGCTCACACTCGACAAATACCGACCCCACCTGCTCCACCATGCCATAGAAGTTGTGCACCCGACTCAGCCCCAGCTGTTCATGGCAACGTTGCTTGAAAGCCGGATTATCCACCGCGAGGTGTTGCAGCTTCTTCCAGCCACCGCTGTGAAAAAGCGTGCCGTGCGTCAACGGCAGTTGCAGACCTCGCTCACGCAGCGGCTCCAGCAAACATTGCCAGACCATGAAGGTGAAGCCGAACAGCAGGACCGGCTGGCCCGCATATTTGTCACAAAACGCCTCGATGACAGGCCAGTTGGGCCGCATCTGCTCATCGAGGGCATAGGTATGGTCACGGCCAAGGAAGGAGAGCCCCAGCGCACCGGCTCCCCGAGCGGAAAAACCGCTGCGGTTTTGAATCAGGGCGGGTTGCTCCACCAGCAGCATAGGCAGCCGTTGCTTGCCGACGAACTCTTGCAGGATCTTCACCAGCACCTTGCTCTGCAACGCGGCGGTCTCCCTGTCCAGCACGATCCGTGACGGCGTTCCGGTAGTGCCAGAGGAGGTGAGCACCTTGAACACTTCTTCTTGCGGCACACTCTGCCATTGGGCCAATTTGAACAGGCGAGCGGCCAGATAGGGAAGCTCTTGATAGGTCGAGGCCTGACCCCAGCCAAACGCCGTCAGAATATTGGCAAAGGCTGGGCACCCCTGCCCATGCCGCTGCGTCAATTTATTCAGACGAGCAAGGAGCAGCCCACTTTTTTCCTGTTGGGACAGCCCGAAAACCGGCGCATCAAACAGCCTGTTCATAGCTGCTCCAGCTCTGTTAACAGGGCCGGATAATCAATCTTCATATTGCTGCGTCGTGGCAAATGATGTTGGTAGATACGCACGCTTGATGGTGGCACCATCAGCCAGCGGGCCACCTCCAGCTGTAGTGCGTCACAGGGGCACGCGTCTGCCTCGATGGCTACCAGCAGGCGATCATCGCAGCCGGTCGCGGCGCAGGAATAGCCCCTCCCCTGCAACCAGGTTTCCACTTCAGCCAAGCTCACCCGCTTGCCAAACAGCTTCAGGAAACGGTTGAGTCGCCCGGTCAGATAGAAGCGGCCCGCCTCATCACAACGAGCCAGATCTCCGGTAAAGAGCGCATCCATATCACGCCCACGCGCCAGATCTTCAGGGCACTCGGCATAGCCAAGCATCACGTTTGGCCCTTCGTAGACCAGCTCCCCCTCCCCGTCAGGAAAGCCGGGCTCATGACGCAGAGAGAGATGCCCGCCCGGTACAGCACGGCCGATGGCATCGGGGGCAATCATCACTTCATCGTGCGCCAACCAGGCGATGCGCGGCGCCGCTTCGGTCTGGCCATACATCACGAAAAAACGACGTCCCAGTGCAGTTGCCTGCTCGGCAAACTGTCTTGCCAGTGCCGGCTCAAGTCGTCCTCCGGCCTGGGTCAGTGTCATCAGGCTGGGATAACGCGCCCAGTCAAAACGCAAGCGGTTTAGCATCTGAAAGGTAAAGGGTACCCCCGCCACGCTGGTGACCTGATAGCGATTGACCTCATCCCAGAATTGGCGCTCAAGGGGGCTGGCAGTGCATGAAACCAGAGAGGCGCCAGCCAAAAGATGGCTGTTGAGCACCGACATACCGAAGGAGTAAAAAAGTGGCAACGAGGTGATGGCACGCTCACCCCCGTTCAGCGCCAGGTATTCGGCGATGGCCGCGGCATTGGCATCAAGATTGGTTCGCGACAATCGCACCCATTTGCTGGAACCGGTGCTGCCCGATGTCGGCAGCAGCATGGCCAGCTCAGGGTGAAGTGAAGGCGCATCGCCAAGATGCGCAACTGCCCCATCCTCTAATACCCGCAGACTAACACCAAAGCGCTGGCACTGTTCACTGTGCAACCGGGCATCCTGTGCAGGATCGGCCAGCATGATGGCGTGGCCATCACGCAGGGCCAGCAAGTAGTGCAGCAGATGCAGGGTAGACGTCACAAATGGCAGGTAGACCAAATGGCGGCCAGCAGGATAGGTGGTGGCCAACTGCGCCACACGCCGAGCCAGCTCACCATAACTGAGCCACCCCTCTTGCGGGTCTCGCCAGGCGGGCTCGTCATTGTCGTCAACCAGATGGGTCAGCAAATCAGGCCGGTTCAAATCACCATCCCCCCATCGACCCCAATCACCTGCCCGGTCACATAGCTCGACAAGTCGGACGCGAGAAACAGGGCCACTTTGGCCACTTCATCTGGCGTGCCAATCCGTCCCATGGCGATGCTGGCCACCCGCTCGGCAAACTTCTCTTGCGGGATGGCATGCGCCATATCGGTATCAATAAAACCGGGAGCAATGGCATTGACACGGATCTGGCTGGCAGCCAGCTCCTTGGCCAGTGACTGGGTAATACCGATCACCGCCGCCTTGCTGCCGGCATAGCAACTGAGCCCGGCTGCCCCCACCAGCCCCATCAGGGAGGCGAGATTGATGATGCTACCGCCACCACTGCGCTGCATCATGCGGGCGGCATACTGGCTGCAGTAGATCACGCTAAAGGTATTGTTGCTGAATGTCTTTTGCAGATGGGTCTGGTTCGCCATTCCCAATAACGCCTCTTCCAGCATGCCGGCATTGTTGACCAACACGTCCAGCTGACGAGTCTGAGCAAACAGCTGCTGAAAAGCCTGCTTGACCGCCGACGGATCAGCCACATCAAAACAGAGAGGCTGGCAAGGCACGCCAAACTCGGTACCAATCGCGGTCACCAGCTGGCTCATGGTCACCTCATCACGGCCTCCCAGCCACAGTTCAGCCCCCTGAGAGGCAAACTGGCGGGCGATGGCAAGACCGATGCCACGCCCGGCACCGGTGATCAACACCCGCTTGCCCTGCAACAGCCCCAGCATCAGAAAGCGACCCCGTACTTGGCTAGGATCTCGCGCGCCTTGCCGACCGAACTCATGTCGATAATGTCATCGGTGTCGAGCAGCACGCCGTAGTTATCCTCCAACTGGGCAATCAGCCCCATGTGGGCGACAGAATCCCACTGCGGGATACTGTTGTAGGCCAGCTCATCGCTGACGCTGCCGATATCGAGACCCAGCGCCTCGGCAAAAACCTGTTCCAATGCGATTGTCATCTGAAAAATCTCCGTAGCCGCTCACGGGCGGCATAGTAATTCGCCGGCAGCAGTTCCAATGCAAAAAATCCGTTCTCTTGTCTTATCTGGCTATAACCCAGTTGTTCATTCAAGCGCAGGGCAGAGCGATTGTTCTCCCGAACCAGGGTGCGGATACAACCGATGTGCAACTCATCAAAACCCTGATCAAGCTGAGATAAGGCAGCAGCGACAGCCAGCATGGGATGCCGCACGGTTGAGTTGCCCAGATAGAGTCCCGCATCGGCGATCGCCTGACCCAGCAACTCGCCCTGAGACTCACCTTTAAGATTGACGTAGCCCGCTCGCACGTCTTTGCACCAGAGCACCCAGTGCTGCTGATCCCGCCGCTCACTGGTGGCGGTGAACCATTGGCGCTGTTGCCGTGGCGAAATACGCGTCTGGGATACCATCTGCATTCGCACCTCATCCTTATTGCGCCAACGTCGCAAGGCAGGAAGATCCCACGGCTCTATCGGGCGTAACTCAACGCCATAGCTCATCTTAAACGCCATCCACTTTTCATGACCTGTCTCTCTTATCGACCACACTGCTGCCATTCCGTAGCAAAAATCGATAATACAAGGAGAAAAACCAGTATAATATCAAAAATAATCAAAGAGTTGTCATCGATTATCCTGGCTTTGGCCAGTCATTAATCCAGCAGAGAGAACCCATCATGGCCATCGCCATTATCCCGGCCCGGGGTGGCAGCAAACGCATTCCACGCAAGAATATCCGTCCCTTCTGCGGCCAGCCCATGCTCGCCTATGCCATCCTAGCGGCGCAAAAATCTGGCTGTTTCAGCAAGGTGGTGGTCTCCACCGATGATGAGGAGATTGCCGAAGTTGCTCGTCAACTGGGCGCGGAAGTACCATTTCTGCGGCCAGCCAACCTCGCCGATGATCACACAGGTACCACCCCTGTGGTGATCGACACCATCCAGCGGCTCGACCAGCTCGGCATCCAGGCAGAGCACTACTGCTGCATCTATGCCACGGTCCCGCTTATTCAAGCCGATGACTTGAAGGCCGCCCATCAGCGACTGATCGCAAGTAATGCTCCCTTTGTCTATACCGTGGCCGAGTTTGGCTTCCCTATTCAGCGCGCCGTGCGCATGGACGAGCAGGGCCGGGTCACCCCCTTCTGGCCGGAGCAGATGGCGAAACGCTCTCAGGATCTGGAGCCTGCCTATCAGGATGCCGGCCAGTTCTACTGGGGCAGCCGTGCGGCCTGGCTGGGAGGGATCAGCCCGGTAGGGGGAGAAGGGATTGGCCATATTCTGCCAAGACACAGGGTGGTCGACATCGACACGCCGGAAGATTGGCACCTGGCCGAACTGCTCTATCAAGTGCTGGCCCAAGATGACGTTTAAGGTTGCCTTCCGGCTCGACGCCGGCACCGAGATTGGGCTGGGTCATCTGATGCGCTGTCTGGCCATCGCCGATCGGCTGAAAACGGCTGGCGCCGAGTGCCACTTCCTCTGCCATCAGCTACCTATGCACCTGTTGCCACTGCTGCACTCCCACCAGCATCACGCTCTCTGTGATCTGGACGATGCAGGCCCCTTGCCCACCTTGCGCCCGGAGTGGCTGGTGTGTGATCACTACCAGATTGATCGGCAAATCGAGCAGACACTGGCAAGTCACTGTGGTCAGTTGCTGGTGATCGACGATCTGGCCGATCGCCCTCATCATGGTCAGTTGCTGCTGGATCAGGGGCCACAGCGCAGCACAGCCGATTACCAGTCACTCGTCCCTGCCGACTGTCGGCTGCTGCTGGGCACCGACTATGCCCTGCTGCGCCCTGCCTATCGCCAGCTAGCACGCCAAAAGGCCAGCCGGTGGCGACATGGCCTCATCTGCTTTGGTGGTGCCGATCCGGCCGGAGCCTGCCTCATCACCCTCAATACGCTGGCTCGACTGCCATGGGCTAAAACCGTCAGCTGGACTCTGGTAGCCGGTGGGGCCAATCCTTTCTGGCCCGAGCTGCAACAAAGGGTTGCCGAACTGCCCGATCTGCCGCTCACCTTGCTGCGTCAGAGCGACCAGATGGCCGACCTGATGAGCCGACACGACTTCGCCATTGGCGCTGCGGGCGGCATGACCTGGGAGCGAGCCTGTCTCGGCCTGCCGACCCTGGCGGTGCCCATCGTCGACAACCAACAGTTTAACGATGAGGTGATCGCCCGCTTCCAGTTGGCAGAGCGGCTGACCCTGAGCGAACTGGATGAGCCTGAGCGGCTGATGCATGCCCTGCAACAACTTGAATTGCAAGCAGATGACTATCGCCGCCGTGGCCAGCTGCAGGTGGACGGGCTGGGGCTGGATCGGCTCACCGCCCGGTTGCTGCAACAATCGGATTATCAGCTGTTACCAGATGGCCAACTGTGGCAACTACGCCATGATGGCAAACTGCTGCTCACCCTGACGCTGGACGGTCAGCACCTGACATGGCAGGCCACCCGGTCACTTCAGCCCACGGAGTGGCAAGAGCTGGCACATCGCTTGCAGACAATTTTCTCCCAATTTCCCCTCTATCTTGCCGAGCCACCGCAGATAGCGCCCCCTGCCCCTTGGCAGCCGGCGCCGCAAGGCTGGCAACTTGGCACAGGAATCTGAACACAGATGCAGATCGATCATCGCCCCATCAACCAGGAACAGGCCCCCTATGTGATTGCCGAACTGTCGGCCAACCACAATGGCAATCTGGACCGCGCCCTGGCCATTATGACCGCCGCCAAAGCAGCGGGTGCCAGCGCCGTCAAACTGCAAACCTACCGCCCGGATACCATCACCCTCAAAAGTGATCGACCGGAATTTCAGATCCACGGCGGTTTGTGGGATGGCCACAGCCTCTACGATCTTTATGAGTGGGCACATACCCCGTGGGAGTGGCACCAGGCGCTGTTTGCCAAGGGGCGCGAGCTGGGCCTAACGGTCTTTAGCAGTCCGTTCGACTTCAGCGCGGTAGATCTGCTGGAATCCCTCGACTGTCCTGCCTACAAGATCGCCTCCTTCGAGCTGGTGGATCTTCCCCTGATTCGCTACGCCGCCCAGACCGGCAAGCCGCTTATCATGTCCACCGGCATGGCGAACGAGGCAGAGATCGCCGCCGCGGTCGATATTGCGCTCAAGCATGGCAACGGCCAGCCGGCCCTGCTGCACTGTGTCAGCGGCTATCCGGCGCCGGCAGCCGAGTACAACCTGCGTACCATCCCCATGTTGCGCCAGCGCTTCGGGGTCGAGGTGGGGCTCTCCGATCACACCCTCGGCTCTGTCACCGCCATCGCCGCCACCGCGCTCGGGGCCACCCTGATCGAGAAACACTTCACCCTGGCCCGCGCCGACGGCGGACCGGATTGCGCCTTCTCCATGGAACCGGCCGAGCTCACCGAGCTGGTGGCCTCGGTCAATACCGCCCATGCCGCCCTTGGGGTGGCTGACTACCAGCTCACCGCCAGTGAACAGGGTAACCGTGCATTTCGCCGCTCCCTCTATCTGGTCAAGGAGATAGCCGCCGGCGAGCAGCTCACCGCAGAGCATATCAAGTCGGTGCGCCCCGCCCTCGGCCTGCCCCCGGCCGATTACGATCGGCTCATCGGCAAGCGGGTCAACCGCAGCCTGAGTGCCAATCAACCGCTGAGCTGGGAGTGGATAGACAACGATGAGTGATGATCTCTTCAACCAGCACGGTAGGCTCATCAGCCAGCGCTGGCCCGCCCTCTGGCCCCGCTTGCTGGCACAGGACGTTGAAAGCCTGCCGGCCGAGCTGACCGAGGGGCTCGGCTCCACCCTAAGCCTCCACGGCATACAGCTCACCAGCCGGCACGACCGGGTGAAGGAAGCCGAGCTGCAGGCCGCCAGCCTGCCCGAGCAGCCGGTGCTGCACCTCTACGGCACCGGGCTCGGCGATCTGCCGCGCACCCTGCTGGGGCGCAGCAGCCTCAAGCGGCTGGAAGTGAAGATCATGAATGGCGCCCTGTTTGCCCTGGTGCTGCGGCTGCTAGACCAGCAGGACTGGCTGACGGACCCCAGGGTCGAGCTGATGATGGCCGGCGACGAGGGGGAGGTGCGGCTGCCTTTCTTCGCCCTGCCGCCCGAGCTGCTGCTGGTGGAAGATGCTGCCGCCCGCATCCGCGACCGGCTGGTGAGTGAAATCGATTTGCCGTTCGCCCGGGCCAGGTTCGACGCCGAGCACCCCGACATCACCCGGCGGCTGGCGGAAAACCGCGATCTGCTGGCCGGCGACGGCGATGTGGCCTCCCTGTTCGGTCTGGCTCAGGGCAAGCAGGCGCTGATCGTGGCGAGTGGCCCAACCCTGCAGCACAACCTGGCCACCCTGCAGGCCCAGTTGCAGCGCCGTCGGCAGGACTATCTTCTGATTAGCGTCGATACCGCGCTGGCGTTTTTGCTCAGCCACGGTATCCGGCCCGACATCGTCGTCACCATAGATGACGCCATCCACGGCAACCGGCTGCCCGCCGCCCAGTCGGCCCAGACCACCCTGGTCTATTACCCCACGGTTCCCACGGCAGCCCTGCTGGCCTGGCAGGGGCCACGCATGACCGCCTACTCCAGCAGCCCCATGTATCAGCAGCTGCGACAGACGCTCCCCAAGGGCGTGCTGCACTCGGGCGGCAGCGTCATTCATCCCGCCGTGGATCTCGCCGTGCAGATGGGTTGCCGCCAGGTCATCCTGCTGGGCACTGACTTCGCCTTTCCCGGCGAGCTCACCCACTCGGGCTGGGCCGACGGTGCGCTCGGCCCCAGCGCCGCGCTGGCCCTCAGCTGGGCCCTCGACGGCCATGGCCGGCGGGTCAAGACCAATCCAAACTTTTCCGCCTACCGCACCGAGCTCGAGCGCTACATAGCGCTCCACACCGATGTGCAGTTCTGGAACTGCAGCCGGGAAGGGGCGGAAATCGCCGGCTGCCGCTATCACCCGGAGTACGTGCAATGAAAAACGGCCAGATCACCCGCCTCACCGCCCTGGCGCACCAGTTTCGGCTGGGGCAGTCGGTTGCAGCGAGTCAGGCATTGCCGGAACTGCTGCAAGAGGTGCTCACCGAGCAGGGCAACCTGCCACCCGGACTGGTAGCCGCACTGCTGCAGTGCCAGGAGCGCCAGGACTGGCTGGGGCTGGCCGACTACCTCGAATATGAAGTGGTGCACTGCCTGTCGACCCCGGCCGGCGACACCACCACAGGAGACCACTGATGATCAAGGCCATTTCCAACGCCTCCGAGCAGGAGCTGTCACGCCGCCAGACCTTCAGCGAGTTGCTGCACGCCAGCCCGCTGCCCGCGGCCGAGCTGCAGAACAACCTGGGCCTCTACCTCAAGCGCCAGTCGCTCTCCCGCATCCTGTTCATGCACGAGCTGTATCAGAAGATCGTGCCGGTCCACGGCGTCATCATGGATTTCGGTACCCGCTGGGGTCAGAACCTGGCGCTTTTCTCCTCGTTTCGCGGCATGTATGAGCCCTACAACTACAACCGCAAGTTGGTGGGATTCGATACCTTCAGCGGCTTCCCTTCCCACGCTCCGCAAGATGGCAGTGATGCCGCAATCCAGCCCGGTGCCTACGGGGTGACGCCGGGCTATGAGCAGCATCTGGCCCAACTGCTCGCCGCCCATGAGGCGGAAAGCCCGCTGGACCATATCGTCAAGCATGAGCTGGTGAAGGGGGATGTGACCGAGACGCTGCCGGCCTATCTGGCTCGTCAGCCGGAAACAATGATAGCGCTGGCCTATTTTGACTTTGATCTCTACGAGCCGACCCGCCGCTGTCTCGAGCTCATCAAGCCGCACCTGACCAAGGGATCGGTGCTGGCATTCGATGAGCTCAACTGGCCCGCCTTTCCGGGGGAGACCCTGGCCCTCAAGGAGATGCTGGGGCTGGATCGCTACGCCATCCGTCGCACCCCGCACAACCCGGGACCAGCCTATCTGGTGATCGAGTAGTCCGGTTGCGGGCTGAGGCGACGCAGCAGCCCGGCATCCAGCAGCATCCGCGCCAGCGGCTCCACCCGCCAGAACGGCGCCCCTATGGTCTCGGCAATCTCGAACAGGGTCAGCTTGCCGTCGCTGTAGGCCAGCAGATTCATCATCTCCCGTACCTGCCAGCCCGAATAGCGGGTCGACAAATCCGGGTAGAGCCCCCGCTTGCCGAGCTGGGGTTCGCCCAGCACAGTGACCTCGCAGCGCTCGTCCAGCTCCAGACACTCGATGGCACGGCGCAGCGCCATGAAGCCGCCGGCCAGACCGGCCGACGTCACCAGCGAGAGGTCATCGAGCGAGGTGTGGTACTCGGCATAACAGCCGTATCGACTGCGCATCACAGAAGTGACCGGCAGATCGATGCCGGGCGCGCACAGCTGCCGCTCGTTGGATCCCCGCTCCAGGAAGCTGTAAGCCTTGTAGCCCGGCGCCAGATGACCCAGCACATGGCGACCGATGCGATCCGCCAACGTGTTGCCCTGGCGTGAGGGCAGGAAGGAGTAGCTGCGGTCATCGCCAAGACAGGTCAGGTTGAAGCCGGCCAAGGTGCGCTGCTTGAGCTGGTCCAGATGACGGGAGAGATAGACGATGGCCCCCAGGGTTTCAGGCACCAGCATCAGCCGGTAGCTGTAGCGACGTGTGGGCAGTGACGCAAGCCAGGCCATCAGGAATACACCGACACAGGGGCCGGAGAGCTCGTTGTTGGCCATGGAGGGGTGGCAGGTGTAGCTCGACAGCAGGATCTCCTGCTCGCTCTCCCCCGGCAGCACCCAGTCACCATAGGTGAGCGAGCCCGGGGCCAGGGTGGCATCGATCACCACCTGATATTCTCCCTCCGGCAGCGCTTCACGCAGCCGATGGGGCAGACAGAAGCCCCAGCGGCGCTTGTAGTAGGAGGTCACATAGGGAATGGCATCCGGCTGCTCGGGCAGAGAGTGGAGATGGGGCTGCAGCTCGGCAAGCGAGAGGGTGCAGCGCACCGGCTCCGAGTAACCGACCAGATGCAGGTTGTGATCCTGGAAGTCCACCACTCTGCGTCCATCCGGCCCCACTATGTAGGCTTCCCGCACGTTCCACTCGTCAGGCACTGTCCAGTCGAAGCACTCGGTGCCGCTGGCCACTTCATGGATCCGCAGCTCGGGCAGGCAGTGCTCGCGCCACAGGGCCAGCGACTGCCGAACCCCGTCCCCGGTCAGGCTGCGATTGAGCGGAAACAGCAGGGTGAGCAGCCGATGCAGCTGTTCACCGACTTGTGCCTGGTCGTCCCAGTCGGTGGGCAGATAGCCGCTCTTGGGTGAAAAACTCATGGGGTGGGTGCCTCGATCAATTCGACAATGTGGCCAAGGGGGCTCAGGAAAAACTGGACGTGGGCGCCGCCAAACGCGATGGCTGGCTGGCTGGGCCCGAGGGGAAGATGACGCTGGGCCCGCAGTTTTTCGGCAGCCATTGCCAGGTCTGCCACCTCATAGGCCAGATGATTGAGCAGGTTATGACGGGTTCGTAGCGCCTGACTGACGGGGCTATCATCACTGGCAGGTGCAATCAGTTCATAGCAAATCCCCGCATCATCATAGGCAAAACAGATATGCACCCGCTGCAACGGATCGAGCACCGGCTCGCTAAAGCGGGAAAGCCCGAGGGTCTCGCAACAATAACGTACGCCAAGATCCAGTTCGGCCACCACCAGTCCAATATGGTGCAGTTTCATCTCCCCTCCCTGATGAGCGCATGGGGATGGACAGCGATCAGCTCTTTTGCCACCGCGGCAAAGTCGGCGCAGCGAACGGCCCAGACTGGTAAACGGCCAAATAACCCCTGGTGCCATTTGTCCTGATTTTTAAGGGCTTCAACCAGACGGGAAAGATCTATCTCGCTGGCCAGATCGAGTCTTCGCACAAAGTAGTCACAATGCCAGGGGCGCACCATTCCCTGCTCGCGGACATCACCCTCAAAGCGTTTCATAAAGCGATAATCGACACCTAGTTGCTGCTCGACATAGTGGGTGAAGGTAATGCGATCGGGATGACAGGCAAAACCGGCAATCCAGCCATCGTGAGCCGCCAACCAGGCGAAGGGGCTCTCTTCACCAAAGCAGTCATGACCCCCTGCTGCAACCACCTGGTCACGCCCCGCGCCCCATACCGCAACGCTGAAGATGGGATCGCGGGTCCGCGCAACCCCTGGCAGAGTGCGAAACTGCTCCGTCATCAACCCGACTTCACTGGGGGATGTCGCCCTGTCGAAACAGCTCTGGCGAGTCAGGCTATACGTGAATGTTGGCACCAGCAGAGTGCCCTCGTTTCCAAGCCACTCCTGCATCCCCAACCAAAAAGCATGCATGCCGGCTTCATTGCCCCGCCCAGGAAACTGGGCCACAGCCATGGCGTCAGTGTGAACCATGATAGCGCTCCCTCGTGCGATCCCAAGGGAGCCAAGAACATGAGAGAGAGCTTCAATCACAGCACAAGACCACGCCGCAACAGCGCATCACGAATGTCCTGAAGTTGCTTCATCTTCGCCAGCTCTTCAGGCTCGAAGCGTACCGAGAACGTCTGCTCAACCAGCAGCAGAAAATTGAAATGACCAAGCGAATCCCATTCCGGAAAGGCCCCAAGTCCCAACTGATAGTCGCCTCGCGTGACGGTTGCAGAAGGAAACTGCTGTTCCAACAAAGTGAAGAGATCAGTCATGGTGATAAAACTCCAAAAAAGGCAAATTCAGCTGTTCGAGCGCCAGACTATGGTAATGCTCATGGGAAAAACGGGCGGGATCCGGATTATCACAGGGGGTCAACGGCAGGGATGCCAACCATGTCAGCGCAGGTTCATTACGTGCACAACGATTCGAGCCAATAACCAGACGCTCGATCCCCGCCTCGCGCAATGCAGCCGAGACGCTATCCAGTAACCAATATTCGAGTCCTCTGGACAACACTCTGCAACTCAGAGCCAGCGTATCGAGCAATGCCAGTTTGGGCGTGATGTTTATGATCAGCACCAAGCCAACCAAGCCATGATCGGCAAAGCGATCCTGCAACGACACTAGCCAGCACCAGCCAGACTGCGCCAGCCGTTTGAGCTCGCTCGCCTCATATCGCAGACAGGAGAGATTAAACTGGTTGGTTTTATGGATGATCTGCTCGGCACGAGCAAGGTTATCCACCGCCAACGGCTGTATCGCCGCACGCAACGACAAGGAGGCGAGAAAATGTTGTTCACTGCCAACCTCGCTACGTAACCGGGCGGCGTCTGCCAATGCCAGATAGGAGGCTTGACGAAGAGCATCATCACCACTGAATATGCGCGAGAACCCCCCATAAGTGAGCAAGGTTGTAGGCCATGCCCAAATATCTACTGGTGGTTCAATGACATCGACTTGTGGCAGGGCATGGCGAACTTCAGCCCTTTCCAGGGGGGAATCATCCCAGAAGACCAAGGCCTCAAGCCCCAGATTGAGGCTGGCAGCAATATGTCGCAAACCTTGAGATTTAGAGCCCCAACCAATGGCAGATGCTGCAATATTTCGCCTTTTGAGTCTCATGGCGCCATGCTGCTCAAACACCAGCCAAACATCTGCAGGCTCGTTTTTAGAGCACAATGCCAACAACACGCCGCGCTGATACCAGTAGAGCGCCGCATCCTGAAACGACTGATAGAGTTTGCCGAGACCGTCCTGACCAAGGTAAAGGCCAGTCAACCCCTCTTCACCCACTACCCCCCCCCACAGGGTATTGTCACAATCGAGCACCAGCACCTTGCGTATTGGCGCCTGATCAAGCATCCAACGCGCGGCAATCCAGTCGGCAAGGCTGGTCAAGCCGTGCATCGAGAGAGGACAAGAAAGAAGGTAACGATTACGCTCGTCCACACAATGGGCTCGCCCCTGCTCAGAGAGCCAGCGACCCAGCCCCAAATCCCTAATGTGGTGACGTGCAAGCGCTCGGGTAAAGCAGACATCCAGCTGCATCATCCAGGGATGAAGAGCGCTACTCACACCACCGCCTTGCAGTGAACAGGCACCAAGATAAAGATGAGGGAGCCCCCGCAGTGGCGAGAGCAATGCTTCCAACCAGGTGTCGATGGTCTCGGACAATGCGGGTTCAGCCAAGGTGTACCAATGCTGGCATTCGCTGTCGGTCAGCAGTTGCTCCCAAAACCAGAGCACCAGATGTCCGTCACAAGCGGCCATCGGCTGCCATTGACCTTGAGGGCAAAATTGCAACTGTGCATGTCGGGCCAAAGGAGCCCATGCCACATTACCGGGCATGAGAAATGCGGTGGATGCCAGGGAAAGGGTGGCCATATATGCACCTGAAAGGATTAAATACTTCTATATCATACTGTTAGGGAATGGAGATGAACAGAGTCATCCCCATCCGATTCAAGGACTAGCGCTTGAACACATCCAGGCCGGTAAAATAGGTGGTATCATGGCCATCGAACGCATCGGCATACATCACTTTGCTATCCTCGAAGAATAACTCCAGAATTGCCTGCGCCTCTTTTATCTTGCCCGCCAGCACCTCGGGTTCTGCTGTCACCTGCGCCATCATTAGGCTGATGATATTGGCGTAGAAATAGTTAATTGAACCAATCAACACACGATAGAGATGTGATTCGCGGCTCATCAGCAGATAGAGCAGATAGTCGTGATGGCGTTGCATCATGGCCAATACCGCATTGTGTTCACAGGCTACCTGGCGCCAGTCATCGCGCAACTTGTCTACCAGCTCAACGAACAGCGGCACCTGCAATGCAGCAGCGAAATCAACGCTGCTCATGTCAAAGGACTGGAAACAAGTGGCCATCACTTCATCCATGAGCGGGATTTTGTCGAGTACCGGCCATTCAGGTTGCAACGATTCAACACGACGAGGGATTGCCCCTTCTATATAAGCGCCGTCACTACTGTTGACGCACTGCATCTCGGGATAATCACGCAATACACTGGCCATATTGTGAATGGCTAGCCCAAACAGATGATTGATACGCACTTCGTCGCCAAAGTTACCCGGTGCCGGGAAAGTATCCTTTAAATTTTCCTCGTATTTCGCCTCTTGCTTGTCGTTGTAATAGAGACTCAGGCTGGAGTGATGCTGTCCGGCTGTTTTATAGCCATTGTCGATACCAAACAAATACACCTGCTTGAAACCAAGCAAGGCCGCATAATTGAGGCCGGTATTGCCGACGAACGGGTTGGAAAATTCAATGGTATCGTACTCAAATGCCTGACCAAACGCGCTAATCAGCATGGAGAACATCGGCTCGTTGGGCTTGAACGCCAACCCTGTTTTACGAAAGAAGCGCTTGCATTCAGGGTGAATGACATCAACGCTCAGAAACACGGTGTCCTTGATAAAGTCATCGGCATTGAGAATGCTCAGAAAATCGGCTGAGCTCTTGGTGCGCTCCACTGCAACGTAGATATCCGGTTTTACGCCAGCTTTGTAGAGTGCACTGACCGCAGTACCGCAGGCGATAATGATTGCCTGCTGCTGATGCTGCCGGATGAACTCGATGCTCTGATCCAGCGAGGGGCCATTGCCAACCACAAAGACAGGGATCTGCTCGAAGGCACGGCTATCGCGCCACCGTTTCAGAAAGGGGGTGCCGTCTTGCAGATGGGTGTGGCTATGGGCAAGTGCATAGATGTTGTCATCAAAGAACCCCCACCCCGTTTTGAGCAGATAGAACTCCCTTTCCACCTGTGTTATCAAGGCGTGCAGCTTGGGGGAATGGTAATGACAGAACGAGAAATAGCTTGCCGACCAGAATGCCCCCTTGCGATGCAGCGCCTCCATCATGTCAGCGACCAGCAATCGCTCGTCAACACCGATAAAGAGGTGCAGACTGATCGACTCCTCCTCCATGTAGGCGAGCAGCTGATGCCAATCAAAACAGAAGAGCGAGGCGTAAAACATGTCAAGATCAGGCTCGAAAGCAAACAGATTCTTGATCTTGCACTGTTCATACAAGCAACCGAGCTGGTAGCCCAAACCAATGCCATACATCAGTGCCAGAGGAATATCGGTATGTAATGCTGCCTTTAGACGCAACCCTTCCAGAGCTGACTTCTCTTTTAATTTGGAGATTTCATTGTTGTATTTGATATGGATTTGGCCATCGATATACCACTGGGGCACAAAATCGATGCACTGCAAGACACTGTGTTCAATGACCTCGGCAATCTGCGACTGAACCTCGCTAAATGGATCATCCCCATAAAGCGAGATACCCTCGTCGAGCCACAGAATATTGGGAACGCCGTTTTCATTACAGAAGAAACGAAAAGGCCTGGCAGGCTGGTACTCCTTGAAAAAGTCATGAATGGCGGGCATGTATTTGGCAAACGCAGCCATATTGAGTTCATAACGAACGGGGAGTACTTCCAGCATGGCGGCCTCCTGCTGCTTTTGCAGAGCCAGGCGTGCCAGTTCACTTTCTACATCATGAATCTTGTGATGGATATCCATGTCAGACTAACCTGCATTCAGCTTGTAAAGACCGGATGCACGTCCGGCCTGGGAGAATTGTCGTAATTGTGCTTCAGCCTGCTGCTTTTCCTGACCCACCCAATCATAAATAAGCTGGAACTGCATCAGTGCCTGCCGCTGTTCCACATTGAGAGTCTCTCCCCAAGGCAGTGACCCGAATACCTCTTCCAGAGCATGCAGATAAAGTTCAGCCAGCTGTTCTGCTGCAACCAGCTCACCTTGCACCAGTAGAGACTGCAACTGCTCGCCCTGTCTCATCAAGGCAGACACAGAAGTACTATTGACCTCATTCATGCCGGTCTGCCTACCTTTTGCTGTGCCAGCGCCTTGTCTCGCTCATCGACAGGGATGGCATCCCAACCGCTCTTGACCGTCAGCATCAGGTTCATCACTTCATCAATGGCGCCTACATCCATGTCACGGCTGGCATCCATCATGCGCACTTTCATATAGTCATAAAGTGCGAACAGGTCTTCGGGGACCTTGCCATAAGAGAGATCAAGTGAATCTTGCAGACCATTGATAATGGCCAGCGTCTTGGAGATAGATTGGGACTTACCCTCGAAATCGCGACGCTCGACTGCACCGCGAGCCTGAGCGAGACGTTCGAGACACCCTTGCATCAATAACTGGATCACGCGATAGGGATCCGCCACTGCCAGCTCAGACTGCAAACTCTGGGTTGTATAGGCCTTGATCGTTTTTCGATACATACGAGACTCAGCTCCTGACTACAAATTAACTGGTTTTGTTGTTGGTATTGAGCAGGTTGAGATAGGAGGCAGATTTGTTCATCTTGGCCAGCAAGGTATCCAGACTGCCGTAGCGTGCCCTCAACGTCTCTTCATACTTGGTGAGCTGCGCCGCGACATCTGCTTGTTTGCGGTTGACATCACGCAGATCAGAATTGAGTGTCTCTTCCCGCTTGGCAAGCAGTCCCCCTGTCTTGGAGTAGGTCTCAAGCTGGCTGGCCAACTTGCCAGCAACACCGTCCTTGCCACCAAATACAGCCACTACCTGGTCGAAGTTCTTCTCGACCGCTTCATCGAATTTCGTCGAATCAAGTGAGAGCACTCCCTTGTTGTCCATCTTGACCCCCAACTGAAAGATGGTAGAGAAGGTCGAAGAGTTGTTAGAAGGCTCGGTGACGGTGCCACTCATCAGGTTGGTCACAGCCTTGGTCGTCGCATCCCCCGCCAGGGCTCCACCATCATTCTGGCTGACACCGGCCACGATAGAGCTGCGTTTGCCCAGATCGGTGCTCTTCTTCACCAGAGCGTTATAGCCATCGATGAAGCTCTGCACCATGGTCTTGATGCCAGCCTTGTCTGTCGTCACATCCACTCTGTTTGGCTTGTAAGTGGTCGTCACGGTACCATCACTCGGGTTCGTGGTAGTGGTGCTCTCCGACTCTTTCAACACCGTAATCTTGAGACCCACAATGGTGCCATCAAAGGTGTTGGTCGCACTGGTCAATTTATTGCCATCCACGCTTATCTCGGCATCACGGGCTTGTTGCTTCTGGGTCAGCTTGGAGATGAAATTGTCAGTCAGTTCAGGTGTACTGCCGGTTATCTGCAGATCTTTACCTGTTCCACTGACACCGGAGTCAATCACAAGGGCCGCCTTGCCATCGGAGGTATTCATGATATTGACGCTAAGACCAAAGTTGTCACTATCATTGTTGATCCGCTTGCGAATGGACTGGAGTGAATCCCCTGCTTTAACATCCACATCAAAGGTCTTGTCACCTGCCTTGAATGTCAGGGTGCCATCTTGAGTGATCATGGGCGTGGTCGAAGAGGCGAAACTACCTTCAAATTTGCTGGTCTTCGCCAATTTTTCGACACTGATGTCATATTGCCCGTTGGAAGCGCCACTCTTGCTCTCCACCTTGAGAACCGGATTATCTTTATCCTGGGTGATGTTTATCGCACGTTTGTTAAACGCGTCATCCTTTGACATAGCCTGCAGAGTGGTGACAAAAGTCGCGATCGCTGACTTCAGCTGGCCTACCCCTGAGAGAGTGATCTGGGCGTTGGTCTTTTTGGTGGTAATTGGCTGCAACAGCTGCGCCTTCTTGGCATCAACACTTGCAGCAATGACAGACTCCAAGTCCAGTCCAGAGCCCGCACCAGCAGACGTAATTGTGGCCATACTCACTCTCCTCGCAAACGTAACTATTAAATCTCTTTATCAAGCAATAACCCGACTCGAGAGCCACCGCCAATCACATCACCTTCGCGCAGAGCCTGGATTCGTTTGCTGATAGCCAGCAACTCTTCGCTTGGTATCTGACGGATCATTGATTTGGTATCGGCATCCATTACCTTGATAACAACCTGCTCCAGTTCCTTTTCAACACTGAAATTGACGGTCCATCCTTGCAACTGACTGAACTCTTGCAAGTTTTGTACCCCTTTCTCAATTTCCTTGTCTGAAATCTTCGGCTTGCCAGCCCTCTCCTGCTCAGGCAGCCCCTGTTGCTTTTCCATGTCCTTTGCCGTCCCCCGCTGCTCTTCTGCTGTGCCAGATAGCACTTGAGCGGCCGACTGGCCGCTCTTGCTACTTGACTGAAGAGAAGAAGGAGTGACCGATGACGGAATTCCAATTTCATTGGCCATATCGTCGCTCCTTTTTTATCTCATCACAGCCTGTTAACCCAGCAGGGACAGGGCTGATTGCGGTCTTTGGTTGGCTTGAGCCAGGATGCTGGAAGCAGCCTGTTGCAGAATGTTCTGCTTGGTCAGATTAGCGGTCTCGGTTGCAAAGTCTGCGTCACGGATACGAGAACGTGCTGCGCTCAGGTTTTCAGAGACGTTGGACTGGTTGCGAATGGTGGAGTCAAACCGGTTCTGCACCGCACCCAGCTCTGCCCGCTTGCTGTCGACCGCCTTGATCATGAAATCAAGGTTGGCCATGGCCAGCTGGGCGGCACTGGCAGAGCTGATGCTGCTGACGCTGGTAGAGGTTACTGCAGATGTTCCCTTGGTCACGGTATAGGGCTCGCCAGAGGCACTGGTAGCAACGGTCGCGCTTCCCTTGGTTGATGCCGCAATCCCACTGATGGTAAAGGCGGAAGTCATCTTGAAGGTGATAGTCTGACCAGCATCCGCCCCCACCTGGAACGACCCCTTGTAGTTGCCATCCAGCAGCTTCTGGCCACCGAAAGTGGTGTCGTTGGAGATACGGTTGATCTCTGTAGTCAGTTGGTCAAACTCTTGCTGCAATGCAGTACGGTCATCGGTGTTGTTGGAACCGTTAGCAGATTGCTGTGCCAGCGTGCGCATACGCTGCAGCATACTGGTCACTTCATCCATGGCCCCTTCAGCCGTTTGAGCAACCGAGATACCATCGTTGGCGTTGCGGTTACCTTGATCCAAACCGTTGATCTGGGAAGTCAAACGGTTGGAGATCTGCAAACCGGCAGCATCATCTTTGGCAGTGTTGATACGAAGTCCCGATGCCAGTCTGGTGTAAGAGGTATCCAGAGACTTGTTGGTATTCATCAGGTTACGCTGGGCGTTCAGTGATGAAGTATTCGTGTTGATATACATGGCCATAAAATATTCTCCCGAAGAACATGCGACTGCGGGTTGCGCCGTCAAAGCGGCGTCCCACCGTTAGAAGAACAGGTTGAACGAGCCTGAGTCTTCTGGCGGGTGTCTGTTTGAACGGACAGGTCACCCGCAGTAGTGCAAACGTTGGATTCCGAACACCCCTCGATTGCTTCACCTTGTTTAACGGCAGTGCAGAGGCAAGCTTTAGGAAAATTGTTGCCTAACGCGGCAATTTTTCTCCGGTACATGGCAAGGAAAGCCAGATGGCAAACATAGTGCAAGACGTAATAGAGGGGTTGCAAGATGGTGTAACAGGATTATTTTTGTGGCACGGTTTGTGCTTAGATTGGGTAGAGTGACGTCGATTTGACGACACAATAAAAAGAGGCCGGTAAACCGGCCTAAAGATGAGCATATGCTCAGGAGAATATGACCAAGCGTGACAGAACTGAACAGCTGGACAACACTTGGCATTACTAGTAGAGAATTATATCTCTCCCGATAGAACAGAGTGCGAACCGAACACCCCTTTGTTCCATCTCTTGACCAGGGCGGCCTGAACAACCGCCCTGTTTTCTTTTGTTAGCCTTGCAGCAGCGAAAGAGCTGACTGGGGGCGCTGGTTCGCCTGGGCCAGTATGGTTGATGCGGCCTGTTGCAAGATATTCTGCTTGGTCAAGTTTGCAGTCTCGGTGGCGAAGTCTGCATCACGGATACGTGAGCGTGCAGCACTAACGTTTTCGGAGACGTTCGCCTGGTTGCGAATGGTCGAGTCAAACCGGTTTTGTACCGCCCCCAATTCAGCACGCTTGCTGTCCACCACCTTTATCATGTAATCCAGGTTGGCCATAGCCGACTGGGCCGAGCTTGCAGCTGTAATGGTCGACATACTGGTAGATGTGACCGGCGTTCCTGCTGTCTTCGTGATGTTATACGGCTCGCCCGAGGTCGTGGTTGCCACTGTCGCACTACCACTGGTGGCAGAGGCCATGCCCGAGATAGTAAAGGCGGTCGTCATCCGGAAGGTGATGGTCTGCCCTGCGTCTGCCCCCACCTGGAAGGTGCCCACATAGCCGCCATTGAGCAGGTTCTGGCCACCGAAGGTGGTATCTTTGGCTACCCGGTCGATCTCAGTCATCAGCTGAGTGTACTCTTGCTGCAGCGCGGTACGGTCATCTGTGTTGTTGGAGCCGTTGGCTGACTGTTGAGCCAGCGTACGCATCCGTTGCAGCATGGAAGTAATTTCATCCATTGCCCCTTCGGCAGTTTGGGCAACAGAGATACCGTCATTGGCATTACGATTACCTTGATCCAGACCGTTGATCTGGGAGGTCAAACGGTTGGCAATTTGCAGGCCGGCGGCATCGTCTTTGGCGCTGTTGATACGCAGACCGGATGCCAGTCGAGTGTAGGATGTATCCAGTGATTTGGTCGTGTTCATCAGGTTACGCTGAGCGTTGAGTGATGAAACGTTAGTGTTGATATAAAGGCCCATGACTATTCTCCTAAGCTATTAAATTTACTCTTCTATTTGCTCTGGCTTTATTATTTTCTGTGCCCGATGCGTCTTATTTAACGGCCCGTTTTTCGATGTCTTTAGCATTTTTTTCAACGCTTCATCGCATTAACGCCGCTTACCTTATATATCGGCGGGTCGGGGGGATACTTAAGGAAAAAATCGGGCCAAAACCAGTGACAAACTCAACATTCTGAAGCTCGCCAACGGCAGGGGGCAAACGAGACACTACCGTTCGTGCTGCGAGAAAAAATCCGTCCCGACTCTCAATTTTGTCGAGCACAGTTGGCGATTGGGCTCTCCAGCCCCTAAAATCGCGGCCCCATCAACAATTTGGCGTGAGTTGTTTTCCATGCAGACACTGGTTGAGCAGATTGTTTACATCAGCGATATGTTTGGTACTGCGGTATTCGCGTTTTCAGGGGTTCTGGTGGCGGGCCGGCTCAGAATGGACGGATTTGGCGTCATGGTTTTGGCGGCAGTCACCGCCATCGGCGGTGGTACCATCCGCGACATGATCCTGGGAGCAACCCCGGTGTTCTGGGTTCGCGATCCTCTCTATATCTGGGTGGTCATTGCAACGGCGCTGATCGGTATGTGGATGGTCAAACTGCCCCGCAGGATGCCCTGGTATGTACTGCCCGTCGCGGATGCCTTCGGGTTGGCCCTCTTTACGGTGATTGGGGCGCAAAAAGCCCTCAACTTCGGTACCCCGGGACTGATCGCCGTGCTGATGGGGACCATGACCGGGGTAGCAGGCGGTATGATCCGTGATGTACTGGCTAGGGAAGTGCCTATGGTGTTGCAAAAAGAGATCTATGCAACAGCCTGCATTTTGGGCGGAATCCTCTACACCCTGGCACTGGAGGCGAACATGGACAGAGTAACCGCCATGCTCATCTGTATGACAGCCGTGTTCGGTTTGCGGGTAGCTGCTATCTACTGGCACCTGTCGCTACCAACCTTCTCGCTGCAACGCAACTGAAAGCACACCCGCAGTGGAATATGGCTCTGTGGGTTGTGCGTTGAACCAAATGGGCTTTTCTGTTGTCATAGAAGCAGTCGTTGTTAGCCGGATATTCTCATGCACAAAATCGGTATGCTTACCACTCTCCTCCTTGCGAACGTGACAGCAGCACATGCCGAAGCACAAGCCGTTTTTGGACGACTGGCATCGGCGCCAGTGCAGCAGTTCAACCAGCAGATACGTCAGGCGAACGAGCTACATCAGAAATGGGTCAATGACTACCGTGAGGTAGCACTTCGTTTTGTCGGTCATAGCGACATCCCCAGTCGCATCCATGCACAGCAACTGGATAATGATCTGGTACTCTCGGTTGCCCTCGATGGCAGCAAGAACGACATGCTCTATATCCTGACTCTCTATCGCAGCGATAACCTTTGGCAAATGAGGGGAGCGGAAATGGGTTGGCGTTGCCTGGGGGAGCACTCCTTCACTCCCGTTCCCTGTCCATAAATCCAAGCTCCGAGCTATAAAACAAAAATCCGGCACATTGGCCGGATTTTTTATGGGAGATTGAGCGTCAAATTACGGACGGTAAACTTTGACGTTGGCAAAGCCTTTCTCTTTCAGGTAAAGCGCCTGCAGCTTGCTCATCACGCCGCGATCGCAGTAGAGCAGGTAGGTCTTCTCCTTGGGCAGATCGCCAAAGGCGGTAGCCAGCTTGAAGAAGGGGATATGCAGTACTTCACGACCTTCCACCACCAGCGGCTTCTCGTCGTGTTCGTCGGCAGAGCGGATATCCAGGATCACCTCGTCAGCGCCCAGCACCTGAGTCGTTTCCACCTCTTGCACTTCAGCGGCAGTCTCTTCACCGATACGGCGGATATCGAGGTAACGGGCCTCGGAGACCACCTTGTCCAGAATGGAGAAGTCAAAATTGGCCTCTTCCTCTTCAATGCGGGAGAGCTCGGCCTTCACAGTCGGCTTTTTGGAGATGACCCCACAATACTCCGGCATGGTCTCGGCGAACTCCAGGGTGCCGATGCGGCGGGCTTCACTGATGATATCCGGCTTGTCCCAGGTGATAAGCGGGCGCAGGATCACCTTGTCGGTCACCCGGTCGATCACGTTCAGGTTGGTGAGAGTCTGGCTGGATACCTGACCCACACACTCACCGGTCACCAGCGCCGGGATCTGGAATTCATCGGCCACCTTGGCGGCAGCACGCATCATCATCCGCTTGAGCACCACGCCCATCTGACCGTTGTCGATCTTCTCGAGGATCTCGGCGACCACCGGCTCGAAGTCCACAGCAGTGAAACGTACCCGGTGGGATGAACCGAAGCGGTTCCACAGGTGATAGGCCACCTGCTTGACGCCGATCTCGTGGGCCGCACCGCCCAGATTGAAGAAGCAGTAGTGCACCCGGCAGCCGCGCTTGATGAACTGGAACGAAGCCACACCGGAGTCAAAACCGCCGGAGAGCAGACTCAGCACATCTTCCTGGGTCGCGATGGGCATGCCGCTCAGGCCCTGATGAATAGCACTGACGATAAAGAGCTCCTCGCCGTCGATCTCGAGGTTGATCTTCACATCCGGGTTCTTGAGGCGCACACCATTGCTTTCGCAGTGCTGGTTCAGTCCACCGCCCACATAGCGCTCAACCTCGAGGGAGGAGAACTCATGCTTGCCGTGGCGCTTGGCGCGCACGCAGAAGGTTTTGCCCTTGAGCTGGTCGCCCCAAACGGCTTTCACCTGCTCGAAGATGTCGTGCAGATCGGTAAACTTGCTGGCTTGTACCTCGAGGAAGGCCTGAATGCCGGGAATACAGGCCAAAGCTTCGATTGCCTGCTCGCGGAACTGGTCATTGCGGGAGCTCACGATCAGCTTGTCCCAATCCATCCGTACGCGGGCATCGTCGTCGAAGCGGCGCAGGACATTGCGGATATTGCCCTGCAGGATCTTGATAAAGCGCTGGCGAACCGACTTGCTCTTGATGGTGATTTCCGGGAACAGCTTGATAATGAACTTCATGGTAATGACTCGGGTGACCTTGATTTAAGGGCGCGAATTATATCAGAACTTTGTGGCCAGCGCCTACTGGATGAGCGTTTGCTCACATTACCCCACGCAGTGTTTGCCGTGCAGCGCGAATCTTGCGTATATTCCCGACCCTGCGCCTCGCCAGATTTTTGACAACAGACTGATCCGATGAAGACCTATATCTACTACCCCGGCATGGAGGTACGCGACGAGCTCTGGCTCAAATTTGCCCTGCTCTATCTGGAGCGGCTTGCCTTTGTCTTCACCGTCAGCGAAAAGAGCGGGCTCACCGCCCTGCTCGATACCCTTCAACAGCAGACCGACCTGCTGGCCGAGCGGCCCGATGCCGCCTTCTTTGCCGCCATTACCCCGCAACTGGAGTGCCAGATAAGCGGCCTGGTGGCCCCCGATTTCGTCCGCCACAAGGTGTTTGGCAACAAGGAGCTGATTGGTCGCTGGCGTCAGGAGGCCAACCACGACTGCTTCTGCCCGGAACAGGCGGGGCTGGAGCGGCTGCACGGCTTTTGCCTGACTCACAGCTTTGCGACCCGGGATGAAGGGGGGATCAGAATGGCGCGGCGCTTTGCCAACCTGCTCTCCATGCGTCTTGCCCGTGAGTGGGCACTCGCCAATGACGGGGCGCTTATTACCGATCACGACTATCTGGACCGCCTGCTCCACCTGCTCGAATCCCGCTACCACAATCGCGGCGGCCAGGATTGCTTCCACCTCGAGATCCCGTTGCAAGTGCCCACTCACCTGGCCGACATTCCGTTGGCAGAGCTGATTGCACTGCGCGGGCGCAGCGGCTTTCGCCAACAGCTGGCCGAATTTCATCTGGCCATCGACAACCTGCTCGCCATGCTGGGTAGCGGCTATGCCGACCCGGCGGCCCTGACCCGCTTTGAGCAGGCTCAGCAAGGGCTCAATCAACTGCTGGGGCCCGAGACCCTCAGCATACCACTCACCACCCTGGTCAGCACCAGCCTGCCCGCCGTAGCCATGCTCCACCAGTTAAAAGCGAGCCACCCCGAAAGCAACCTTATCTTCCATCCCATCAAGAAGAGCCACTTTCACCAGCGCAAGAGCCAGCACTTCTTCACCCGGCTCGGTCATCTGCGCCAACCGGGCTGAATGGGCGGAATGAGAAAGGGGTTGGCATCTGCCAACCCCTCTCGTTTTCTGCGGCCTACCAATCATCACCCCGGTGATTGGCCCGCTCTTGCGCCTGCCTGCGCGCCTCCATCGCCCTGTCACGGCGGATATTGGCAGGGGTACAGGCAAACTGTTTCTGATAGCAACGCGCAAAACTCTCGGAAGCAGGTTCGAAAGGTGAATAGAACCCGGTTCGTTCAGGAGAAACATGGTGATCACCATGATTGGTTGTGGCACAACCCGAACTAATCAGCACCAGCAAGGGACACAGAACACGCAGCAAAAGAGAACTCCCGATTGGATTTGAATGAACTCGTAATTATTCACAAATTAATTCATCCAATCAAATATTGATGCATTTCAAATGGTTAATTACATTCACCTCAATGGCTGTCGGCAAAACGATCAACGGGTGATGGTGCTGGCATCACTGTCAGGATGCACCACACGAAACTCGATGCGATCGCTGTTGCCCGCCTCATCCACTACCACCAGCTGATAACGACCCGCCTCGCTCAGCACCTGATCGCCATCCCAACGCAGCCGCTGGCCGTTGAGAAACCAGGCCGGCTTGCCGACACCGCCCAGCACTTTGGGCTGCAGCCGATAGCGCTGGCTGCGGATAAGGTTGCCCTCCCCCAGCGCCACGATGCGAATGGGGGCCTGCAGCTCGGCGCTCTGCCCCTCTCCTGCACAACCGCTGGCGAGCAGCGCCTGGCGCCGCTCGCCGGGCACCCGCCAAGGCTCCAGCGACAATGGCCAGAGCGCCCTAAAACCGGATTGCGCCGCATCGGGACAACGGGTCAGCGTCGGCTTGCCCCCGACAGTGAGAGCAACCTGTCGTAGCGGCGAGGGCCAATCCATGGGATCCGGCAAGGTGGGAGGATCACGCCCTTCCAGCAACCAGGCACTCTGGTGCTGCAAACAGGCCTCAGGCAGGGTCGTGTTGGCCTTGCGCCCCAGCGGCCAGCAAACTTCGGCCTCGCTCACCGTGTTGGGTTGTATCGGCAGAGGGCTGTTGTCAGCCAACCGCGAGTAGACCGAGAGCAGCAGCGGCACCGCCGCACTCTGGCCGTAGAAACCGGGCATGGGGGTGCCGTCGGGGCGCCCCAGCCAGACGCCGATGGTCCAGCGACCGGAGACCCCCATCGCCCAGCTGTCGCGATAGCCATAGCTGGTGCCGGTCTTCCAGGCCAGCCGGTTGACCCGGCCGGTCGCCTCGCTAGCAAAGGGCTGATCCGCCCGTCCCTGCGCGCTCAATATCTGCCAGATGATCCAGGCTGCCCCCGGGCTCAGCAAGGGACGTGACACCGCCTGCTGCCCTGCCAGCCAGACCGGCATCGCCACCTGCCCCTGCCGGGTCAGTGCGCTGTAGAGCGCCACCAACTGCTCGAGCCGAATGCCTGCCGCCCCCAGCGCGATGGCCGGATTGGGCTTGTCGGAAAGGGCCAGCCTCACCCCGGCGTTGTCGAGGCGGCTGACCAGCTTGTCCGGCCCAAGCGCCTCCAACACCTGCACCGCCGGCACGTTGAGGGATTGCTGCAGCGCTTGGGCGAGGGTCACCGGCCCCTGAAAGGCGCCGGAGAAGTTGGCGGGGCGATAGTCAGATCCCAGCCTTGGCGCATCGGAGAGCAGGGAGGCCGAGTGCACCAATCCTTCGTCCATCGCCAGACCGTAGATAAAGGGCTTGAGCGTAGAGCCGGGGGAGCGGATCGCTTGCACCATGTCGAGATAACCGTGGCGGCGCAAATTGCCATACTCGGCGCTGCCCACATAGGCGCGTACCGCCATGGTTTTGTTGTCTACCAAGAGCAACGCCGCTGAGGTCTGCTCGGGGAAGCGACGGATATAACTCGCCACCCGCCCCTCCAGCCAGCGCTGCAGATCGCCGTCTATGGTGGTGTGCACCAGCGCCCCCGCCTGATTGTCGGCGGCGAGGCGGGCAAAGAGCGGCGCCTCCATCGGCGTGAAGTGACCGCGAGCCAGCACCGGCTCGATGCGCCCCTCCAGCCACGCCTGTTCGGGCCAGACCCCCTGCGCCACCAGCCGCTGCATCACCTTGTCGCGAGCCGCGCGAGCCCGCTCGGGATGCCGGTCCGGCCGGTTGCGGCTGGGGGCCTGCGGCAGCACCGCCAACAGCGCAGCCTCGGCATGGGTCAGCCTGGCGGCGCTCTTGCCAAGGTAGGCAAAACTTGCCGCCTGCACCCCCTCCAGATTGCCGCCAAACGGCGCCCGGTTCAGATAGACCGTGAGCAGGGTGCGCTTGTCATAGTGCCACTCCAGCTGCAGCGCGCGCGCCATCTGGCGCAGCTTGCCGGGCACGCTCCTGTGGTAGGGCTCGATAAGACGCGCCACCTGCATGGTGAGGGTCGAGCCCCCCGACACAGCCCGCCCGTAGCGCAGCCACTGCCAGACCCCGCGCACCATGGCCACCGGATTGACCCCGGGATGACGCCAGAAGTAGCGATCCTCGTAGCCCAGCAACGCCTCGATATAGCGGGGGGAGACCTGCTCCAGAGTCACGGGGTAGCGCCACACCCCGCTGGTATCGGCAAAGGCGCGCAGCGGCCGCCCCTTCATGTCGAGCACCACCCGTGCGTAGGCAGGGTCGAGTGGCGGCGGCGGAAAGAGTCGATCCAGCGCTAGTAGCGACAGGCATAGGGTGATGACGCCCAATACCGAGAAACGCAGCCAGCGTGGCAAACGACCAAGCCAGCGCCAGCCAGCGCGGCCACTGCAACCTAATTTCAGCCAACCACGCTGCCAGAAAGTGAGCGGGCGAACCCGCTCACTGGAAGGAACGTTGCTCAGAGAGCGTCTGCGACCCATCAAGCGCCAGCTACTCAGAGATAGTTACCTCGTGGATATCCTCACCCACAGCCCGCAGCTCGGGCCGGTACATATCCTCCACCTGGGTCGGCGGCACCTGATAGCGACCCGGCGTCACCGCCCGCATCAGGTAGACCAGTTGCTGGTTGCTCCCCTCGCTCAGATCCAGCGCCGCCGTGTAGCGGTCGTCGCGAAACTCCTGATGCTTGAGGTAGTCATTCCATTCGCTCTGCCACGCCGGTTTCCCCTCGATGGAGAGCTCTTCGAGCTTGATGCTGTTGCCAAGAGCCGGGTTCTCCAGCTCGAAGCCAGCGGGCACCATCTCCACCAGCAGGGCATCGGGCACCGCCGATTCACTGCTGACGTTGAGCCGCACCACCACCAGATCACCCACCTTCACTTTGGCGGGATCAAACGGCTGACCATCGCTGTTGAACCAGCTGCGGGTCACGCTCATCCCCTTGCTGACCCGTGCCGGTGCCTGTTCGGGGTAGCCAATCAGGGTACGCTGCACATAGAGGGAGCCCTTGCCCTCGTTGGTGATGGTGCTCGCGGCCAGTGCCTCGGGGGTGCCCTGCTGCAACGGGGCCGAACCGCTCAGGGATCCGCTGCCAAGAGAGGAGGTCACCTTGGCCTGCCAGTCGACGGCCGGATCGAAGCGGGCAAGTCGCAACAGGGCGAGCCGCTCCTGGGTGCTGAGCCACTGACTGTGAGCCAGGGTATCGGCCACCTTGGCACTGAGGGCTGGCCAGCGATCCGCAGCCAGCTTGTGCTGGCGCAGCAGGGAGAGCTCAAGGGCTTCATCACGCAGCGGTGAGCCGTAATCCCCCAGATAGTCGTCCCCGCGCTCGGTCGCCAACGCCCGATTGAGGGCCTTGGCGGCGTTCTGCTCATCCCCCATGGCCGAGAGGGCCAGCGAGAGGTGGAGCAGCGGCAAACCGGAGCGAGCGTGATCGGCCTGCTGCTCCCAGATAAGGCGCAGGGTAGCGAGCGGTGCCTTGCCCACCCGGGCCAGCACATAGGCACTGTAGGCCTGATAGGCCAGCCGGCTGTGCTCGGGTGCACTGCTCCAGCGCTCGCCATACTGACTGTCGGTGAGATAGCTTTGCAACCGGTTCAGCGCCTGATTGAGCATTGCCTCCGGCACTGCGTCGCCCGCCTCCTTGCGCGCCAGCAGGTAGTCGGCAGCATAGGCGGTGAGCCACTGCTCCTCGTCGGAGCGGCCATCCCAGAGGCCAAAGCCACCGCTTGGCAGTTGCAACCGCTGCAGCCGTTGCAGCAGGGCGCGTTGCACATCCGCCTCACTCGCCGCCTTCTTGCCCTCTGCGGTTTTGCGCCAGGCGGCCCGCTCATCCGCCGTGGTCAGCAAGTAAGGCCAGGCACGGGACAGGGTCTGCTCCAGACAGGCGTAGGGGTAGTCGGCCAGCGCCTGCCACTGGGCAGCCGGATCCCAGGGCGGGGTGCCGGAGAGGCTGAGCAGCCCCTGCAGGTTAGCGCGATCCAGCCCAGCCAGCTCAGCTGGCGCAAAGCTCATCTGCTGGCCGGGGGCCAGCATCTGGTAGCGCTGGCGCGTCTCGGCCGGCCAGGGGGAGCGTAGCGGCAGATACCAGTCGCGGCTGATGGCAAAATCCTTGCCGCTGGCCGCCAACTGCAGGCTTGCCACGCCGCTTGCTCCGGTCACGGTGAGCGGCAGGGTCAGCCACTGCTCCTCGCCGTTTTTCAGGGCCAGGGTGCCGGGCAGTTCGCCATTTGCCTTGAGCCCACCGTTGAGGGTCCAGACAAGGGAGAGGGTCTGATCCTCACCGCTCATGTTGCGCAGCTGTACCAGCGCCCGGGTCTCATCCCCTCTGGCGCCAAAGCGCGGCCAGCCAATTTCGGCCACCAAGGGCGCTACTACCTTGACGGCGCGCTCAGCCTCACCCACTTGCTGTTCGTTCCAGGCAAGCGCCATCAGCGCCAGCTCGCCGTTGAAGTTGGGCAGATCGAGCGGGATCATCGCCTTGCCGCTCTCATCAAAACTCACCTCGCCGCTCCAGAGTGCGGCGATCTCGACCCGGCTCTCCAGCGCGCCGCCCTTTTTCAGCGGCGCCCGGTCACCCCCGTAGTTGAGGCGGGCCAGCTTGCCATCCTGCGGCGGGATCACCTGACCGTAGTTGTCGAACAAATCCTGGGCGAAGCGCTTGCGACCAAAGAAGATCTCGAACGGGTCGAGCGGCTGGTAGTCGCTGATGTTGAGCACGCCCCGATCCACCGCGGCCAGCACCACGCGGCCCTGACTGTTGGGGGTGGAGGTGGCGGTCACTTCCAGCCGGGTGAGCGGCACCGCTTTGTCCGGCGCACTCAGGGTGAGCGGCAGACGGCGCGCTTCCCGATCCAGGGTGAGCGGCACCAGACCGACCGAGCGCAGGCTCTGCCCCTGTTGCTTGCCGGACGGTTTGGAGGCACTGTCTGGCGCGGCGATCTGGGCCGAGATATGCAGGTCATGACGCTCCCACTCGGGGCTGACCGGGATCTCGAACTCGCCGCGGGCATCCTTGGCATCGCCACCGGCGCCCTTGAGCTCGATGCGCTGCCACCAGCGCAGGCCGTCGCCATCTTCCACCAGCAGCAAGCCCTTGCCGGGGCGCGGCGCCACCAGGGTCACTTTGGCCTTGTCACCCGCCTGATAGGCACGCTTGTCGAGGGTGATGGCAATCTTGTCAGGCCGTGCCTGCTCGCCACCGCCGCCCCAGGCGTAACTGCCGATCTCCACCCGCAGGCTCGATTGATGGCCCTGACTGTTCTCCACCTCCAACCGATACCAGCCCGCCGCCAGTTGCAGCGTGAGCGGGGTCGGCCCCTTGCCATCCAGCTGCAGGGTCTGCTCCTGCTCCAGATAGGGCTGGCTGTTGAACTCGTACTTCCACCCCTCCCCATCGGCGTAGTGCCAGTAGTAGTCGCGGTACTCGTTGATGAGCCGCACCTTCACCGCCCCCGCCACCGGCTGGCCCTTGTCATCGAGGTTGAGGATCTGGAAGGGGAGCGGCTTGCCCCCCTCTACCCGATCCGCCACGAAGTCGGCCTTGAGTGCCGGCCACTGGCTGCCTGCAGGCCAGCCATACTGGGTGCGGCTGCGATTGACGGCGCGGCCACCAGGCTCGGCGAGCGACACCCGATAGGCCACCTCCAGCGGCCCAAGACCGCGCACCCCATCGAGTTCATCAGCCAGCGAAAAAGCCCCCCGCCCCTGCGCATCGAGGGTGAGACTCCGCGCCTCGAGATCCTTGGCCTGCTCGGCGAGCAGCACATCCCCCAGGGTGAACTCCTGCCACTGGGTAAAGGGCATGGTGGCGCGGCTTAACTTCACCTCCGCCTTCGCCTTGGTGGCACTGGCCGGCGCGCCATAGAGATAGTCCCCTTGCAGCGGCAGAGTGAGGGCCGCGTCCAAATCAGTGACTTCGCCATCCGGCCCCTTGCCAAGCTGCAGTTTCAGCCGCTCCGGCAAGAACTCCTCCACCAGAAAGGGCCACTCGAAGCGACTGCCGGCGGCGGTCTTGAGGTTGATGGTCCAGCGCCCCAGCGGCGCATCATCCGGCAATCGCAGACCGTAGTGGGCGGCGCCAAGGCTATCCGGTAGCAGCCGCTTCTGTTCGAGCAGCTGACCGTCCGGTTGTTTCACCTCCAGCTCCACCGCCATGCCGGGCAACAGCTGGCCATCCTGCCCCTTGAGCAGGATCTCGCTGTCGAGCCGCTCGCCGGGGCGATAGAGGTCGCGCCCGCTGAACAGATAGAGCTGCTGGGCCTGCCAGGGCTGGGTGCCGAGATCGAAGGTGGAAAGATCGAGCGCCGCCCCGTCGAGGCGCAGCACCGCCAGATGGTTGCCCTGCTCGGCCAGCAGCAGGCGGGCTCCCTGCACCTGATCGAAGCGGCGATGGCCCTGCGGATCGGTGGTTTGCACCTGCAACCTGTTGCCCTTCTCATCGAGCAGAGAGAGCTGCACATCCTTGAGCGGCTCGGCGCTGGCCAGGGAGCTGACGAATACCTCCAGCTGATCGCGGTAGCGGCGGGCGCTGAGCCCCATGTCGCTCACCGCAAAATAGGTGGTCTCCTTGCGCCAGTCGTAGTTGCCAAGGGGCGACATCACCGCAAAGTAGACGCCAGCTTCGGCCAGCTGCGGCTCCTTCACATTGATGAGGCGGGTCTCGCGCCGGTTGGCATCGAGCTCCAGCGCATAGCGGCCGCTGAACACCCGCTTGGCCCGCTTGGTGATCTGCTCGAGCTCCCAGTTGCCCATGCCGGCGCCGGGGCGATATTCCGCCAGGAAACGGGGCAGATATTCCGCATCGACCCGGAAGAAGTCGATATTGACCTCATCCACGTTGACCGCGCTGATGGGCAGGCGAAGTTCCTGACGCAGCGGCAATACCATACCGCTGGCGGTAAAAGAGGCTCCCGCCTCCAGCGGCCGGGTCTTGAGGGTCCAACTCTGGGGGGATGGGCCCAGCCCCGCCTTGAGACTCACCTCATAGCTCTTGTCGGGCTGCACGTTCGGGAAGTAGAGGGTGCGGCCATCGTCGGCGAGGATCCACTCCCCCTGCACCTGCTTGCCCCCTTCACTGACCCCGAGCCAGCTCTGCCAGTTTGCCTTGGGCGCCAATTGGCCGGAGAAGACCAGCGCCAGCGCCGGCGCATCCCGATATTGACGGGCATTCGCCTGCACCACGGCGCTTGGGGCGCCCGCTTCCTGCTGCGCGGCAGCCGCTTGCGTGGTCGGCTCATTGGCGACAGGCTTGTCGGGGCCACAGCCGCTCAGCAGCAGCGCAGTGAGCCCCGCCAGCAGCAGGGCCGGCCAGCGGCGGCGCAGAGCGCCGGTTCCGGCGGTAGAGCGGTGAGAAGCAGAGGGAGAGTCGAAGAGGCGCATAGGTTCCATCCCGAGTTGGAGCGCTGCAAACGCAGCGTGGCTGGAAACAGGATAAGGCATCCTGCTCACCCGACACAAAGCTCATTACCCGAATGGGCACAATTCCGCGCCCCTGCAGCACGAGAACCCCCTTGCCCACTGATCCAGTGCGGCAAGGGTTGTCATCTAGTCGTGGCTGGTCTCGTTTTTTGCTCCGCCTTTGAACCAGCGAAACAGGATGGCCATGACGGCCGCCAGAAACAGCACCAGCGAGGTAATCAGCAGGGCCCGGGTCAACAGTTCGCTGTGGTGGAGGAAGAAGGGGGTATTCATCGCCAGCTTGCCCACCAAACTGAGGCAGAGCGCCCACATAAAGGCACTGGCAAAGCTGGCCACGCACATCCGCAGCACGCTCAGGCGGCCAATCCCCATCAGCATGGGGGTCAGCACCCGCACGAACGGGATAAAACGGGAGGAGAACATCGCCAGAAAACCGTACTTTTTCAGCAGCCGGGTCGCCTTGGGCAGGCTGTCGGGAGGCAGCATCCGCTCGATATGATCCATAAAGCGGGTACGCTGCAGGGCCCGTCCCTGCCAATAGGCGAGCACAGAACCTATGCCAGCAGCCAACGGCAGATAAATAAGTGTTACTTCAGGGCCAAACACCCCCATGCCCACCAATCCACCGGCCAGCAGTACCAGGCTGTCCCCCGGCAGGGGCAGGAAGACGAATGCGGACTCCAGCAGCAGTACCAGCATCAGGCAACTGATCAGCAGGGGTACCGCCTGCATCTGAACCAGGGCGTCAAAATCCTGATGCCAAATGGCCATCAGCATATCCAGCATGTCACTCTCCCTACTACACGGTTCATCATGAACGAGGCAGGGGTTATAGCACCCATCCCCTGAACAAAACGTTAATTTTGTCCGGCACAGGAAATAAAGTGTGTCGAAATATTGCTGCAATTAGGGGATGCAAGGAGGGCAAACAGCAGAGATAAAAAGCCCCTCATCTTGCACGCACAAGGGAGAGGGGCAAACAGGCACAGAAATAAAACGGTTACTCGGCGGTGGCCATCAGCCAGGTTTTGAAGCCGCCGGAGAGGTTTTTCACCTTGAAGCCGTGCTGGCTCAGCAAGCGGCAGGCGACATGGCCGCGCAGCCCGACCTGACAGCTGATCAGCAGCTCTTTCTCTTTGGGCAACTCATGGAGGCGGCTGCGCAACTCGTCGAGGGGAATATGCAGCGCCCCCGGAATGCGGCCCAGCTTGTCGAGCTCCGGGCCATTGCGCACATCCACCACCAGCTGATGGGGGTTACGAGCCTGCACCTCGGCCACGTGGCAGAGTAGGGTGTCCCCCTTCAGGTGGTTGCTCGCCACAAAGCCCGCCATGTTGATCACATCCTTGGCTGAGCCGAACGGCGGCGCATAGGTGAGCTCCAGATCCTGCAGGTCAAACACGGTGAGACCGGCGCGCTGGGCCACCGCCAGCACGTCGATGCGCTTGTCGATGCCATCCTTGCCGATGGCCTGGGCACCGTAAATCTTGCCATCCGGGGCAAACAGCAGCTTGAGGCTGACCGGATGTGCGCCCGGGTAGTAACCGGCGTGGCTGCCCGGATGGACATAAACCTTCTCGAACGGCAATCCCAGTTGCACCAGTCGCTTCTCGTTGAGGCCAGTGCTGGCCACCGCCAGATCGAACAGCTTGCAGATGGCGGTCCCTTGCGTCTTCTTGTAGGTTTCGCTTCGGCCCAGCATGTTGTCGGCGGCGATGCGCCCCTGCCGGTTGGCCGGGCCCGCCAGCGGGATCAGCACAGATTCGCCGGTGACGAAGTCTATCTCTTCCACCGCATCCCCCACCGCGTAGATGAAGGGATCCGAGGTACGCATCCCGGCATCGACCTTGATGCCGCCGCGTGGGCCCAGCTCCAGCCCTGCCTTGGCGGCGAGCAGGGTTTCCGGCTTGACGCCGATGGCGAGGATCAAAAGACCGGTATCAAGATGGGAACCGTCATTGAGGGTCAGGCGCAGGCCACCGCTTTTGGCGGTCGGCACGGCGGAGGTCTTCTCGGCAGGCAGATCCAGACTCTCGATGGCGGTGAGGCCGGTGCGCAGGCGAAGGTCGATCCCCTCTTCCCGGATGCGGGCATGGAGCATGTTGGCCATCTCCTTGTCCACCGGCGCCATCACCTGATCGGCCAGCTCCAGCAATGTGACATCCAGCTTGCGCTGGTGCAGCGCCTCCATCATCTCCAGCCCGATAAAGCCGGCGCCCACCACGGTGACGTGGCGTGGCTGATCGTGATGCAGGGCCGCCAGAATGCGATCCATGTCCGAGATGTTGCGCAGGGTATAGACATGGGGGCTGTCGATACCGGGGAAGGGAGGACGGATCGGCGCCGCCCCCGGGCTCAGCAGCAGCACATCGTAATGCTCGCGCTGCTCTTCACCGGTTTGCAGGTTGCGCACCAGCAAGGTCTTGCCCGCCTTGTCGATCTCAATCACATCGTGGAAGACCCGCACATCGACGTTGAAACGGCGCTTGAAACTCTGGGGAGTCTGCAGCAGCAAGGCATCCCGGTCGGGGATATCGCCCCCGATGTGATAGGGCAGACCGCAGTTGGCGAAGCTGACAAACTCGCCCCGCTCGAACATCACGATCTCTGCCTCTTCACTCAAACGACGAGCACGAGCCGCCGCCGATGCGCCCCCCGCGACACCACCGATAATCAGGATCCGTTTCATCTGCAAGACTCCTCATACATGATAATGGGCAATAAATTAGACTTTTCTAATTTAGAATTCAATGAAATTTTGTTTCACACCATTTTGCAGTATTCTTGCAACCCCGACGGTTGCTTAACAGGATGTTGTTTGTTCATGTCGTCTACCGCACTCAGTCATCTTCCTCCTGCCCTCCAGACGCCGCTCTTTTTCCGTCTGGACCTGCGCAGTCAACGGCTGGTCGCCCTGACCGACGTGATGCAAACCCCGCTCTACTGGCTCGACGAGCCGCGTGCTCCCTGGCCTGCCCAGCTGCCCGATGCCCTGCGCCTGCCCATCGAACAACTGCTGGCCAACGGCCATGGCGGCAAGATCACCGTGCGCTTTGCCAGCCAGCTCTGGCACATCGCCCTCGCTCACGAGCAGGATGGCTTCTGGCTCATCTGTCTGCAGAACCTTCGTCAGGAGCCCATCGCCGATCTGGCATTGCAACTGCCGCGCCTCAGCCAGATGGCGAGCCAGCAACAGTATGCGCCCCTGCTCGAGGCCCTTAAAGAGAGTTTGGGGGCCGATCGGCTCATCCTCTGGCACTATCAGGCCAACGGCGATCTCGGCAGCGAGCAACTCACCCCGGTGTTCACCCTGGGGGTCGAAGCGCTCTACCCCATTCGTGGTGACAGCCGCTATATCCGCGCCCTGCGTACCCGCAAAGCGTTGAGTTTCTCGGAGGCCGCCCACCAGCCGATGCTGAGCAATCACCTCTATCTGACCAGTGCCGGTGTGCGCTCACGCCTTGATGGTGCCCTGCTGGAGCAGGACAAGCTGTTCGGGGTGCTGAGTCTGGAGTATCTCGATCCCACCCCGCTTAGCGAGGAGATGTTGCAACTGGTGCGCAGCAGCGCCCAGCTGCTCGGCCACTGGCAACCGCAACCGGAAGAGCACCGCGCCGAGCTGGCCCTCCCGCCCGAACTGCACCAGCAGACCGGCATCGACTACTGCAAGACGCTGGTAAGCTGGGCCATGAGCGCCAGCGGTGCCCGGGTGGGCTGGATCGGCGAGTTCCAACCCCGCGGTCAGGATCTCTGGATCATCCCCCGCTGCGTCATCAACGAGGAGATCTGCTCCACCCTCAAGCCCATCCAGCTCGACCCCGGCCCCGCTCAGGAGCTGTTCCAGCATGGTCAGGCCATCTATGTGGAAGATCTGCCCGTGCGCTATCCCAAGGCGACCCGGCTGCTGGCCCTCAACGCCAGCGCCTACATCGGCATTCCACTCCATGGCCAGAGCGGCGCCCCCATTGGCCAGATCACCCTGCTGCTCGATACCCCCCTCGAGGAGCCCGAACAGCTTCTGGATCTATTGAGCAGCCAGCACGAGCGGGCCGCCATCGAGCTCAAGCGCCTCGCCACCGACGATGCCCTGCGGCTGGCTGAGGTAGCCTTTAATACCCACGATGGGCTGATCGTGATGGATCACAACGGCATCATCCTCAAGGTCAACCACTCCTTCAGCCGGATCACCGGATTTGGCGAGGTAGAGGTGATCGGTCACTCCATTCGCAAGCTGCGCCCCACCTACTACGGGGATCATCTCAAGGAAGATGTCAGCCGCACCGTCAACGAGCAGGAGTTCTGGCTCGGGGAAGAGCGCTGCCTGCACAAGGATGGTCACCTCTTTCCGGTGCGCTTGATGGTGAACGGCGTCAAGGATGAGCAGGGGGAGCTCAGCCACTTTATCTGCAGCTTCTACGACATCACCCAGGAACAAGAGGCAGCCAGACATATCGAGCAGCTCGCCTACTACGACGATCTCTGCGGTCTGCACAACCGCCGCAGCCTCAACCATATTTTGCAGCAGACCCTGAGCGCCCCCAACGGCCAGTGGGGCGCCCTGCTGCTGGTGGATCTCGACAACTTCAAGTCGATCAACGACTCCCTCGGTCATGCCTGCGGCGATCTGCTGCTGCAGGCCGTGGTGCAGCGTTTCAGGGAGCTGCCCCAGGACAATCTGGTGCAGGCGCGCATCTCGGGGGATGAGTTTGCCCTGCTCTTTACCCAGCTCGGACAAGGCGAGGTCACCGCCAAAATTCTGGCAGAGCACTTCGCCCGCGAGCTGATGGGGCTGTTTCGCACCCCGTTCGACATCGGTGATCACAAACTGCACTGCAGCGCCTCGGTGGGGATCAGCCTCTTCTCCGGCAACGAGACGGATCATCTGGTCCTGATGCAACAGGCCGACACCGCGACCCACATGGCCAAGCGCGCCGGTCAGGGCCACTACGTCTTCTTTACCGAGGCGATGGCCCAGCACGAGAAAAATCGGCTGACCCTCACCAATGAGCTGCGCGATGCCCTGCGTCATCACGAGCTGCAGCTCCACTATCAACCTCAATACCGGGTCGACAATGGCTCGCTGTCGGGTATCGAGGCGCTGCTGCGCTGGCAGCGCAGCGACGGCACCATGGTGCCACCCGGGGAGTTTATCCCCATCGCCGAAGAGACCAGCCTGATCCTCGAAATCGGTTACTGGGTGATGAAGACCGCCTGCGCCCAATACAGCTTCTGGCTCAACCGTGGCCTGCAGATCCCCCATCTGTCGGTCAACGTCAGTGCCCGCCAGTTCCACACCCAGGGCTTCGTACAACAGGTGGAGTACATCTTGCGCGACACCGGTGTGCCCCCTTCCCGCCTGCTGCTGGAGGTGACCGAATCGGTAGTCTTGGAGAATCGGCAGGAGAGTATCGCCAGAATGCGCCAGCTCAAGGAGCTCGGCATCCTCATCTCCATCGACGACTTCGGCACAGGCTACTCGTCGCTGGCCTATCTGCGGGATCTGCCCGCCGATGAGGTAAAGCTGGACAGAAGCTTCATTCAGACCCTGGTACACAGCGAACAGGACAGAGCCATCGTCAAGGCGATACTCGATCTGGCCCAGGTCTTTCGTTTTACCGTCACCGCCGAAGGGGTGGAAGAGGAGGCGCAGCTGGCCATCCTCAAAGCGCTGGGATGCCAGCATTATCAAGGGTTTCTCACCAGTCGGCCGCTCACCGTCAAGGGGCTGGAGCAGCTGCTTGGCAGCCGGGCGCCGGACTAAAGGTGTAGGATCAATAGGGGTTTATGTAATAAAATAACGGCCTGCTCGAATCGTTGGAGTTGTTTATGTCTGTCATTAATCGGATCCCTGCCGTTGAAATCAGCCAGCCAGCCGGAGCTCACGGCACCGTTGGCCGGATCCATTCCGTCGAAACCTGCGGCACTGTCGATGGCCCGGGAATACGCTTTATCGTATTCATGCAAGGCTGCCTGATGCGCTGCAAGTACTGCCACAACCGCGATACCTGGGATACCGAAGGTGGCCGCGAAGTGACCGTACCGGAGTTGATGAGTGACATCACCAGCTATCGCCACTTCATGAATGCCTCCGGCGGTGGCGTGACAGCGTCCGGCGGTGAAGCCATGCTGCAACCGGCTTTCATTACCGAACTTTTTACCGCCTGCAAAGAGAAAGGGATCCACACCTGTCTCGACACCAACGGCTTCGTCCGTCATCTCGACGAACAGGTGGACAAGCTGCTCGACCAGACCGATCTGGTGCTGCTCGACATCAAACAGATCAATGACGAGAAACACATTCCGCTGACTCACGTCAGCAACAGATACACCCTGGAGTTTGCCCGCTATCTGGCGGCCAAAGGCAAGACCATGTGGATCCGCTACGTGGTGGTACCGACCTGGAGCGATGACGACGAGAGCGCCGAAGGGCTGGGCCAGTTCATCGCCGAGCTGGGCGAGAGCGTGGAGAAGGTGGAGCTGCTCCCCTACCATGAGCTGGGCAAACACAAGTGGGACGTGCTGGGCGATCCGTACGAGCTGAGCGGGATCAAGCCCCCCAGCAAGGAGACCATGGAACGGGTCAAGGGCATCCTCGGCAAGTACCACAACAACGTCAAATATTGATGGTAAAAGCAGGCTGACTCGTCAGCCTGCTCTGCTATGGGCGGTCGGGAAGACCGCCCGGACTCTACTGCATAAATGGACGACAAGATGAGTGAAGGACAACTCGCCGCCCTCCTGATCTGGCTGGTACTGCTGGCCTTCAGCCTGCGCCGCTCCCTGTGGCAAACCCTCTATGACAACCCCCTCTATCAGCACCTGCTGCTGGGGAGTGCCATCGCGCTGGTGCCGCTCTGGTATCTAAGGGCCGGTCTGCATGAGGGGCTGGAGGTCCATTTTCTCGGGCTCACCTCCCTCACCCTGCTGCTGGGCTGGCGACTGGCGTTGCTCGCCCCCTGCCTGACCCTGCTGGTGCTCGGTTACTTCGGTGTCACCAATCTGGCCGATTTTGGCTGGCAGGCACTGGTTGGCATCGCCCTGCCGGTAGCCACCAGCTGGCTGCTGTTTCTGGCCAGCTGGGCCTGGCTGCCGCGCCATCTCTTTGTCTATATCTTCGTGGCCGCCTTTCTCGGCGGCGCCATCACCATCTCGGTCAAGGTGGCCGCCAGTGCGTTGCTGATGGGGCTGAGTGACAGCTACCCCTGGCACACCATCACGGCGGATTACCTCTCCATCTGGCCACTGCTGTTGTTCCCCGAAGCCCTGCTCAACGGCATGGCGATGACGGTGCTGGCCATCTACCGCCCTCACTGGGTCAATACCTTCTTCGACCGTACCTATCTGGGCAAGTAACGCTCTCTTTCCTGATCTGCGCCCATAAAAAAGGAGAGGCCATCGCCTCTCCTTTTGGTATTCCGAATTCTGTCAAACCTTGGCTTAGTGCAGCTTCAGGGTCGGACGCAGCACACGGTTGATGCGACCCACCAGCATGATGAGGCCGGTCTTGACATAGCCGTGCAGGGCGATCTGGTGCATCCGGTAGAGGGAGATGTAGACCAGACGGGCAATGTAGCCCTCGACCATCATGGATCCACGCATCAGGTTGCCCATCAGGCTGCCCACGGTGGAGAAGCGGCTGAGGGAGACCAGCGAACCGTGGTCGTGGTAGAGGTAGGGCTTCATCTCGCCGCCGTTCATCTTGGCCAGAATGTTCTTGAACGCCTGGCTGGCCATCTGGTGGGCAGACTGGGCGCGCGGCGGCACAAACTTGCCATCCGGCTGCGGGCAGGCAGCGCAGTCACCGATAACGAAGATGCTCTCGTCACGGGTAGTCTGCAGGGTCTCTTTCACCACCAGCTGGTTGATGCGGTTCGTCTCAAGACCAGCGATATCCTTCATGAAGTCAGGTGCCTTGATACCGGCCGCCCACACCATCAGATCCGCTTCAATCAGCTCGCCATCCTTGGTGTGCAGACCGTCGCTGGTCGCTTCGGTGATCATGGTGGCGGTACGCACGTCCACACCCAGCTTGACCAGCTCCTGATGGGCGGCGCCGCTGATGCGCTCCGGCAGAGCCGGCAGAATGCGCGGGCCCGCTTCCACCAGGGTCACCTTCAGGCTGTCGGTGGTGAGGTTCTTGAAGCCGTAGGCGTAGAGCTGCTCGACCGCATTGTAGAGCTCGGCAGAGAGCTCGACGCCGGTTGCGCCGCCGCCGACGATGGCAATCTTCACCTTGTCGCCCGGCTTATATTCGGTGGCGAACTGCAGGAAGCGGTTCATCATGCTGTTGTGGAAACGGTGCGCCTGGGAGGGGCTATCGAGGAAAATACAGTGATCCTTGATGCCCTTGGTGTTGAAGTCGTTGGAGACAGAACCGATGGCCATCACCAGATAGTCGTAGGGCAGTTCGCGCTCGTTGACCACGATGTCGCCATTGTCGTCGTGGATCGGGGCCAGCACGATGCGTTTATCGTCACGCTTGATGTCGGTCAGGGTGCCGAGCTGGAAGTCGAAACCGTGGTTCTTGGCGTGAGACTGGTAGCTCAGGGCATCGATGCCCGCGTCCATGGAGCCGGTGGCCACTTCGTGCAGCAGGGGTTTCCACAGGTGGGTGCGGTTGCGATCGACCAGAGTGATCTTGGCCTTGTTCTTCTTGCCAAGCTTGCGACCCAGACTGGTGGCCAGCTCCAGGCCACCGGCGCCGCCGCCTACAACGACAATATTCATCATGATGATTTTCCTCGGTTCCTCAAAACGAAAGGGAGCCATTGGCTCCCTAAAACGAAATCGGTCGACGTGATGGATCAGGCTTCTTTGAAGGCCTTCATCCGCTGCAGATGATGCGAGATATTTTTGAACTTATGAGTCTCGCGCTCATCCCACACGATGTCGTAATAGTTCTTCAATTCACGTTCAGTGTCCCGATTATCGCGCACTTCATCCTGAACGGAAAGGATACACAGGCAGTTTCCTGAATTTTTCTTACGAAATTCAGTTACACACTTGGTACCGATATCGTCATATTCTTCCGGCCGGTCGATCTTGCCCTGCATGTTCTCTTCAGGATGGAGGTTGGGGTTGAAGATCACCTGGCGAATGCCGCACAGAAAGCCGATCCGCTCGCTCCAGTAGCCACCAAGACCCACGCCGCAGATCAGCGGTTTGGGATCGGTACTCATATCGAGCTGTTTTTTCACTTCTTTGAGCAGATGGCTCATATCATGACGGGGGTGAACCGTGCTGTAGTGCACGAAACGCACATCATCATCAATAAACTGCAACTGCAGCACTTTCTCGTGATTGCCTGGGCTGGTGGCATCAAAGCCATGCAGATAGATGATCATGGATAAGACCTCAGGATCTGTGTCGGTTTTATCGAAACTACCCCAGCGGCGGCCCCGTGCGCCACCAAAACATCCAACTTTCTTGCTTTGGATCACGCCCCGCCCCTGTTTGCGCCCAGCAGCCCGCGAGCGCCGTCACATGCAGAGAGGCGCATTGCGAGCAACCCTCTGGTGCCCGGCTATCAAAGTGAGATCGCCAGACCGATAATGATAAATCCCTTACCAATCTGAGATGCCCCCACCTCCTTCCCCTGCCAGCAGCCGGGCACTTATCTGGCCGGTATGTGACTCATCCCGCAAAAACAAGGCGTTATCGCCAAACGTTTTCGCTCGTGAGCGGCGTTGTGCATGTTTTGTGCACTGACCCGTGCTGCACCGGCTCCCTCTCACTACTGCCGAGGGATCTGGCTCCTCTGTCAATACACGAGATCAATGACCGGGAAAGCTGCGGCTTTCACTATCTTGCCTGTAGCAGTTGCGCGGGCTTCAAGGAGTGATCTGTTCATGAACGAGACCAATCCCCCCTCCCCCCGACCGGGTGCGCGCAAGCGCCCGGTGAATGAAGTGGAGCGCATGCTCCCCATGGGCCAACTATTTACCCTGGGCCTGCAACATGTGCTGGTGATGTACGCCGGCGCCGTGGCGGTGCCACTGGTGATTGGCGGCAGTCTGGGGCTGCCCAAGGAGCAGATCTCCTACCTCATCAGTTCGGATCTCTTCTGCTGCGGCATCGTCACCCTGCTGCAATGTGTCGGGATTGGCCGCTTTGCCGGGATCCGGCTGCCGGTCATCATGTCGGTCACCTTTGCCGCCGTGATGCCCATGCTGGCCATCGGAGCCAACCCGGATCTGGGGCTGACGGGCATCTTCGGCGCCACCATAGCCGCTGGCATCATCTCGACCCTGCTGGTGCCCCTGATAGGCCGGCTGATGCCGCTCTTCCCCACCGTCGTCACCGGGGTGGTTATCACCTCCATCGGGATCAGCATCATGCAGGTGGGGATCGACTGGATGGCGGGGGGCAAGGGTAATCCGGAATATGGCAGCCTGCGCTATATCGGCACCAGCTTTCTGGTGCTCGTCTTTATCCTGCTGGTGACCCGCTTCACCAAGGGCTTTTTCAGCAATATCTCGGTGCTGCTCGGGATCATCTTCGGTTTCGCGGTGGCCATCGCCATGGGCGAAGTAAGCCTCGATGGCCTCGGCGAGGCAGCCTGGTTTGCCCCCATAGTGCCGTTTGCGTTTGGTTGGCCCACCTTCGATCCCATCTCCATCGCCACCCTGACGGTGATCATGCTGATCACCTTTATCGAGTCGATGGGGATGTTTCTGGCCCTTGGCGACATCGTCGGCCATCCGGCCAGGCGCGGTGATATCGTGCGCGGGCTGCGGGTGGATGGCATCGGCACCATTATTGGTGGGATATTCAACAGCTTCCCCCACACCTCCTTCTCCCAGAATATCGGTCTGGTGAGCGTGACCGGAGTATCTAGTCGCTGGGTCTGCGTGATGTCGGGGGGGATCCTGCTCGCCTTTGGCCTCATCCCCAAGATGTCGGTGCTGGTCGCCTCCATCCCGCCCTTCGTGCTGGGGGGCGCCGGTATCGTGATGTTCGGTATGGTGCTGGCCACCGGCATTCGCATCCTGGCGCGCACCGATTACAACAGCAACCGTCACAACCTCTATATCGTCGCCATCAGTCTCGGAATTGGCATGATCCCGACGGTCTCCGGGAATTTTTTCCAGCAGCTTCCGGCGCAGCTACAACCGCTTTTTCATAGCGGTATCCTGCTGGCCACCATCAGCTCGGTGCTGCTCAACCTCTTCTTCAACGGCTATCAGCCGGATCTGACTCACCAGACCCGCCCCCTGTTCGTTGGCCCCATCAAACCGCAGCAAGAGCAGGCATAACAAACAGGCCCCCGGACAGCGAGACTGTCCGGGGGCCTGTTGTTCATATCACCGCTGACCCAATCAGGCAGGCAACTGCGTGAAGCGCTCTACCGCCTGCGCTACTTGTGCCAGACTCCCCTGCCAGAAGGCGGCCTCACGGATATCCTGCCCCAGATGCTTGGCTACCAGATCTTCGGCGCTCATCCGGCCGGTATCGCGCAGCAAGGCGCGATACGCCTCGGCCACTCCCGCTTCCCCCGCCGCTTTGCGGCTCGTCAACTGCTGATAGACCCCGAGGCTGAACAGGTAACCGAACAGATAGGGGTAGTTGTAAAAACCCAGCCCCGCGATGGAGAAGTGCGCCTTGGCCGCCCAGAACATGGGGTGATAGCGGCAGAGGCTCTTCTCATACCAGCGTCCCCACGCCTCATCGGTCAGCTCCTTGAGGCGGGCCGGCGCAACATAGCCATGCTCCCGCTCGGCCACCAGCGCCCGCTCGAAGTCGAAACGGGCTGGGATATTGACCAGGAAGGTAGCTGCGCCATCGGCCTCGGCCCAAGCGATCGCCAACTGCTCTTCGGGACTTTCTGCCTGCTCGAACAGGGCGCTGCGCACCAGAGTCTCGGCAAAGATGGAGGCCGTTTCGGCCAGCGTCATGGGATAGCTGCGCTGACTCATCGGCAGATCGCGGATCAACCAGTTGTGCCAGGCGTGGCCCAGCTCATGGGCCAGCGTAATGACGTTGTCCATGGTGCCGGCATAGGTGACGAAGACCCGCGGCTCGACCGGTTCGGCAAACTTGGTGCAATAGGCGCCGGTGCGGCGATTTTGCGTGGGCGCCGCATCAATCCACCCCTTCTCGGCCATCATACGGGCAAATGCACCCATCTCGTGATCGAATCGGCTAAAGGCATCGGCAATCAGCGCGATCGCCTCATCAAAAGGAATGTCGCGGCTGCTGGAAGCCGGCGGCGGCGCAAAGAGATCCTCCGGCCCCAGATCGTCGAGACCAAGGCGCTCGGCCATCAGCCCCAGGGCGCGCTGACCCAACCCACGGGCTCGCCAGGTTTCGCTCATCAGGGCATCGAGGGTGGCACGCTCGATATGGCTCTGGTGGCAAGAGAGATCCAGCGCATCGAGCAACCGGGTGTTGCCACGCTGGCGGGCCAGCTCCAGCCGCCAGCCGTTGAGGGCATTGAGGATGGCGGCCACCGTCTCCTGCTCTCCCTCCCAGCCAGCACTGATGGCATCAAAGGCTTCTAAACGCAGCGCACGTATCGGGCTGGAGAGCAGATTGCTCGCCTCGGCCAGCCCCATCTCGCGGCCATCAATGGTCAAACGGATCTTGCCCACCAGATCGTTATAGAGGTTGCCCCAGGCGTGCAGACCATCGGTGCCCAGACCGATCACCAGCTGCTCCGCCGCCACCGGCAAGCGCTGATCCTGCAAACGACGCTCATGGCCCAAGCGGTACGCCTCCTCACCGAGCAGCGGATCACTCATCAGCGCGGCGAATTTCTCTTCCGGCAACGCCAGCATCAGATCTTCCACCGGCGCCAGCGTCTTGAACAGATCGGCATTAAGGGCGCGGGCACGGGACGCCAGCTGTTTGGCCTGCGGATCCCGCGCATCCTGACTGCCGCGGCACGCGGCCAGAATGGCGACGTTCCAGCCGATATGGCGAATATCACGGGCGCGCAACCGCACTTCCCGCAAGAAATCCAGCAGCGCTGCGTCATCATCGCGCACCCCGTCCAGACCCACCATATAGCTGGCCAGCTCTTCCAGCGCGTGGCGGGCTGCGCGCATGTCCGCTTCCAGCTCGGTGCTGTCGAGGCCCGGGTAGATATGGTCGTTATTCCACTGTTGTTGATACATAGCTTCTCGCAAAGGCCTTTATCGGGAGGCGCAACAGACCTGCGGGCAGCAAGTCAGAGACCGGGCAACCCGAAGGCCAAAAAATGAAGAGAGGAAAAAGAGAACATGGCCCGCAAGCTCGCTTATCCCTTGGCCGGGGCAAGACGGCTCACCAGCGTCATCAAGACAACCAGCAGCAGACCCGCCACCACACCGGCCACGGCGTTGAGCAGGGTCGGCGTCACCGCCGCCAGTACGGCCCCTACTGTGGGCAGGGTGGCGACAACAGCGGCTGCGCCTTCAATCAGGTGATGGGCAAAAGGCCAGCCATGCACCAGAATGCCACCACCCACCATAAACATGGCAATGGTGCCGACCAGTGCCAGCAGGTGCATCAGACGAGGAGCCGTCACCAACAGTCCCTGCCCCACCGCGCGGCGCAGGACGCTGCCATCGGGCTTTTGCAGCAGATGCAGACCGATGTCATCGAGCTTGACGATCAGCCCCACCAACCCGTAGACCCCGATGGTCATCAGCAGGGCGATGCCCGCCACTACCGAGAGCTGCAGCGCGAGGCTTGCTCCCTGTACCGTGCCAAGGGCGATGACGATGATCTCGGCAGAGAGAATAAAATCGGTGCGGATCGCCCCTTTTACCTTCTGCTGCTCGAAGGCGACCAGATCATCGGGAATGGGGGCTGTATGTGCCTCACCCTCGCTCACTTCATGAGGCAGGAACTTGTGGGCCAGCTTCTCGCCCCCCTCAAAGCAGAGGTAGGCACCTCCCAACATCAAGAGCGGCGTGATAAGCCAGGGCACCAGCGCACTGATGGCGATGGCGGCGGGCACCAGAATCAGCTTGTTGCGAAATGACCCCTTGGCCACCGCCCACACCACCGGCAGCTCCCGCTCGGCACGCACCCCGGAGACCTGCTCCGCGTTGAGGGCCAGATCATCCCCCAACACCCCGGCGGTCTTCTTCGCCGCCATCTTGGTCATCAGCGCCACGTCATCAAGCACGCTGGCGATATCGTCGAGCAGGGCCAACAAACTGGTTCCAGCCATATCAAAGATCCCTTATATCAGTGAGAAACGTCTTCCCGAAAAATGTCTCGCGCTCGTTCACCACGACCTTGGTCATCAGCGTCACGTCATCTAGCACGCTGGCGATATCATCGAGCAGGGCCAACAAACTGGTTCCGGCCATATCAAAGATTCCTTATATCAGTGAGAACACCCCCGGGAGAGAGGTGTACGTCCCGATAACCACCAGGGTCAAGAGGGCCACCTCATGGCGATCGCAGGCCATCATCGGCCGCGCCAAGAATTCGGCGCTCGCCATCGGGGGGTTACGTCTTTCGGGCAAAAGATGGCACAGTGTAACGAGAAGCCGCCGTTTCGGCAGCCCCCCTGAGCCATTTGTTCCTGGTTCCCTCTGAATCACCTCAAGGAGTTCCCATGCAACCCTGGCAACCTCTGCTCGATCTCTGGTTTGGCGACGAAGCCGATGATGACCTGCGGGCCACACGGCAAGCCCCCCTCTGGTGGGGGAAAAGCAGCGAAACGGATGCCCTGCTGGCCAAGCAGTTTGGCGCGCAAGCAGAGGCGGCCGCCAACGGGGAGCTGGCCGACTGGGCCGATACTCCCAGCGGTCGGCTGGCGCTGATCCTGCTGCTCGACCAACTGCCCCGCAATATCCATCGCGGCACGCCTGCGGCCTTTGCCCAGGATCCGCTGGCAAGGGATCTCTGCCTGAAAGGGCTGTCCATCGGGGCTGACAAATCCCTCTCGCCACTGGAGCGGGTCTTCTTCTATCTGCCGCTGGAACATGCCGAATCCCGCGAACAACAGGCCAGAAGTGTGGCGCTGTTCGAGGCACTCGCTGCCGAGCAGGCTGGCACACCGGCGCAGGCGACCTTTGCCGGATTTGCCGACTTTGCCCGCCGCCATCAGGTGATCATCGAACGCTTTGGCCGCTTCCCCCACCGCAACGACATACTCGGTCGCACCAGCACACCGGAAGAGGCGGCATTTTTGCAGCAACCGGGCTCAGGTTTCTAAGCAGGCCATATAAAAAATCCCCGCCAGCTGGCGGGGATAGCAGATGGATAACAACCGTCGGCGTTACTGAATGCGGTAGCGGGATATTTGCTGGTGGATGCTCTCGGTGGTGACATTGAGCTCCTCGGCGGCGGCTGAGGTCTCCTCCGCTGTGCTGCTGGTTTGCTGCACGACCTGAGCAATCTGCTCTACCTGATGAGCGATCGACTCGGCGGCCGAACTCTGCTCGCGGATGGCATTGGTGATCTCGCCCACCTGCTCCATCACCCGGTGCGACGCACTGCGGATCTCGGCAATAATGGCGCCACTCTCGGTCGCCATGGTGACCCCCTGGCTCACCTTCTCCTCCACCAGATGCATGCGTGAGACCGTATTGTTCGACTCCTGCTGGATCGCCTCTACAGTGGCAGATATCTCCTGAGTGGATTGGGCTGTGCGCTCCGCCAGTTTGCGCACCTCATCCGCCACCACCGCAAAGCCACGGCCGGACTCCCCGGCCCTCGCCGCTTCAATGGCCGCGTTCAAGGCCAGCAAGTTGGTCTGCCCCGCCACATCACGGATCACGTTGACCACACCGCCAATGCGCGAAATGCCCTCACCCAGCGCAATGACCTCGGCCGAGGCCTGCCGAATGGAGTCGGCGATCTCGTTGATGGCATGAACGGTACGATCTATGGTTCTGCTTCCTTCGCTAGCCAGCTGCCCTGACTCATTGGTGATACGGCTCGTCTCCTGGGTACGCTGGGAGATATCTGTGATGCTGACCGTCATCTCTTCCACACCGGCGGCGATCAGACTGGTAGCATCATTGGCCTGACTGGCCGAGCTGGCGAGGTGCTGCGCCGCTTGAGAGAGGGATTCGGCAGTGCTCTTGATCTGCAAGCTGCCGACGGAAAATTCGGTAAATGTCTGTTGCAGCGTATCGAGCAACCGGTTGACCGCATTGAGGGTCAGACCAATCTCATCCTGCTGTTTCACATCCGCTCTGAGGGTAAAGTTGAGGTCGCGCTGGATCCGGGTCAGGGTATCCATGGCGGTGCGAAGAGGATTGGCCACCTGATTGAACAACCAGACAAACAGCCCCATCGTCAGCACAATGGTGCCACCGGCGATAAACAGCAGGGTTTGCAGGCTGTTGTCGTAGTTCTCCTGGCCCTGCTTCTTGAGCGCCAGTCCCAAATCCATATTGAAGTTGACGTGAAGCTCGATTGCCTTGGCAAACTGCTGGAACACTCTGGTGGCTTCTCCCGCCAGCATGTCTCGCGCTTCATCGTTCTTGTTTTGTCTGGAGAGCTGCAGAACCTTGTCTATCTCCTGATAATATTGCGCGACAATACGTTGATCATCGTCGGTCAGGCGCCGATCTTCATCATTGGAGAGCATCTCAGCTTTGTATTTGTCGAGCAGTGAAGTGATCTGTCCCTGTATCTCGGTGATACCCGTTTCGATCTGCTGCATCTTGCCGGTGTCGGTATTGAGCACATGTGTCTGCACCAGCGAGTGCAATTCATAGAAATCGGCCTGCACTTGCTTAATCAGCGAAATACTGGGCACCGTATTGTCCGTCACATAGCCTAAATCCCGGTTGGCCGAATCGAGGCGGTTGATACTGAACCAACTGAGAAAAATGAGCGTCAGCATCACCAGCAGCGCGATCAGTTGCAGTCGACGAGCAATATTCATAACCGTACACTCCAGATGAAAACTATCTAGCAGTGTAGACGAGCCATAAACAACAACGGCCCGCATTGGCGGGCCGTTGTTGTTTATTTTTCATGGCGTTGTGATCAGGCTTTGGCTGGCTCACTCTCGCCCAGCGCGACGGTTTCACCCAGACTGTCTTCGGTCTTGGCCACCACGCTGGCGGCGATGGCGTTGCCCAGCACGTTGGTGGCAGAGCGGCCCATGTCGAGGAAGTGATCGATCCCCAGCAGCAGCAGGATGCCCGCTTCCGGAATATGGAATTGGTTCAGGGTGGCGGCAATCACCACCAGAGAGGCGCGCGGTACCCCGGCCATCCCCTTGGAGGTGACCATCAGCAGCAGCAGCATGGTGATCTGCTGGGCCATGGAGAGCTCGATTCCATACGCTTGGGCAATGAACATCACCGCGAAGGTGCAGTACATCATGGAGCCGTCGAGGTTGAAGGAGTAACCCATCGGCAGCACGAAGCTGGCAATGCGCTTGTCACAACCGAACTTCTCCAGACGATCCAGGGTCTTCGGATAGGCGGCTTCAGAGCTGGCGGTCGAGAAGGCGAGCAGGATGGGTTCGCGGATCATCGCCAGCAGCTTGATGACACGACCACGCAGGAAGACGCTGCCCATGGCGATCAGCAGCAGCCAGAGGCAGGCCAGCGCGATGTAGAACTGGGCCATAAAGCTGCCGTAGGTAACCAGAATACCCAGCCCCTCTTTGGCCACCATGGCGGCGATGGCGCCAAATACCGCGAACGGCGCAAAGTTCATCACGTAACCGGTCACTTTCAGCATGATCTCGGCAGCGCTGGCCATCAGCACCACCACCGGCTTGGCCAGATCGCCGAGCGCAGCGGCGGCCAGACCGAAGAAGAGTGAGAAGACCACGATCTGCAGGATCTCGTTGGTGGCCATTGCCTCTACCACGCTTTTGGGGATGGCGTGGGTCACGAAATCTTTCAGGGTAATGGCACCGGCAGCAATGCCCGAGCTGGCGGTGTCATTGGGCAGGGAGAGCGAAAGCCCCACACCCGGCTGCATCAGGGTCACCATCACCAGACCCAGGCTCAGGGACATCAGGGAGGCCAGCATAAACCAGCCGAGGGTCTTGGCACCGATACGCCCCACGGTGCGGGTGTCGCCCATCTTGGCGATACCGACCACCAGGGTGGTGAAGACCAGGGGAGCGATGATCATCTTGATCAGTCGCAGGAAGATATCGGTCAGGATCGTGATGTTATTGGCAAAATCCGCAGCCTGATCTGCGGCAAACATGCGATAGCCCTGGCCGGTGAGGATGCCAAACATCATGGAGATGAGGATGGCGACCGTCAGTTTATTCATTTTCATGGGGGAGTCCCGGTTTTGATTGGTGCAAGCCGTAAACGGTGGCATGGGAGCCACAACAGTCCGTTTTTGTGATCCGAGCCGTTGATTCCTGGCGGCTGGTATGCTGGGAGAATGCCTAAAAGCAGGGGGTAAATCTAGAGGCTTTCTCCAGAATTTTATCCTGCCATTAGGTGTATGTGATATAGATCTTGCAAACCACCAATATTAATCACTGTTTATTTTGATTTCAGCGAGATATTTCGCATCCAGAGTTCGCTCATCGAGTGCCCGTGGCAACAGGCGAAAAGTGAGCAGCGCCGAGATGGTATGCTGCACCTGCATCTGGGCCATAAAGAGATCCGGCTCATCCTCGTCAAAGCCGAAGATCGGCCGTGATGGGGTCACCCTGACGGCATCGCGGTTAATGGTCAGCTCATCGACCTTGAGCCAGGAGTAACCCTCTGCCAGTGCCAGCTCCCCTGCCCGCTTGAGCACATATTTGCGGGCGGTCTCCCTGTCCACCAGATCGTTGCCGACAAACTCCAGCTGCCACTTGTCCGGGCCAAGCCGGGTCTGGGAAAAACCGGTCTGGCCGTTCCAGAATGACTTTTCACTCTGGTAAGGGGTGGCGCAGCCCACCAGCAGCAGGGTGAGCATCAGCAGACAACAGGGTTTAGATACGGATGCAGACACGAGAGGCCTCGCCAGGCAAATGAGCAACAGAGTTGTTACTACACCATAAAGCGCGGTGACTGCACAATCTGCTCACGCCAGCAGCGACCAGCGTGCATCACCACAGGCTTCACGCCTGTGCGGCGAATCGCAGGCAAAAGAAAAGGCCTTGTCGTTTGACAAGGCCTTTACCGGGGAATTTGGTCGGTGTGAGAGGATTCGAACCTCCGACCCTCTACACCCCATGCAGATGCGCTACCTGGCTGCGCTACACACCGACGGAGTCAGCTCGGCTGACGGGGGCAGAGTTTATGGAGATGACCCCGCCCTGTCAACAGGGAAACGCCGCCAATTCCTCGGCCACGGTGCGTTCGCCTGCTTTGCGAACAATCAGCGGTTAAAGGTCAGCCGCTTGCCCAGGATCTGGTCAGTCACCTGCCCGTTTTGCCAGGCGATCTGGCCATTCACCAGCGTCATCTCCACCGTGCTGTGGAAGCGGTAGCCGTTGAAGGGTGACCAGCCACAGTGGTAGAGGATGTTGTCGTCGTTGACCACATAGGGCTTGCCCAGATCCAACAGCACCAGATCGGCGAAGTAGCCCTCGCGGATATAACCGCGATCCTGCACCTGGAAGCGCTCGGCTACCGCGTGGGAGGTCTTCTTGACGATAGTCTCCAGGGTAAACACGCCGTTGTGGTAGAGCTCCAGCAGCGCCTGCAAAGAGTGCTGCACCAGCGGTACGCCGGACGGCGCCTTGAAGTAGCTGTTCTGCTTCTCTTCCCAGGTGTGGGGCGCGTGGTCGGTGGCGATGATGTCGAGCACGTCGTTGCGTACCGCATCCAGCAGTGCCTGCTGGTCGGCGGCACTCTTCACCGCAGGGTTGCACTTGATCAGGCTGCCCTGGGTCTCGTAATCGGCTTCATTGAAGAAGAGGTGGTGAACGCACACCTCGGCGGTGATGTTCTTGTCCTTCAGCTCGCTCAGGTCGTGGCTGGCGGTAAACAGCGACAGCTCCTTGGCCGAGGTCAGATGCAGCACATGCAGCTTGGCACCGTATTTTTTCGCCAGCGCCACCGCCATGCTGGAGGATTTGTAGCACGCCTCGTCACTGCGAATGCGACCGTGCTCGCCCATCGGCACATTCTCGCCCCACTTGGCTCGCGCCGCCTCTTCGGCCTTGGCGATGGTCGGGGTGTCTTCGCAGTGGGTGACGATCATCACCGGACTTTCGCGGAAGATGGCCGCCAGGGTCTCCTGATTGTCCACCAGCATGTTGCCGGTCGAGGAGCCCATAAACACCTTGACCCCGCAGGACTGCTTGGGGTCGAGACGCTTGATCTCTGCAAGGTTGTCGTTGGTGGCGCCGAGATAGAAGCTGTAGTTGGCGACGGAGGAGTTGGCGGCGATCTGGTATTTGGCTTCGAGGGCGTCGAGGGTGGTGGTCTGGGGATTGACGTTGGGCATTTCCATGAAACTGGTGGTGCCACCGGCGACGGCGGCGCGGGATTCGCTGGCGATGGTCCCCTTGTGGGTCAATCCCGGCTCCCGGAAGTGGACCTGATCATCGATCATTCCGGGGATGAGGTGGCGACCTGCCGCATCGATAACCAGCGCATCGGGCGCCTCGATATCCGGGGCAATGCGGGCAATCCGTTCCCCCTCGATCAACACATCGGAGGCATAGATGCGGCCTTCGTTGACCAGGGTGGCATTTTTGATAAGCAGTTTGTTCATGGGGGGTTCCAGTTCCTTTGCCGATAATCGCGGGTCATAATAGCGCAAAACTGCCCTTTCTCTGTAGCAAGGCCTGACTGATGAAGTTATTTGTAAGAGATTTGACCGTGATCGACTCCAGCTACCTCTGCGAACGCCGCGGCATGGTGGGCGAGAGCTGGCTGGTAGATATCGAAATGAGCGGTGAGCTCAACGAAATGAGCATGCTGCTGGACTTTGGCCGGGTAAAGAAGCTGATCAAGTCGATCATCGATGAAGAGGTGGACCACAAGCTGCTGGTGCCGACCGAGTGCCCGCTGATCCACGTCGAGACACTGGATGGTGACGAAAGCACAGTGGATCTGCTGCGCCCGGGTCGCTCCATCCATCTGCGCTGCCCATCCCAGGGCTTTGCCTTTATCCCTGCCCCGCAAGTTGATAAAGAGTCGGTGACCCGCTACCTGCTGGCGGTGCTGGCCAAACGGCTGCCGGGCAACATCAAGGATCTGTCGCTGACCCTGCGTCAGGAGGCGATCACCGGTGCCTTCTACCACTACAGCCACGGCCTGAAAAAGCACGATGGCAACTGCCAGCGCATCGCCCACGGCCACCGCTCTCCCATCGAGATCCACATCGATGGCGAGCGCGACCAGGAGCTTGAGCTCAACTGGGCCGAGCGCTGGGGCGATATCTACCTCGGCACCGAGGAGGACAAGGTGGCGCTGACCGAGCTCGCTTTGAGCCCTCGCGCCAATGCCCAGCTTGGCGAGCATCACACCGGCTTCAAATATATGGCGCCGCAAGGGCTGTTCCAGCTGGCCATCCCCACCGCCGAGGTAGAGATGATCGACACCGACACCACAGTCGAGCTGCTGGCCTGCTACATCGCCCGCGAAGTGAAGAAGATGGTGGGCGACAAGTTCGTCAAGATTGTCGCCTATGAAGGGGTCGGCAAGGGCGCCATTGCCTACGCCTGATCCCCTTGTCACGGCCGCAATAAAGAGAAGGCCCCGCATCTGCGGGGCCTTGTTGTTTCAACTCTCGACCATCAGGCGCTCAGGCGGAAGCGCTTGACCAGGCTCTCCTGCTGCTCGGCAAGGGAGTCCAGCTGCTGGCTGGTCTCGGCTACCCGCTCAATCCCCTGATAGTTGAGATCCGAGATATCGGAGATGCGGTTGAGGTTGGTGGCGATATCGGCGCTGGTGGCCTGCTGCTGCTCGGCGGCGGAGGCGATCTGGCTCGACATGTCGCTGATCAGCACCACAATCCCCTGCACTTCCTCCATGGCGTTGTTGGCGTGAGAGCTCTGATCCACGCAACTGTCCATCTCGCGAGAGCACTCCTGCATCACGGTCACCGCCTTGGCTACCCCCTGCTGCAGGTTCTCGATCATGGTCTGGATTTCGCTGGTGGACTGGGCGGTGCGGCCCGCCAGACTGCGCACCTCATCCGCCACCACCGCAAATCCGCGCCCCTGCTCGCCGGCCCGCGCCGCTTCGATGGCGGCGTTGAGGGCCAGCAGATTGGTCTGCTCGGCGATGCCGCGAATGACATCGAGGATATTGCCGATCTGGCTGCTCATGGCGCTCACATCACCAATCACCTTGCCGGTCTGTTGCAGTTTGCCCGCCAGTTGATGAGTGGTGGTGATATTGCCTGCCATCACCTTGCGTCCCATCTCGGAGGCCTTCTCCACATCCTGCACCCGCTCCAGTGTCTGGTTGGCAGCCTGCGCCACCTCCCGCACCGAGGCCTCCATCTGGGTCATGGCGGCGGCGACCGAGGCGGTCTCCTGCCGCTGTTTCTCCAGATCCGCCCGCACCGATTCGGTGGTGCGACGGTTGCCGTGGGCGGCATCGTTAAGCTGGGCCGATGCTTGTGAAAGCTGCGCCAGTACCTCCCCCATCTGGGCGATCAGCAGGTTGATCTGGCTGCCCAGCTGACCAAATTCATTCTTGCTCTGAAAACCGATGCGCTGAGTCATGTCACCCTGGGTTACTTCGGTCAGCACCAGCAGCAACTCCCTGAGCGGACGGCGAATGGCCTTGCCCAGGGTATAAGCCACCAGCATGGCAATCAGGATGGCGACGACGATGCTGGCTCCCTGAGTCAGGGTGCTCTGGCTCTGTGCGGCTTTGGCATGCTGAATGCTCTGGTTCATCAGTTGCTGGCTCTGAGAGGTGACCCGCTCAAGCCGATCCTGAATTGCCACGATGAGCGCACTCGCCTGCTTGCTCTTCTCCCGCATCTGCTCCTGCTGTTGCATCAGCGTCAGATACTGGGCGAGTACACCTTCATTACCGGTCGTATCGCGCACGAAACCGTGGACGTAGTGACCCATGTTGTTGTCGAAATCCTTGAGCTCACCCTGCAGATCCTTGATGGTGCTGTTGAACCCCTCCATCTGCATCCTGTTGCGCTTGAGCGCGGCTTCAATGGGGGCCGGAATGCTCTGATTGAGGGCATCCATGGTGGAGAGTTCGATAGCGGAGAGCTTGGTGGTCAGGGTCTCGGAGAGCATCTTGATGAAGCTGTCGTCGATGGTGATCATCATGTCCCCCAGACTCTTCTTGAACTGGGGCAAGCTGACCTGAAACTGCCCCTTGGCCAGATTGACCTTGTGCAATCGGGTGAGCAGCGCCTCGTGTTCGCCCGGCAGGGTATCGGTCAGTTGCAGGTAGCTGTCGACCTGCTGGCTCAGAGTGCCCATCTCCCCTTGCAGTTCGGGGTGGTGGGCGACCTGCTGGCGCAAGGCATCGAGGCTCTTGCCCACCGCGGCCTTGGCCTGTTTCAGTTCGGCCACTTCGGCAGGCAGCTGTTTGGGGTCCTGCTCGGTGAGCACATCCCCCAGCCACTTGTTGGCACTGAGCAGGGTGATCTGGGTCTGGCTGCTGGCAATCACCAGCGGCATAGACTGCCGGGTCACCTGTTCCAGCGCTCCCCCCAGAGTATTCTGACTACGAAATGTGAGTAGTGAACTGGCCACCATCACGGCCACCAGGATCGCGAAGCCAAGGTAGACTCGCTGCAAGATGGAGAGATCCGACATTGTTTGTTTCATTATTGTCCCGCTGTATATGCAAAAGTCCCTTGCCTGAGTACCCCGTCCTTTTGATACCCTGCAGACCCCTGAACAGGCGCTGCAGATGACGTCCCTCTGGCTATCGGTATTCTTAACAATAACTGAAGGGAATGGGACATCAGCTGTGTCAAATCTCGGCTTGTGTCACACTTGACGCGCTGCTCGCCTTCTTTCGGGAGCCGCTTGGGATGCAAGTTCAATTTTCTTTTTCATATAAGGGAGTTAGCCATGGCGCAAGAAACCATTTTCAGCAAAATCATCCGTAAAGAGATCCCTGCCGACATCCTTTATCAAGACGATCTGGTCACCGCATTCCGGGATATCCAGCCCAAGGCCAAGACCCATATCCTGATCATCCCGAATGTGCTGATCCCCACCGTCAATGACGTGGAAGCCGAACATGAACTGGCCCTTGGCCGGATGTTCACCGTGGCCCGCAAGCTGGCAAGCGATGCGGGCATCGCCGAAGATGGCTACCGCCTCATTATGAACTGCAACCGCCACGGCGGGCAGGAGGTCTACCACATCCACATGCATCTGGTCGGCGGCGAGCCGTTGGGACCGCTGCTCAGCCTGTAATGAATCGCAACGCCTCAACCTGCCGCAGCGCCCTGTTGCTCTGCGGCGCCCTGCTGTTGCTGGGGGGCTGCGCCTCCCGCTGGCAAGACATGTTCGTCTCCTACTCCGATCAGATGGTGCCGCTGCGCAACCAGCTGCTGCTGGGCCATGCCGCCGAAGCGCTGCCCGAGGTGCGCGACTCCACCCTAGGCGATGACACCTTTATCCTCGATCGCCTTGAAGAGGGGCGCATCGCCTGGCTGGCGGGTCAGGATGCGGGCAGCAAGCAGGCGTTCACCGCCGCCGACAGCCGCCTTCAGTGGGAAGACAATCAGGCCGAATACCGGCTGAGCCACGGTCTGGATCAGGTGGGCAGTCTGCTCACTAACGATCAGTCGATGGCCTATCGTACTCCCGATTACGAACGCACCATGCTGCATCACTATCTGGCACTCAACTATCTGCAACGGGGTGATGCCAATGGCGCCCTGGTGGAGGTGCGTCGGGCCAATCAGGTGCAGGAACAGGCCCTGAAACGGCGAGCCGATGAGGTGCGCAAGGCGAAGGATGAGAGCGAAGAGGTCGAAGCAGAAGGCGAGATGCGCCAGCTGATGTCGCGCGGCGCACCGGATCTCGACCGGTTGATCGGCAAGGTCAAAAACGGTTTTCAGAACGCCTACACCTTCTATTTTTCCGCCGTGCTCTATGAGGCGGCCGGGGATCTCAACGATGCCTGGGTCGACTATCAGCGCGGCTACCAGATAGCACCGGACAACCGCAGCCTGCAAGATGCCTTGCTGCGTCTGGCGCGGCTGCGTGGCTCACCGGACGAGATCCGCGAGACCGAGAAAAAGATAGGCCGCAAAGCGCCGCCGCTTGCAAAAGATCAAGGCCAGCTGGTGGTGCTGTTTGAAGATGGTTTGATCCCGGCACGGCGCGAACTGTTCCTGCCGCTCCCCATCTCCACCTCCCGCGGCGATTTTCGCACCTTTACCGTCGCCATCCCCTATTACGATAATCGGGCCAGCGACACCGGCCCGCTGACGGTGGAAGTCGGCAAGCGGGTCGAGCAGACCAGCGAGCTGGTCAGGCTGGAAGCGCTGGCCGCCAAAGATCTGCAGGAGCGGCTGCCCGGCATGCTGACCCGCCAGGCGCTGCGACTGGTGGCCAAGGAGCAGATGCGCCGCACCGCCGCCAAAGAGGGAGGGGATGTGGGCAATATTCTGGTGGGGATCTTCAACACCCTCTCGGAGCGGGCCGATACCCGCAGTTGGCTGACGCTGCCAGCGCAGGCATCGAGCTGGCAGGGGATGGTGCCGGCAGGTGAAATCAATCTCACCCTGGGCGCGGGGGCAGCGCAGCGGCAATTGCCGCTCACCATCCACAAGGGCCGCACAACCCTGGTCTGGGTACAGCGCCTCGGCGCCGGTCTGACCACCAGGGTGATGCCGCTCTGAGCAGACGGCGAAGAGAGATGAGCAAGACAATTAACCGGGCAGGCACACTCGCGGCCCCACTCACCCCGATTAAGGAGAGCAAGATGAAAGCATACGGGTTGGCCCTCGGGCTCGCGCTGCTGCTGACCGGCTGCGCCACCAACACCTCCGGCGTGGCGCTCTATGGCCCGGCGGGCGGTGCACCAGTGGCAGAGCAGCATCAAAACGTCAACGTCACCCTGACCGAGCTGAGCCGCCGCCAGCAAAATGGCCTGCTGCAGGTCAATGTGGCCGCTGCCAGCACCCAGCGCAGCGATAACAAGCTGCAATATATCTTCTATTGGTATGATGAGGCCGGTCAGGAGGTCGCCAGCGATGGCCGCGGCTGGACCCCCATCAAGCTGCATGGCTATCAGACCCGCACCCTCTCGGCCCTGGCGCCCAGCCCGGCGGCGCAAGGTTACCGGATTTACGTACGCGAAGTGATTGAGGAATCCTACTGATGAAAATGAATCATGCCCTGCTGATCCTGACCTCTGCATTGCTCTTGGGCGGCTGCTCCAGCACTACCGTCAGCTATGGCGATCCCACTGAAACCGAAACCGTCACCGTCGATTACGGCTCAAGCGACCTGCAGGCCATCGCCGACAAGATGGCGGACTCCATGCTCGCCTCCCCTGCCACCAGCGAGATCACCGCAGGCGGTCGTCCGGTGATGTTTATGGACTCTATCCGCAACAAGACCTCCGAGCACATCGATACCGAAGCCATCACCGACACCATCCGCACCAAGCTGCTGCGGGCCGGCAAGTTCCGCTTCGTCGACATGAGCAAGGTGGCCGCCGTCAAGCAGCAGCTCGAATACCAGCAGAGCAGCGGCATGGTGGATCCTGCCTCCATGGTGCGGCTTGGCAAGCAGACTGGTGCCCGCTACATGGTCTATGGCAACCTCGCCAGCATCGTCAAGGACAATGGCAAGGTGAAGGATGTCTACTACCAGATGACCATGAACCTGATGGACCTGCAAAACGGCGAACTGCTATGGGCCGATCAGAAAGAGATCCGCAAACAGGCGAAGAAATCCACCTTTGGCTGGTAACAGGCTCCTGGTGACAGGCAACTGTGATCCGCTACTGGCCAGCCTGCCCGCCCCCTGGCGGGAGGGGCAGTTGGAACCACTCGGGTTAGGCCTGACCAACTGCAACTATCGACTGCGCCTCCCCTCGGGGCGCAGTTACTTTTTGCGTCAAGGGCACCCCGATCCGCTGCGCCTTGGCATCGACCGCTCCACCGAGTGGCAGCTTTATCAGGGGGCAATGGCCGAAGGGCTGGCGCTGCCTTGCCACTATGGCGATCCCGCCAGCGGTCTGATGCTGCTCGAATGGTGCGATGAGCCAAACTGGGTGCTCGCGGCACCACCGGAAGCCGATCAGCCCCGTCTGCTGGCTGAGGTGCTGCGCAAGCTCCATCGCCTGCCGCTGCCTGAGGTGGTGATGGCGGTGCGAGCCCACGCCGCGGGCTATCGCGCCCGACTGGCCCACATTCCCTCCTGGCTGCCCGCCCTGGAGCGGGGCTTGCTCGCCAGCAGTGAGCCAAATGATTGCTGGCGCCCTTGCCACCATGATCTCAATCCGGCTAACTTGTTGGGAAGCAAACCCTGGGTCATCGACTGGGAGTATGGCGCGGCAGGTCACCCCGGCTTTGAGCTCGCCAGCATCCAGCGCACCCATGAGTGGCCCGCCGAGCGGCGCGACGAGCTGGAAGCGCACTATCTGCAGGCCCTGCCGCGCCACCAGTGGCCCGATTTTCAGAGCGAGGCATTTTTACCCTGGGTCGACTATATCGGCCTGCTCTGGGCCCTGCTGATGACAGAGCAACAGCCCTCACTCGACTATGACACCCTGATCGCCATCAACCGGCAACGACTGGAGTAACAGATGATAAACAAGGTGCGCTGGCACAAGCCGAAAACCTGGGGTCTGCTGCTGATCGGCCTGCTGCTGACCGGCTGCTCCACCCGGGTGATCTACTACTGGCTCGATACCGCCATCATCTGGCAGCTGGATGACTACTTTGCCCTCTCCTATTCGCAGAAGGATCTGCTCAGCCGCGAAGTGAAGGGGCTGATGGCTTGGCACCGCCAGCACGAGCTGCCGCGCTACGCCAGGGATCTCGATGCACTGGCCAAGGCGGTGGCCAGCCCCATGACGCCGGAGCAGATCTCGACCAACCTAGATGCGGTGCAGCAGAGCCTGACCCGCACGCTGGAAAACACTATCCCCCGTGCCGTCAGGCTGGCGCGCACCCTGACCGACGAGCAGGTGGCCCGCTTTATGACCGATCGGGTCAAGCGGCAACAGGAACGGCAAAAGGACTTTGCCACTGAGCCCAAAGAGCAGATGCTGGCGGAGTTTCGCGACAAGATGAACAAGCGGCTCGAGTTCTGGATTGGTGAGGTGAAACCGGCACAGGCGCCACTGGTGGCCCAGTGGGCCGAATGGCAATACGAGCTAATGCCCCCCTGGCTCGAGTTTCAGGAGTCCTGGACCCAGGAGCTGGACAGGCTGATGAAGCAGCGCCAGAGTCCCGACTTTACCCGCGAGCTGACTGACCTGCTGGCCGAAGGGGATGGGCTGATGGATGGCCGCTTTACCGGCTATACCGAACAGTCGCGCCAGCGTACCGTCAACTGGCTGAGCGCCATGAGCCAGTCGCTGGATATCTCCCAGCGGGCCCATCTCTACTCCCTGCTCAAGGGTTATGCCCGCGACTTCAAGCAGATGAGCGGCAGCTGACAGCCAGCACCGAATGGTGCCATGTGCCCGGGGCAACCTTGTTCAAACCGGGCGCTTATGGTAGTTTGCCCTTCCTATTTATCGGGAATTAACTTTTTGCGCCTTATCGACAAAGTAAAACTGGTGCTGGTCACTCTGGTTATCGCCCTCACCCTGCTTTGTTCCATCGCCCGAATGGAAGGCCCGCTGCTACCCGCATCTCCCCAGAGTGAACAGCAGCAGACTCAGGTGTTCAATCAGCTTAGCGACAGCGATGATGGCATCATCAAGTTTGTTGGCAGCCATCAGAATCACCTGCTGCGTCTCGAACAATCCCTGCGCAGTGACAACCAGCCCAAGAGTGTGGTCTACGAGCTGATCCAGAGCTGGTCGGCCCAGGCCATCCTGCTGTTGCTGCTTGGCTGGCTGATGCTGGCCCCCGAGCTCTATCACAAACAGAGTTTTCGCGATCGCTTTGGCGCGATCCACCGGCGCCATCTACAGCGCCAACATCTGCAATACCGCTTCACCCAGAGCTATCTGAGCGCCTGACCCCGGAGGGGCTGGCACATCCACTGTTTGCTCATCTCCTCTTCCTTACGGATCCGGCAACTGCCTGATCCGCATTTGATGCATCCCATTTTTTGCGCCTTGCCGAGCCTTGTTGCTATCGGCCCGGGCACCATTCTCCTGACAGAGGCTTGTTTGCCATGAGAAAGAGCAATCGCACCGTTCTCAACCACATGAGCAAGTGGCAGTACGCACTGCTGCTGTTGATGCTGTTGACCTTTACCTTTTACTCCCTGCCCACCTTTTTTGGTGAGCAGCCCTCCCTCGGCCTGCACGGACAGCAGCGCCTGACCCCCCAGCAACAGATGTTGCTGAGCGACAAGCACCTGACCCCGCTCAAGGTCATTGAGCAACCTGAGCGGGTCGAGCTGGTCTTTGCCAGCCAGGGCGAGCAGCAGCGCGCAAAGCAGTTGCTGGAGCAGCAAGGGGTCGACAGTGCCGCCCTGACCCTGGAGTTTCACTCCAACGCGCCGACCTGGATCACCCGCCTCGGCGCCGATCCCATCAAGCTGGGACTGGACCTGCGTGGCGGCTCCCAGCTGCTTATCGGGGTGGACGTGGACTTTGTCATCGACAATCAGACCAAGAATCTGGTGGATACCCTGCGCACCCGCTTCCGTGAAGCCAACCTGCGCGGCGCCAGCGTCACGCGCAGCGCACAGGGCGCCGTAGCCGTCACCCTGCCGGAGGTGGCCGAACAGGAGAGCTGGCTCGCCATCATCAAGGAGAGTGCCGGTACCCGTCAGGATCAGTGGAAGCTGACCCGCTCCGGCAATGATCTGAAACTGGTGCTGAGCGAGGCGGAGCGTACCCTGCTGGTCAACAACGCCGTGACCCAGAACCTGTCGATCCTGAAAAAACGGATCAACGAGCTCGGCATCGTCGAGGCCTCGGTGGTGCGTCAGGGGCAGGATGGTATCCGTATCGAACTGCCCGGGGTACATAACCCCAAACAGGCGAAAGAGGTGATCGGGGCCACCGCCTCGCTGGCCTTCTACGAGGCCAAAGCCGACAGCCACTTCTACATCGCCGATCGCAACGGTCAGGCCGTCGGCATGGCGCGCAAGCCGGTACTCACCGGCGAGCACATCGTCGATGCCCGCGCCAATATGGGCGAGATGGGCCAGCCCCAGGTCAATATCGTGCTTGACACCCTGGGTGGCAGCAAGATGAACCAGTTCAGCCGCCTGCATGTGGGCAAGCCGATGGCGACCGTCTTCACCGAGTACAAGACCAATGCCCAGGGCAAACTGCGCGCCCAGAGCGAGGTGATCAACGTCGCCACCATCCAGACCGCCCTTGGCAACCAGTTCCGCATCACCGGCATTGGCAGTCTGCCGGAAGCACAAGAGCTGGCCATGCTGCTGCGCGCCGGTGCCCTCACCGCCCCTCTCAAGATCCTGGAAGAACGCAGCATAGGCCCGACGCTGGGGATGCAGAATATCGAGGCGGGTTTCACCGCGCTGGCCTTCGGCATGGCAGGCATGATGCTGTTTATGATGGCCTGGTACCGCAAATTCGGCTGGGTTGCCATCACGGCGCTGGTCGCCAACCTGTTGATGCAGGTCGGCATGCTGGCAGTGCTGCCGGGCGCCGTGCTGACCCTGCCGGGGATCGCCGGTCTGGTGCTGACGGTGGGCATGGCGGTGGATACCCATGTGCTGATCTTCGAGCGGATCAGGGACCGTCTGCGAGAAGGGGGCTCATTGGCCAACGCCATCGACTTTGGCTATCGCTCGGCCTTCCACACCATTTTCGATGCCAACATCACCACCCTCATCTGCGCCGTGGTGCTCTACTCCATCGGCTCCGGGCCGCTGCAGGGCTTCTCCATCACCCTCATTCTGGGTCTGCTCTCCAGCATGATCACCGGGATCTGGGGAACGCGCGCCATCATCAATCCCCTGTGGGGACGCAGCAACGAGCGCACGCTGAAGGTGTAACGGGACAGCAATCCCTCTGATGAGCGGCTTTGGCTGCGCCATCGGCCATGGATATGGCCGGAGCGGCCAAAGCAGAACACTATTTCCCGGCGTGTCGCGACACGTCGTGATGGGCCAACAGCCTGATGCTGGCTGGCCAAGGAGAGAATTATGTTGAGAATGATCGTTGCCATGGGGCTGACCCGTTGGCGTTATATCGGCCTGTGGGCTTCCATCCTGCTGACCGTGGCCAGCGTCGCCATCTTGCTGGTGAACGGCCTGACACTGGGGCTCGATTTTACCGGCGGGATCCTGCTGGAGTTTCATATCCAGACCCTGAAAGAGGCCCATGAGCTCAATGCCATGCTGGTCTCCCCGCTGGCGGGAGCCGTTGAGCTGAGCTCGGCCGGTATTCCCGGCGAGTGGCTGATCAAGTTGCCTCCCCACGAACTGCCCTGGCCCGCGGCAGATCTCGCCACCATGCTGACCCAGCAGTTGGGGATGCCGGTCGAGTTGCTGCGCACCACCATCGTCGGTCCTCAGGTGGGTGCCGAGCTGTTCCAGCAGGGTATGCTGGCCGTGCTGGTCGCTTCGCTGGCGATGTCGGCCTATCTGGCGTTTCGCTTCGAGTGGCGTCAGGCCATCGGCATCCTGCTCTCGGTGGTCCATGACGCTATCGTAGCGCTGGGGCTGCTGTCACTCTTTCAGATCGAATTCGATCTGAACATCATCGCCGGTCTGATGGCGGTGATCGGCTACTCCCTCAACGACAGCATCGTCATCTCGGACAGGTTGCGGGATCTGCTGAGCTCGCGTACCCAGATGGGCATCCACGAATGCTCCGATGTGGCCATCAGGGCAACCTTCAGTCGCACCATGATCACCTCGGGCACCACCCTGTTTACCGTGGGCGCGCTGCTGCTGTTTGGCGGTGACGCTCTCTACGGCTTCTCCTTCACCCTGTTTGCCGGGATCCTGGTAGGCACCGTCTCCTCTATTACCGTTGCCTCGACCGTGCAGGAGCTGCTGGGCCTCACCCCGCAGGCCTATCAGAAAAAGAGCGAGGAGCCAGTGGCCAACGCAGCCTGACCCTTGCTATCCAGAGTCGGCTAATCGAGCCTCTACCAACTATGCCCTTGCCAACCATTGGCAGGGGCTTTTTCTACCCTCCCCCGCCAATCCCCGTCGCTCCTGTTACTGGCCAAGTCGCCTCAATTGACAACTGACCATATTGAAAGCAATGACGGATCAATCCGTCATTTTTAATAACAAAAAGGTCATTTTATTACGTCAAAAACCCTGAAATGTGACTGAAAGCACTTTCTTGAGGGTTCAAAGGAGGCAACATTGTAGTGATTTATCTACAAAGGGATATGAGATGTTGTTACAACCTGCCAATACAGCAAAAGCCAGACAGTTGCTGAACGAGACCATGGCTCTGGTACTCGCAGGAGGGCGGGGTAGTCGCCTCAAACAGTTAACCGACAACCGTGCCAAGCCTGCCGTCCATTTCGGCGGCAAATTCCGCATTATCGATTTCGTGCTCTCCAACTGCATCAACTCCGGCATTCGTCGGGTCGGTGTCGTGACCCAGTACAAATCCCACAGCCTGTTGCGCCATCTCCAGTCCGGCTGGTCTTTCCTGCGCTACCAGATGAACGAATTTATCGATCTGCTCCCTGCCCAGCAGCGAGTGGATGAGGTGAACTGGTATCGAGGTACCGCCGATGCGGTCTACCAGAATCTGGATATCATCCGCGATCACGCCCCCAAATATGTGGTGGTGCTGGCAGGCGATCACATCTACAAGATGGATTACGCCGCCATGCTGCTCGACCACGTCAATATGGGTGCCAAGGTGACTGTAGCCTGCATCGAGGTGCCACGCAGTGAAGCAAGCGCCTTCGGGGTAATGGCTGTGGATGATGATCGCAAGATCAACGCCTTCGTCGAAAAGCCCGCCAACCCGCCAGCCATGCCGGGCAAGGCCGACACCGCGCTGGCCTCCATGGGCGTCTATATTTTTGATGCCGAATATCTCTACCAACTGCTGGAAGAGGACATTGCCAACGCACAGTCCCATCACGATTTCGGCATGGACGTGATCCCCCGCGTGGTGAAAGAGGGTACTGCATTCGCTCACCCGTTTGGCATGTCCTGTGTCGGTTGCTGTCCGGATCGCCGTCCCTACTGGCGCGACGTGGGCACCGTGGACTCCTTCTGGGAAGCCAACATGGATCTCGCCTCCGTCACGCCGGAGCTGGATATCTACGATCAGGAGTGGCCCATCTGGACCAGCCAGAACATGACCCCTCCCGCCAAGTTCGTGCAGGACAGAAACGGTCAGCACGGCATGACCATCAACTCGATGTTTTCGGGCGGCACCATCGTCAGCGGCTCCTTCATCCTGAGCTCGGTGCTCTTCACCAATGTACGAGTCGACTCCTTCTGCACTCTGGATCAAGCCGTGATCTTCCCGGGTGTGGAGATCGGTGCCGGCTGCCGGCTGCGTCGGGTAGTGATCGACAAGGGGTGCAAGCTGCCGGAAGGGATGGTGATCGGTGAGAACGCCGATGAAGATGCCCGCCGCTTCCACCGATCCGAACAGGGGATCGTACTGGTCACCAAGCCCATGCTGGATGCACTGGCAAAAACGGCGCGCAAGCAGGCTGTAGAGCAGGCCGTACCGGCATAACTCTCCGACCAGCACTGTTATCGCGACAAAAAACGGGAGCCCTTGCAGGCTCCCGTTTTTTATAGCCACTTGCCCCCCGCCATTCGACCTCCCCTTTTTAGGCTGTAAATATATAATTACAGCAGTAGCTTTTCATGGACAAATTTGGCAGTTAATCCAAACCTTTGGCGATGAGCAGTACTTTCATATTGCCAAAAGGCTATTAAATTCCATATTCACACTTGAAAGTTGGCATTTACTTGGTATTGTGATGACCATTCGTAACGAAAGCGGTACTTTCGTAAACTTAAAATTACAGCTGGTAGTATCAAAACCAGTGTGCTGACTCTGACGAGGCGAAGAGGCTATGCAACGAGATCCCCTGAACAATATACATATCCAGTCCGAACAAGTGATGATCACGCCTGCCCAGCTCAAGGAGAAACTGCCCATCTCCGATCGTGCGCTGGCATTCGTGCAAGGGGCCCGCAACACCATCGCCGACATCATCCACCGTCGCGATCACCGTCTGCTGGTGATCTGTGGTCCCTGCTCCATCCACGACATGGACGCCGCCAAAGAGTACGCAACCAGACTCAAAGCGCTGCATGATGCCTATCAGGATTCTCTCTACATTGTCATGCGGGTCTACTTTGAGAAGCCGCGCACCACGGTCGGCTGGAAGGGTTTTATCAACGACCCGAACCTGGACGGCACCTTCGATGTGGAGCTGGGGCTGCACCGGGCCCGCGAGCTGCTCTGCTGGCTCGCCGAGCTGGAGCTGCCCCTGGCCACCGAGGCGCTGGATCCCATCAGCCCCCAATACCTGGCGGAGCTCTTCTCCTGGTCGGCCATCGGTGCCCGCACCACCGAATCCCAGACCCACAGGGAGATGGCGTCCGGCCTCTCCATGCCGGTCGGCTTCAAGAACGGCACCGACGGCAACCTGGGCACCGCCATCAATGCGTTGCAGGCGGCCTCCAGCCCCCACGCCTTCATGGGGATCAACCAGCAGGGCCAGGTCGCGCTGCTGCAGACCCAGGGCAACCCGGATGGCCACGTGATCCTGCGCGGCGGCAAGCACCCGAACTACGATTCGGTCAACGTGTCGCTGGCGGAAGAGGCGCTGGAGAAAGCGGGCCTGCTGCCCGGCCTGGTGGTGGATTGCAGCCACGGCAACTCCAGCAAGGATCACCGTCTGCAGCCCAAGGTGGCGGACAACGTGATCCACCAGATCCAGGAGGGCAACCGCTCCATCATAGGGGTGATGCTCGAATCCAACCTGTTCGAGGGCAACCAGTCCAGCGAACAGCCCAAGTGCGACATGCGCTACGGCGTCTCCATCACAGATGCCTGCATCGACTGGGAGACCACGGACGCGCTGCTGGCCCGCTGCCACAGCCAGCTGGCTGGGCCTCTCAAGGGCAGAACTGCACGGTAAGCCGTGGTATCTTGTCGTAACCTATTGAACAATCGAGGTATCACTAGTGGTGGCATCAAACCGCTCACGCCGTGATACCTTGTTGCATCTTGAATTTCAGGGCGCCGCCGCTCGCGGCGCCAGCAGGGACTGGATATGGCTGAAGAGTTGAATGTACTCAGGGACAAGATAGATGCGGTGGACAAGCAGCTGATCGATCTGCTGGCCGCCCGTCTGGCCCTGGTGGGAGAAGTGGGTGAGGTAAAGAGCCGCCACGGCCTGCCCATCTATGCACCGGAGCGGGAAGCGAGCATGCTGGCCCGCCGCCGCGCCGAGGCCGAGCAGTTGGGGGTGCCCGGCGATCTCATCGAAGACGTGCTGCGCCGGGTGATGCGCGAATCTTATGCTAGCGAGAAAGATACAGGCTTCAAATGCATAAAGCCGGATCTTGGCAAGGTGGTCATCATCGGTGGTCAGGGCCAGCTTGGCCGCTTGTTCGGCCATATGTTCAGCCTCTCAGGCTATCGGGTCGAGACGCTGGAACAAGCCGACTGGCCGCGCGCTGACGAGATCCTCACCGGAGCCGGTCTGGTGATGGTGGCGGTGCCCATCGATATCACCTGCCAGATCATCGATCGCCTCGGCAACCTGCCCGCCCACTGCCTGCTGGTCGATGTCACCAGCGTGAAGGCGGCGCCGCTCGAACATATGCTGGCGGTACATCAGGGGCCGGTACTGGGACTGCACCCCATGTTCGGGCCGGATGTGGCGAGTCTCGCCAAGCAGGTGATCGTCTGCTGCCAGGGTCGTGACCCCGCCGCCAGCCAATGGCTGCTGGAGCAGATGACCATCTGGGGCGCCCGCTTGCAACAGGTGGAAGCCAAGGCCCACGATGAGGCGATGACCCTCATTCAGGCACTGCGTCACTTCGCCACCTTTGCCTATGGCTGGCACCTCTCCCGGGAGCAGGCCAATCTGGATCGCCTGCTGAGTTTGAGCTCCCCCATCTACCGGCTGGAGCTCGCCATGGTGGGGCGGCTGTTTGCCCAGGATCCCCACCTCTATGCCGACATCATTTTGTCGTCACCGCAGAACCTGGCGATGATCCGTCGCTACTACCAAAACTTCGGCGAAGCACTGGGGCTGCTGGAGCGAGGAGACAGGGACGGTTTCATCAACGCATTCTCGCAAGTTTCCGGTTTCTTCGGCGAGCATGCCGACCAGTTCCTGCGTGAAAGCCGCATGCTGCTCGCCCAGGCCAACGACCGCCGCCAACACGGCTGATCCTGCAAAAGCAGCTACCTCATATCGCCAGAATGGGAAGATGCCTGGGCATCTTCCCATTTTATTTGTTACCGATTTAAACACTGACGTCAGTCACGCTCGGCCCTACGTCGAGCCCCCACAGCTGACTGGCCTCAATACCCTCCCCTGGCGCTGCCTCACATCCAGCAAGTATGCCCCCTCAATATCCACGCAATCCGCGCAAATAGCACCGCCCCTTGCAAGGGCTGCCAGACTCTAACGGTCAAACCAAACTGCTGCGAGCAAGGCTATACGACGCAAAGGAGAACGGTGCACTCCCCATCAAAGAGATAAACAGGAAGCAGGAAGCAGGAAGCAGGAAGCAGGAAGCAGGAAGCAGGAAGCAGGAAGCAGGAGAGATTAACCGAGACAAATGGTTTGCCAAAGATCACTTAACACAGCAATCCGGCGATTTATCATGGCGCCAATCCGCTGTCGCCAAAAAAGAAAATGGCCGAGAAATTATCTCGGCCATTTGTAGCCTGGTCAAAGACTCAAGCCTGGATATTACTCTTGTTCAACTTATTAGAAGTTGTACTGCAGAGCAACAGTCCACTCGTCGTCATGCTTCTCGATACCCTGGATCTTGTACTCGGTGTAAGCTTTCAGCTTCGGAGTGAAAGCGTACTGAACACCCAGCAGGGTCTCGTCAACCAGATCCTTGTAAGTAGAACCGGCAGCTTGAGCGTTGGCCTTGCCTTCTTTGAAGTTGTAACCAGCCAGGAAGGTCCAAGCATCTACGTTGTAAGAAGCAGCCAGCTCGTAACCACGGCCGTCATCTTTCAGACCCAGGCTCTTGTTCTTCACTTCGCCTTCAGTGTAAACACCGGCAAAATAGAAGCCATTGATAGCGTAGTGCGCGCCAATAGCCCACTCGTCTTTCTTACCAGTCTGACCATTAACTTTGTTTTGCAGGTCGGAGTAGGCATAACCGGCGTTGAAGCCCAGGCCGAAGTCAAAATCGTAACCGGCGGCAACGGCATAAGCTTTCTTACGCTTAACGTCGGAACCAAAGATGGCATCTTCTTTGACCTTCTGACCAACGTCAGTGATCTTGACCGCTACGTCGTCATTGGTTTGGTAGGAAACTTTACCTTTGAAACCACCGAAGGTGTTGGAGTAGATAACCTGGCCTTCCTGACGACCGTCATAGAAGTTACCCGCATCGCCCCACTCGTTGAAAATATCGGTCGGCTCGAGTACGTCGTAGAAAGCAGTGTCGGTCTGACCGAAGATGATTTTACCGTACTGGGTGCCGTCAAAGCCTGCATAGATATGACGAGCATCGAACTTGCTAGACTTACCGTCACTGCCCTTGTCGGAGTTTTCAGCAGCAACTTGCCACTCGGTCTTGGCGATACCGGACCAAGTGTTGTTCAGAGCAACTTTACCGGACCAGCCCAGACGGGAAGAACCAATCAGCTCGCCATCGGTATCATCGTGCTCACCGTAGTAGTTAGCCTGTACACGGCCGTATACGTCGAAAGTGGTACCGTCTTTGTCATAGATCACTGCGGCGTTAGCGGCGGATGCAAACAGAGCCGGAATAGCAATAGCCAGAATTGTCTTTTTCATAGTTTCCAATGCCTACTGTAATTAAACACTAAGTTGTTGTTATTCCCTGTGTTAGCGATGTTCTTTGCATCACTATGCCGCCGAGACTAGCACCGGATTTTTTGAACCGCAATGAAAAAACTTGGAACTTTTTACGCAAACCATAGTCATGGAGGCAAAAATGTGAGCCAAGTCTCACCTGACGGCAAGGCAAAAGGAAAACGTTTACAATGAATCCTGCTGATTATTTGGACTCAAATAGTCTATTTTGCATGCAAATAACGCTAAATACCTGATAAACAACCAAAGTGGTCTGATCAGCGTAAAACTGCCGTGATAATGGCTGTTGCCTCGACCTCACCGAGGGGTTGCGGGTATCCTTGTCCTTCTATTAACCCCTAACTGGCCTTCTCTTCATGCTCTCTACTCGCCTCAAAGCAACCATTCGTCAAACCTATCGCCAGATTTCGGATGGATTACCCGGTTTTGTACCGCGCAAAGAGCAGAACTTTCTGGTGGCCGAGATAGCCAAAACCCTGACCGGCGAGTACGACAAACAACGCCGTATTCTGGTTGCCGAAGCGGGCACCGGTATCGGCAAATCCCTCTCCTATGCGCAGGGCGCCATTCCGGTGGCGCGACTCACCCAGAAGAAGCTAGTGATCTCCACCGCCACAGTGGCCCTGCAAGAGCAGCTGATCCACAAAGACCTTCCTTTTTACCACCGCCACAGCGAGCTGCCGTTTCGCTTTATGCTGGTCAAGGGGCGTCAACGCTACTGTTGCGAGCATCTGCTGGAGCAGGCAGCCAGTGGCGCCGAGATGGCCAACTTCGAGCTCGACTTTGGCAGTCTGAGCAAATCCAAACCATCGGACAGCGACAAGGATCGCTACCAGGCGCTGTGGCAGACCTACACCAATGGCAAGTGGGACGGGGATCGGGACAACTGGCCGGAGCCCATTCCCGACACTTGCTGGGATCGCATCGCTGCAGACCGCCACACCTGCAACAAGGCGCTAAGCCATCACCAGCACTGCCCCTTTCATCGCGCCCGCAACGACATGGAGAGCGCCGATGTGCTGGTCGTCAACCATGCACTCCTGCTCTCCGATCTCACCATGGGCGGCGGCATCATTCTGCCGCCCCCTGATGAGTGCATCTATGTGCTGGATGAGGCCCATCACCTGCCCACCATCGCCCGGGATCACGGCGCGGCATCGGCCAGCGTCAAAGGCTCGCGCCGCTGGCTGGAGAAGCTGGTACAAAGTGCAGGCAAGCTGGCGCGGACGCTTAATAAGGAGAGCCTGCTCGACCCCCAACTCAAACTGCAGGATGCGCTGGCCACCATCCAGCCCGATCTGAAGGCGGTCGAGCAGTGGCTCAGCGCCAACGATCGGCTGTTTGGCACGGAACCCCACTACCGCTTCGTCGAAGGGGTATTGCCGGATCCCCTACCCATGCTGGCGGAGAATCTCAAGGAGTCGAGCAAGAAGGCGCTGCGGGCGCTGGATCGGATGCAGGGGGCCATAGGTGAAGCGCTGAAAGATGGCGAGATCCGCCGCAAGGAGGCCGAACCCCTGCTGGCCGAGAGCGGTTTTCATCTGCAACGGCTGGAGAGTTTCTGCGCCCTGTGGGAGATGCTGGGGCGCCATGTGCCGACTGGCAAAACCCCGCTCGCCCGCTGGATAGCCAAGAGCGATGACGGCGATATCTGGCTGCACGCCTCACCGATTGAGGTAGGCTATCTGCTGGAGGAGTGGCTCTGGTCGAAATGTCTAGGTGCCGTACTGGTCTCAGCGACCCTCACCGCCCTCTCTTCCTTTAGCTATTTTCGCCATCAGGTGGGGCTCAAGGAGCACGACGGTACCCGCTATCTGCGCCTGCGCTCCCCCTTTGACTACCAGAAAGCCGAGCTCTATCTGCCCAAGATGGAGCACGAACCCAACTCACCAGCCTTTACCAATGAACTCATCAGCGTGCTGCCACGTATTCTGGCGGGCAAGGAGGCGAGTCTGGTGCTCTTCTCCTCCTACCGCCAGATGAATGAGGTGGCCGTTGGCTTGCGAGCCAAGGGACTGTCACTGCTGGTGCAGGGGGAAGCCTCCCGCAATGCCCTGCTCACCCTGCACAAGCAGAAATGCGATGGCGGTCAAGCCAGCATCCTGTTTGGTACCGGCAGCTTCTCGGAGGGGCTGGATCTGCCGGGTCACTACCTCACCAATCTGGTGATCACCAAACTCCCCTTTGCGGTGCCCAACTCACCGGTCGAGGAGGCTACCGCCGAGTGGGTGGAGCAGCGAGGAGGCAACCCCTTTCTGCAACTGACGGTGCCGGAGGCATCGCGCAAACTGATCCAGGCCTGTGGCCGCCTCATCCGCAAAGAGGCCGATCGGGGACGGGTCACCATTCTGGACCGGCGTCTACTGACCAAACGTTATGGCAAGGGGTTACTTGATGCCCTCCCCCCGTTTACACGGCGGTTCGAATAAATAAGCATGCCGTTATTGATAAATGAACTGACAACTGCACGAACATACACCTCCAGAAAGAGCCATTGCCGCAGTAGACCAAACCTGTAAAAATGAGCCCCTGTTTTCAGTGGGCAATCGCCTGACTGTTCAAGGAGATGAAATGAAACTGACTGTTCTGGTACCGGCGCTGGCTGGTCTGTTGTGGGCCGGTAGCGCCTTGGCTGATGCCAAACTGGAAGTATCCACCCCTTACATCGTGCAGTTGATTGATGGCCAATCCATCAACCCCCAGCTGCTCGACAAAACCAGCACCTTCCCCCTCTCTGCCGGCAAGCACCAGTTGGTCGTCGCCTTTGAAGGCAACTACTCCAGCCGTAACGAAATCAAGCTGGTGACCGCCGAGCCGCTGGTGCTGAACTTCACTGCAGCCGACAATCAGCAGCTGGTGCTGGACTATAAAAAGCCCCGCAATGAAGCAGAAGCCAAACAGTTCCTGAAAGATCAGAAAGTGGCGCTGAAAGACAAGGTCACAGGACAGCAAGTGAGCAGTGAACAGTTCGTAATGCCGAAAGTAGAGGGCTTCCAGCTGACCCGTGACTATCAGCAAGAGCTGATCAACATGGGCAAAGCTTTCAACCAGCCCAAAACCGTTGCCGTCTCCTCTGCTGCCGTGATGGCTGCCGCCAGCGCACCGGCCCAAGCCGCGCCCAGCAAGGCGCAAAGCAATCCGGAAGCCCTGACCCAACTGCAAAACTGGTACAACAAGGCCGATGCGGAAACCCGCAAAGCCTTCCAGATCTGGGTTATCCAGCAGCAGTAATCCGGAAACATCATCCTGACCCGTCGGGAATGACAAGGGGAGCTTGGCTCCCCTTTTTCATATCCAGGTTCATCTCTGCATCGATGGAACAATGCCCTGATGTCACTGCATATTTTCTATCACCCCCTCTACTCCTCCCTGGCCCTGCCCGAACGCCATCGCTTCCCGCTGGCCAAGTATCAGGGGCTGTTTGAGCGCTTGCAGGTGCAGGGTTACCCCCTTGGCGAAGCGCCGTCGGCCACCCGGGAGCAAATCTGTCGCATTCACGATGCTGATTATGTCGCGGCGGCCCTGAGCGGCCAGCTGGAAGATCGCGCCATCCGCAAGATCGGTTTTCCCTGGTCACCCATTCTGATAGAGCGCACCTTGCGCTCGGTGGGTGCCACCGTTGCCGCCAGCCGCCATGCTCTTGAGCAGGGATGCGGCTTGCAGATCTCCGGCGGCTATCACCACGCCCATCGCGATCACGGCAGCGGTTTTTGCCTGTTCAACGATCTGGTGATTGCGGCGCAGGCTTGCCTCGACGAGGGGCGCTGCGAACAGGTGCTGATCGTCGATCTCGATGTGCATCAAGGAGATGGCAGTGCAGCCCTGTGCGCCGGACGGCGCGATATCATCACCCTATCCCTTCATGGGGAGCACAACTTTCCCCATCACAAAGCCGCCTCTCACCTCGACTTTCCGCTGCCAAGCGGCATGACGGACGATGCCTATCTCACCACACTGCAACAGGCACTCTCGCTGGCACTGCGGCTCTATTCGCCGGATCTCATCCTCTATCAGGCGGGCGTCGATGTGCATCATGCCGACGAGCTTGGTTATCTCTCCTTGAGCGATGCAGGGGTTCGCCTGCGCGATGCCATGGTATTTGGCTGTGCAATCAAGCATGGGTTGCCCATCGCGGCGGTGCCCGGTGGCGGCTATCGCCGCGACTGGCGACAGCTGATCCCGCTTCATATGTCGCTGTTTGAGACGGCGCGCCATCGTTTTGGCTGATGGCATGGCTTTATATGGCGCGGACACGCCATCAGAGTGGGAGGAGATTTCTCTAGATAAAACAGAAGAGGCGACCCCTGGGGTCGCCTCTTCGTGTTCCGTCATCTCGGTCACACAAGCTCGCTCGTTGTCAGGCAAGCTCGGGACATCTGAGGATAATTATTTCTGACGCTTGCGGGCGTACTTGCGACGGGCGCGGGCCTGACGCTCCTCTTCCCGCTCGGCCTTCTCTTTGGCTTTTTGCTCGGCTTCTGCCGCGGCTTCGACAATCTCGACGCTCACCATCTCCGGCGTCTCCAGCGAGATGCGGCCAAGCAAGCCGGAGCGGAACTCGTTGATCAGGATCTCGGACGCCTTGTGCAGGTCGGCCAGCCCCCCTTTGCGCATAAACGCCCGCTGGCGGGCGATCATCTCCAGCAGCTCGATCTCGGTCTCGGGCAACTCGTCAATCTGGTAGCGCGCCTTGATCCGCTCCGGATAGGCCTTGATGAAGTAGTCAGCTGCGAACATGGCGATATCGGCATAGTCGAACACCGTGTCCTTGATGGCCGCTGTGATGGCCAGACGATAACCGCAGGAGGGCGGATTGAGCTTGGGCCAGAGGAAACCCGGGGTATCGGTCAGGATGACGTTGTTATCCAGCTTGATCCGCTGCTGGGACTTGGTCACCCCCGCCTCGTTGCCAGTACGGGCGATGATGCGCCCCGCCAGGGTATTGATCAGGGTGGACTTGCCCACGTTGGGGATCCCCATGATCATCGCCCGCACGCCGCGCAGCTCAAAATTGCGCTCCGGCAGCATCTCGTGGCAGAGAGTCAGCAGTTGCTTGATCTTCTCCGGCTCTTGTTGCGTCAGCGGCAGCGCCTTGATCCCCTTCTCTTTTTCCATGTGCGCCACCCACAGATCGGTGATCGCCGGATCGGCCAGGTCCGCCTTGTTCAGCACCTTGATCACAGGGGTATCACCACGCAGCTCGGGCACCAGCGGGTTTTCGCTGGAGAAGGGGATGCGGGCATCGAGCATCTCGATGATCACATCGACCTGGGGCATGACCTCGGCAATCTCTTTGCGGGCCTTGTGCATGTGACCGGGGAACCAGTTGATGGACATATCCGTTACTCTCTGTGGGGGCTGCGGGCGCGCGCATGGAACAACAGGCGCTCTGCCGCGGGCATCGAACGAAGGGGGCGCATTTTACCTGCTGCGGGCTCATTTTGACAGGTCATTCTAGCTATCACCTCAGCAAATCAGCAAACCGTCGAGACGAAACAAAGCAGCCGGAAACGACCGGACCAATCAGCTCAACTGATAGATAACACATTGATATAATGTAACATTCTTATCATTTGTTCACACAACCGTCACCGATAGTCAGTAAAAGTGTCATCTGCCCCCTCTAGGCTGCGCTCAGGTTTTACAAGGAGCGAACCCCAATGAGAAAAATGGCAGGACTTGCAGTGATGATCGGCGCCGCCCTGGCTGCCGGCTGCAAATCAGACAATGACACGGTGGCGACCAAGCCCGCAGCCCAACCCACCAACGTCATCTTCTTCCTCGGTGACGGCATGGGCCTCAACACCCTGACGGCGGCCCGCATCTACGGTGTCGGCGAAGAGGGTGATCTCACCATCGATACCCTGCCAGAGACGGCCTTTATCAAGACCTTCTCCCACGATGCCCAGGTCACTGACTCGGCCCCCTCCATGGCGGCCTACATGACCGGGGTCAAGAGCAACAACGGCGTCATCAGCATGGACGGCGACGCCACCTATGAGAGCGACTGCAGCAAGAGCGCCGGCAAGCCGGTGACTACCCTGCTGGAGCTGGCCAAAGCCGATGGCCGCGGTACCGGCGTGGTAACCAGTACCCGGGTGACCCACGCCACCCCGGCAGCTACCTATGCCCATATCTGCAACCGGGATCTGGAAGCGGATATCGCCGTCCAGCTGGTACCGGGCGGCAAAGGCTACAACAGCGCCCTCAAGGAGGGGCTGGATGTGGTGCTCGGTGGCGGCAGCAGTTTCTTCCTGCCCAAAGCTGACAAGGGCAAGCGGGAGGATGGCCGCAACCTCATCAGCGAAATGCAGGCCAAGGGCTACCAGTTTGCCAGCAATCTGGATGAGCTGAACAAGGCCGATGCGGGTAAGCCGCTGCTGGGCCTGTTTGGTTCGAGCCACATGAAATATGACCTAGACCGCCCCGCCAGCGAGCCGTCACTGGCCCAGATGACCCTGGCCGCTATCAAGCAGCTCAAGGGTAAGGAGAAGGGTTACTTCCTGATGGTGGAAGGGGGTCGCATCGACCACGCCCTGCACGACACCAACGCCAAGCGGGCGCTGCAGGACACCATCGCCTTCGACAACGCCATCAAGGCCGCCATCGACGAGGTGAAAAAGAGCGACCCCGAGCTGAAAAACACCCTGATCGTGGTTACCGCCGACCACGACCATACGCTCGTGCTCAACGGCTATGCCAAGCGCACCGGCAAGACCACCGCCGACAACCCCGGCGTACTCGGGCTGGTGAAGAACTACGAGACTGGCGAGCCAAGCAAGGATAGCGAGGGCATGCCCTACACCATCATAGGTTTTGGCAACGGCTACAACCGGGTGGATGGCCCGCGCAGCAGCGTCGCCCCGCTCGACGATGCCACCGTCTCCGCCAATGACTACCACCAGGAAGTGGTGGTCAAGGTGGGCGAGATCGGCAACGAGACCCACGGCGGCACAGATGTCTTCCTCGGCGCCATCGGCAAGGGGGCTGACAGCTTCCATGGCTCACTCGACAACACCGCCGTGTTCGGCAAGATCAAGGCTGCGGCCAAGCTGTAAGGAGCACTTTCATGAGCAAACAGATGAACACATCCATCAAGCACACGCTGGTCTGCGCCGCCCTGTTCAGTGCACTGGGCGCAACCTCCCAGGCACAGGCCGGTGATGCCAAAAACGTCATTCTCTTTATCGGTGATGGCATGGGGCCTACCGTGCTCACCGCCACCCGCCTGTTCAAGGTGGGAGAAGAGGGCAATCTGGAGATGATGAAACTGCCGCGCAGTGCCCGCATCAAGACCTTCTCCAACGATGCCCAGACCACCGACTCGGCCCCCTCCATGGCGGCCTACACCACCGGGGTCAAGATGAACAACGAGGTGATCGCCATGAGCAGCGACACCAAAGCCGTCGCCCCCGGCAAAGACGTCAATGGCAACAAAACCGTCAACAATTGCAGCAGCGATAATGGCAAGCCGGTGCCCACCATCCTGGAGCTGGCCAAGGCGGCAGGCAAATCGGTCGGGGCCGTCACCACCACCGAGCTGACCCACGCGACCCCGGCGGCTACCTACGCCCACATCTGCCATCGGGATGCCGCTTATGACATCGCCGCACAGGCCGTCCCGGGGGGCGCTGGTTTCAACCAGGCGCTGGGGGATGGGGTCGATGTGCTGATGGGCGGTGGTGCCAACCACTGGACCCCCTACAGCGCCAGCAACAAGGGCGGTCGCAATGACAACCGCGACCTGACCGCCGAGATGAAGGCGCAGGGATACAGCTATGTCACCACCCAAAGTGAACTGGCCAAGGTCACCAGCGGCAAGGTGCTCGGTCTGTTCAGCAGCAAATCCCACCTCGACTACGAGCTGGATCGGGTCGCCAAGGGGGCTGCCAATACCCAGCCGTCCCTCTCCGAAATGACAGCCAAGGCGATCGACCTGCTGAGCCAGAACAGTCAGGGTTATTTCCTGATGGTAGAAGGCGGCCGGATCGATCATGCCCTGCACGGCACCAACGCCAAGCGCTCGCTCACCGACGCGGTGGCACTGGATGAGGCGGTCAAGACGGCGCTGGGTAAAGTGGATCTCAGCAATACCCTGATCGTGGTCACCGCCGACCATGACCACACCATGACCATTAACGGCTACTCCGCCAAGGGCAATCCGGTGCTGGATCTGGTGAAAAATGGCGATGGCTCGACCCAGAACGACGTAGATGGCAAACCCTTCACCACTCTGGTGTTCGGTAACGGCCCCAACCGTCCCGATGTACGCCCCGTCCTCACCAGCGATCAGGTGATGGCCAATGATTACCTGCAGGAGACCGGCGTCAAACTGACATCGGAAACCCATGGCGGCGGCGATGTTATGCTGTTTGCCGATGGCGCCGGCAGCAACCGCTTCAAAGGCACACTGGATAACACCAAGGTGTTTGGCAAACTGCGGGAGGCGCTCGGCCTGTAAGCAGCAGGGGCCCGGGTGCATCTGAGCAATTGACTCAGCGGCCCGGGCCCCGGCTCTTTCGAGCGACAGATGATGATGCGACTTTTGCTTTCGTTATGGCTGCTTGGCAGCACCCTCGCCTTCCCCCTGCATGCTGACGACACGCCCCCGGATCTCGCCGCCCGGATCAGCTATCACGACCGGAACACCGGCAGCGATGGCATCGCCAGAGAGAGTGTCTGGCAAGAGAAGTGGCTGCGGGTGGGCAATCAGGTGTGGAGCCAGCGGCTCATTCCCCTCCCCCTTGCCCGAGCCTATCACGCCACTCACGACGCCACCCCCGGCCACAAGCACTTTACCCACCAGATGGCGGCCCGCTGGGTCAGCCGCAGTGATGAGGGTGAGCTGCAGCTACGCTATGCCGACAGCTGGCACAACCAGCTGGTTGAGGTGCCGGTGGAAGAGTATGGCCAGGTGGCCTTCAAGCCCGACTGGCTGCGGATCCGCCATCTCGTCAACCCCGCGCTGATCGAGGGGATGACACCGCTGGATGAGGCCGCCCCCGAGCAGGCCCGCTGGTATGAAAAGCGCGAAGGGCAGCAACGAACCCGCATTCTCTGGTCGAGTCAGTGGCAGATCCCGCTGGTGGTCGAATCGGCCAGTCTCGATGGCTATCGCAGCTACCGGATGGAGGTGACCCTGCGCAAGCTGCCTGCTCAGCTCCCCTGGCAGCAACTCGCTGATTACGAAGTGCGCGATCTGCGGGATTTCTTCGACTGAGATCCCAACCCCTCAGCGGGCACAACGACAACGCAGGCAGGAATGTTACACTCTGCATATTCGACTCTGGCTCACGACCTTGATGCGCGCTCTCTGCCTGCCCTTTTTAACCCTGCTGTTGTTGCTGGTGAACACCGGTGCCCAGGCTATTGTGCTGGTGGCGGCCGAGCTGCCCCCTTACGTCATTCGCTCCTCTCACGGCAAACCAAGCGGTGTCGCCATCGAGATCATGGAGGAGGCCGCCCGGCGCCTCAAAGAGCCGCTCACCATCGAGCTGATGCCGCTGGCCCGAGCCCTCACCCAAACCGCCCATCGCAAGGATGTACTGCTGATACCGCCAGTACGCAGCTCTCAACGGGAGCATCTCTACTACTGGGTTTCCCCCATCCTTGATGAAGAGTTCCTCATTGTCAGCAATCGCCACAAGCATCCTACCCCGCTCATGATAAACGCGCTTCCTTCACTCAAGGTGGGCACCTTGCGTCACTCCTTCGGCCAGTATCTGCTCAAGCAGAGGCTGAATCTCGCCAGCCAAACCGTCGCCACCGAAGACCTCAATGCCCTCAAACTGCAACGAGGACGCATCGATGCCTGGGTCGCAGCCTGGAACGTCATCCTCTACAACCAGCAGACGGGCGGATTTTCCATCGATGAGATAGTAAAAGGCGAATCCTTGATGCGTACCCAGTTATTTATCGCGGCCAGCAAGGATTTTCCCTTCACCGAAGGGCGTCGCTGGCAAGCCGTGATTGACGAGATGCGCCGTGATGGCTCGCTCACGCGGATCATCCGTCAGTACAACTATCAGGTTCCTGAGTAGTCACTCAATCACGGTTGCCAAGGCCGGCCAGAATGGTTATGGTAGCCCCATGAAAATACTCGCTATTTCCTCGCATTTGCTCACACCCTGCTGAGCCCCCGCCTCGCTCCTTCGGCCGCGAGTCGCTTGGGGGCATGGCATTTTCAATCGATTGAACCTGTTGAATCCATTTTTGTAACACTTTGCGTGATGGCCAACCTGCACCCGCCGGTATGGGCCTATCCGCTATTGATAAGGAATATCTTATGAAACAACCTCATCTGGTTATCTCCAGCCTTGATCTGGACCGTATCGAACAACTGCTCGGCAACCACCCGCAGCATCTCGCCCTGCAAGAGGAGCTGGACCGCGCCGAGATCCGCGAACCGGCCGACATGCCGCCGGACGTGGTCACCATGAACAGCAAGGTACGCTTCAAGATGCAGAGCAGCGGCAACGAGTTCTGCCTCACCCTGGTCTACCCGCGCGATGCCAAGGGCGACGAGAGCAATATCTCGGTACTGGCGCCGGTGGGCAGCGCCCTGCTCGGTCTGAAAGTGGGCGACAGCATCGCCTGGCCGGGCCCGGCCGGTCGCACCATCGAGGTCGAAATTCTGGAAGTGGTCTATCAGCCGGAGCGCGCCGGCGAGCTGCACCGCTGAGTCCCACGGGCTGGTCATCCCCTGTTGATCAGCCCGCTTGCTCGCCCTTGCCAGCTGATCCCGATCAAGCTTTGTTCACCTTGCTCCCCGGTTTTTAGCCCCTTTTCCTGCTGCTGCTTGAGCCTGACTCGAGGGGCAGGTATCTTGTTGGCCGCGTCATGGTCATGACGCACCGAATTTCAGGCTGACATCATGATAAAAATTGCCCTTATCGACGATCACCAGATCGTCCGATCCGGTTTTGCCCAACTGCTCAATCTGGAGCCCGACCTGCAGGTGGTCGCCGAATTCGGCTCCGCCAGCGATGCCCTTGCCGGCCTGCCCGGCAGCGGGGCGCGCGTCTGCGTCTGCGACATCTCGATGCCCGACCAATCGGGGCTGGATCTGCTCAAGCAGCTCCCCTCCGGTCTGGCCGTGGTGATGCTCTCGGTGCACGACAGCCCGGCCCTCATCGAGCAGGCACTGCAAACCGGCGCCAAGGGATTTCTCTCCAAACGCTGCAGTCCGGACGAGCTGATCGCCGCGGTGCGTACCGCCGCCCAGGGGGGGTGTTATCTGACGCCGGACATCGCCCAGAAACTGGCCAGCAGCAGCCGGGATCCCCTCACCAATCGGGAGCGGGAGATTGCCCAGTTGCTGGCACAGGGGCTGGAGGTGAAGGCCATTGCCGAGCAGCTTGGACTCTCCCCCAAGACGGTTCACGTCCATCGCGCCAACCTGATGGACAAGCTCAAGGTCAGCAACAACGTCGAGCTGGCCCACCGCATGCTGGATAGCTGGTGATCTCCCGTTTTGCCAGCTATGTCGCCATCGCGCTGGCGGCCTGCTTCATCTTTGCCGCCGGCTGGTTTTGCCTGTGGAGCATCAGCCTGCATCTGGCGGGCGGCCCGGCACTGGCGGTGCTGCTGTTCCCCTTCGGCCTGCGTCTCGGCCTGCTGTTGCAAAGTCCCGGTCGCTACTGGCTGCCGCTGCTGCTCTGTGAAGGGGGGCTGCTCTACTGGATCAATCTGGAGGTTGGGCTGCCCCACTGGCAGTGGTTGCTGACCGGCAGCCTGCTCACCCTGCTCCCCCTGCTGATTGCCCGCCGCCAGCCGGTGCGCAACGACTGGCAGCAACTGCTGTTGCTGCTCGCCACCGTCTCGGTGGCAGCCCTGCTGCAATCCCTGCTCTGGCATCTGGCGGGAGAAGATGGCCTCTCGGCCCTGCTGCTCACCCTCACCGGCGGTCTGACGCTGACCTCCACCTGCATGCTGATCTGGCACTACCTTACCCGCGCCACCTGGGTGCCGCTCGGTCCTGCACTGGTGGATCAGCCGGTAGACTGGCGCTTTCGCCATCTGGTCTGGTATCTGCTGTTATTCGTGCTGAGCCTATGGCTTCAGCTGGGACTGCCCAACTCGCTGGTGCGATTTACCCCGTTTTGTCTGGCCATCCCTATCATCGCCATGGCGTGGCGCTACGGCTGGCAGGGGGCGCTGCTCGCAACCCTGATGAACACCATCGCCCTGCTGGCGAGCCAGGCCTGGCACGATCACCCCCTCGATCTGCTGCTCTCCCTGCTGGCCCAGAGTCTCACCGGCCTGCTGCTGGGCGCCGGGATCCAGCGCCAGCGCGAGCTCAATCAGGCGCTGACCCGCCAGCTTGCCCACAATCGCCAACTCACCGAGCGGCTGCTGGAGACCGAGGAGAGCATCCGCAAGGAGGTGGCGCGCGAGCTGCACGACGACATCGGCCAGACCATCACAGCCATTCGTACCCAGGCCGGTATTGTTCGCCGCCTCGCCCCCGACAATGCGGGTGTGGGCCAGAGCAGCGCCCTGATCGATACCCTCTCCCTTGGCATCTACGACGCGGTGCGCGGTCTGCTCGGTCGCCTGCGCCCGCGCCAGCTCGACGACATGACCCTGGAGCAAGCGGTACGGGCACTGCTCAGAGAGCTGGAGCTGGAGCGCCACGGCATCGTCACCCGGCTGGAGTGGCAGCTGGCGGACAGCGATCTCTCTGATGCCCAGCGGGTCACCCTGTTTCGGGTCTGTCAGGAGGGGCTCAACAACGTGGTCAAGCATGCCAACGCCCACTCGGTGACAATCCGGACGCGGCACGGTGAAGAACAGCTGCAGCTGGTGCTGGAGGATGATGGTCGCGGCTTGCCGCAAAGCCGCGCGGCGCAGGGCTATGGTCTGCTCGGTATTCGCGAGCGGGTGCAGGCGCTGGGAGGCACCTTGCAGCTCTCCTGCGTCCACGGCACCCAGTTGACGGTCAATCTCCCCTGCCGCAAGCGGGAGGAGAGCCATGAGTAACCTCGCCCTTCATCAGGGAGGAGCCCCATGCTGAGCTTTATGAGAAGCGCACCGGCGCAACCGCCGATCCGCGAGCAGGCCGAGATCGACGCCACCTATCGTCACTGGCGGCTGCATCTGCTGCTGACCATGTATCTGGGCTATGCGGTCTTCTACTTCACCCGCAAGAGTTTCAACTTCGCCATGCCGGACATGCTGGCGAGCGACATGCTGGACAAGTCAGACATCGGCATGCTCTGGACCCTGTTCTACATCACCTACGGCTGCTCCAAGTTCTTCTCCGGCATCATCAGCGACCGCGCCAACCCGCGCTACTTCATGGGGATCGGGCTGATGGCCACCGGCGTCATCAATATCCTGTTCGGCCTCTCGTCCGCTCTCTGGATGTTTGCCGCCCTCTGGGTGGCCAACGCCTTCTTTCAGGGCTGGGGTTGGCCACCCTGCTCCAAACTGCTCACCAGCTGGTATTCGCGCAGCGAGCGGGGCGTCTGGTGGTCGGCCTGGAACACAGCCCACAACGCCGGCGGGGCGCTCATCCCCCTTATCGTCAGCACCCTGGCCCTGCAGCATGGCTGGCGCTACGGCATGATAGTGCCCGGCCTTATCGCCATTGCAGCCGGTCTGCTGCTCTGCTGGCGGCTGCGGGATACCCCGGCGGCCATGGGACTGCCGTCGGTGGGCGAGTGGCGCAAGGATGCCATGGAGCTGGCCCAGCAGACCCAGGATGCGGGGCTCTCCCATCGCCAGATCCTGCGCAAATATGTGCTCGGCAACCCCTATATCTGGCTGCTGGCCTGCTGTTACGTGCTGGTCTATGTGGTGCGCACCGCCATCAACGACTGGGGCAACCTCTACATGACCGAGCAGCGCGGCTTCAATCTGATGAGCGCCAACTCGGCCATCTCCATGTTCGAGGTAGGGGGTTTTATCGGCGCCCTGGTGGCGGGCTGGGGATCGGACAAGCTGTTCAACGGCAACCGTGGCCCGATGAACCTCATCTTTGCGGTGGGGATCCTGCTGGCGGTGGGATCGCTCTGGCTGATGCCCTTCTTCAGCTACGTGATGCAGGCGGCCTGCTTCTTCACCATCGGCTTTTTCGTGTTCGGCCCCCAGATGCTGATCGGCATGGCGGCAGCGGAGTGCTCCCACAAAAACTCGGCGGGGGCCGCCACCGGCTTTGTCGGCCTGTTTGCCTACATGGGGGCGGCGCTGTCAGGCTATCCGCTGGCCAAGGTGATGGAGATCTGGCACTGGAACGGCTTCTTCGTGGTGATCTCGGTGGCAGCGGGCGTCTCGGCCCTGTTGCTGCTCCCCTTCCTCAAGGCGCAGGCACCGAGAACAGCTCAAGCTGCGTCAGAGTAATGGACGGCAGCTGACGAGCTATATCCGGCAAACAGAAACAATCAGGGCGCGGATCACCGCGCCCTGATTTTATTCCTGAACCTATTCCTGCATCAGGCAGCCTGACAGACCCGGTTCTTTCCTTCCCGCTTGGCCCGATAGAGAGCGTCATCCGCACGGCTGAACAGGCTGTCAAAGTGCCACTCCCCCTGCCAGTAAGCAATACCCATGCTGACGGTGATATGAATCCCCTCCACCTCGCTGGCCGCAAGCTGAACCAGCAGTGACTGGCAACGGGCGATGGCCTCGTCTGCGGCGACATGGCGAAACAGCAGCACAAACTCCTCACCCCCAAAGCGGCCCGCCAATACCCCCTCCAGCTCGCGCAGTACCAACCCGACCCGCTCCAGCACCCGATCACCCACCTCATGACCATGCCGATCGTTGATCTGCTTGAAGTCATCCAGATCGAGCACCACCAACGCCCCCTGTTGTGCAGGGCGTCCCCGGGCCAGACGCTCCATAAAACCACGGCGATTGAACAAGCCGGTCAGCGGGTCATGACTGGCCTGATAGCGCAGCTCCAGCGCCCGGTGCTGGTTGCAGAGCAGCAGCACCCCGAAGGTAAGCATGGAGCTGCCCACCAGCATGGAGACATAGGGCAACACGTTGAACAGCTGACGCTGGAACGGGCTTTCGATCACCTCGCCCCACACGGTAAACATCCGCATCAATGTCATGGCAATCAGTACCAGATTGAGGCCAATCAGTACCCAGACTGCCACCTGATAATCGGGTCGACCGTGCCGCCAGAGCTGCCAGATGATGAGCGAACTGAGCACGAGGAAGGTGGCGCTGCTGATCATCACCCGCACAGCAATCCGGCCATCGATGGCGACCGACCAGGTCATAATGGCGGCAAACAGCAGGATGAATCCCCAGCAGGCAGGCCAGCCTGGCGATTGACGGAAGAAACAGCGCTGGGCAACCAGCAGCAGCGACACATGAAAAATCAGAAAGACATTGCCAACCCAGGAGCCATAGGGGGTGGGGGTCAGCAGCAGACTGGCAAATCCCGCCTGACCCAGCATGGCAAACAGACTGGACCACCACCAGACCCCGACACCGGGAATATCGTTGTGGGTAACACGAATGATGGTAAGAGTGAGGAAACCGAGACAATAGCCACACAAGGCCATGATCATCAAGGTAAAAATATCCAGCTTAAGCAGTAGTGAGGCGTCCATACCAAAGCCATGCAGAGAGGGTAACTGAGTATATGAGAAGCGTTTGCCAAGACCCAGTGGGACTTGATGGTTTTCATAATAAAGCCCGTTCGTTTGCTGACAAACAGCGCAATGAGCGTGATATCCCATCAATACGTATTTGTCTCCGCCCCTGAAAAAAGTCTCTTATGGAGCTTATCGGCGCAATAAGAGCCGCAAGCGGCGCCCTGGCTTTGTAACAAAATGTCTTGGGCATAATTTGGGCTTGAACCCACCCCATTAGATAGATATGTTGTTTTCGTGTGATTTTATGAATGAAGTCATGAGCAATAAATGTCTCTAACCTGTTGAGTCTTCTGACACAATCTGTTTTTGGTACATTTTTCACTCAACCACTATTCATAGCATCTCATATGGGGCTTTTGTCCCGCTCAAGACATTCATCCTGTCTTGCCTGTTGCCGGATGCAGCAGTCTCTTGTGCCACGGAGTCGCACGGGATCAGGTTCAAGGCCGAACACAACATCGACAGAGACGTCACTTATGATCAAAAAACTGATTCTTTCTACCCTGCTGTTTTGCGGGATCGCCACGGCGGCCCCGACCCCAGCCCCTACCTCCACCCTGGATGCCGTGCTCGAACGCGGCGTGCTGCGAGTCGGCTTTGATGCCGGCTATCAACCCTTCGAGATGACCAACAAGCAGGGCCAGTACATCGGCTTTGATGTGGATCTCGCCAAGATGGTCGCCAAAGAGATGGGCGTGAAGGTCGAGTTCGTCAACACCGCCTGGGATGGCATCATTCCGGCGCTGCTGACCAACAAGTTCGACGTCATCATGGGCGGCATGACCGTCACTCCCCAGCGCAACCTGCGAGTCAACTTCGCCGATCCTTACATCGTGGTCGGCCAGACCATAGTCCTGCGCAAAGAGAAGGCGGGCGAAATCAAATCCTTCACCGATCTCAACGACCCGAAATACAAGATCGCGGTCAAGCTCGGCACCACCGGCGAGCAGGCAGTCAAGCGCCTGATCCCCAAAGCCACCCTGCTGCAGTTTGAAACCCAGGATGACGCCAAGCTGGAGGTGATCAACGGCAAGGTCGATGCGTTCGTCTATGACCTGCCCTACAACGCTATTTTCGCCTCCCAGAATCAGGGCGCCGTGGTGCACCTCGACAAGCCGTTCACCTTCGAGCCGCTGGCTTGGGCCATCCGCAAAGGAGATCAGGACACCCTCAACTGGTTCAACAACTACCTGCGCCAGATCAAGGGCGATGGCAGCTACGACCGTCTCTACAAGAAGTGGTTCGAATCCAACGCCTGGCTGAACCAGCTCAAATAACCTCTGGGGGGCGGCACATGCCGCCCCTGCACCACGCAGCTCCCCACACAATAACGAGAAGAGGTTGTGACTGTGCACACACCCAAACCGACAAGACAGATGGAAAAACAGCCCAATCAGCTACTCTGGCATGGGGTTTTCCTGCTGATGCTGCTGGTTGCCGTATTCGGCATCTATAAGGCTGTCCAGTCAGTGGATTACACCTGGCGCTGGGAACGCATTCCCCAATACATCGCCTATCAGGCGGAACAGAAGAATCTGGCCGAATTTGACGGCACCGTGATGGCGGGCACCAGCGAGGCCGAGAAGGGCAAGCTGTTCCTGCAAGACGATCTCGACCCCAATGTGCGGCAAGCCATTGCCAGTACCGGCGTACAAGTCGCCGAAGGGGATACCGTTTTTCGTGGCGATACCCTCGACACCCAACTGAGCTGGACCGCAGGCCCCATCGCTTGGGGCGTCTGGGTCACCGTCAAGCTCTCGCTGGTGGCGGGCATCTTCGCCATTTTGCTCGGTACTCTGGCCGGACTGGCCCGACTCTCCCCCAACCCGGCCCTGCGCAATCTGGCCGTCACCTATGTGGAGCTCATTCGCGGCACCCCGCTGCTGGTGCAGATCTTCATCGTCTACTTCTTTATCGGCACAGTGCTGAACCTCGATCGTTTTACTGCAGGGGTCGCCGCGCTGGCTGTCTTTACCGGCGCCTATGTGGCGGAGATCGTCCGCGCCGGTATCAGCTCTATCCACAAGGGGCAGATGGAGGCGGGCCGCAGCCTGGGAATGACCTCGGCACAGACCATGCGCTATGTCATTCTGCCGCAGGCGTTCAAGCGGGTGCTGCCACCGCTGGCGGGCCAATTCATCAACCTGATCAAGGACTCCTCGCTGGTCTCGGTCATCTCCATCACCGATCTGACCAAGGCGGGGCGCGAGGTGGTGAGCTCCACCTTCAGCCCGTTCGAGGTATGGTTCACCGTGGCCCTGCTCTATCTGGTGCTAACCGGCACCCTCTCTTTCCTGGTACGCCGTCTCGAGGTGAAATATGCACGCAGCAACTGATCCCATCATCAAGGTGCCACAGGCGTCGAGAAGTGCAGCCATCACCGACACCCCCTTCGCCTTCCCGGTTCGTTTTCTGGAGGTGAAATATGCACGCAGTAACTGATCCCATCATCAAGGTGCCACAGGCGTCGAGAAGTGCAGCCATCACCAGCACCCCCTTCGCCTTCCCGGTTCGTTTTCTGGAGGCGAAATATGCGCGCAGCAACTGATCCCATCATCAAAGCGACCGGCGTAGAGAAGTTCTACGGTAGCGAAGTGCACGCCCTGAAAAATGTCAGCACCCAGGTGGCCGAAGGGGAAGTGGTGGTGATCGTCGGCCCCAGCGGCTCGGGCAAGTCCACCTTCCTGCGCACCCTCAACCAGCTGGAGACCATCAACGACGGCAATATCGTGGTCGATGGCATCTGCCTGACCGAGCCGGGCGATGTCAACAAGCTGCGGGAAGAGGTGGGCATGGTGTTCCAGTCCTTCAACCTCTTCCCCCACCTGACGGTGCTGGATAATATCTGCCTCGCTCCGCAGAAGGTGCGTGGTCTGTCGCGCCGTGAGGCCGAAGACAGAGCCAAGGCGCTGCTGCTTAAAGTGGGGCTGTCGGTGAAAGCGGCCAGCTATCCCTCCCAACTCTCCGGCGGTCAGCAACAGCGGGTGGCCATTGCCCGGGCACTCGCCATGCAGCCGCGCATCATGCTGTTTGACGAGCCCACCAGTGCGCTGGACCCCGAGATGGTGGGGGAAGTGCTGGATGTGATGAAGGGACTCGCCCGCGAAGGGATGACCATGGTGGTGGTGACCCACGAGATGGGCTTTGCCCGCGAGGTAGCGGATCGGGTGCTCTTTATGGAGAGTGGCGAACTGCTGGTAGATGAAAAACCGGCCGATTTCTTCGACAATCCCCCCTCCCCGCGTCTGCGCCAGTTCCTGAGCCAGGTGCTGTAGCCAACATGCTCTGCTGGATAAACGAAGAGGGACCGCAAGGTCCCTCTTCTTGTGTGTCACGCTGAGCAGGCTTAACCCAGCTGAACCCGAGTGCCCATCTCATCGGCTCAGCGCGGGGACTTTCCCAGATAGCGCTCCACGATCACTTTCACCCCGTCACGTTTTTTGAGCTGATAGAGCTCCTTGTCAAACTGGTCGATAAAGGCCTGTTTGTAGGGGTACTCCCCCTTGCGGCTATAGCCGAGAAACCCCTGCTCCTTGCTGAGCACCGGCCCCTGTTTGAGCAGGGACATATCGGCCACCGCCAGCTGATCGGCCTTTATCATGTTGAGCAACTCATAGAGCAGGGAGAGGCGATCATTGATGGTGCAATCGACCCGGCCGCGGACAATCTTGAGCAAGTTCTCCCGATTGCTTTTCACCTCCTCCACGTCGATCTGCTTCTCTTTTACCGCCTGCCAGAAGGCATCGCCGCCGACGGCAAAACCGGCGTTCATGCCAAAGCGCAAACCGTGATAGTCGAGCGGAAACCTGGCCTGCGGGGTATTGGCCGCCACACTGGCGCCGCACATCACCACCAGCTCTTCATCCAGCATCGGCTGGGAGTAGGGCCACATATAAGGACGGGTATCGGGCATATAGTAAGGTGGAAAAATAGCGAAGGCGGCCCCCTGCTCCACCATGCTCAGACCGCGCCGCCACGGCATGGGCTTGAGCACCACCTCATAGTCAGGCATGGCAGAGGTCACCTCGCGGATGATGTCGGCATAGATCCCCCTGACCTCCTCCCCCTCCTGCCAGGAGTAGGGGGGATAGGCGGCATCCGCCAGGATCTCGACCCGGCTCTTGGCGTGCGCCATCATGCACAACCCCAGTAACAAGCAACACCAGACGCGCATAAGCCAGCACCTCCTGAAAAAGCCTGCATCAAGCATAGCCATCCGCCGCGCCTTCCTCTGCTGCCGAGCCATATTTCATGCCATCTCTTCGTTGGCTGAAAAATGTTAATGAAATATTAAAACCATCCTTTATGCTGGAGAGCAATTGCTCTGAATGGATGGCCGCATATGGATGTGCAACTGCTTCTGCTCTACCTCTCCCCGGTTTTTCTGGCCTTTATCGGCTGGGAGATGCTCTACCTGCGCAAACATGGCGCGGCCTTTCCCACCGCCACCTACCAGTGGCGGGATCTGTTCGCCAACGCCGCCTTGGCCCTGATGCACCAGGGGGGCGATGCGCTGGCGGCCATCGCCATTGCTTATCTGTATGACACCCTCTGGGGCTGGCGATTGTTCGACATCGACCTCACCTTCTGGAGCGTATTGCTGCTGTTCCTGTTGCAGGATCTCTGTTACTGGCTGTTCCACTTCACCAGCCACCATGTGCGCTGGCTGTGGGCCTCCCACGTGGTGCATCACAGCTCGGAGCGGCTCAATCTCTCCACCGCTTTTCGCCAGAGCTTGATGTATCCCATCTCCGGCATGTGGTTGTTCTGGATCCCGATGATTGTCATCGGCTTCCCGCCCGAGGCGGTGGTCGCCACCGTGCTGCTGAGCCTCGGTTTCCAGTTCTTCGTCCACACCCAGGTGGTGGGCAAACTCGGCTGGCTGGAGTGGATCTTCAACACCCCCTCCCACCACAGGGTGCACCACGCCAGCAACGCCAAGTACATAGACCGCAACTTCGCCGGAGTGCTGATCATCTGGGATCGGCTGTTTGGCACCTTTGTCGAGGAAGACCCGGCCGAGCCGTGTCGCTTTGGCATCACCAAGCCTATCCACAGCTTCAACCCCCTCACTCTCACCTTCCATGAGTGGCGCGACATGCTGCATGACGCCCGTGGCCTACCCTGGCGACAAAAACTCGCGGTGCTGTTTGGCAAACCGGCCGGGCCTGCCAGCCGCTGAGCCTTCGCATCGAATAGCAACTCCCGGATAGCAAGCCCCTGATAACCAGTCCCTGATAACAAGAGAGCGCCACAGTGGCGCTCTCTTTTATGATCAGTCACATCTTCGATGTCAGAGATGGGCGAACGACCAGATGGCGGGGATCAGGCTCAGCAAGGTCACACCGGCCAACAGCCGCTCGCGGCCGCTCAGACAAAGATCTGTGCCCAGCTGACGACGGCTGTAGAGAAACAGCAGCAAGCCCGGCCCGTAGAGCAACAACGACAGCAGCAGATACTCCACCCCGGCGGCATAAAGCAGCCAGAAGCCGTAACCGCTCGACACCAGCGCCACTGCCCGCATCAGGCCTCGGCCCTGCCCACACTCTCCCTCCTTGCTGAACGAAAGCTTGAGCAAAAACAGCCCGATCAGCAGGTAAGGCACCAAAATCATCGAGGTAGAGATAAGCAGCAGGCTGGTGTAGCCCTTGCCGAGCAGCCATACCAGCAGCAGGCAAGTCTGCACCGTCAGGCTGGTGAGCCAGAGCGATGCGATAGGCGTCCCGTTGCGGTTCTGGCGCCGGAAGATAGCAGGAAACGCACCGTGGCGGGCCGCGCTGAAGGGCACCTCGGCCGAGAAAAGGGTCCAGCTCACGTAGGAGGCAAGCACTGAGACGATAAGGCCGACGCTGATGAGCAGCTTGCCCCAGGAGCCGGTCATCTGGGCCATCAGCCCTGCCATGGAGGGGTTGGGCAGCGCCGCCAGCTCGGGCCGACTCAATATTCCGAGCGCCAGCACCGAGATAAGCACATAGAGCAGCAGCGCCAATAGCACCCCAAGCACGGTGGCCGTGCCCACATCTCGCCGGTTTCTGGCGCGGGCCGACAGCACCGCTGCCCCCTCGATACCGGTGAAGACCCAGAGAGTGATCAGCATGGTATTGCGCACCTGCTCGGAGACCGGCACCGCCAGGGTGCTGCCCTGCTGATCCGCCGCGAAGGTGACCGGATCGAACAAGTAGCAGGCAAACAGAATAAACAGCAGCAGCGGCAGGCTCTTGGCCAGGGTCGCCACCAGATTGAACAGCGCCGCCTGCTGCACGCCGCGGGCCACCAGCAGGTGCACAGCCCAGAGGATGCAGGACTCGCCGACAAACGCCGCCAGGGTATTGCCGTCACCAAACCAGATCTGCTCGGGGGTGTCGACAAAGCTGCCCAGCGCCGCAAAGGCAATGACCAGATAACCCACCACGCCGATGGTGGCACAGAGCCAGTATCCCCAGGCGGAGAAAAAGCCCACCAGATCGCCAAAACCGGCGCGGGCGTAGCTGTAGATACCGCCGTCGAGATCCGGTCTGAGTCGCGACAGATAGAGAAAACTCATGGCGAGCGCCAGTATGCCCACACCCGTCACGCCCCAGCCGATCAGCACGGCGCGGGCGCCTGCCACCTCGGCCATGTTCTGGGGCAGGCTGAAAATCCCCGCCCCCACCATGGAGCTGAACACCAGCGCGGTGAGAGACCAGAGCCCAATCTTGTTCTCTTTCATGGAAGCTCCTTAGCGCAACCGGCGGCTCAGCGCCTGAATATGCTCGGGACCGATACCGCAGCAACCGCCGATCAAATTCGCCCCGGCCGCGCGCCAGCGCTCGGCCCAGCCGAGATAATCCAGCGGCCCCAGATCGGCGCGGACCTCGTCCAACCCATCATTGGCAGTGGCCTCTTTGGGCTGCGGAGGGAAGGCGTTGGCATAGGCACCGAGGCGAATGTCTGCGCGGCCCAGCGCCTGCAATCGGGTGCGGGCAACCTCGAGAGACCCCTCGATCACCTCGGGCTGACAGCAGTTGAACAGGATGGCATCGACTCCAGCCGCCACCAGCGCGGTCACCGCATCAGCGACTCGCTCGCCGGAGCGCAGTCGCGGCTCGTTGCCCGGCGCCTCATCTTCCAGCGTGAAGGAGACCCAGAACGGCTTACCATCGTCAGGCAACAGCGCTTTCAGGGTCAGTGGCTCGGCAATCAGGCTCATGGTCTCGGCCAGCCAGATATCCACATAAGGGGATAGCGCCCGAATAAGCGGCGTTGCCAGCTCGCTCACCCTGTCCGCCTTGAACAGATCGGCACGGTAGGAGCCAAAGAGCGGCGGCAGAGAACCCGCCACCTGCACGGCACCCTTCTGCGCGTCAGCCACTTCGCGGGCCAGTTGACCAGCCAGCGCTGCCAGCCCCTCCCCTTCGGCAAAGAAACGCTCATCGCCGATATGAAACGGCACCAGCGCATAGCTGTTGGTGGTGATGACCCTGGCCCCGCTCGCCACATAGGCCTGATGCACATCACGCACCGTCTCTGGCGCCTCCATCAAGGCCAGCGCCGACCACTCGGGTTGACGAAACGGTGCCCCCCGCCTTGCCAACTCGCGCCCCATGCCCCCATCCAGCACCCACAATTCCCTGGTTTCCATCTGTCGTGTCTCTTTGTTATATGCGTTGTTTATTTGCGTATTTATCTGTTTGTTTTGTTGATCTGCGGTTTCGCATCGCATCGCTGCAGATCGTCCAGCTTCATCTTGGGAAGCTCTTTTATTATACAGCCATAAAAACATATGGATGTTTAGATGGCCAAAGCAAGATAAAACAAAGTGCCACGGGCGGCAATCAGTATCCGCAGAAATCAGCGTGCAAACGGCGAGGCAAACGCAGAAATGCAAGAGGCCACCCGAAGGTGGCCTCATCACTATCTTGATCCGCTGGCGACTTAACGCCCGGCCAGCACGCGTTTGATCTGCTTGACCCAGTCGGAGACCCGCCCCTGCTGTGGCAAACCGCGCCAGATCTGCTCCCATTGGGCAGGGCTGAGCGGACGACCGAGGCGACGCTGTACGCCTGCATAGAGGTAGTCATGGGCCGTGGTGGCCGCATGCTCGGAGGTGAGGAATTTGGAGACCGGATCGGTCAACCGCACATCCCGCATGCCGAGCAGCGGATAGTCGTTGTGCACCGCCGCCAGCATGGTCTCGCGCATGGCGGACTCGATGTAGCCACGGGCAAACAGGGCGGTCACCGACTCCAGCGATCCCTGATCCGGGCCGTGGTACTGCTCATCAAAGACCGGGCTCGGCTCGGCCATGCCACTTTGTACCACCGCATCGGGATCCGGCTGCGGCACGACCACGGCAGGCTTGGGGGTTACCGGCTTGGCTGCCACTGTGGCTTTGCGCGGCGCACTCTGACTACAGGCACCCAGTGCCAGGGCGAGCGCGACACAGGCCAGCGCACGGGAATGAGACTGCATCTTCATGACTCTTATGTCGCTCCTTTTACGATTCCTGAGCTGGCTTCTCGGCCACAGCCGGTTCGACCCGGGTAACCAGCAGCTGATCAATCTTGTAACTGTCGATATCGACCACTTCGAACTTGTAACCGGCGTATTTGACCGAGTCAGTGCGTTTGGGGATCTTGCGCAGCATATACATGATAAAGCCGGCGATGGTCTCGTAGTTCTGGTTCTCGGGGAACTCTTCGATATCGAAGGCGCGCATCACGTCGGAGATGGGGGTAACCCCGTCCACTAGCCAGGAGTTCTCGTCGCGCTGGACGATCTGCTCTTCCACCACGTGGGTCGCCCACTCGCCCATGACGGTGCTCATCAGGTCGTTCATGGTGACAATCCCCACCACCAGCGCGTACTCGTTCATCACCACGGCAAAGTCGCCACGATGATTCTTAAAGTACTCCATCGCTTCATAGAGGTTCAGGGTATCGGGGATGATGATGACGTTCTGCACCAGGTTGCCACCGATCAGGTCGATGCTCTGGCCGCCGATAACGCGGATCAGCAGCTCTTTGGCATCGACAAAGCCCTTGATGCTGTCGAGGTTGTGGTCACAGACCAGAAACTTGTTGTGGGGATGCTCGGCGATCTTCGCCTTGATGCTCTCTTCACTCTCTTGCAGGGTGAAATAGATCAGGCTCTCGCGGGCCGTCATGGCAGAGGTGACACCAAGGGACTGCAACTCGAACACGTTCTCGATGAGCTGATGCTCCTCGCGCTGGATAACCCCCGCCTCGGCACCGGCATCCATCACAGCATAGATATCATCGGAGGTGATCTCGTCGTTGCGCACCGTGGAGACGCGCATCAGACGGAACAGGGAGTTGGCCAACCCGTTGAAGATCCACACCAGCGGCATCAACACGGTGACGAAGAAGAGCATGGGGCGCACCACCACCACGGCAATCTGCTCGGGCATGGTCATGGCCAGACGCTTGGGCATCAGGTCAGCGATCAGGATAAACATGCCGGTGACGAACACAAAGGAGGCACCGGAGCTGATCTCGCCAAGCCAGGGGCCCTGGTAGAACTGGGAGACAATTCCCTTGATGGCGGGGTTGAGGGCAGACTCACCCAGGATACCGCCCAGAATGGCGACGGTATTGAGGCCAATCTGCACCACTGTGAAAAAGTTGCCCGGCTGGGCCTGCAGGGCCAGCACCTTTTCGGCCTGGCGATTACCTTCATCCGCCATCACCTGCAATTTGATTTTGCGAGACGCGGCGAGAGAGATCTCGGAGAGGGAGAAGAACACACTGCCGCCAACCAGCAGCATTAAAAAGAACAAACTATCGGCAAAACTCATGATTAACCTATTGCTACACCCGCCTTAGCACAAGACGGCAAACTGGGCCCGGGAGACCGGACCGTGAACCCATCCGGGACTCACACAGGGGGAGTATTCTATCAGAAAACAGCCAGTTGGGGGCTTTATCTTACTCCGACCAGTTATGCAACAAAAAAAGGCGCTTCACGCGCCTTTTTATTCACTTCCGGTTAGCCCTTGCCCAGCAAGGTGCCCAGATCGTCCGCCTTGGTGTGGCGCACATCCTTGCCTTTCACGTAGTAGACGATGTACTCGCAGATGTGCTGGCAGCGATCGCCGACCCGCTCGATGGCCCGCGCCGCCCACAGGACGTTGAGGACCTGGGGGATGGTGCGGGGGTCTTCCATCATGTAAGTCATCAGCTCGCGAATGATGGACTCGTACTCCCGGTCTACCTTGTCATCTTCCTTGTAGACCGCCAGCGCCGCATCCAGATCCATGCGGGCGAAGGCATCGAGCACATCGTGCAGCATCTTGATGGTTCGACGGCCCATGTTCTCCAGCGACACCAGTGGCGGCTGCGGCTTGTTGGCGTTGTCAGTCAGCATGCGGGCGATCTTGTCGGCCACGTCGCCAATACGCTCCAAATCGGTAATGGTCTTGATGATGGCCATCACCAGTCGCAGGTCGGAGGCAGTCGGCTGACGCTTGGCGATGATGCGGGTGCACTCCTCGTCGATCGCCACTTCCATCGCGTTGACCTTGTGGTCGTTGGCCACGATCTTGCGCGCAGCATCGAGATCCTGATCGTGGATCGCCGCGATGGCGTCGGTGAGCTGTTGCTCCACCATGCCGCCCATCACCAGCACCTGGTTGCGCACGCTCTCAAGCTCGGCATTGAACTGACCGGAGATGTGTTTATTGAGGTTCATATTGTCCATACAAATAATCCTTGATTGCTCCGATTATGCCTTAGCCGTGGAAGCGACTGCCAATCTGTTTGCTGAGATTCATCCTCTCCTCTCCTTAGCCGTAACGACCGGTAATGTAATCTTCGGTCTTTTTCTTGGCCGGGGTGGTGAAGATGGTGTTGGTATCCGAGTACTCGATAAGCTCGCCCATATACATGAAGGCGGTCTGATCCGACACGCGCGCAGCCTGTTGCATGTTGTGGGTCACGATCACCACGGTGAACTGGCTCTTGAGCTCGTTGATCAGCTCCTCGATGGTGAGGGTGGAGATGGGGTCGAGCGCCGAGGTCGGTTCATCGAGCAGCAACACTTCCGGCTCGATGGCGATGGCGCGGGCAATCACCAGACGCTGCTGCTGACCACCGGAGAGACCGAAGGCGTTGTCGTGCAGACGATCCTTCACCTCGTCCCACAGGGCCGCACCGCGCAGGGAGCGCTCGGCCGCTTCATCCAGAGTGCGACGATCGTTGATCCCCTGCAGGCGCAGACCATAGACCACGTTCTCGTAGATGGACTTGGGGAACGGGTTCGGGCGCTGGAACACCATGCCCACCTGACGGCGCAGGGCGGAAACATCGACGCTCTTGTCATAGATGTTGTGGCCGTGCAGTTGGATTTCCCCCTCGATGCGGCAGATCTCCACCAGATCGTTCATCCGGTTGATGCAGCGCAGCAGGGTCGATTTGCCACAGCCTGACGGGCCGATAAAGGCGGTAACCTGCCCTTTGGGGATCTTCATGTTGACGTTGAACAGCGCCTGCTTGCTGCCGTAGTACAGGTTGAGATCCTTCACCTCCAGCGCGGTCTGCTCCGGGGTCAGGTTGAGCAGGTCCAGCGCGGTGTGCTGGGTAGACGTGGTCGTTACGTTGATCATCTGTTACCTCAAAATCTATCTGGAGTGGCCGGACTGCTGCCGGCGCCCCTCACGTATTGGTGCAGAGAGATGGCGGCTCGCGCTCGGCCGCCCCTCTGTTATCTCACTCTTGTATCACTCATGCGGCGCCGGATTAATGCTCCAGCGACCGGAATTTCTCGCGCAAGTGGTTACGAATACCGATAGCGGTCAGGTTCAGGCCCACGATCACCGTCACCAGCAGGAAGGAGGTGGCGTAGACCAGCGGGCGGGCCGCCTCGACGTTGGGGCTCTGGAAGCCGACGTCATAGATGTGGAAGCCCAGGTGCATGAACTTGCGCTCCACATGCAGATACGGGAAGTTGCCATCCATCGGCAAGGTCGGTGCCAGTTTCACCACCCCCACCAGCATCAGCGGCGCAACTTCACCGGCTGCACGGGCAATCGCCAGAATAAGGCCGGTCATGATGGCCGGGCTCGCCATCGGCAGCACGATGCGCCACAAGGTCTCGGCCTGGGTGGCGCCCAGTGCCAACGAGCCCTGACGGATGGTGCTCGGGATCCGCGCCAGCCCCTCTTCGGTGGAGACAATCACCACCGGCAGGGTCAGGATAGCCAGGGTCAGCGCCGACCAAATCACGCCAGGTGAACCAAAGGTCGGGCTCGGCAGCGCTTCCGGGTAGAACAGCTGATCCAGCGAGCCACCGAGCGTGTAGACGAAGAAGCCCAGACCAAACACGCCGTAGACGATGGAGGGCACGCCCGCCAGATTGATCACCGCGATGCGGATGATCTTGGTCAGGCTGTTCTTGCCTGCGTACTCGTGCAGGTAGACCGCCGCCACCACGCCGAGCGGGGTCACGATGATCGCCATCAGGAACACCATGAAGACGGTGCCGAAGATGGCCGGGAAGACGCCGCCCTCGGTGTTCGCCTCACGGGGATCGTCGGATACAAACTTGCCGATCTGGTGGAACCAGTGACCCACCTTGGCCAGCAGGCTCATGTCGTTGGGCCATACCACATCCAGTACCCTGGACATGGGCATGGTCACCAGCTCGCCACGCATATCCTTGACGGTGATGCTGTCCCGGTCAGCCTGACTGCGCAGTGAGAAGAGCTCTTTTTCCAGCACCTGATAACGATCGTTAAGGGCCTGACGTTCACGCTCCAGCTGAGCTTTCAGCTGATCGGTCAGCTTCTCTTCCAGCTCGGCCTTGCGCTCTTTCAGGCGCAGCCGCTCCAGCTGATAGTTGATGCTGCCGATGTCCCCTTTTTGCAGATCGTTGGCCTGTTCGGAGAGGGCATTGGCTCTCGCCAGCACCCGCTGCAGGGCAGGATGCAGATCCGAAGTCAGCTCGCGGCCATCCTCTTTTACCCCGACGATATAACCGTAGAAGTTACCGTTGGTGGCACGCTCAACCATGGCCAGCTCGGCTGGCTGGCTCTGGGACTTGATGTCAGTCTCCAATACCCAGCGAAAATCGAGGTCGACGAACTCACGGTTGCCGGTCTTGACCAGATAGCGGGTCAGCAGCTCGCGCTCTTCCCCCTCCAGCGGCAGACCTGCGGCGCGCAGTCGCTCCACCGGCACCAGCTCGCGATCGTTGATCTCGCCGATCAGCACGCTCTTGTTGCCGCTGGCGTCCTCCAGCTGCCACTCATAGATGGGGTGCGGCCAGAAGTAGACCAGACCACGCCATCCGATCAGCAGCAGCAGACCCAGTACCGCCACCAGACTCAGGCTGACGGCTCCGCCGGTCATCCAGATCCAGGGGGCCCCTGATTTAAACCACTTACCCATTGTCGATTCCTTGTCCATTACAGAGCCGCCCCTTACATCGAGCTGTATTTTTCACGCAACCGCTGACGGACAAACTCGGCCAGGGTGTTGAACATAAAGGTGAACACAAACAGGACGAAGGCCGCGAGGAACAATACCCGATAGTGGGAGCTGCCCACTTCCGACTCCGGCATCTCCACCGCAATGTTGGCGGCCAGAGTACGCAGCCCCTGGAACATGGAGAAGTCCATGATGGGGGTGTTGCCGGTAGCCATCAGTACGATCATGGTTTCGCCCACGGCACGGCCAAGGCCCATCATCACCGCCGAGAAGATGCCCGGGCTGGCAGTGAGGATCACCACTCGGCTCAGGGTCTGCCACGGGGTAGCCCCCAACGCCAGCGAGCCCTGGGTCAGGTGCTTGGGCACCGAGAAGACCGCATCTTCGGCGATGGAGAAGATGGTGGGGATGACCGCAAAGCCCATGGCGATACCGACCACCAGCGAATTGCGCTGGTCAAACTTGATACCCATTTCGTGGGTCAGCCAGATGCGCGAATCACCGTGCATAAAGGCATTCTCGATGAGCGGGCTCAGGGCGAAGGCCCCCCAGCCAATCAGCAGCAGCACTGGAATAAGCAGGATGGCGTGCCATCCCTCCGGCAGCCAGGACTTGCCACGCTCCGGCAGGTAGTTCCAGACCAGTGCGGTCAACAGCATCCCCATCGGCAGCAGGATCAACAGCAGGATCACCCCGGGCAGCGCCCCCTCTATGATGGGCGCCAGCCACAGACCCGCCAGGAAGCCCAGGATAACGGTCGGCAACGCCGCCATGATCTCCACCGTCGGTTTGACGTATTTGCGCAGCCCCGCCGACATGAAGTAGGCGGTATAGATAGCACCGGCGACACCGAGCGGCACCGCAAACACCATGGCGTAGAAAGAGGCTTTCAGCGTACCGAATACCAGTGGCACCAGGCTCAGCTTGGCTTCAAAGTCGTTGCTGGCGGAGGTGGATTGCCACACATACTGGGGCTCCGGATACCCTTCATACCATACCTTCTGCCACAGGGCCGACCAGGTCACCTCGGGGTGATCGTTCTCCACCGAGAAAAGCTTGAAGGTCTCCCCTTGCTGCATCAGCAACAGGTTGTGACGGGGGGAGATGGCCAGGGCAGAGAGTTCACCCCCTTCCACCGTCTCGGTCAGCAGCTTGGTCTCGCCAGTGGCGTGGAAGAAGCTGATGATGCCGTCCTTGTCGGCACTGATGAAGGCTTTGCGATAGTGCTCGGGGGTCAGAAGATCCACCGCGCCATCGCCCTTGAAGTCACGGATCTGAGTGAACTGGCGTTTGCCATCTTTTGCCACTTCAAACCACTGGGAGATGATGCCGTTGTCGTTGCCCACCAGCAGGGAGGAGGCACCGGAGAGCAGCTCGACCCGGGTCACGTTGGCATCTGGCGCATTGATCTCCAGCACATTGCGCACGGATATATTGCTCAGGTCATGAATGTCATAGACAGAGAGACGATTGCCTTCCCGCACAAAGAGGATCCGCAGATTGGGGGTCAAAAGCATCTGATCCACATGGCGCGGCAGGGACGGAATGGTGTAGTTCTCACTGCTCCACTCAATCTCGCCGGAGAGGAAGTTCTCCTCACCGCTCATCACCATCAGTACGCCACGACCATCTTCGGTCACGGCGGCGGTCGCCATCTTGTCCTTGGTGGCCTCAAATACCATGGCACGCAGCGCTTTGCCCTGCGGATCGACCACTACCGGCTCCTCGCCAAAGGGATATTGCAGACTGGGTTCGATCACCCGCACATCGTTGGGATAGGAGACCTTGAACGCAGGCTGGACGACCTGCGCCTTGCCATCGGCGAAACCGTAGGCGATCAGCTTCTGACCAGGGGACGGTGGCGCCACTGCAGTGACATCACCGGTGACCTCAGCATGACCAAGGGATTGCCCGACCTTGATCTTGTCATCTCCCTGCACCGCGAAGAAGTTGACCAGTCCTTTATCGCTGAAGCGATAGCCGATCTCGTTCTGCTCTTCCACGCCGAGCCAGGCGGTCTTCCCTGCGGCAGGCAGGGTAAATGAGGCAGTTGGCTCCATGGAGGCGCCATTGAAGATGGGTTTCACCACATAGAGCAGATAAAAGAAGATAAGCAGCAGCGCCACCAGTACCAGGGCTCCGCCTGTGGTGACGCCATATTTGGCCAATTTATCCTTGATCCGGCGTTTTCTACTGCCCGCCATGACCAGGTTTAACGATTCCGATGACATGCAAGACCTCAATGTAAGCTAGGCTTGGCGGCATTATATGGCGGTTGCATGACAGTTTTGTTACATCGAGAGCGCTTTAACCGAGGTTGCTAGTGGAAAAATGGGCGGGGGTCCTTTCGAGGGAAAGTGAACACAATATATTGTTTATAAAGAGATATTTGTGAGAATAATCAGCAAGGGCAGCCTGTGCTGCCCCCAAATCATTCAGGAAAGGGCATCGTTTGATTGTTGCATCGCCAGTTTGACCGCCTTTTTCTCGGCGCGGCGACGCTTGAAGAAGGCCGACAACTGGGCCGAGCAGGCATCGGCCAGCACACCGCCGGTCAGCTCGACACTGTGGTTGTGGCGCGGGTCCTGCAAGATCTCGAACACCGACCCCGCAGCACCGGTCTTGAGATCACGTGCGCCGTAAACCACCCGCTTGACCCGGCTATGGATCAGCGCACCGGCACACATGCAGCAGGGTTCCAGCGTCACATAAAGTGTGGTGTCGAGCAGGCGGTAGTTCGCAAGCTGCTGGCCCGCTGCCCGAATTGCCATCACCTCGGCATGGGCACAGGCATCGTGTTCGCTGATGGAGCGGTTCCACCCCTCGCCCACCACCTGACCATCCAGCACCAGAACGGCACCGACCGGGATCTCGCCAATCCCTTCGGCCCGGGCGGCCAATGCCATAGCATGGCGCATCCACTGTTCATCCTGCGCGGTCTGACTCGGAGCCTGACCCAGTGTTTCTGGGACCTCTGATGGTTTCACGCCCATCCCCTCTTTATATTGTTCAATTGTGCTTTTTACATTCCAGCTATCCATACCTGTCAGATGATTCCATAGATAGCAGGCATGATAGCTAGCGGTGACAGGGCAGCGATTATGCCAAATCTGCACGTCAGACCCAAGCCGCATCCCGACTGAGCAATAAAGAAGCAATCGGCATCTCTATGATAAAAAAGGAGTTGCACCCGTTTGGCCATGCTATTAGACTTCCTCCCCGTCAGCCGAGTCTGACTCCGTCGGTGTGTAGCGCAGCCAGGTAGCGCATCTGCATGGGGTGTAGAGGGTCGGAGGTTCGAATCCTCTCACACCGACCATTTTCCCCGAGAATAGCCCAGTCAAACGACTGGGCTATTTTTTTGCTTCCGATTTATCCTTCTGACGATGCCAGCTCACCAAGAACAAAAAACACCCAGAACCACTTGAATCTTTTTGCCGAACTCATTAAGATGCGCAACTTTCCGCCGGTAGACAACACAGGGAGGTGGAAACACGAGTGAAGGGATCACTGTCCGGCTTGCGTGCAACACAGGACCAGGCATGAACCAGAACACCGATTTCGCACCCGCCATTACACTTTATTCCGTTCCTCATGACACCCCTTGCCACACCGAAAGCGAAGACGAACAGGTCATCCAGCTGGATGTGATCGATCTGGCCGAACCGGATGATGACTATTGAGCCCGGCCAGATGGCCGCTCAATCACCAGCACATCGCCTGTTCAACGCACTCAGTTTCAGGCCCTTGGCGAGAAATCTGCAAAAAACGACAAACTGCTAATTCTATCAAGGATGGCAGTATTATTGACTAATGTGTCTCCCCCTTCCCTCTCCGGCATTCCCCCCGACAACTGATACAAACCTACGTTATTGCGCTTCACTTTCTATCGCTGCAACCGCTGGTGCCAACAGAGCCTGCATCACCACACCAAGTTTAAAACGCACGTTCACCAATCAGGTCTAGCATTAGCAAAACATTCATTACCACATTCAAACGCGCTTTATACGGCTGTTTTGGCACAGCCTGGAGTTAGGTCGGGATTTGTTTTTGCATTTGTAATTTTATTACGTAATAAGTTACAAAATGAGGGGCAGGGTAACGGCCCAAATTAGCCGTTGTCCGATGGGAAAAAGCAGGAGCATAACCATCTGCGTAGAGCTTTTACACCAACCAAATAAAACAATAAAAAACATCAACTTAACCATATCCAAAAAACAGGTGTTTAAAAAAAACTGTTGACGTACTCAACAATATTTCGCACCTTATCAATCGTGTTACCCCGTTGTTGCGGGAACGTTTCAGGAACAGGGATTCGACTTTAGTCGTAGTTAGTAAGTTCAAAATGTAATTCTCAAAGGAGTGAACCTTATGTCGGCACCGGCTCAGACCCACTGCAGCGCCCGCCTTCGCATCCAGGGCGAGATGCTACCCGAATACGCGCAAATTCTGACGCCGGACGCGGTGGCTCTGGTCTCCGAACTGGTGGAACGTTTTGCTCCCCAAAGAGGGGAATTGCTGAAACAACGTGTGGCACGCCAGGCCCGTATCGATGGCGGCGAGCTGCCGGACTTCCTGCCGGAAACCGCCCACATCCGTGAAGGTGACTGGACCATTCGCGGTATTCCCACCGACCTGCAAGACCGCCGTGTGGAGATCACCGGCCCGGTCGAGCGCAAGATGGTGATCAACGCCCTCAACGCCAACGTCAAGGTGTTCATGGCGGATTTCGAGGATTCACTGGCTCCCGCCTGGAATAAGGTGATCGAGGGCCAAATCAACCTGCGAGATGCGGTCAACGGCACCATCTCTTACACCAGTCCGGAAGGAAAGGCCTACACCCTGAGCCACAATCCGGCGGTGCTCATCTGCCGGGTACGCGGTCTGCACCTGCCGGAAAAACATGTCACCTTCGATGGCGAGCCGATCCCCGGTGGCCTGTTCGATTTTGCTCTCTACTTCCTGCACAACTATCAGGCGCTGCTGGCCAAAGGCTCGGGCCCCTACTTCTACGTGCCCAAGTTGCAGAGCCATCTGGAAGGGCGCTGGTGGAGCGAAGTGTTCGCCTGGACCGAGGACAAGTTCGGTCTGCCCCGTGGCACCATCAAGGCCACCGTGCTGATTGAAACCCTGCCAGCCGTATTCGAGATGGATGAGCTGCTCTATCAGATGAAGGATCACATCGTTGCGCTGAACTGCGGCCGCTGGGACTACATCTTCAGCTATATCAAAACCTTGAAGAACCATCCGGATCGGGTACTGCCTGATCGTCAGGTGGTGACCATGGACAAGCCGTTCCTCTCCGCCTACTCGCGGCTGCTGATCAAGACCTGTCACAAGCGGGGTGCGCTGGCGATGGGTGGCATGGCCGCCTTTATTCCGGCCAAGGACGCTGCCGCCAACGAGCAGGTCTTCGCCAAGGTCAAGGCCGACAAGGAGCGCGAAGCCAACAACGGCCACGATGGTACCTGGGTCGCCCACCCTGGCCTAGCTGATACCGCCATGGCGGTGTTCAATGCCACCATTGCGGCTGGCGCCAAGAACCAGATCGGCGTGCTGCGCGAGCAGGATGCCCCCATCACCGCCACCGACCTGCTGGCCCCCTGTGAGGGCGAGCGCACCGAGGCGGGGATGCGCACCAATATCCGGGTTGCCCTGCAATATCTGGAGGCCTGGATCAACGGCAACGGCTGCGTCCCCATCTACGGTCTGATGGAAGATGCCGCCACCGCCGAGATCTCCCGCACCTCCATCTGGCAGTGGATACGCCACGGCAAGAGCCTGTCGAACGGCAAGGTGGTGACTAAGGAGCTGTTCCGCCAGATGCTGGCCGAGGAGCTGGAAGTGGTCAAAGCCGAGGTGGGCACAGCTCGCTGGCAGACAGGACGCTTTGCCGAGGCAAGAGATCTGATGGAAGAGATCACCTGCGCCGATACCCTGATCGATTTTCTGACGCTGCCCGGTTACGAGCGGCTCTGAATCACGGGCCCCCAGCGGGGCTCGCCAATAACAAGTCAATGGAAACGTGAAATCAATGAAAGAGGGAACTGATATGGCACTGACCCGTGAGCAACAGATCCAGGCTATCGAGAAAGACTGGGCGGAAAACCCCCGCTGGAAAGGGATCAAGCGCGGCTACAGCGCCGAAGATGTGGTGAACCTGCGCGGCAGCTTGCAGCCAGAGCACACCCTGGCCCAGCGCGGTGCCGACAAGCTGTGGGGTCTGATCCACGGCGACGCCAAGAAAGGCTACGTCAACTGCCTCGGCGCCCTGACCGGTGGTCAGGCAGTGCAGCAGGCCAAGGCGGGGATCGAGGCGATCTACCTCTCCGGCTGGCAGGTGGCGGCGGACAACAACTTGTCCTCCACCATGTATCCGGATCAGTCCCTCTACCCGGCCAACTCGGTACCGTCCGTGGTGGAGCGCATCAACAACTCCTTCGCCCGCGCCGACCAGATCCAGTGGGCCAACAAGGTAGGACCTCAGGATGAGGGCTTTATCGACTACTTCCTGCCGATCGTGGCTGATGCGGAAGCCGGTTTCGGCGGTGTGCTGAACGCCTTCGAACTGATGAAGGGGATGATTGAAGCGGGCGCCGCTGGCGTGCACTTCGAAGATCAGCTCGCTTCGGTCAAGAAGTGCGGTCATATGGGTGGCAAAGTGCTGGTACCGACTCAGGAAGCGGTGCAGAAGCTGGTTGCTGCCCGTCTGGCAGCCGATGTGTGCGGCACCACCACCCTGGTGATCGCCCGTACCGACGCCAACGCCGCTGACCTGTTGACCACCGACGCCGACCCGTACGATGCAGACTTCCTGACTGGTGAGCGCACTGCTGAAGGATTCTACAAGGTGCGTGCCGGTATCGATCAGGCCATCGCTCGCGGTCTGGCTTACGCCCCCTACGCCGACATGGTGTGGTGTGAAACCGCCAAGCCGGATCTGGACGAAGCGCGTAAATTTGCCGAAGCAATCAAGGCCAAGTTCCCGGATCGCATCCTGGCCTACAACTGCTCCCCGAGCTTCAACTGGAAGAAAAATCTGGACGATGCCACCATCGCCCGCTTCCAGCAGGAGCTCTCCGACATGGGCTACAAGTATCAGTTCATCACCCTCGCGGGTATCCACAACATGTGGTTCCACATGTACGAACTGGCCTACCAGTACGCCCGTGGCGAAGGGATGAAGCACTACGTCGAGATGGTGCAGGAGCCGGAATTTGCTGCCGCCAGCCGTGGCTACACCTTCGTGGCCCACCAGCAGGAGGTCGGTACCGGTTACTTCGACAAGGTGACTACCGTGATTCAGGGTGGCCAATCCTCGGTCACCGCGCTGACCGGCTCCACCGAAGAAGATCAGTTCCACTGATAGGCAGAACTCTTTGAGAGAGTCCTTGAGATAGCAAAACCCCGGCTTGATGCCGGGGTTTCTTTTTGAAAGGCCCTTCTCCCGAAGGGAGAAGGAACAAAGCTATAGAACCGGTTCACGGTTTGTGACGAGAGGTCGTCAGCAAGGTGAAGAGCAGCACATGAGCCTTGCTCACGGCCTCGCAGTAAGAACGTGGCCAGGTTCTCAGAGCTCGAGTATCTCTTTGACAAAGGGAATGGTCAGCTTGCGCTTGGCGCGAAATGAGGCGTTGTCGAGCTGATTGAGAGTGGTGAGCAGGGTTCGCATATCGCGGGAGAGTCGGTTGAGCAGGAAGCGGCCCACATCGATGGGCAATTTGAAGCCCCGCAGCTCGGCACGCAGCTGCAGGGCACTGAGCTTGCCTTCGTCATCCAGTTCTTCGAGATGGAAACTCACCCCCCAGTCAAGGCGCGAGGCGAGATCCGGCAGTTGCAGCCCCAGTTTGCGCGGTGCGCTGCAACCGGTGACCACCAACGTCCCCTCGCCCTTCTCCTGCCAGCGGTTGTAGAAATCGAATAGCGCCCGCTCCCACACGGCATTGCCGGCGATCGCCTCAAGGCTGTCGAGACAGACCAGCGGCAAGCTTTCGAGGGCATCGAGCATGCTGGGATCGAGCTGTTCAAATTGATCGAGGGAGAGATAGGCCGCCGCCGCATCGCGGGCGTTGACCTCGGCACAGGTGGCGTGGAGCAGATGAGAGCGTCCGGATCCCTTGGCTCCCCAGAAATAGAGGAAAGGTGATCCCTGACCGATGGCCGCGTTTTTGAGGGCGGTGATCAGATGAGCATTGGTGCCGGGATAAAAACTGACGAAGGTTTCATCATCCGGTAGTTGTACGGCTAAAGACAGTTGGGCCGGTTGCTTCACTCGTTGGGCTTTGACTGTGACATTTGTGGCTAAGTGTATCATCGCAAAGACAGATAGAGAACCGCCCGGGCAAGCCGGGCGGTCTACAAAAGCCTTATAAAATCAGGGCTGCGACCATTGGTAACGCAAACCGCTGCCATTATCGTCAACCTTGCGCAAACGACTCTCAAGCTGCAGCGCCCGTACCAGCTCGGCCAGATCTCCTTGCAGGGTAAAGTTGAAGGTGACCTGGTCCCCCTCCAGCTTGCCGATCGCCACCTTGCTGACGTTGGCCATCCCCTGCAGCATCTTCTGCACGGCGATCATGCTGTCCACTTCGGAGAGGCCATCTACCACCAGGGTCTGGCTGGTTGCCGGACCCGAGATACGGGCACCGTAGTTTTTCACCAGCCAGGCCGCTAGGGTATCAGCAAACCCTTGCGCCACTTCGGCCTGAGTGCCGGTGCTATTGCCACGGGTCAGCTCGGCCACTTCACCGGCCGCCTTGGGGCCGTAGAGTCCCCAATCGATGCTCCACTTGTCACCTTCTGGTGTCAGCTTGCCCAGCACCACCATCTCGGCGCCATAGCGCTGGCTTGCCTGCAAAATCGGGTCGGCAAAGCGTCCCCAGACGTCGGTGGCACTGACCGCCATGTTGTCATCGAGATCCATCAGCGGAATGCTGATGGGCAGCCCCAACGTCTGGGCCTGCTCGCGCAAGGCTTGCGCCCAACCATCGCTGGATTGATCCGCCAGCAGGCGACGCTCCCCCTGATCCACCACCAGCCAGATCGCCATCTGGGGACGCGCCGGGCCAAGCAGGGCAAACTGGCTCTCGGAGACCAGGCTGTTGACCTTGTCACTCTTGAACTCGGCTTTCAGATACTTGACGGAGTCCTGATCCTGATAGCCATAGCTTTTGACATAGTCGCCCGGGGCCGCCAGCGCCTTGACCACCACCGGCTGGGTGAGGATGTCGCGCTTGCCGGTCACCTTGATCAGCACCTGACCCAGTGCCTGCCCTTGAGCGGCCACCATATCGCCACTGGTCGGGGCCTTGCCCTGATAGAGGTCGGTCACCTGAGCGGCCGAAGCCATGAATGACAAGCCGCAGCAGAGGGCGGTCACAACACGTTTGAACATGAACAGAGTCTCGAAATGGGAGAGTGTGCTTATGGTAGCGGCAAGGCGCGTCCTGCGGCAAGGCTGGCACAAGCGGCCACAAACAGCAGAGCCGGCGATGCGCCGGCTCCGATCACCCCTTCCACATGGGAAGCAGGTCAAGGCATAAACTTATTTGGTACCGAAGATCTTGTCGCCTGCATCACCCAGACCCGGCACGATGTAGCCTTTCTCATTCAGCCCCTGGTCGACGGAAGCGCAGTAGAGCTCTACGTCAGGGTGAGCGGCTTCCAGCGCCTTGATCCCTTCCGGCGCGGCAACCAGTACCAGCACCTTGATGGATTGGCAGCCTTTCTTCTTCAGCAGATCGATGGTGGCGATCATGGAGCCGCCGGTGGCCAGCATCGGATCGATGACCAGCGCCAGACGCTCTTCGATGTTGCTGACGATCTTCTCGAAATAGGGAACCGGTTGCAGGGTCTCTTCATCGCGGTAGATACCGACCACGCTGACGCGGGCGCTCGGCATGTGCTCCAGCACGCCATCCATCATGCCAAGGCCGGCACGCAGGATGGGTACGACGGTTACCTTCTTGCCTTTGATCTGGTCAACTTCTACTGGCCCATTCCAGCCATCGATGATAACCTTCTCGGTTTCGAAGTCAGAGGTCGCTTCATAGGTCAACAAACTGCCCACTTCTTTGGCCAGTTCACGGAAACGCTTGGTGCTGATATCGCCTTCACGCATCAGACCGATCTTGTGTTTGACCAGGGGGTGTTTGACTTCAACGACTTTCATTATTATCTCCTCTAACCTGCCGCAAAAAAATCGCGGAATCATACAACAAAAGCCACCGCTTGTAGAGCATTTCCGCGCAAAAACGCGCAAACGATTTCCTTTCTGGTTTTTCACCGCCACTGTTAGAATACGCCCCGAATTTTACCCTCCACTTCTTTACATGACGGGGAATACTCGTGACTGACAAAACCTCACTGAGCTACAAGGATGCTGGCGTAGATATCGATGCCGGCAATGCACTGGTTGAACGTATCAAGGGCGTGTCAAAGCGCACTCGTCGTCCTGAAGTCCTTGGTGGTCTTGGCGGCTTTGGGGCCTTGTGTCAAATCCCTGCGGGCTACAAGGAGCCGGTACTGGTCTCCGGTACCGATGGTGTGGGCACCAAGCTGCGGCTGGCCATCGACCTGAAGAAGCACGACACCGTGGGCATCGATTTGGTGGCCATGTGCGTCAATGACCTGATCGTACAGGGCGCCGAGCCGCTGTTCTTCCTCGACTACTATGCAACCGGCAAGCTGGACGTGGACACCGCGGCCGCGGTGGTCACCGGGATCGGTGCCGGTTGCGAGCAGTCAGGCTGTGCCCTGGTGGGCGGCGAGACCGCCGAGATGCCGGGTATGTATGAAGGGGAAGACTACGACATCGCCGGTTTCTGCGTCGGTGTGGTGGAGAAGAGCGAAATCATCGACGGTAGCAAGGTCGGTGAAGGGGATGCCCTGATCGCCCTGGCCGCCAGCGGCCCTCACTCCAACGGCTTCTCCCTGATCCGTAAAATTCTGGAAGTCTCCAAAGCCGACGTGCATCAGCCGCTGGGTGACACCACCCTGGCCAACGCCCTGCTGGAGCCGACCCGCATCTATGTGAAACCTGTGCTCAAGCTCATCAAGGAGTGCGAGATCCACGCCCTCTCCCACATCACCGGCGGTGGCTTCTGGGAGAATATCCCCCGCGTATTGCCTGCCAATACTCAAGCGGTGATCGACGAGCAGAGCTGGCAGTGGCCGGCGGTGTTCAGCTGGCTGCAGCAGGCTGGCAACGTCACCCGTCACGAGATGTATCGCACCTTCAACTGCGGTGTCGGCATGATCATCGCCCTGCCTGCCAATCAGCTGGAGAAGGCGCTGACCCTGCTCAAAGCGGAAGGCGAGAACGCATGGCACATCGGTCATATCGCCAAGGCAACAGACGGTGAGGAGCAGGTCGTCATCAAATGATGCGGATCCTCGTCCTAATCTCTGGCAGCGGCAGCAACCTGCAGGCGATCCTCGACCACTGCGCCAGCGACAAGATTGCCGGTGAAGTGGTCGGCGTTATCAGCAACAAGGCCGATGCCTATGGTCTGGTTCGCGCCAAAGAAGCTGGCGTGGCGACCTCCATTCTGGCCCAGCAGCAGTTTGCCAGCCGGGAGGAGTATGACGCCGCCCTGCTGGCGCTGATGGCAGACTATCAGCCGGATCTGGTGGTGCTGGCCGGGTTTATGCGGATATTGAGCGGCGATCTGGTGCGCCATTTCGCCGGCAGGATGATCAATATCCACCCCTCCCTGCTGCCCAAGTATCAGGGCCTGCACACCCACCAGCGCGCCATAGATGCCGGTGACAGTGAACACGGCGCCAGTGTCCACTTCGTGACCGAAGAGCTGGACGGGGGCCCGGTGATCCTGCAGGCCCGCGTGCCCATCTTTGAAGGGGACACGGCGGAGGAGGTAGCGGCACGGGTACAGGCGCAGGAGCACAGCATCTACCCGCTGGTGGTACGCTGGTTCTGCGAAGGCAGGCTGCAAATGGTAGACGGCGCCGTGCAACTGGATGGCGCCCTGCTGGGCCCCGCGGGTTACGCCTGCGAGTAACCGCTAACAACTGCATGTCAGATACAACAAGGGAGGCTTAAGCCTCCCTTGTCATTTCTACCTACCGCACGATAGCAGCGGTTAGGTCGGATTACTCGGCCAAGCGACCCTACACCGGATTGTCGATATCAATAAAGGTCACATCCAGCCCGTGCACGGTCGCCAGCCACTCCCCCAGCGCCTTGACGCCGTAACGCTCGGTGGCGTGATGGCCCGCGGCGTAGAAGTGCATCCCCATCTCGCGAGCGGTGTGAATGGTCTGCTCGGAGGCTTCACCGGAGATAAAGGCATCGATGCCCTGCTCCGCCGCCAGATTGATGTAGCTCTGACCGCCACCGGTGCACCAGGCCACGGAACGGATAAGCTCGGGGCCGCTGTCGCCACAATAGAGTGGTTCGCGGCCAAGGCGTTCGGCAATCAGTTTGGCAAAGTCGGCGCCACTCATCGGCTCTTCCAGCTTGCCCACCATGGCGACACTCTTGCTGTTCCACGGCTCCAGACCGCGGCGTACCTTGATGTCGAGCAGCTTGGCTAGCTGGGCGTTGTTACCCACCTCGGGATGGACATCCAGCGGCAAATGGTAGGCAAACAGGTTGATATCGTGGGTCAGCAGGGTCTTGAGCCGACGCTGCTTCATGCCGGTGATCTGGGCCGGTTCACCGCTCCAGAAGTAACCGTGATGGACCAGGATGGCATCGGCTTCGGCAGCCACCGCCGCGTCGATAAGCGCCTGACTGGCGGTGACACCGGTCACTACCTTGCGAATACGTTCGCGCCCCTCCACTTGCAAGCCGTTGGGGCAGTAATCCTTGATAGAGTGCGGTTCGAGCAGATGGTTCAGTACGGTTTCGAGTTTTCGATGAGAGATCATAGGGGTCCCTTATTAAGGCTCGGTCCCCTGCTTTACCAATAAAAACAGGGCCCAGGCTCAAAGCGCCAAGGGCCCCATGATAATCGAGCCGGGCCGTCAAGACCATGACAGCCCCCACACAGTGCGGCTTCCCTACATGCCTCAGGCTGGCAGGTCGATCCCCGCCTCCCGCATCTGGGCCAGCTTGTAGCGCAGAGTGCGCGGGCTGATGCCGAGTCGGTCGGCCACCGCCTTGCGGCTGCCGTTACAATCTTGCAGGGTGTCGAGGATGATCTGGTGCTCCTGCTGCTTGAGCTCGCTGCCGAGGCGATCGCCGCCATAGCTGCGCTCCACGCTGACAAACTCCATCTCCTGCTCGTCCAGCTCCTCCAGAATGAGGTGGTCACAATCAATGATCCCGTCGGGGCTGAGGATGAGGGCGCGCTGTACCACGTTATCCAGCTCCCGCACATTGCCGGGCCAGGGGTGGGCCAGCAACCGCTCCCGCGAGGCATCTGTCAACTGTGGTGTCGGCAGCCCCTGCTGACTGGCATGAAGTGCCAGCAGGTGCTCCGCCAGCGGCAGAATGTCGCCGGGCCGCTCACAGAGGGCAGACCAGCGCAGCGGGAAGACGTTGAGGCGATAGTAGAGATCTTCGCGGAACAGGCCATCCTGCACCGCTTTTTTCAAATCCCGGTTGCTGGTAGCGATGACCCGCACATCCAGCGGGATCATCTTGCGACTGCCGAGCCGCTCCACCTCTTTCTCCTGCAACACCCGCAGCAATTTGGCTTGCAGCCCCTGATCCATCTCGGTGATCTCGTCAAGCAGCAGGGTGCCCCCCTGCGCCTGCTCGAACTTGCCCGGGCACCCCTGTACCGCACCAGTGAAGGCTCCCTTCTCGTAGCCAAACAGGGTTGCCTCCAGCATGTTTTCCGGAATGGCGGCGCAGTTGATGGCGACGAAAGGCTGCTCGGCGCGGCTGGAGTTGTCGTGAATGTAACGGGCCAGCACCTCTTTACCCGTCCCGCTCGGGCCGGTCACCATCACGGTCGCTTCGCTTCTGGCCACCCGGGTCGCCAGCTGGAACAGCTCGGCAGTTTTGGGATCCCCGTAGACCACGGCACGTTTTTCCACCTTCTGAGCAGGCACATAGCGGCTGACCTGATTGAGCAGCACCTCCGGCGAAAAGGGCTTGGCCAGATAGTCGATGGCCCCTTCGCGCATGGCGCGCACCGCGCCGTCGATATTGGCGTAGGCGGTCATCAGCAACACAGGTATCTGCGGATATTGCTGGCGGATGGTAGCCAGCAGGGTGAGGCCGTCCATTCCCCCCATCTGGATATCGGAGATCACCATGTCAAACGGCTGACGGGAGAGGGCCAGCAGAGCACGCTCGCCGCTGTCCGCTTCGCGGCACTCATAACCGCCGAGCAAAAGGGTATCCACCAGCGCTTCGCGCAGGCCATTGTCATCTTCTACAACCAGGATCCGGGCCTGAGTCATGCTACACCTCCCACGACAGCCAACCTGGCCGCATTGATATGGCTCCCTCTCGGCAGGCACAGCTCCTTAACAAGGCTCATGCTGCACCTCCAAGTTGCACCTGCTGCTGGTGCAGGGGGAACGACAGAGTAAAACAGGTGCCTTCACCGGGAACAGAGGCCACACCGACCTCCCCCTGATGGGCACGCACGACGGATTGCACCACCGCCAGCCCGAGGCCAGTGCCTTGGGAGCGGGTGGTAAAGAAGGGTTCGAATACCTGACCAAGCAGGTGAGAAGGGATCCCCTTGCCATTGTCGATGACACGCATCTCCACCCGGACACCACTGCGCACCGCGCTGACCAAGAGTGACGTGGCCCCCGCCTGCTGGGCATTGGCGATCAGGTTGTTGATGGCGCCCGCCAGTGCGCTGCTGTTGGCCAGCAGGCAGAGATCGGGCTCCGGCGCCTCTATGTGCAGTTCGCAGCCCTGTTGCTGACAGAAAGCCTCGGCACCAGCCTGCACTTCAGCCAGCAAGCCCTGTACCGAGATGGGGGTGACCACCTGATTGTCGCCATTGCGGGCAAACAGCAGGATGTCGTTGATCTGCTTCTCCAGATCCTGGAGGCGGGCCATCAGCTTTTGCTGAAACTGGCTGCGGGACTCCGGCTTGAGGGTACGGTTGGCCAGGTTGGCGGCATAGAGCATGGCGGCGGAGAGCGGAGTGCGGATCTGGTGGGCGAGCGAAGCCGCCATATTGCCCAGCGCCGACAGCCGCTTCATGTGGTTGATGCGATCCTGAAGCTTGCGGGTTTCAGTGAGGTCATTGATAAAGACCAGCTGGCCGCTCTGATCCGGCAGCGGCTGGGTAGAAAGCTGGACCCGTCGTCCATCGCGCAGGGAGATCTCGTGGCCATCATCCTCACGTGGTTCAAAACAGCGGGCAATGATGCGGCGCCAGAGCTCTCCTTCCAACGGCTCCCCCAGCAGGGAGATGGCTGCCGGATTCGCGCGGGTGACCACCCCAGCCCCGTCAAGCAGCAACACCCCGGTGGGGAGCGCCTTGAAGATGGCATAGAGCTGGCTCACTTCGTGGGACTGGAGTGGCATGTCCTGCTGCTGGATCGTCATAAACCTGACCTCAAACTGGCTATTGGGTCAGGTCATTCAATTTCCATGCCACTAAAATATGTTAATTAAAACAATAGATTGCATGTTAACGTCAAGGCTTTGACCCTTAAACGTCCTTGCTCATCCCGTACTTTTTCATCTTCTCTACCAGGGTGGTACGGCGCATGCCGAGCAGATCGGCGGCGCGGGCCACCACCCCGTCCTGCGACTCCAGCGCCTGGCGGATCAGCTCCACTTCAAGGTCGGCCAGCATCTCCTTGAGATTGACCCCCTCCTCCGGCAGTTGCATGGTGCGGGCAGAGGCGAGGGGGTGATCCAGCTCCGGCGGCTCCTGGAACACCGCCGCCAGCGCATCCCGCTCATCCATCTCGGTCAGCCGCTCATCCCGCGGCTCGCTCGGCAACAGACGATAACGACTCGGCAGATCCGCCACATCGACGATCTGTTGCGGGTAGAGGATAAGCAGCCGCTCCAGCAGGTTGGAAAGCTCGCGCACATTGCCCGGCCAGGGGTACTGCATCAGCGACTCCAGCGCCCGCTGGGTCAGACGGATCACACTGTGGTGCTGCTCCGCGTGACGGTTGAGCAACTCCTGCAGCAGCAGCGGAATGTCATCGATGCGATCCCGCAGTGGCGGGGTCTCAATGGGGAAGACGTTGAGGCGGTAGTAGAGATCTTCACGAAAACCCTGACTGCGGATCAATGCCTCCAGATCCCGATGGGTCGCCGCAATGATGCGCACATCGGCCTGAATGGGTTTGCCGCCACCGACCCTGTCGAACAGCCGCTCCTGCAATACCCGCAGCAGTTTGACCTGCATCGGCATCGGCATGTCGCCAATCTCGTCGAGGAACAGAGTGCCCCCCTGCGCCAGCTCGAAACGACCGCGACGAGCTGCGATGGCGCCGGTAAAGGCTCCCTTCTCGTGACCGAACAGTTCGCTCTCAAGCAACTCGGCAGGAATGGCACCACAGTTGATAGGCACAAAGGGGCCACTACTGCGGGCCGAGAGTTCGTGAATGGCACGGGCCACCACTTCTTTGCCGGTTCCCGATTCACCAAGGATCAGCACGTTGGCATCGGTCTCGGCCACCTGGCTGATGAGGCGGCGAACCTCCTGGATCCCCTTCCCTTTGCCCACCAGCAAACGCAGCAACGTCTGCCCCTTGTCGTGGGTCTGTTGACGGGGATGGAGAGAGACAAAAGCCTGACAGAAGTGCAGGTGACGAGTCAGCGACTCATAGGTAAAGGGGGCCTGGGCAACACCGATAAAGTTGCTGTTGGGCAGTTCCGCCTCAACCAGCGAGATAAAGGGGGTACGAGGGAAAGCGGCAAGTAACTCGGGCAAGGTGCGACCTGCCAGTTCACCCACCAGCACCCCTTGCAGTGGGCCAGAAGATTCGATGGCGACATCCAGGTCCCCTTCTGCGACATCCTGCCACAGGATCCCCATAAACGAGAGCACGGTTCCCAACTGTTGGCGCCGCTGCGCATCGGCATCAACAATCAACACGCCCATCTCCACCATATCCATTCCTCGCGATGTCCTGAACTAACTTATTGTTTTATTTAATGATAAAACAGCTACCGACTGTCTTTTTGCAGGCACACAAAGTGCCAAAATTCCGACACATTGTCAAAAGTTGTCGTATTCAGGCTAAGTGTATCGACAGAAACGAGAGATTAGATAAATTTTGCCGAGGAATTTTCTGCATTGGCGCCGTTAACAAACGCAGCCAAAAGCGGAAAGAAAACTGCCCTCGTCAGAGGGCAGCATGCAACACGGTGAAGCGCATTCAGTGGCGATTATGGTGGTGCGGCGCCGCGTAACGACACTCGGGAAAACGGCTGCAAGCAAGAAAGAGTCGACCGGCGTGGGGGCCTTTTTTCGCCTCCCGCTCCACCAGCGGCGCATCACAACGAGGGCAGTGCTGTACCTCGTGCTCCTCGTCATCCTCTACATCGGCGAACAAGCCATCGACCAGCTCCCCCTCACTCTGTGGCGTCTCCACCACCCCCTTGGCCTGGATGGTGGGCTCGCGGAGCGACGCAGGCGAGATGGCCTCGGCATGGGCAGTGCGACCACGCATCCCGGCACCGACATCCACGCCGTCCAGCAGCAGAGGGTTGAATGTGGGCTCGCGGCGCGCTCCGTGCGGCAAATCGTCGATCAATGGTTCGCTGGTTTTGACCAGCAGCGGCAGGATCTGTTCGCGCAGCTCTTCCACCAGATAGCTGGCACTTGCCGGGATCTGCAGCAACGGCAGACCGGCGCTGTCGCAGGCGGTTTTCAGAAAGAGATCCCGCGCCTTGCGCTTCTGGTAACGATGGGAGCTGTCATCGAGTTCGATGGCGCAGATAAAGGAGAGATCCGCAGGGTGGCAAAGCAGATAGTCGAAATGCTTGGCGCTGATCTTGTTGAAGTACTGCTGCCATTTGCTTTTGCCGATCCCGGCCTGCGGCGTCAGCACATCGGCCACCCGCACCTTGGCAAAGACCCGGGCCTTGTCACCCACCGCCAGATCCAGCACCCCGAGGAAGGATCGCTCGGCGGGACTGAACAGGGTCTCCTGCACATCATAGGGCAGGCGCTTTTGCTGTCTGCCTCTGCTCCAGAAGATCGCCAGCACAAGCAGCGCCAGCAACAACAATCCCGATAGGACGAGGGTATTCATGAGAGCACGATCCAGTTCACGACACGAAAGGGGAATTACTTTACCACAGCCGCCACGGAGCAAGGCAGCAGACCCGTGTATAGAAAGTGAAAAGTCCCGTCTTTTTATCTATTTGTCAGCAGGCGGGGGTTCATATGACCAGTCCCAGCAGGCACAATAGGGATAGAGCAAGAAATCCCATTTCAAGGAGAGCAGGATGCAAAAGCAATTGGTGGTCACCGTGATCGGTGCAGACAAACCCGGGATCGTCGAGAGTCTGGCAGCAGTCATCAGCCGCGAGCAGGGCAACTGGCTGGGCAGCGCCATGAGCGAACTGGCGGGCCAGTTTGCCGGTATCCTCCATGTCTCTGTCCCCGATGAGCACTATCGCAGCCTGTGCGAAGCACTGGCCCTGCTACCGGGTCTGACCATCAGCTTTGCCGAAGGGACACCTACCGCCGAGCCAGCCCATCAAGTCATGATGACGGTGACCGGCAACGACCGCCCCGGCATCGTCCATGAAGTAGCCAGCATCCTGCGTCAGCTCGAGATCAACGTGGCCGATCTCACCACTGGCTGTGAACCGGCTCCCCACTCCGGCGCCCCGCTCTTCTATGCCCATGCGCTGGTTGCCCTGCCCGACGGGCTCGCGATGGATACCCTCATCACCGCGCTGGAATCCCTCTCCGACGATCTGGTGGTCGACATCGACGAAGCGTTCAGCGAGCAGTAACAATACTGTCATTTATTTGTCATATATTAACGCCATAACTGCCGCGCAGACGCGACCTGAAACAGAGGCACAAGATGAGCACCGACAAGCAGTATGAAGAGAAAGAGCTGAGCTGGCTCTCATTCAATGAACGGGTGTTGCAAGAGGCAATGGACAAGACGGTGCCCCTCATCGAGCGGGTTCGTTTTCTGGGGATCTTCTCCTCCAACCAGGATGAGTTCTTCAAGGTACGGGTATCGGACGTCAAGCGTCGCATCCTCATCAATGAAGTACATGGTGGCGACGATGAAGCGAAAGTGCTGCTGCGCGCCATCCAGCAAAAAGTGATGGCGCTCGGTGAAGCGTTCGACAACACCTACAAGGAGCTGTTGATTGCGCTCGCTCGCCACAACATCTTCCTGGTCAACGAGAACCAGCTCTCCGATGCCATTCAGAAGTGGCTGCGGGTCTTCTTCAAGGAGAAGGTGCTGCGTCACATCATCCCGATCCTGCTCAACAAAGAGGTCAATCCGGTCAAATTCCTCAAGGATGAGTACACCTATCTGGCCATCGAGATGAAGAAGAACGGTCAGGTGATCCAGTACGCCCTGGTCGAAGTGCCGACCGATGACCTGCCCCGCTTCTTCCAGCTGCCGCCGGAAGGGACCCGCCGCAAGAAGCAAATCATCATTCTGGATAACGTCATCCGCTTCTGCCTCGACGAGATCTTCAAAGGCTTCTTCGACTACGACGAGATTGCCGCCTATGCGGTGAAGCTGACCCGGGATGCCGAATATGATCTCTCCGACCAGCTGGACTTGAGCCTGGTGGACAAGATGAGTGACGGCTTGAAGCAGCGCCTCACCGCCATGCCGGTGCGCTTCGTCTACGAGCGGGAGATGCCCGCTGCCATGATAAGCTTCCTCAAGCTCAAGCTGCAGATCAGCTCCTACGACGCCATCATGCCGGGCGGGCGCTATCACAACTTCAAGGATTTCATCGGGTTCCCCAACGTGGGCCGTGACTATCTGGAAAACCCCAAGCTGCCGGCGCTGGATTGTCGCGATTTTGACGGCTTCGTCAACGCCTTCGATGCGATTACCAAGCAGGATATCCTGCTCTACTACCCGTATCACAAGTTCCACCACTTCACCGAGCTGGTGCGCCAGGCGGCGTTCGATCCGGCGGTGAGCGCCATTCGCATCAATATCTACCGGGTGGCCAAGAAGTCGCGGATCATCCACTCCCTCATCGATGCCGCCAACAACGGCAAGAAGGTGACCGTGGTGGTCGAGCTGCGCGCCCGTTTCGACGAAGCGGCCAACATCGACTGGGCCAATATTCTCACCGATGCCGGGGTCAAGGTGGTGTTCGGGGTGCCGAGCCTCAAGATCCACTCCAAGCTCTGCCTCATAACCCGCCACGAAAATGGCGAGGCGGTACGCTATGCCCATATCGGCACCGGTAACTTCAACGAGAAGACCGCCAAGATCTACACCGACTTCTCGCTGCTGACCCGCAATCCGGACATCACCGCCGAAGTGGAAGGGGTGTTTGAATACATCGAGTACCCCTATAAGCGTTACAAATTCAATCACCTGCTGGTCTCCCCCATCAACAGCCGCCGTCAGCTCTATCGCCTCATCGACAACGAGCTCTCCAACGCCAAGGCGGGCCAGCCGAGCGGCATCATCCTCAAGATCAACAATCTGGTGGACAAGGATCTCATCAACCGCCTCTATGCCGCCGGGCAGGCCGGGGTGCCGATCCAGATGATCATCCGTGGCATGTGCGCCCTACGTCCGGGCGTACCGGGCCTCAGTGACAACATCAAGGTGATCAGCATCATCGACCGCTTCCTCGAGCACCCGCGGGTGATGGTGTTCCACAACAAGGGCAATCCCCAGCTCTATATCTCCAGCGCCGACTGGATGAGCCGCAATATCGACGGCCGTATTGAGGTGGGCACCCCCATTTATGACGAGCGCCTCAAGCAGCGCATCATGGACATTCTCGAACTACAACTGAGTGATACCTGCAAGGCGCGGGTCATTGATGCCGACCAGCAGAACGAATATGTGAAGCGGGGCAACCGCCGCAAGATCCGCTCTCAGGTGGCGATTTACGACTATCTCAAACGTATCGAGTCAAACAATGGACAATAGTCTCTATGCCGCCGTGGATCTCGGCTCCAACAGTTTTCATATGGTGATCGCCCATCTGAGCGAAGGGCGTTTTCGCATCGTCGATCGCATCAAGGAGCGGGTGCGGCTGGCGGAAGGGATGGATGAGCAAAAACGCATGAGCCCGGAGGCGATGGAACGCGGTCTCGCCTGCCTGTCGCTGTTTGCCGAGCGCCTCACCAATATCAAGCCGGATCAGATCCGCATCGCAGGTACCTATACCCTGCGCCGCGCCAGCAACGCCCGCGAATTTGTGAGTGAAGCAGCCAAGGTGCTCAACCACCCCATCGAGATCATCAGCGGGCAGGAGGAGGCACGGCTCATCTATCAGGGGGTTGCCCATACCCAGCATATCGAGGGCCAAGTACTGGTGATCGATATCGGCGGCGGCAGCACCGAACTCATCATCGGTGAAGGGTTTGAACACAAGGCCCTCACCAGTCGCAAGATGGGCTGCGTCAGCTTTACCCAAAGCTTCTTTGCCAGCGGCAAGCTGAGCGACAAGCACTTCACCAATGCCGTGCTGGAGGCGCAACACCAGCTCGCCCCCATCGTCAACCAGTACCGCAAGCTGGGCTGGCAGAGCTGCCTTGGCAGCTCAGGCTCCATTCGTACGGTACGGGATGTACTGCAAGGCGAAGGGCTGACTGACGGCAGCATTACGCTGGAGGGGCTGGAGCGGCTCAAGGCGCTGATGATTGAGCGCAAGCGAGTCGATAACCTCAAGCTGACAGGGCTTACCGAGGAGCGTCAGGAGGTGTTTGCCGCTGCGGTCGCCATCCTGCTCGGCCTGTTTACCTCGCTGCCCATCGAGCGGCTCGACTACTCCGATGGTGCTCTGCGCGAAGGGTTGCTTTATGAATTCGAGGAGCGCTTGCAGCACCACGATATTCGCGAGCGCACCGCACAAGCGCTCGGTACCCACTACCGGATGGACCGCAAACAAGCCGCCCGGGTGGAGCAGAGCGTGCTGACCCTGTTCGATGCCTTGCAAGAGCCCTGGCAGATGGAGATAGAACCCTATCGCGCCATCCTCGGCTGGGCGGCACGGCTGCACGAAATTGGCCTTGCCATCAACTACAGCGGCATTCATCGCCACTCAGCCTATATCCTGCAACACACCGACCTGCCCGGCTTCAACCAGGACGATCAGGCTCTGCTGGCGGCGCTGGTACGCTTTCAGCGCAAGGGGCTCAAGCTCTCCGAGCTGCCGCCCCTGCCCAACCACGACATGCAGACGGTGCTGCGCTGCATCCGCATCCTGCGCCTCGCTGTCGCCGCTCACCACAAGCGCCAGGACAACCTGCTGCCCGAGTGGAAAGTCGCGGTACAAGGGGATCAGCTGGTCGTGACCCTGCCGATCGACTGGTGCGAGGAGAACCGTCTCCTGATGCAAAATCTGGAGAAGGAGCATCGTTATTGTCAGGAGCAGGGCTGGCCACTGTTGTTCCAGCTCGGCTAAACCGGAAAGATAAATGAAAAAGGCAGCCCACTGGCTGCCTTTTGCATCTCAATCTCCCGGTTACTGCAACTCGGGCAACAACCACTTGGCCATCTCGAAGTAGATGATAAGGCCGGTACCATCCACCAGCGTCGCGATGAATGGCGCAGAGACCACCGCCGGATCGATGCGGAAACGACGCAGCACCATGGGAATAATGGATGCGACCGTGGCACTCCAGAGCACGATGGCGATGATGGTAAAAGTCACCACCATACCAATCTGGGGACCGACGCCAAGACTCCATGCCCGCACCCAGGCCGCCATGGCAATGGCCCCCGAGATGAGCAGACCGGTGGAGAGCTCCTTTTTCAGCACTGTGCCGAGATTGCGCAGACTCACCTCCCCGACCGCCATGGCACGTACTATTGTGGTGGTGATCTGGGTGCCGCTGTTACCACCAGTACCGATCAGCAAGGGGATAAAGAAGGCCAGCGCGATGGCGGCTTCCAGCTGCTCCTCGAATGCCCGCAGCACGGTGCCGGTGTAGGCTTCTGCCACAAACAGGATGAGCAGCCAGCCCACCCGTTTGCGCCACAACTGCCAGGGGGTCGCCTGCAAGTAAGGGGTATCGAGCGGTGATGAGCCACCCTGCATCTCGGCATCCTCGGTAGATTCAAGCTCCAGGATGTCGGCGGCATCATCGACGTGGAAAATACCGACCAGTCGTCCCTGATCCTCGACCGGCAATACCGACAGGTCGCGGTCGATCAGCAGGCGCGCCGCCAGCTCCTGATCAGCCCGAGCGTTGATCCGCACCGTCTCTCGGTCCATCAGGTTAGCGACACTGGCCTCGGGGTCAGCAATCAGCAAGCTCTTGAGCGAGATACTCCCCTGTAGACGGCCATCCACGTTGACCACATAGATGTGGCGGAACAGCTGGGCATTGTCCCAGGCATCGTGGATCAGCTGCTTGGCCTTGCCGACGGAATCCTGTTCGCTCACTGCCAGATACTCGTGGCGCATATTGGCCCCGACGGACTCAGGCGGCCAATCCAGCAGTGAGTAGTAGATGGCCTGCGCCTGGGTCGGGAAGCGAGCCAGCAACATGGTGCGATCCTGACGACTCAGTTTGCGCAGGATAGCCACCATTTCGCGACGGGGAATAGCCTCCTGCAACACGCTGACGATGCTGCCATGGAGCCGCAGCAAAAGGCGACCGGCACTCTCTGCGGAGAGAGAAGCGATCAGTTCTGCCCCTTCTGACGCAGGCAAGGTGTCAAAGATGCAGTTGAGCTCTTCCGGACGCAGGGTCAGCAGCTGATCGGCGCGCTGAACCGGATCCAGATTGTGTTCCAGCCAGCCTTGCAGGCTGGCGAGATCGAGCAGTTGATGACGGTTGAGAATGGTGTGTGTTTTCTTCATCACAAAGAGCCTCATGTGATTTCAGGCAAGCCTGAGCGCGAGCGGAGACCGTTCGCTGTCTGAAAGAAAACAGCAATTTGATTGACGAGTAATAGGCAGGAAATGACGCCGTTCGGCGTGTCATCATCCCCACGTACCAGCTTTAGCACTGCATAACGTATCCGGCATGCCGGAAGCCACTTGGGTTTACACCTTAATCCGATGAAAACTGTCCTGATCTTGGGCGTCTCTGGACGTCGTGAGATCAGTGGCCTGTGTTTATACAGGAGCCTCGCCTAACGAGATGCTGCAAATAATATGCACAACCCTCTGTTGTGCGGGCGGCATGATTATCCAATCCCACAGGGAGGTCAACCCCGCCTCAACCAGGAAACAGGGTATGGCAACAGCTTGTTACAATTGTCGGAACATATCAGGGGAACTCTGCCGGGGATGCATAGCAAAAAGGCCCCATAGGGGCCTTTTCTTAGCGAATATAGTCAAATAGCGTCAGACGACTTATTTTGCTGAACGAGAGCTGCGAGGCACTCAATGCCGCATCCTCTTTTGACAGTGCTGAAATTACCTCATAGAGATCGGCTTCCGACACCTTGGCTCTCGCCTCGGCATTGAGGGTGCTCAACCCCTCGTTGGAACCCATCACCTGCTCCAGACTGTTCATCCGGCCACCCAGTTCACCCAGCCCATGATCAATGTTCAAACGGGCATTTTTCATATGAACGGTGGCATCGGCCACTTTTTGCTCAAAACTCTCGGCTGAAATATTGGGATCACGCAGAGCCGTAATGAAGTCTGACATCCCGTTCAACACGTTGTCATTCTTAGGAGGATTGAGAGCAAACTGCTGTGCTGCACCACCTGCAGGCTGATCCAGTGTCAGTTCGAGACCATTGAACGGTATTTTGGTACCGGGAGTGTAATTACCTGTCTGCAGGGTATTGCCACCCGCATCCTTGATATCATAGGTATCGGGCGGGCCAATTGTGGTGGAGACTGTGTAGGTGTTGCTGGGCAGTGCCGGGTCGTAACTGGATTTATAGAAATTATCAAAATCCCCCTGATCCCCGACCCCGACCTTGATATTCGCACTGGTGGCACTGGCGGTTCTTCTGGTTGCTACGATTTCAAACAGATCTTGTCCGGAGTCATTGGCAGCAATTTGCACTGTGGGCGATACCTGAATATTTCGCTGGCCAGGATCTCCCTGATAAATGTATTTACCGTTGGCATCTTTCACATAGGGCTGGGTCTTGCTCTGATTGCCCCCGAAAATAAATTCACCCGATGAGTTCTTGCTGTTCATCAGGTCAAACATTTGCTGCTGCAACCCTTCCAGTTCGCTGGCAATGGCCTTTCGGTCATCCAGGCTAATGGCACCATTATTGGATTTCTGGATCAGGGTCTGAGCACTGAGCATCGCAGTATTGAGAGAGTCCAATACTGTCTCTTCATGCCCCAGACTGTTCTGCAGCAGACTGCCATTCACCCCGTACTGTTTAAACAGTTCAATCTCTTTGGTCAGCGCCATCTTCTGGCTCATGCCTGCCGGATCCTCACCGGCACTCTGAAACTTGTTGCCGGTTTGCAGCTGCTGATAGGCCTTGTCCAGTCGCTCGTTGGTATTTGTGAGTGAGTAAAGATTCCGATCGTAGATCATGTTTGTAGTGATGCGCATGACGTTACCTCACGGACGAAAGCAGTGTATCGAAGATGGTTTTGGCCGTACTGACCACCTGCGCGGATGCCGCGTAAGATTGCTGGAAACGGATCAGATTGGCCGCTTCCTCCTCCAGATTGACCCCGGAGACGCTCTCGTAGATCCCGGTACTCTGGATCAGCTTGGATTCATTAGCCTTGAGCAGGGTTTTTGCCTGACTGGTATTGTTACCCACTTCCATCACCAACCCGGAGTAAGCCTGGTTAAAGGTCATCTTGTCGTTGGTGGTACCACCATTGGTGCTTTTGCGTACCAGATCCTTGTTCTGCAACTCAGCCATTGCCAGACCATTGCTGTTATCAGCAAAACCATTGGTGTTGTAACTAAGCTGGAAGCTGTCGGTTTGTTCTACCGTGCCGGTAATGCTGAACTCGTAGCCCGGGCTCTGTTTCGGGTTGCTGTAGACCGCAGGCCCACCCGGAAAGGGGTTTACTATCGAGGCCATCAAATTCTGCCCTTTGCTGGCTGCCGGCGCGACACCGATCAAGGTAGTGCCATCACCGGCATACACCTCATAATTGCCGTTATTGCCGATCTTGACGATCTGGGGAGCGGCGGGATCCAGGCTGTTGGTACCAAAACCGGAACCCGTTCCGGTATTGAAGATGCCATCGAGCTTGATGTCTGCACTGCCGATGTTGTTGGTAGTTTTCTGTACTTTGAGAGGTGCAGCCAAGGCCAGGTCTTCCGGCCGGTTGATCTGCTGAGCCAGCCCGGCAGCAGCCCCCTTGGTTGGTTGCAGCAGCAGCTTGTCTCCTGCCGCTGGCGTACCGGTGAGATCGATCGAGATCCCGTGGCCAGCCAGTTCAAACGTTGCTGGCGGCGTGGTGCCCGTCGCCACAGAGGTGCGATTACCAGATTTGTCCAGCGAGAACACTTCATATCCGGTCGCACTGCTAAAGCGCACTTCATAGTCGAAGGGGGTTACAGAGCTTCCTTTGCCAGGTACAAAGCTGACATTCGCTCCGACCGACCCTGTGTTGTCGCCATAAGGCAATCCCTTGCTGGTTGGCAGGGTGAAAATATCGCTGCCCAACTCGTTGTCCAGATCCATCCCGAGACGGTTTTGCTGGTTCATGGCATCCGCCATTGCAATGGCCAGCTGGCCCAGTTCACGCTTGGTCGGCTCCAGGTCGGTACGCGCCTTGAACAGCCCTCCCATGGCCCCCCCGAAGGTATCGTGATCGATGAGAGCCTGATTGTCGCCAAGAGTCAGCTGCAACTCCTGATCACGGGAATCGGGATCGCCCGCCACCACCTTGAACTGGGCAACGCCCCCATCCAGGATCAGCGAATGACCAGTGCTCATATTGACCAATACGCTGCCGTTAGCCTGGGTTACGGTACGGATATCCATCTTCTCGGAGAGCTGCCTGATCGCCTCGTCACGCTGATCAAACAGCATCAGGTTCTCTTCGGGAGACCCCTGAGTACGGATGATCGCCTGGTTGAGATCATTGATGCTGGTGAGCAGACTGTTGACCTGCTTGGTCTCATCTTCAATACGGGTGTTGAGGGTATCGCTCTGCTTGTCGAGCTGGGCCGAGAGTGTGTGAAAGCGGTTCACCATACCGCTCAGCTCCGTCATCACTACCTTGCGGCCACCGATCTCGGCGGGTGATTCATTTGCCGAATGAAAGGACTTGAAATAAGAGGTGATGGTCTCCCCTACGCTATTGCTGCTGTCTCCCAGCAGGCGATCCACGCCGGCCAGCTGCTCGTAATGAGTCAGGGATGCGTAAAAGGCAGAGGTATCGCGACGCACTTCTCCCTGCATATAGCTGTTGATTACCCGCTCGGTCCTGATGTCACCGGTGCCAAGACCGATGGCATTGGTAAACACCAGCGTACGCTCACGCACATAGCCCTGGCTATTGACGTTTACGATATTGTTACTGGTGCTCTGCAGCAGGCGCTGCTGTGCCAGCACGCCCGATGTACCAATTCCAAGCAGATCGCTTGCCATATGTTACAGCTCCATCTCGTTGTATCGGGCAATGGCATCACTGCGCAATACCTGTTTCAGTTTTCTGGCATAGTGCGGGTCGGTGGCATAACCCGCCTGTTGCAGCGCCTCGAAGTAGCGATCCGGACTGTCCACTCTGGCCAGGGCCCCCTTGTAGCGGGAACCGGAGGTGAGAAAGTCCACATAGTCGTTGAAGCTCTCTTCAAACGAGCCATAGGAACGAAACGCCGCTTTCTGGCGGGACGCCACACCCTCTTCATATTCCAGGGTGCTGACTACCGCCTTGGGCCCTTCCCAGCGAGGATCGGCCTTGATGCCAAACAGGTTATGGGTCATCTGCCCTTCACCATCCTTGATCACCCGTTTGCCCCAGCCGCTCTCCAGTGCCGCCTGAGCGACCAGTACCGCCGGGCTTAACCCCAACTTGTCGGCCGCTTTCTTGGCCAGCGGCATCAGGCGATGAACGAACTCTTCCGGCGTATCGAACTCTTTGCCCCCACTACTGGCGGCACTGCCCTCTTCGCTGGCCATGCGTCCCATGGGCGGAATGCTGCGGTGCGGTCGACGGGGCATAGTGAGTGCGTGGCTCTCCTTGACCCCCTCGGTCATCTCTTTTTCAGCAAAATCTTTGCCAACTTTTGATGCCGAGATCAAATCAGTAGCAGCCGCCTTGGGTGGCTCGTAGGGTTTATAGACCCGTTCCGTCCGTTGCGGCATCTTGAGCACCCGGCCATCCTGATGGACAAATGTCGCCGGTGAGAGCTGCCTGGCAACCATGTCAGCCAATCCAAGCCCCCCCTTGCTGGACATGTCTGCCACTCGCTGTTCATCCAGCATCCCTTCATAGAACTGGGTATAGCTGCTGTTCATCGGGTTGTCCTGAGTCAACACCCCGTTGGCCTGACGCATGCTCTGAAACAACATCTGGGTAAAGATTGACTCGAACTGGCGCGCAGCCCCCTGCAGTGCCTCGGCCTGCCCCTCTTTGCTGTGGCTCATCTGGCGCAGACGGTCCAGGTTCTTGATATCCTGCACCACCCCGAGATTCATGCCGCTGTTGGTGTCAAACTCCGCCATTTTGCTTACCTCATTGCCACCCGTGGCAATCACTTGCCGCCAGTTACAATATGACCAGTTGCCCCTCGATGGCACCTGCCTGCTGCAGCGCCTCAAGGATAGCCATCAAATCACCGGGGGCGACCCCGACCTGATTGACCGCTCGGACCAGATCGTCCAGAGTCGCACCGGTATCAAACTTGAACATCCGCCCGGGCTCCTGCTGGACATTGATGGTCGAGTTGTTGGTGACCGTGGTCTCGCCCCCCGCCAGCGGGTTGGGTTGAGAAACCTGCTGGTTTTCGGCTATGGTCACCGTCAGGCCTCCGTGGCTGATGGCCGCCGGTTTGAGCTTCACCTGACTGCCGATAACGATGGTGCCGGTGCGGGAGTTGACGATGATCTTGGCCGCCTCGTTGGCCGGATCCACCTCCAGGTTCTCGATGGTCGCCAGATAGGAGACCCGTTGACCCGGATCTCGTGGGGCATAAACCTTGACCGAAGTGGCATCGAGTGCCTGCGCAGTATTGGGCCCCACCAGATCGTTGACCACATCGGCCAACCGACGCGCGGTGGTAAAATCGGGGCGATTGAGATTGAAGGTGATGGTGTCACCCTGGCTGAAGGCATTGGGCACCTCTCGCTCTACGGTGGCACCATTGGCAATGCGGCCGACGGTCGGAGTATTGACCACCACCTTGGAGCCATCAGCCCCCTCGGCCCCCAACCCGCCGACCACTAGGCTGCCCTGCGCGACCGCATAGACCCGCCCATCCAGCCCTTTCAGGAAACTCTGCAGCAGCGTACCACCGCGCAGGCTCTTGGCCTCACCGATGGCAGAAACAGTGACGTCTATGGTCTGGCCCGGCTTGGCAAACGGCGGCAAATCCGCATGGATTGCCACCGGCGCCACATCCTTGATCTTGGGTTTGATGTTGTCCGGTACCTTGATACCAAAGTTGTTGAGCATGGTGCGGAAGGTCTGTTCGGTAAAGGCGTTGTTCTTCTCGCCGGTACCGGGTAGACCCACGACCAGACCGTAGCCGATCAACTGGTTGCTACGCACCCCCTCTACTGAGCTGATGTCCTTTATCCGGGCGGCATTAGCCATCCCCAAAGGCAGCAGACAGCAGAGCAGAGTAACCAAATGGAGTGACTTCATAACATCTCCTAGAGCGGCCACCAGGGACCATTGAAAAAGCTGGTAAGCCATCCCTGTTCCTGGGTATTGGCAAGATCGCCGGTACCACCATAGTAGATACGGGCATTCGCCACTTTCTGGGATGACACGCTGTTATCCGAGGTGACATCCTCCGGTCTAATCAGACCTGTGATACGGATATACTCATTGCCATTGTTGAGCATGATCCACTTCTCGCCCCGTACCAGCAGATTGCCATTGGGCAGTACCTTGGCCACACTGACCGAAATATTGCCCTGCAGGCTGTTGCTCTGATCCGCCTTGGCCTGCCCCTTGAAGGCACTGTTTTGAGCGATGGATGCGGAGAGATCATAGGGGCTGGCAGTGACAGGCACGCCCCCCAGCGTCACCGGATCCAGATTGAACTTGTTATCCTTGCCACTCTGGGTATTTGCCTTCTTCGAGGCGGAAGTGGACTCGGCCAGCTCGATGGTGATGATGTCACCCACCTTGTGCGCCTTGATATCCGAATAGATGCCATTAACCTGATCCGGCTGAAAAATTGCACCCGTCGGTCTCACCGAGACTGGCTCCGACTCCCCGTATACGGGGGAAAACTCGGGGTCATCAGGCCTGGGTGTATTGGGAGTACTGCTACACCCCCCCAACACCAGCAACCCCAGCATCCATACGCTTTTCATCATGGCTCTCCCCATTAGGTCCGCTGGATCAGGAAGGACATCATGCCATCCACCGCAGAGAGGACTTTAGAGTTCATCTCGTAGACCCGCTGAGCCTGGATCAGATTCACCAGCTCTTCGGTGACGTTAACGTTTGAGCTTTCCAGCATCCCTTGCTTCAAGACCCCCATGCCATCCGCCCCGGCAGTTCCCTGAATGGCTGCACCGCTGGACTGGGTTTCCAGAAACATGTTCTCACCCATCGGCTGCAGACCACTGGCATTGACAAAGTCTGACAGGGTGATCTGTCCGACCACTTGAGAAGCACCATCTCCCTTCAACTGTACCGAGACCTGACCATCAGTGCCGACAGTGACACTCTGGGCATTTTCCGGGATCTGGATTTCTGGCTGCAGGGGATAACCGTTACCCGGCGTCACTATGGTGCCTTCACTGTTAAGGGTGAATTGCCCATTCCGGGTATAGGCCAGGCTGCCGTCGGGCAGTTGAATTTCAAAGTAGCCACGGCCACTGATCATCAGATCCAGCGAATTATCCGTAGTCTGTACGTTGCCCTGACTGTGGTTTTTCTGGGTAGCCACCACCTTGGCGCCCGCGCCAAGCATTAAGCCGGAGGGCAACTCGGTATCCGCCGACGAACGGCCGCCGGGCTGATTGATGTTTTGATAGAGCAGATCCTCGAAAATGGCCCGCGATTTCTTGAAACCAACGGTGCTGGCGTTCGCCAGGTTGTTCGAGGTGACCGAAATATTGGTCTGCTGAGCATCCAACCCGGTCTTGCTGATCCAGAGTGCAGGATTCATAGGTAACTCCTTGATTAGCTGATACGCAGCAACTGGGTTTGGGCCTCGTCATTCTCTTCGGCCGTTTTCATCATCTTGACCTGGGTTTCAAACTGTCGTTGTAACCGGATCAGGTTGGTCATCTCATCCACCACATTGACATTGCTCCCCTCCAGGGAGCCGGCGATCAGGCCAACGTTGGCAGAGGCAGGCTCATTCTGGCCATCTTTGCGCCGAAAAAGCCCATCCTGGCCCTTCTCTACCGCATCGGCGGCCGGGTTAACCAGTTTGATCCGCTGAAAATCTTCCGACAAATTCGCGGCGGCCCCTTCAGGACGGCCACTGATGGTGCCATCCCGGTTAATCTCCAGCTTCTCCATCGGCATTGGCAGCACGATGGGTTGACCACCGTCATCCACGACGTTCAAGCCGGTAGAGGTCTGCAGGTTGCCAGTCGCATTGACCTGCAGATTTCCCATACGGGTATAGGCCTCCCCCCCCTTCGGATCTTGCACCGCAATCCAGCCGGGACCATCCACCGCCACGTCAAGATCCCTCCCCGTGGTCATCAACATGCCATGCTGCAGGTTTTGGCCGGGACGTTCCGTCATGGCAAATACCCGACTGGGCAGCCCCTCACCAAAGGCCTGCATGCTGCGGGCCTGCTCGAAATCGGATTTAAAGCCGGTGGTATTGGCATTGGCGAGGTTATTACCGCGAACAGCCAGGCTGTTCATGTTCTCTTTGGCCCCGGACATGGCGATATAAAGCAGGTGATCCATGGGATTCTCCGTCAAACAGATGACTCTGACAGCAGAACTGCAATTTGGATGCCAACAGAAGGGGAATGCCACGCCATTCGACAGTAGAGAACGATAAAAAAACGGGGCACCCAAGGTGCCCCGTCGCCTGAGAGGAATTAACGGATCTGCAAGATGGTCTGCTGCAGCGAACTGTTGACCTCCAGAGATCGGGAGTTCGCCTGGAAGTTACGCTGGGCAGTGATCAGATCAACCAGTTCGGAGGTCAAATCTACGTTGGATTGCTCCAGCGCCGACGATTTGATGGTACCGAAGGTGCCTGAATTGGGCGTTCCCGGCAAAGCATCGCCGGAGAGCAGGGATTGCCGCCAGGAAGTATCACCCACCTGGGTCAGCCCTTGCGAGTTGGCAAATTTGGCCATGGCCACCATGGCTACCTTGATGGTGGTGGCATTGCTGTAGGTTGCAGAGACAATCCCATCCGGCGTGATCTCGACCTTGGTCAAACGGCCGACAGTGGAACCATCCTGTGACAACTTGTTGACTTCAAACGGTGAGGCATATTGGGTCACAGTGCCGAAAGTGATATCTACCTGCTGGGTAGGATCCGCACCATTGGTAATAATCCCCGCTCCTGCTGCACCCAACTGCTCCGTTTGGATGTTTGCCGGTGTGGTCGGAGTAATCATTTTACCATCGGCACCAAAGGTAATTCGGGCACCGGCAGGTGCAGGATTCAACCCTGTGGCCATTGTTGGCGTCACCCCTCCAACGATATCGACCGGCTTGTCACCTTGATAGAGATACATGCGCCAAGCTGTCGGGCTGGCTGGCTTGGTCAGGTCTGTTGGATCTGCCTCTTTGACAAAATACTGGGTGATAGTGTGAGGTTCACCGAGCGAGTCATAAATCACCACTGAGGTGGATGAGGAGTAGGTTTTGGAATCCTTAGGGTCAAAGGTGGAGGCATCCCCCGCACCATTACCTGCAGGCAGGGGCGATGCGGTGGAAGGCAAGTTGAAACTTGCATCAATCTTGCTGGTTTTGATCGGCTCACCCGCCCGATCAGGGATCTGGATCGGCTTGGTCGCATTGATACTGACCGCCTTGGGTGTGCCATCGGCGTTGATCTCGTAGCCTTGCAGATAGTGGCCCTGATTGTTGACCATATAGCTGTTTTCATTGAGCTTGAATGCACCGGCACGGGTGTAGGTGCGATCCAGGTTGGTCAAACCATCAGAGGTGACAAAGAAGCCGTTCCCCTGAATGGCCAAATCCAGTGCGTTATTGGTAAATTGCAGCGCACCCTGATGGAACTGCTGGGCAACAGCACCGGTCGCCACACCGTTACCGACCTGAGTCTTGGCATTGACAAAGATGGAGTTGGCGTAGACATCCGCAAACTCGGCACGGGACTCTTTAAAGCCCATTGTATTGACGTTCGCAATGTTGTTAGCGGTGACGTTCAAGTCTTTTTGTGCCGCGTTGACACCGCTCAAGGCATTGTTAAATGACATATCCAGCTCCTTAGATCGATGCTGTCGACGTGGTTTTTGACGGAGTAGCCGTCTGGTTTGGATTGGTGCCTGATATTTGCAGGACGGAACTCAGCAGGGTGCTCCCCAGTCCCTTCAAATTAAGCATTGTGGGATTTGTTGCATTCCCCAGGGCAACGCTGTCGACCTTGCCATAAGCGTATGTGGGAATAGTTTCTGCCTTGCCATCCACACTGCCACTGGCCTTGATCACGTATTTGCCTGGCTTGACCCGGTTGCCCGCCTTGTCAGTGCCATCCCAGGCGATCTCCACATTGCCCTTCTGTTCTCCTTCCAGGCTAAATTCCTTGATGACCTGACCCGCCTCGTCTTCAACGATAATCTTGACACCCGCGTATTGATTGGTCGTGCCAACCTGAACGACACCGGAAACAGGGCCCTCCTTGTCCAGATAGCCCACATTGCTGGGCAAGAGTACATTCTGGCCAACCAGAGAAGATGCTTGCAGAGCCTGGCTGGAGATCATCTGCTCATTGAGCTTGCCCATCTGGGTAGACAGACTGCTGATCCCCTCCGAGGTAGACATGGAAGCCATCTGGGAGAGCATCTGGGCATTGTCCACCGGCTTGAAGGGATCCTGATATGATAGTTGCATGGTCAGCAGTTTCATAAACGAAGCCTGATCCAGCTCTTTCTTCGGCGTCGTTGTGGTGCCTGTGGTCTGGGTCGTGGTACGGCCAATGCCGTTCACACTGTTTGTGGTGTCGACCATGTTGCATCCCTCCTATCAGGATTTGCCAAGCTGGAGCGTCTGCTGCAGCATCTTCTTGGCCGAATCTGCAACCTGTACATTGGTCTGGTAGCTGCGCGAGGCATTGATCATGTCAGCCATCTCTTCAACCATGTTGACGTTCGGTTTGAAGATAAAGCCATCCTTGTCCGCCATCGGGTGGTTAGGGTTGTACTCCTTGAGCAGTGGAGCCTTGCTCTCGACAATGCCCTTCACCTCAACGCCGACCGATCCCTGCTTATCTGACATGGCCTGATCGAGCTGAGCGGCAAAAATTGGCCGCCTTGCGTGGTAAGTGTTTTCCACGCTGGAGCTTACGCTGTCCGCGTTGGCCATATTGCTGGCAACCGTATTGAGACGCACGGACTGCGCACTCATGGCCGAGCCGGCAATATCAAAGACCTTGAACAAACTCATCACTGCTCTCCTTTCAGGGCTTTAAGCAGGCCACTGATCTTGCGATTCATAAATTCCAGGGAGGTTTGGTACTCCAGACTGTTGCGCAAGAACTCGCTCCGCTCCTGCTGCACATCCACCGTGTTGCCATCACCCGTATCAGGCTGCAACGGATTGCGGTATTGAACAGTACCGGGGGCATCCATATTCAAGGCAAAGTGCTTTTCACTGGTTGTTACCAGGCCAAAACCCTGTTTATGCTGGGCATCCTGCAATGCCTGTGCAAAGTTGATATCCCTTGCTTTAAAACCTGGCGTGTCCGCATTGGCAATATTGCTGGACAACACCTCGGCACGCTTGGCGCGAACACCCAGCGTGTATTGATGGATACCAAATGCCTTGTCGAATGAAAAAGCCATAGCACACCTCCTGCTTGGTATATTTTGCTTGCAAGAGATGTGCCAGACGATTTTCAAAATGTTGCCAGGTTGTCGAGCCTAGCTATGAAAGCCTTTAGACGGAGTGCAAGGATCTGCTGCGCGATAGATAGGAACATGGCGCAATGCCATCACGAATGGAGCTATAAGAATGGAGCCATAAAGAGAGAAGGAGGCACTGTGCCTCCTTCTCTTATAAACAATGTCACCAATCACAACTCATTGAATACCATGGGCTGCAACGTTATTTGACCTTGTAAACAATTCCGGGATTGCACCGAATCATCTCGAATCGGTCAGTCAAACCCGCCAGCGATTCCGACGCTCCCAGCATCAGGTATCCACCAGGATTGAGGCTGGATGCAAACTGGTTGAGGATTTTTGACTTCACTTCCGGTGCAAAGTAGATAAGCACGTTACGGCAAAAAATGATGTCAAATTTACCGAGCAGACTATAACTCTCCAGCAGATTGAGCGGCCGGAAGGTGGTCAATTTTCTGACTCGCTCTACCACCCGCATTTTGTTGTCACCATAGGGCTCAAAAAACATCTTCTTGCGCTCTGGCGACAATCCGCGTGCCAAAGCCAGACTGTCATATACCCCTTCCTTGCACTGATTCAGCATGGTAGTCGATATGTCTGTCCCGACAATCTGCACTCCACCGGGCAAGGTACCCGGCTTCTTCATCTGCTGCTCCAGCGCCGTCATGGCGATAGAATATGGCTCCTGTCCCGAAGATGAGGCAGCAGACCAAATCTTGACAGGGCGACCACTTTTGCCCAATTCAGGAAAAATCTTGTCGGTCAGCAGCTGGAACGGATATGTATCACGAAACCAGAGGGTCTCGTTAGTGGTCATCGCATCAACAACCGCCATTTTCAGGTCACGCTCTCGTACACTCATTGCACGGGTGACCAGTTCAGACAGACTCTCGATGCCAAACTGTGCCATCAAAGGTGAAAGACGGCTCTTCACCAGATACTGTTTGTTATCACCCAGCACGATCCCGCTCTGAACCGCAAGAAAGTTGCTGAACTGTTTGTATAAGTCATCCGAAAGTGTCTTCATGCAGCTGTTCTTCTTTAAATTAGAGTGCGTTTTGTACGGCTTTGGCCAATTCATCAGGCTGGAACTTGGCAATAAAGTTGTTTGCACCAACTTTTTGCACCATAGCCTGGTTAAATACACCACTGAGCGAGGTATGCAGAATAACATGCAAATCTTTGAGATTGGGATTATTCCGGATCTCGGCAGTGAATGTATAGCCATCCATCTCGGGCATTTCGATATCGGAAATCACCAGCGCAATCTGATCCTTGATAGGGCCATTTTTGGTCATCTCCAGCAGCATGTTCAATGCTTCGCGGCCATCTTTTGCCAGCACGCATTCAACTCCGATCGCCTCCAGCGCACGCTGTACCTGTTTGCGCGCAACCGAAGAGTCGTCAGCAACCAATACGGGACGTCCCAAGGTCGGATGCTCGACACTGGCCTCCACCAGCTCCTGGCTGACCTCAGTAGAAACCGGAGATATTTCGTTGAGAATACGTTCAACGTCGAGGATCTCGACCAACTCGCCATCAACCTCGGTAACCGCCGTCATATAGTTGATGCGACCAGCCCCCTTGGGGGGAGGAAGGATAGATTCCCAGTTCATATTGATGATGCGCTCGACCGAGTGCACCAAAAAACCCTGAATGGAGCGGTTGTACTCGGAGATGATAATGAAGCACTTGCTCAAATCTTCAATGGGGCGCTTGCCCATTGCCATGCTGAGATCGATGACCGAGATAGTCTGGCCACGAATATGAGCCACTCCGCGAATACAGGAGTTCAACTTGGGCATCACGGTCAAGGGGGGGCACTGCAACACTTCACGCACTTTGAATACGTTGATGCCAAATCTTTGACGTCCATTGAGACGAAACAACAACAATTCCAGCCGGTTTTGCCCCACTAGCTGGGTACGTTGGTTGACCGAGTCCAGGATACTGGCCATAAACACTCCCTAAAAACGCTTGGCATTAATCATGCATGCGTGATGGATTGCGTCAGACTATCGATGTGACAACAAACAGATTCTGAAGCAATCATAGTTAAATATGGTGATATGCGTGAACAACTTATCGACCGACGAGCGAAAATGATTAACCGACTTTTACTCATCAGCCTCTTTTTTGGCAGCATATCCTCGAGCCATGCCTCGGATGTCACAACCTATCTGAGAGAGCAGGCACAAGAGTTCGTTTATGGTCAACTCGATCTGCCGCTGGATGCCAGAGCAGAGGTCACTGCCGCGACCCTTGATGAGAGACTCCCGCTAACCCGTTGCGATGATCTGTTGACCATCAGCTTGCCAGCAAAAATGGAAATTCGTCGTAATACAACTGTTTACATGAAGTGTGAGGAAGAAAAACCCTGGGATGTCTACTTACCGGTAAGGGTCAGTATTCAAAAACCCTTTGTTACTGTCACCGACCCCATTACCAAAGGGGATCTGCTGAATGAAAGCAAGCTGGTAGTGGCGTTTCAGGATCAAACCCTGATCCGTGGTGACTATCTGACCAACCCGGCCCCTCTGATTGGGGTACGCAGCAAGCGGGAGATCAAACCGGGACAGCCCATCCGCTTGAGCCAGGTTTGCGTGATATGTAAAGGGGATCAGGTCACCCTGACAGCCGAAAACAGCAACTTCCAGATCAAAACCATGGCCCGAGCCTTGCAAGATGGCAGTTTCGGAGAGATCATCAAACTCGTCAATATTCGCTCCGGCAAAACGGTGGAAGGTAAAGTCACAGCAGTCGGTGCCGCATCGGTCACTTTTTGATATCCGGAGCCTGAACAATTTTTTTTCTAAAGTTTTGAGCTGCCGCACCGATAAACAGGTAAGCAAACCTTAAAGCAGACGAAGGTAACTAAAATGGCCATCAACAATATCAACAACTTGGCGAATAATCGGTTGCAAAATACCGCTAATAGCCAAGGGACAGGCAGCAAGTCAGTCACCTCATCGCCCGAAAACAAAGCGACCACTGTCAAGCTGGACTCCGTCTCCTTGACCAGTGAGGCGCAACAATTGCAAAAAATGCAACAGAACCTCAATACCGCCTCAACCGGCAACGAGAGCAAGGTTGAACGACTGAAAAAAGCCGTCGCGAGTGGCGAATATCAGGTTAACAGCGACGCTGTAGCCAAGAAGATGTTCAGTTTCGAGGCCAATCTGGACAAAGTTCTGGGATGATGGACTTACCTTCGTTACTGCACACCCAAGATGATTACCTCAGCCAGATGCAAGGCATTCTGGAAGAGGAGTTCAGCTTGCTCGAGCAGCATCAGGCACTGGCCCTGCCTGCACTGACCGAGCGCAAACAGCAGTTGCTTGCTGCGATAGAAACTCTGGACAAGACACTGGCAGAGATGCCGGAACTGGCACTGCAGCTGGCAGCCTATCCCGACGAGATGGCGCAGCTTCGTGCAAAACTGGATGCCTGCCAGGCACAAAATGATATCAACGGTCGCTTGCTTGAATTGAGCATCGTCTCCAACCGTCGTCTGGCAACCTTTCTGAGTCAGTTGCGTGATCGCAACAGCCTGACCTATGACGCCAAAGGCAATACTCGCTCTGGCACCCGCTCCTACGGTATCAAGGCCTGACATCTCTTATCAGGCCTTGCATTTTTGCTCTCCGTTTTAAAGCGCGAGGCGCAACAACTCCCGCCCATCCTCACACGCGTTGACGCGCAGTACCCCATCCTCATAGCTTCCATAACTGGCTGGCAGCTCGCCGCGCGGGAAACAGATTGACCCCGGGTTCATCAATATCCGTTCCCCCTGCCACTCCAGCACAGGTACATGGGTGTGGCCGCTCAGGAACAGACTACCCGCCGGTAGCTGTACCTCGTCCGGGCGATAAAGATGACCGTGGCTGACAAACCAGCGCCGCTCATCGATCAGCAACTGGTTGTAGGGGGCGGTGATGGGAAAGCGCAACAGCATCTGATCCACTTCGGAATCGCAATTGCCCCGCACCGCGATGATCTGTGGCGCAAGCTCGTTGAGCCTGTCAGCCACTGCCGCCGGGTTATACCCTTCCGGCAGAGGATTACGCGGGCCATGGTTGAGCAGATCGCCGAGCAGCAGATAGTGATCCGGCTGCCAGGAGTCAAGTCGGGTCAACACCCGCTCCAGCGCAATGATGCTGCCGTGGATGTCGGAAATGATGGCAAGTTTCATGAAATGCTCCTCACTGCGGGCTGAAATAGAGATCCTTGGTGGCAATCGTCCCTTTCAAATTCTGGCTGGGCAGTCCCCGCAGGGTGGGGTCAACCAGTCTCATCTGATTGTAATGATACACGGGGAGGATCGGCGCCTCTTCAAGCAGCAACTGTTCGGCATGCCGGTACAATTCAACCCGACTCGCACTGTCCAGCGTATTGGCAGCCTGCTCCAGCAGCAGATCAAAATCGGGATTGCAGTAGCCGCTCTCGTTGCGCAGATCCTGACAACGGAAGCTGCCCAATATGGCTGACGGCTCCACGTAATCGCCAAACAGGAAACTTCTGGCCACCTGGAAATCACCGCTATCCTTGGCCACCTGATAGGTGCCCCACTCCAGACTGTTGAGGGTGACCTGTACCCCCAGCTTCTGCCACATGGCAGCAATGGCCATTGCCATCTGCTTGTGGGTGTCGGCACTGTTGTAGGTAATGCTCAGCTTGAGTGGATTAGCGCTGTTATACCCGGCCGCTGACAGCAGTGCAGCCGCTTTGGCCTGACGGGTCGGCATATCTTCAAGCGCGACAGGCAATACCACCCGGGGGTAACCTGGCATCTCCGGCAACAGCGACCATGCCGCCTGTTCACCCTGCCCGCTCACCGATTCAATGAGCTGCAGTCGATCAATCGCCATGGAGAGCGCCTGACGCACCCGCACATCCTGCAGTTCCGGGCGTTTCAAATTGAATGCATAGAGATAGGTACCAAACAGCGGCAAGCCCCAGAGCCGCTCCGGGGATCCGCGCTTCATCTTCTGGTAATAGCCGAGGGAGACCTTGTTGGTCAGCTGGATTTCACCGGCCTCATAACGCAGCCGCTCCGCATGTTGCGAGGTGATCGGCAGGCAGGTGACTCGCCCGATGCGAGTGTGGCGATCGTCCCAGTAGTGGATATTGCGTTCGGCTTCGAGTCTCTCGTTAGGCACCCAACTAGCCAAACGATACGCCCCATTGCTCACCAGCTTGCCGGGCTCGGTCCACTGTTTGCCAAACTGGGCTATCACCTGCCGATTGACCGGTACAAAGGGACGCTGACTTATTAGCTGCAAAAAATAAGGAACCGGCCGCTCCAGGGTGACTTTCAGGATCTGATCGCTTTGCGCCTCAATGCCAAGATTGTCGAGCTCCAGTGCGCCGGCATAGATGGATTGCGCATTGTTGATCCCCATGGCCAACAGCAATCCGGCAGAAGGGGAGTTGATGGCCGGATCGAGCAGACGGCGCCAGGCATAGACGAAATCAGCGGCCACCAGCGGCTCGCCATTGGACCACTTCAGTTGGGGGCGCAGGAAAAATCGCCACTCCAGCCCATCTTCACTGACCTCCCAGCGCTGTGCCTGAGCAGGAACGATATGCCCCTGACCATCTTCGCTGACCAGCCCTTCAAACAGATCGACCAGCACGGCCTCCCCCGGAAAACCGGATCGCACCAGCGCCGGATCCAGTGACTCCGGCTCGGCACCGTTGCCCTTGACCAGGGTTTGCCGTTCGGCAAGCAGAGGCTGCTGCTCAACGGTGGTGGCATGGGCCAAGGGCCCTGCCAGCACGGCAAGCAATAGCGGGGAGAGCCAGCGTTGCGCCAGCTTGGGGAAGAAACCATACCTCATGACAAAACCTCGAATAAAACCACTGCAGGAGGGGAAGGCCGGCGGCGCGCCTGATGAATGCCTGATGCCGCTCTTGTTATCCCCGAAAACGCCCCGTATTGTATCGGGCTTGCCCGGGAGATGGAGTCTTTCGGGTTAATTTTTTCAGGAGTTTTTATGGGTTATGAGTGGCTGGCCCTCGCGTCGGCCAGTTTATGGGCAGTTGCAGCGCTAATTTCGGTCAAACCGGCCCGTCATCTCGGCGCATTTGCCTACAGCCGCTGGCGCATGTTTCTGGTCAGCCTGATGCTCGGCACCATGAGTCTGCTCACCGGTGGCTGGCAAACCCTCACCGCAAGCGCCCTGCCCCTGCTCGCCATCTCGGGGCTGGTCGGTATCTTCGTGGGCGATACCGCGCTGTTTGCCTGCATGAATCGGCTGGGGCCAAGACGCAGTGCCCTGCTCTTCTCCTGCCATGCGCTGTTTTCCGCCCTGCTTGGGCTCTGGCTCTTTAATGAACAGCTGACAGGCTGGCGACTGCTGGGGGCCGTGCTGGTCTTTGCCGGCGTGATGCTGGCGATTCTGTTTGGCAGACGCAGTAGCAGCAACGAGTGGGAGCAGATCCGTGGCAATCTGGCGCTGGGAATTGTCCTTGGCCTGACGGCAGCACTGTGTCAAAGCGTGGGAGCCATCATCGCCAAGCCGGTGATGATGAGTGGTGAGGTGGATGCGGTGAGTGCATCGGGTATCCGGATGGGCAGTGCCCTGCTGGCCCACTGCGTCCTTCGGCTGGGGCGTTTGCCACTGGCCATGCCGCTCAAACCGGTCAATCGCCAGATCCTCGCCATGATTGCCACCAACGGTTTTCTGGCGATGGGACTGGGGATGACGCTGATCCTGATGGCGCTGCGGCAGGGCGAGGTGGGCATGGTGGCCATTCTCTCCTCCACCACGCCGGTACTGCTGCTGCCGCTGTTGTGGTGGCACTCGGGGGAGCGGCCATCCGTTGCCGCCTGGGCGGGGGCACTGATTGCCACCCTGGGCACCGCACTGGTGCTGGGTTTCAGCACTCACTGACACCCGGCCCCCCCCCTGATCAGAACAGGGCAATCTCCTCAGCGGTCAGCTCGCGGTATTCACCGGGTGCCAGATCTTCATCCAGCGTCAAACCGCCCACCCGCTCGCGATGCAAGCCAACGACCTTGTTGCCGATGGAGGCAAACATCCGCTTGACCTGATGGTACTTGCCTTCGTGGATGGTCAGGCGGGCCTCGCACTCGCCGAGAATTTCCAGCTGGGCAGGACGGGTTTTATCGGTCTCGTTACGCAGGTAGACCCCTTCGGCGAACAGCTCGATTGCATCCGGGCTCACCGGATCGGCCAGCCAGACGTGATAGGTCTTGGCACACTCGTGGCGCGGCGAGGTGATGCGGTGGGACCATTGACCGTCATCGGTCACCAGCACCAGACCCGTGGTATCGAGGTCGAGGCGACCCACTACGTGCAGCTTGCCCATCGCCGGTTCATCCATCAGGAAGAAGACTGTCGGGTGATCCGGATCCTCGTTGGAGCAGACATACCCTTCCGGCTTGTGCAGCATGAAATAGCGGTTGCGCTGCTCCAGCGTCAGCAGCACGCCGTCAAACTCGATCTGGCTCTGCTCATTGATATGAAAGGCGGGCTGCTTGACCACAATACCATCCACCATGACCTCGCCCTGACGGATCAGTTTGCCTGCCAGCGAGCGGGTCAAATCGGAACAATCGCACAGAAATTTATCAAGCCGCATTCACAACCTCGGAGTCCAACAAGTAAAGGGGCGTCATTATATCGGGCGGGGGCGACAACGCCACTGTTAAGGGGTTGCCAATTATGACGAACTGGTCATCCGATGTTACACTTCTCCGGTGTGACCCATCCGAACGATACTCATAATAATAAAAGTCAGGAAGCCCTCATGAAGTCTCAAGCATCCTACCCCGTCATTCCCGTCAACCAGCTGAAACCCGGCATGTATGTCATTGCTATCGCCAGCCAGACAGGTGGGATGGAGATTGCCCGGATGGGCATGGTGACCAGTGTGGCGCAAATTGCCAATCTGGTGCGTCAGGGGGTGCTCACGGTACGCATCGATCTGGCCCGCAGCAAGCTGGGCAGTACCGAGAGTGACGCCATCACCTCCCCTGACCTCAATGCCAACAGTGCTCAGGCAGGACGCCGGGTCGGGGCCAACGGCGAAGGGCGGGAGCTGAAGATCCGCCGCCTCTATCAGGAGGCGCGCGAGCTGCAAGGCAAGTTCATTCGTCAGCTCAAGGCGGGTGAACCCATCAACATCACCCCGCTCGCCGAAGTCGCCGAGGAGATGGTGGACACCATGTTCACCCATGGCGATGCCATGCTCTGCCTGGCCCGTATTCGTGCCAAGGATGCCTATCTGATGGAGCACTCCATGAACGTGGCCATCCTGCTGGCCAACTTCGGCCGTTATCTGGGGCTGGAGCGCAGCGTGCTCAAGGAGTTGACTCTGGGAGGGCTGTTGCACGACGTGGGCAAGATCATGACGCCGGACGAGGTGCTCAACAAACCGGGCAAGCTGACCGACGAGGAGTTTGCCATCATGCGCCAGCATGTGGTGCATAGCTACGACATTCTCCGCAATACCCCCGGCATCACCCCAACCATGCTGGAAGTAGCCGCCAACCACCACGAGCGGCTCGATGGTACTGGCTACCCACTAAGGCTCAAAGGGGATGAACTCTCCCTCTATACCCGCATGAGCGGTATTGTCGATGTCTATGACGCAGTAACTGCCGACAGAGTCTACAAGGCTGGCATGCAACCCACCCAGGCCTTTCGCATTCTGCTAAAGGGAGTCAACCAGCACTTCGATGCCGAACTGGTCACCAAGTTCATCAAGTGCATGGGGGTCTATCCGGTGGGAACGCTGGTACAGCTTTCAAACCAGCGGTTGGCCATCGTGATGCAGCGCAACGAGCAGCAGCCGCTCAAGCCGGTGGTCAAGGTGATCTATCACGCTTCCCAGCGCCACTACCTCGATGTGCAGTGGCTGGATCTGGCCAGATCGAGTGTGAAGGAGAGCATCGAGTGCACGGTCGACCCCAAAGAGTTTGGCATCAACCTCACCAACTTCTTCTAACTCTGTCCTCACGACTGGCGCTGGCTATCGAGCCAGTGCCGGATCAGAAACTCCTCATCCAGCGGCGAGAGATCGAAACGCTGGCTGGCCTCTTCGATGGCGGCGATATCGTACTGGTGGTGCTCACTGAGCCAGCGCACCGCACGTCGCAGATCTTCACCATGGGGGAGCAGCAGATGGTCGCTCATGGGATACCTCCGGTAGATCGCAAGGCAGCCAGCGCATCTGACTGCCTATTACAAGTCTAGTCGGTCAATCCCAATCCCCTCCTGCGTCTCCTCACCCTCCCCCATCTGTCACTGCAATCAGGCAATCAGCGACCGAAAGCGCGCTGCCAATCCTGATCGAACTTCACCAGCGCCGCATCCACCGCTGGCACGTTCATCAGCTGCTCCGCCACATCGAGCGGCAGAGTGATGGACTCGCAACCCGCCAGCAGGCAGTCGAGCGCCTGGCGCGGGGTACGGAACGATGCCGCCAGCACCTTGCTGTTCGGCGCGTGCAGCGCAAGCAGCTGTTGCAGCTCCTGCACGGTGGCGATGCCGTCACCCCCCTGGGCATCCAGCCGGTTGACGTAGGGCGCCACGTACTCTGCCCCCGCCACCGCCGCCAGCCAACCCTGCAGCGGGGTATAGACAGCGGTGCCCAAAGTCGGCACACCGTTGGCGGTCAGGCTCTTGATGGCCGCCAGCCCCTCTGCGCATACCGGGATTTTGATCACCAGATCCGGGTCCAGCTCACGCAGAGCGAACGCCTCGCGCACCATCTCGGTTTCGGTTTTGGCCATCACCTGGGCAAACAGGCGCGCCTTGGGCCCCAGCACATCGCGCAAGGCGGGCAGCAGCTCACAGAGCGGCAATCCCCCGGCGGCGGTAATGGAAGGATTGGTGGTGACACCGGCCAACGGCAGGATCCGTGACCAGCGACGCACTGCCGCCACATCGGCGGTATCGAGATACAGCTCCATCTCTAACTCCTTAACGGGATGTTCAATATGTCGCCATTCTAGCGAGAAAACATCTGCAAACAGCTTGATCGAAATCAAATCAACTTTCGAATGAAAGCAAATAGAATGCAAATACAAAAGGAGGCGGTATGATTTTCGACCTGCAACGATATTCAACTCACGATGGCCCCGGCATTCGCACCCTGGTGTTTCTCAAGGGGTGCTCGCTGGCCTGTCGCTGGTGTCAAAACCCGGAAAGCCGCTCTCCCAAGCCGGACATACTACTCGACCGGCGCCAGTGCATCGAGGGATGCCAGCTCTGCAGCCAGGCTTGTCCGGCAATCTTGCGTGACAGCGAGGGCATCCAGCTCAGCCGTTCTGCCCTCAAGGCCGACGATATGGAACGGCTGCGCGGCCTCTGTCCGAGCGAAGCGCTGCAGGTGTGCGGCCGCGATGAAACGCTGGACACCCTGATGGACACCATACTGCGGGATCGCCCCTTCTTCGAGCGCAGCGGCGGTGGCGTCACCCTCTCCGGTGGCGAGCCGTTTATGCAGCCCGACTTTGCCGCCGCCCTGCTGGCCCGCTGCAAGGCAGAAGGGCTGCACACCGCGGTCGAGAGCTGCCTCCATGTGCCCTGGCACCAGATTGAGCCAAGCCTCCCCTCACTGGATCTGGTGCTGACGGATCTTAAACACGTGGACAAGGAGCGTTTCTTCAACTGGACCCGCGGCAAGGTGGAGTTGCCCATCGCGAACCTCAAACGCCTGGCCGAGCACGGCGTGCCGATGCAGATCCGGGTGCCGCTCATTCCCGGCTTCAATGCCGACCACGCGTCGATCGAAGCCATCACCGACACCGCTGCCAGCCTCGGCACGGTGCAGGAGATCCACTTCCTCCCCTACCACACGCTGGGGATGGGCAAATATGCCCTGCTGGATCTGCCCTATCAGGCGCCTGAGACACCGTTTGACGACCCCGATTTACTCCACTTTGCCCACGCATACGCCCAACGTCAGGGGCTGACCCCTGTGACCAGAGGATAAGATCATGACCCAGCTCGACCTCAATACCCTCAGCCCGCGGATCCGCGCCCACAAAGAGAGCCTGATCCACATCGTTCAGCCACCGGTTTGCACCGAGCGTGCCCGCCACTACACGCAGGCCTATCAGGCTCATCTCGCCCGGCCGCTGCCGGTGCGCCGCGCGCTGGCGCTGGCCCATCACCTCAAGGAACGCTCCATCTGGATCAAGCACGAGGAGCTTATCGTCGGCAATCAGGCCAGTCAGGTGCGGGCGGCGCCGCTGTTTCCCGAATACACAGTGAGCTGGATTGAGAAGGAAATAGACGAGCTGGCGGACAGACCCGGGGCCGGTTTTGCAGTCAGCGAAACCGACAAGGAGATCATCCACGCCCTCACCCCCTTCTGGCGCGGCCAGACGGTGCAGGATCGCTGCTTCGGCCTCTTTACTGACGAGCAGAAAGCGCTGCTGGAGAGCGGCATCATCAAGGCCGAGGGCAACATGACTTCGGGGGATGCCCACCTTGCGGTCAACTATGAGGAGCTGCTCACGCTGGGTCTCGATGGCTTCAAGGCCAAGGTGGCCGAGCGGCGCAGTCGGCTGGATCTGGCGGATTGGGCCGATCTGCAACGTGAGCAGTTCCTGCACGCCGTTGCCATCACCCTGGATGCGGTCAGCGATCACATCGCGCGCTACGCCACTCTTGCCCACGAGATGGCCAGCGACATGGCTGTGCAAGAACCGCGCCCCGAGCGCCGAAGCGAGCTTGAGACCATAGCGCTCAACTGCGCCCACATCGCCCACCAGCCTCCCGAGACCTTCTGGCAGGCGCTGCAACTCTGCTACTTCATCCAGCTCATCCTGCAGATCGAATCCAACGGCCACTCGGTGTCGTTTGGCCGGATGGATCAATACCTCTACCCCTGGTATCGCCGCGAGGTGGAGCTGTCAGAATCCCTGTCACGCCCTCGCGCCATCGAGCTGCTGCAAGGGTGCTGGCTCAAACTGCTGGAGGTAAACAAGATCCGCTCCGGCACCCACTCCAAGGCCTCCGCCGGCAGCCCCCTCTACCAGAACGTCACCATCGGCGGCCAGAACTGGCGCGATGGCGCAGCCCATGACGCGGTCAACGGCCTCTCCTACGCCATTCTGGAGTCCTGCGGCCAATTGCGTTCCACCCAGCCAAACCTCTCGGTGCGCTACCACGCCGGGATGAGCGAGGATTTCCTCGACGCCTGCATTCAGGTGATCCGCTGCGGCTTTGGCATGCCCGCCTTCAACAACGACGAGGTGGTGATCCCCGAGTTCATCAAGCTCGGGGTGAGCACGGAGGATGCACACCACTACGCCGCCATCGGCTGCATCGAGACCGCCGTGCCCGGCAAGTGGGGCTACCGCTGCACCGGCATGAGCTTTATCAACTTCGCCCGCATCCTGCTGGCCTCCCTCGATGGCGGTCGCGATGCCACCACAGGCCAGGTATTCCTGCCCCAAACCCAATCGCTGCGAGACGGGAGCTTTGGCAACTTTGACGAGGTGATGGTCCGCTGGGATGAGCAGGTGCGCTACTTCACCCGCAAATCCATCGAGATCGACTGCGTGGTCGACAGCGTGCTGGAAGCGCAGGCCCACGACATCCTCTGCAGCACCTTGGTGGATGACTGCATCGAGCGCGGCAAAACCATCAAGGAGGGGGGCGCCGTCTATGACTGGGTATCCGGTCTGCAGGTGGGGATTGCCAACCTCGGCAACAGTCTGGCGGCCCTGAAGAAATTGGTGTTCGAACAGGGTGTGGTGGGGCAGCAAGAGCTGGCTGCCGCGCTGGAGCAAGACTTTGCCGGGCTGGCGGGGGAGCAGTTGCGCCAGCGCCTCACCAATGCCGCCCCCAAATACGGCAACGATCTGGACGAGGTAGATCTGCTGCTGGTGCAGGCTTACCAGAGCTACATCGACGAGCTCAAGAGGCTGCACAACACCCGCTTCGGGCGCGGCCCCATCGGCGGCACCTACTACGCCGGCACCTCCTCCATCTCCGCCAACGTGCCGTTCGGTGCGGCCACCCTGGCCACCCCGGATGGGCGCCACGCCCGCACCCCGCTGGCGGAAGGGGCCAGCCCCTCCTCGGGCTCGGATCGTCTCGGCCCGACGGCGGTGTTCAACTCCATCGGCAAGCTGCCCACAGCGGCGATCCTCGGCGGGGTGCTGCTCAACCAGAAGCTGAGTCCGGCCAGCCTTGAGAACGAGCGGGACAAAGCCAAGCTGATGAGCCTGCTGCGCACCTTCTTCGAGGTACACAAGGGGTGGCACGTGCAGTACAACATCGTCTCGCGCGAAACCCTGCTGGCGGCCAAGGCCCATCCGGATCAATACCGGGATCTGGTGGTGCGGGTGGCGGGCTATTCGGCCTTCTTCACCGCCTTATCCCCGGATGCGCAAGATGATATCATCGCCCGCACCGAGCACAGTCTCTGACGGGGCGCACCCCATGGCGCCTGTGACGTCATATGATTGGCAAGCCACCCTTGGGTGGCTTGCCGCTATCTACCACCTTCTATGTGAGCGCACCATGAATCCACGCCACCAACTGATCCTCACTCTGGTCCATCAGTCTCGCAAGATGAGCGTGAGTGAGCTCGCCCAACACACAGGCGTGTCTGAGGTGACGGTGCGCAACGACCTCACCGCGCTGGAGAAACAGGGGCTGCTCAGACGGGTACACGGCTCGGCCATGGCGCTGGAGACTGATGACCCCGATGCCCGGATGAACATCAACTACCTGCTCAAGGAGCGCCTCGCCGAGCGGGCCGCCCAGCTGGTGGACGATGGCGAGACGGTCTTTATCGAAGGGGGCAGCGCCAACGCCATGCTGGCGCGCCATCTGGCCCTGCACAAACGGGTCACCATCATCACCATCAGCAGCTATATCGCCCATCTGCTCAAAGACACCCCGGCTCAGGTGGTACTGCTCGGTGGGCTGTTCCAGCATCAGAGCGAAAGCGTGGTGGGGCCGCTGACGCGCCTGTGTATCGAGCAGGTACACTTCTCCAAGGCCTTTATCGGGGTCGACGGTTTTCACCCCGAGGTGGGCTTTACCGGCCGCGACATGATGCGGGCCGACGTGGTCAACAGCGTGCTGGCCAAGGGGATGACCAATGTGGTGATCACCGACAGCAGCAAATTTGGCGCCATCCACCCGAGCCAGCTTGGCGCGCCGGGCCAGATCAACGTGCTGGTTACCGACGATGCCCTGCCCGCCCCCATGCGGGCCACCCTGGCCGCACGCGGCATCACAGTGCACTGCGTCTCTGCCTGAATCGCACCTGGCCCCCGTTGCCGGGTTGCTCCCCCGCCGGTCGGCTTGACGGCGCCCACCCTGGCGGGGGTATGCTCGTCCTCTTTTGGCCTCTCATGGCAGAGGCCACAGACCGAAGGACACCGCATGCACACCAAAGACAAGTTTCTGGCCGCTCTGGTCATCCTCTGCTGGGGGCTTAACTTCGTGGCCATCAAGTGGGGGCTGGAGGGGATCCCCCCACTGCTGCTGGGTGCGCTGCGCTTTATCGGCGTGGTCTTCCCCGCCATCTTGCTGGTACCCAAACCCGCCATGCCCTGGCGCTGGCTGCTGGCCTATGGCGGCGCCATCAGCCTCGGTCAATTCGCATTTTTGTTCAGTGCCATGAAATTCGGCATGCCCGCAGGTATGGCCTCGCTGGTGCTGCAATCCCAGGTGGTGTTCACCCTGCTTTTTGCAATGATCTGGCTGGGGGAGCGCTGGCAATCCCACCACTGGGTGGCGCTGCCCTTGGCGGGATTCGGCCTCTATCTCATCGCCACTCACGGTGAAGGCAACCTGACCTTGCTCGGGTTTATCCTGACGCTGTGTGCCGCCGCCTGTTGGGGCCTTGGCAACGTCATCAATCGCCAGATTGGTCTGCGCTACCAGACCACGCTGCCGAGCCTGATCGCCTGGGGCGGTCTGGTGCCCATCCTGCCATTTTTCGCCCTCTCCTGGCTGTTCGAAGGGCCGGAGCTGATGGCCAGCAGCCTGCGCGACTTCAGCTGGCAGGGATTGCTGTGCGTGCTCTATCTCTCGTATGTCGCGACCTGGCTGGGTTACGGCCTGTGGGGACGACTGCTGATGCGCTATCCGGTGGCGCAGGTGGCACCGCTCTCCCTGCTGATCCCCTGTGTCGGCATGGTCACGGCAGCGCTGCTGCTCGATGAACATCCAACACCCTTGCAGTGGCTGGGCTCAGCTCTGGTGCTGCTCGGCTTTGTGGTCCATCTGCTGGGTAGCCGACTGCGCTGGTTCAAACCACAGAGAGCGACATGATGAGCGCCTGCCCATTTACGCTATTTCATTGACCTGACAGGATAAAATTTTCATGATGAGCCAGTCCCCATCGGGACTGACATCACCAGTGTGTGATCTGCAGGAAGCAGACTTCAGGAGAGCAAGGACATGCCATCGACCATCACCGCCGGGGGGCGCCGCCTCCCCCCTATCATTCGCGCCACCGCCATCACCCTGACCCTGTGCTGGAGCCCGTTTGGCTGGAGTGCCACACTGCCCGCTGACTTGAAGTGGGAGAGCAACAACCAGGACCCTCTCTATGCCGATCCGGCCGCCAAACGCGGCGGCACCTTTCGCACCTTTATGACCAGCTTCCCCCTGACCCTGCGCAAATATGGCCCCGACTCCAACGGCGGCTTTGCCGGTTACGTGCGGGAAACCAACCTGCCACTGCTGAGCACTCATCCCGTCACCGGCAACCCCATGCCAATGCTGGCAAACGAGTGGGCCTTCGGCGCCGACAACAAGACCCTCTATTTTCGCATCAATCCCAAGGCACGCTGGTCAGACGGCCAGCCGGTCACCGCCGATGACTGGCTCTTTACCCTCAAGATGATGCGCAGCAAGGAGATCAACGACCCCTGGTACAACAACTACTACAGCACCCAGATAGCAGACATCACCAAGTTTGATGATCACACCCTGGCCATCACCAGCGGCACCGAAAAGAGCCGCCAGGATCTGCTCGAATCGCTGCCCATCAGCCCGGAGCCGAGCCATGCCATCAAGCTCACCGCCAACTGGGTCAAGGAGTACAACTGGAAGGTGTTGCCGGTCACCGGTCCCTATCAGATCGATCAGGTGAAAAAGGGCAAATCGGTCACCTTCAAGCGGATTGAAAACTGGTGGGGGGATGACGAGCGCTACTTCCAGCATCGCTTCAATCCTGCGCGGATCGAGATCAAGGTGCTCAGGGATCTGAACATCGCCTGGCAGCACTTCCTGCGCGGCGATCTCGACAGCTTCCCGCTGGTGATCCCCAACTGGTGGCACGACAAGACCAACACCGCCGAGTTCGAGAAGGGGTATATCGAGCGGCGCTGGTTCTACAACCAGACCCCGCAACCGCCGATGGGGCTCTATCTCAACACCGCCGATCCGCTGCTGCGCAATCTCGATGTTCGCCTCGGCATCCAGCATGCCCTCAATTTCGACAGAATGCTCGCTACCCTGCTGCGGGGGGATTACCAACGCCTCAACAGCTATGGCTCAGGTCAGGGGGAGTTTACCAACAGCGAGATCAAGGCCCGTCCGTTCGCTCCCAAACTGGCACGGGAATACTTTTCCAAGGCAGGCTTTAACAAAGTGGGGCCGCAGGGGATTTTTCAAAACGACAAGGGGCAGTCACTGACCCTCGCCATCACCTACACCACCGCAGAGCACGCCCAGCGGCTCACACTGCTGCGGGAAGAGGCCAAAAAGGCGGGGCTTAATCTGGAGCTCAACCTGATGGATGCATCGGCCGGTTTCAAATCGATGCTGGAGAAAAAGCACCAGAGCGCCTGGATGGCCTGGGCGGGTAGCCGCTATCCCGCCTATTGGGAGTTCTTCCACAAGGTCAACGCCAACAAGCCCCAGACCAACAACATCATGAACATCGATGACGACGCCATCACAGCCTTGGTGGAGCAGTATGACAAGGAGTTCGACTTTGCCAAAAAAGCGGCCCTGTCACGGCAGATCCAGCAGCGGCTCTATGAGCTGGCCAGCTTCGTGCCTGCGTATCAGGTGCCCTACACCCGGGAAGGGGCATGGCGCTGGATCAAACTGCCAAAAGTACCAGCAACGCCCAAGAGCGAGCAGCTCTATTGGCCACTCGGTGGCGACAACAGCGGTTACAGCTATGGCGGTCTGCTGTGGATCGATGAAGAGCTAAAATCCGAGACCAGGGCAGCCATCAAGAGTGGCAAGACTTTCCCGGCCGAGCCCATCATCGACACCACCTATCGCCAGCCCTGATAGCCACAACTCGTTTGGCAAACAGACCTAAAACAAAGACCCCGCCAGATAGCGGGGTCTTTGTTGGCAACCGGTGTTGCGAATAGCTCGGTGATCAGCCGCGTTTGGCCTGCTTCTCGGCAATGGCGTCAGCCACGTCAGCCGGCTCCAGTACGATGCCTTCCTGATCCGGGGTCGGGAACACGGCAACACACAGCTCGTCCTGCTCCATGCCGTCAATCCACCGCTCCAGCCACACCTTGAGGGTGATGGACTGTGGTTTGCAATCGGCCCACTCGCCTTCGGCCCACGCCTTGGCGTACTCCGGGTGCGGCCATACCGGGATGCAATCTTCATCGTCGGTGGTCAGCATCATGACGCCATGCTCGTCAGTCAGGACGAACAGCTCTTCATGCTCGACCAGCTTGCTGATGAAGTGATCGTAACGGTAGTCAGCGTTCAGTTGCAGCGCGGCATTGCGCTCGGTATCGCTCAGTTCATAGCTCATTGGCCAAGTCTCTCTCTCGATAAAGGGCGCCATGTTCACATCTTGTGGTCAGCTTGTCCAGCTTGCCGCCTCCTGACTCCCGTCGGGGAAACAGCAACGCTCATAAGGATAGAGCAGGGCGGCGAATAAAACGTCTCACCCACCTTCCAGACCTGATTAAAAGGTCGGGGTGATCAGCTCTACATCAGGTTGCTCGCTCAACTTCTGTCGCAGCCAGTAGGCAGACTCTACTTCGACGAAACAGAGTTGATCCCGACCGTCAGCCGCACTTTTCATCAACTGTTCAAATCGCTGCTGTTGTTGTTGCTCCCAGAGAGCGGCAAGCTTTTCGCCATGGGCCTCATCCACCACTTCGCGACGAAGTTCGAACAAATTATCTGTGATCGGGCTGTTGATCTTGCCCGCGCTATGCCAGTACATCTGCAGGTTATCCATCATCTCGGTGTCGTAGTTGGCCAACGCATCCAGCTCCGCAGTCGCTCCTTCCTGACCAGATATAAAATCGCACCAACCAGCATCGAGATTTGCCAGCTCGCGGGCGCGAGCCCCTTTAGCATGTTTGCGAAGATGGGTAATGTCGCCCCCCTTGCGGGCAGGTAGCCACACCTCTCCCTCATGGCCCTCCAACAAGGAGGTCAGCAAGGAGACTGGGTAAACAGGGAAAGTGGCGGTGTGTGAATGCAGCAGGGATACCAGCGTGATCTTGACCATGAGCAATACCTTGGACTGGGCGAACAGCCGCCAATGGACCGTCCGATATAAAGAATTCCCCTATCCTACCACGTTTGGCCCGGTTCGCCCCTTGACGAAGCTGTCAGCCAACCATCTGATTACGCCGAAAAAAACAGCATTTGAAACGCAGCATCCAGCCAAAGATCAATAATTTGAGCCAGCGCCCACTAAAGTGGATCCGGGGATGCTAGTTTGCATACATCTTTAGCGTAAGGAGTAAATCCATGATTGGGATCGACCAGGTTTCTAACGAATTCGTGAACGATTTGAAAATACTGGCATGCTTTGATCCGGCCAACATGAGCCTAGGGATTAAATTACGCAGCGATATGTCTGAAGAGTTGTGCCAGGCGGCAGCCCGTCTGCATCAACAGGGGCTCATCAGCGCAGAAGATGGCGGCTATCTCACCCCGTTTGGCATGACCATGGTTGAACACCTGCAACATCTACTGGTCGCACTCAAACCACTTTGATCGGCTGTGGTGCCCAAAGTGAAAAGTTGAGTAGCTCCCAGCGCTCCCCTTGGTGAAGATGACAGGCAAACAGCAAAGGACCTTCGGGTCCTTTTACTTTACCATCCACCAGCCACTCCCCCTCCCTTTCAGGGACCAGTCGCGCATTCACCTCATCAGGTTGCTGTGCAGTGCCCATCCGGATCTGGACAAATTGCTGGCAGATCACCTGCGCTTCCATCGCGGATTGAACCGGTACCGGCGTATCTGAAGTCGGAGTCAAGGTGGCAGCAAGCAAGAGCGATAGCAGCATGATTCAGCACATGGGAGTCAGTAGCAGAAGCCAGATAAACAAAAAGCCGTGGCACCAGAGGTACCACGGCTTTCTTAAATTCTGTAAGAATTACAGAGCGGTTACGTTCTCAGCCTGCGGGCCTTTCTGACCTTGGGTCACAGAGAACTGTACGCGCTGACCTTCAGCCAGGGTACGGAAACCGTTACCTTGAATGGCGCTGAAGTGAACGAAAACGTCCGGGCCGTTTTCTTGCTGGATGAAGCCAAAACCTTTGGTTTCGTTGAAAAACTTAACGGTACCGGTGATCATGTTAGACATATCTTTTAAACCTGTATTCAAAATAATTACTTATGCTTTTCAGCGGGTAAAGCTCAAAAAACGGGATTAACTTATGAACAACAGGACAAGATGTGAAACATCGTATTCATTGACATAACTATCGCCCTTTCAAGCTGGTTTGGATTATACGTGGCTTTGTAGATTACGCAAACAAATTTGTGCCCTGCCAACGGCAGGGCACAAACTGTTATAAGGTCGCTGCTTCCAACGCTTCGACCAGCGCTTTGAGAAAACGAGCCGCCTCCCCGCCAGTACAGGCTCTGTGGTCAAATGTCATCGACAGCGGCAATGCTCTGACGGGACGCGCTTCACCATGGATGAACACCACTTTTTCGAACAGTTTGCCTGCCCCTATGATGGCCACCTGCGGCGGCGTCACGATGGGGCTGGCATAGCGGCCTGCGATGGCGCCGAAGTTGGTGAGCGTAATGGTCGCCCCCTGCAACATCTCGCGCGGCACGGCGCGCGCCTTCACATCGGCGATCATCCGATCCAGCCCCTGCCGGATATCCGCCCCCTCCCGCTCGGCCACGTTCTCCATCACCGGCACATAAAGGCCATGCTTTGAATCCACCGCGATGGCTACATTGACCTCTTTGAACAGACGCCGTGAAAGGGTGTCGCCATCAAACCAGGCGTTCATCGAGGGCTCGGCGCGGCACGCCACGCCAATGGCCTTGATAAGGCGCACCGTCACATCCTCATCAGGCCGCCAGTGACGCAAATCCACCTCATCGGTGATGCTGACCGGCACCACAGTCTGATGAGAGAGCTCCATCGCCTTGGCCATGGCACGCCGCGACCCTTTGAGGAACTCGTTGCCGCTGCTCTGCTGTGACTCGAATGCCTGCTGCACATCCAGCTCGGTCACCATGCCGCCGCTGCCACTTCCCTTGATCCGGTCGATATCCAGACCCAGTTTTTGTGCCAGCAGGCGCACCACTGGCATGGCTTGTACCAGCGTGCCACCCGGGGCAATGGCCCCCACCACGAAGTGATCCTCGATATGTTGTTGATGGGCGCTCACCTTGCCCACCACGGTGCCATCATCTTCGCCCCCCTCGAACTCCACCAGCGGCGCACCGATATGGAGGATATCCCCCTCAGCGCCACAGAGACGGGCAATCACCCCGGCTACCGGAGAGGGTACATCCACCAGCGCCTTGGCCGTTTCCACCGACAAGAGCACCTGATCGACCGCAACGGTATCACCGGCACTCACCTTCCACTCGACGATCTCGGCTTCGGCCAACCCTTCACCCAGATCCGGTAATTTGAAAAATTTCATAGCCACTGGTTCTCCATCAGCTGATGAGCCGCATCTGCGATATCCTGCTCGGTGATGAGGTAATACGCTTCGTTGCGATAGTAGGGAACGGCTGCATCCACGCCGGTCAGCCGTTTGGGCGGCGCCTTGAGGCTGGGGAGTGCCTGCTCGGTCACCCGCGCCACAATCTCGGCCCCGACCCCGAAGCTGCCACACGCCTCGTGTACCACCAGCAACCGGCCGGTCTTGCGTACCGAGGTGAGGATGGTCTCCATATCCAGCGGCTTGATGGTGGCCAGATCCAGCACCTCACACTGGATATCCTGCTCGGCCAACAGGTTCGCCGCCCGCATCACCTCCTGAATGCAGGCTCCCCAGGCCACTACCGTGATATCCCGGCCCGGGCGCAGGGTAAAGCAGACATCCAGCGGCAGGCCGACACCGTCATCCACCACCTCGGATTTCATCGAGCGATAAATGCGGTCCGGTTCGAAAAACATCACGGGATCCGGATCGCGGATGGCCGATAGCAGCAGGCCATAGGCGCGTCTCGGGCTGGAGGGGATCACCACCCGCAGCCCGGGAATATGGGCAAACAGCGCCTCGACACTCTCGCTGTGATGCTCCGGCGAATGGATGCCCGCGCCATACGGGGAGCGATAGACGAGGGGACAGGAGAGGCGGCCACGGGTGCGGTTTCGCATCCGCGCCGCCTGACAGATGATCTGCTCCATCCCGGGGAAGATGAAACCCTGAAACTGGAACTCAGCCACCGGCTTGAGCCCCTGAGTGGCCATGCCAACCGCCACCCCGGCGATCAATCCCTCGGCCAGCGGCGTGTCGATCACCCGCTTGAAACCGAACTTATCGCGCAGTCCCACTGTGGCGCGAAACACCCCGCCGTTGACTCCCACATCCTCGCCGAGTACCACCACATCAGGGTCGTGCTCCATCTCGTAGTGAAGGGCCATGTTGACCGCTTCCAGCAAACTGATCTCACTCATGGCCAACCTCCTGCTTCATCCCCTTGGCAATGACTCGCTCGCGCTGGGGCAAGAGTTCGGCGGGCAGGCTGGCGTAGTGATAATCGAGCATCGCCTCCGGTGGCTGGGGTGCCATCGCCTCATAACGGGCGACCGCTTGCTCCACCTCTCGGGTGGCTTCCGCCAGCAGGCTCTGCTCCTGCTCTTCATCCCACCACCCTTTGCTATGCATAAACTGGCGCAGCCGCTTGACCGGCTCTTTCGCCCAGGCGGCCTCGACCTCGGCCCCGTCGCGATAGCGAGTGGCATCATCGGCCGTGGTGTGATCGCCTAGACGATAACTGACCGCTTCTATCAGGGTCGGCCCCTTGCCGCTGCGGGCCCGTTCGACGGCACTGCGCGCGGCATCGTAGACCGCCACCACATCGTTGCCATCCACCTGCAGGCTGCGCACCCCTGCACCAATCCCCTTTTGGGCCAGCGTAGGAGCGCTCGATTGCAGCTTGCGCGGCACCGAGATGGCCCACTGGTTGTTGTTGACGATGATGACCATCGGCAGATGCCAGACACCGGCGCAGTTCAGCCCCTCCAGAAAATCACCCTTGGAGGTACCGCCGTCGCCGATAGTGACTACGGCGACGCGCGGTTGATTACGCAGTTTGAAGGCCGAGGCAATACCGCAAGCGTGGGTGATCTGGGTGGCGATGGGGACGCAGATGGGGAGATCTTCAGAGGGGGTCCCATCGGGTTTGAGAAAATAACTGCCCCGCTCGTCACCGCCCCAATATTGCAGGTTTTTCTCCATCGGTACGCCCCGCACATAGAGGGTGGGCATGTCCCGATAGTAGGGGACGTAGACATCCTGCGGCTGCATGGCGAGACCAATGCCAATCCCCACGGCTTCTGCGCCGAGATGGGAGGGAAAAGTACCGAGTTTGCCGGTTCGTTGCAGCGCTATCGCTTTTTTGTCATAGCTGCGCACCATCACCATATTGCGGTAAAAGGTGTGCAGTATCGCCTTGTCCAGCCAGGTCGGTAAGGTGGCGACCGGGCACCCTTCCGCATCGAGGTAACGAAGGAAAGGGATGTCGACATGGGTCATAACTGGCTCCTTGCCGTTGTAGGCGTCACCGATGCTGGTGACACTTAGATGTAAATACCTTGTTAAATAAAAAGCAAAAGAATTTACTCAGGTAAGACCAGTAGAAACTTCTTTAAAGTAGCGAAGGAGCTGAATTTTCGGCGATGCGTGGCAAGGTATGCCGTAAATGGTGCAACTTTGCAGCACTGAATGCAGGATGCCAAATATTGAAAAGGGGAGCCTACTCCCCCTTCTGTTACTCAAGTTAGCGGTTACGCCAACCAGCAGTTACGCCAGCCAATGTTGCAGCTGGCGGGCCATGCCAGCTGGCAGCAAGTGAGCGCGACTCAACAAGCGGCTGCGCCAAGGCTCGGCCAGCAAGGTGGGGCAAATTCGCATCTCCCGTCCCCGGTCAGCCACGCGCACCAACCTGTCGACAAGAGTCTCCAGCGGCGGATGCGTCGGCCAGTGGGGATAGAGGTCGGCAGTCGCGATCCCGGCCAGCTCGCACACCCGCTCCTCTTCCTCATTTCCCTTTCCATCAGCCATTGGCCAGGGGTGAAGCACCTGCAGCCAACCCGGCCTTGCCGCCTCCAGCAACTGACCCAGCGTCGGCTGCGCAAAGTGGGGATCCCCTGCGGCTTTGAGCAGATGGCGCGCCCCAGCCAACACCACCACGCCGCGGGCGGGAAGTGCAAGAAGATAGTCGGCCAGCGCCTGATCCCGCCCCCTGTTGTGCTGCTGCCATCGCTCCGGGCTCATCTCCTGCCACTCGAACGAGGGCTCGCAGAGATGCACTCGCAGCCGCATATGTGCAGGGCGCGCCAGATTGCTCTGGCGCAGAGCGGAAAAGAGAGCCGGAAACTCGGGGGCCATCCAAGCGGGAAAGGCACAGGAGTCGAGCCAGACCGGATAGAGCCGCGCCAGCGTCAGCGGCTCCCCTTGCCAGCGCACCTCACCCGCCAGCCAGGCATCGAGCAAGCCTTGATGGCGGCGGTTGCCGCACTCCAGCACCAGATCGGTCATGATTCCCCAGAGCGCCGGATCACACAGCCAGGCGTGCTGGCGCCGGATAAAATCCGGGTGCCAGTGCGGCTCCCCCAGCCCCACCAGCTTGCCCGCCTGCAAGGCTTCCCGGATGGCGGCAACCGGGGTCATGCATCCCCTTCCTGCCGGATGTGCGGTTGTTGCCCGACCCCATCGACCCGCTCACAAATAAAAGCGCCGATCTTCGCCAACCAGTCGGGATGCACCATCTCCTGATGCAGACAGGGGAAGCGCTCATAGCGGATTTCGCCTTTTGTCAGCGGCTCCCAGCCACGTCCATCCAGCCAGGGCTGGCGGGAAGCTGACGCCTCGATAAAGATCACCTCCCCGTGGTAGCAGTAGTCGACCGGCTGACGGATCAGCCGGTTGTTGTGGCCCACCAGCTCAATCATGGCGCTCACCACCTGCTCGTCGAGCATGGCCAGCGCACTCCCCTCCGCTCCCAGCCTGGCCACCACGTCGCCCCGAGTAAGGGAGTCGAGCGCCTCGTCCGCAACCGCAATCCCCCCCATCCGCAGCAGCGCATCGAGCATCCGCTGCTCGTCGGGCAACGGCTGGGTCTGCCACTGCTGACAGGGGTAGGCATCGAGCAGCAGCACCATGGCCACCTCCTGTCCCTGCTCTTGCAACATGGCGGCCATCCGGTGCACCAGCATGCCCCCGAGCGACCAGCCGAGCAACCAGTAGGGCCCCTCGCTCTGCTGACGACGCAGCTCAGTCACATAGTCGAGGGCCAGCTCGTCAAAGCTGGCGGGCAGCGGTGCATCCGGCTGGCAGAGCGCCCGTGCCTGCAGGGCATAGACGGCCATGTCGGTCGGCAGATGGGGCACCAGTGGCGCATAACACCAGCCGAGCCCGCCGGCGGGATGGACGCAAAAGAGGGTGGGGCACGATGTGCCAGACTGCGCACCGGGCGCCCGCAAGGGCAACAGCATGGGCATGGCCTCCCGCTCGCCGCCAAGACGGCGCGCCAGCTGGGCAGGGCTCGGTGCTTCGAACAGGCTGGCCAGAGTGAGACCCTGTCCTATTGATTCCTCAATACGCACCACCAACTGCGCTGCCAGCAGGGAGTGGCCGCCGAGGGCAAAGAAGTTATCGTCGGCGCCGACCCGCGCCAGCCCCAGTACTTCGGCGAAGTGGCGACAGAGCCGCTCCTCCAGCAAGGTTTTCGGCAGTGACTGACCCACCGCCGACGCCATGTCGGGCAGCGGCAGCCCCTTGCGATCCAGCTTGCCATTGGGGGTAAGCGGCAGTTCGGCCAGGTTTACCAGGAGCCCCGGTACCATGTAGTCGGGCAAGGCAGCGCCAAGGGCGGGTGTAAGCTCGGCCAGCGTCAGATCTCTGCTATCTGCGGCCACCACATAGGCCACCAGACGGCGATCGCCGGGGGCAAATTCGGGGGCCAGCACCACCGCTTGCGCTACCCGGGGATGGCGCAGCAGCACCTGCTCGATCTCCTCCAGTTCGATGCGCTGGCCACGGATCTTCACCTGAAAATCGAGGCGCCCCAGATACTCGATGGCGCCATCCTCGCGCCAGGCGGCCAGATCGCCGCTGCGATAGAGCCGTCCCGCTCCGAAGGGGTTGGCAATAAAGCGCTCGGCGGTGAGCTCGGGCTGGCCAAAGTAGCCCTCTGCCACCTGCACGCCGCCGATCCAGAGCTCGCCTGCCACCCCGGGGGGCACCGGCTGCAACCAGGGGTCGAGAATGTGGATGCTGGTATTCCAGACCGGATAGCCGATGGGCACGCTGGTCACCGCCTCGTCTGCCCGGCAGGGATACCAGGTGACATCCACCGCCGCCTCGGTCGGGCCATAGAGGTTGTGCAGAGGGGCGGAGAATGTCCCATACCAGCGCTGCACCAGATCCGCGGACAGCGCCTCACCGGAGCAGAAGACCTGCCGCAGGGCGCAGCAACGGGCAGGCTCGGCTTGTGCGACGAAGATCTGCAGCATGGAGGGGACAAAGTGCAAGGTGGTGATCCCGGCCTGCTCAATCAGCTCGGCAAGGTAGGCGGGATCCTTGTGGCCGCCCGGTTTGGCGAGCACCAGCCGCGCCCCGGTCATAAAGGGCCAGAAAAACTCCCAGATGGAGACATCGAAACCGGCCGGGGTCTTTTGCAGCACCCGATCCGCCGGGCCGATGGGATACATGTGCTGCATCCAGAGCAGTCGGTTGACGATGGCGCCATGGCTCACCACCACCCCTTTGGGCCGACCGGTCGAGCCGGAGGTGTAGATGATGTAGGCCGCATCTTCCGGCTTGAGGGCTGGCAGCTCACAAGGTGCTATCACCGCCACGTCTAGCGTCGCCAGCTGCTCTGCCACACCGGGGGCATCGAGGCAGACAAGTGGCGCGACCACGTCGAGCGGCATCTGAAGCGTATGACTGGTCAGCACCAGCGCAGGATCGCTGCTGGCGAGAATGTAGCCAATCCGCTCCGCCGGATAGTCCGGATCAACGGGTACATAGACGGCCCCCGCCGCCATGATAGCCTGCTGGGCGAGAATAAGCTCGGGAGAGCGCGGGATCACCACCGCCACCCGGCAACCGGGGCCCACGCCCCTCCCCGCCAGATAGCTGGCCAGCTGGCGGGTACGCTGGCGCAGCTCGGCCACACTCCAGCGCTCGGCGCCACACTCCAGCGCGATGACGCTCTGATCTGCCGCCGCCAGCCCCTCGGCCAGTAGTGCGCTCAGGGTGGTGGTCGGCAACGGATGGTCGGTTTGGTTCCAGCGCGCCAGCTCAACCTGCTCACAGGGCAGCAGCAGCGGCAAGCGCACTGCCAGGGCCTCGTCACCCGCCTCACTCCAGGCCGCCAGATAGGCTACTAGCCGGGCCAGATGACGTTCGCTCTCCTGTTGGCTGAAGCGCCCCTGATGTGCTTCGAGGGTCAGGGTCATCGCGCCTGCCTCCTCGGCAAAATAGAAGGCGCACTCCTCCACCGGCCCCGCCGCCAGCACCTGCACCTCGCCACGAACCTGGTTGTGTCCTTCACCAAAGCTGAGGGTACGGGCAAAGGGCATCAGATTGACCTGAGGGCCAAACAGCGGCTGGCCCGGCTGACGCTGTTGCAACCACTCCTGACGGCAGCCCTGATGACGACGCAGGGCGGCAAATTGCCGCTCGACCTGTGCCTGCAACTCCCCTACCCGGCTGGTGCCGCTCAGCTCGATGCGCAGGGGCACCACATTGACCTTCATGCAAGGGGTATCGGCCGCCGCTGAGCCCAGCCGCCCCATCAGCGGAATACCCAGCACCACCTCGCCAGCGCCGCTCATTCGCTGCACATAGCTGGCCACTGCCGCCAGCAGCAAGCTGTAGGGGTGACAGGCCGAGCGACTCGCCCGCTCTACCAGTGCCTGCCACTGGCGGCCAGCCAGCCGCTGCTCAAGACGATATGTGGGGCCCGGCCCTTGCGCCGAGCGGCGGGAGAGCGACGCAGGATTCTCCACCCCAGCTAGCTGTTGGGTGAAGAAATCGCGATCCCGCGCGGCGCGCGGCGAATCCTGATAGGCCACCTCTTCGGCCAGCAGCTGCTGCTGGGTCGCATAACGGCAGGGTGCTGGCTGCTCGCCGGCACAGAGCGCCTCATACCAATTTGCCACCCGCTGGCAGAGCAGGCTCAGGCCAAAGCCGTCGATGGCGATATGGTGCACGGCGATAAACCAGGCCCACCGCCCCTCGCCAAGGCGATAGAGGGTGGTGGCAAACAGCGGCCCCTCGGCCAGATTGAAGGGGGCGGCCAACTGCGCACGCATCTCGGCCTTCGCGGCTGCGAGCGGGTCGGCTTCGCTGCGCATATCCCGCTCTGCCAGCTGCCAGCAAGCGGGATTGGCAACCATTTGCGGGCCATCGGCAGTGGCCACAAAAGCGCAGTGCAGACCGGGGATCTCGTCGATGGTCTGGCGCACCGCACGGGTGAAGTGATGGGGAGCCAACGCCCCCTCCAACAGCCAGTACTCGCCGGTATTGCAGGCGGGGCTCTGCGGGTATTTTTGCTGGGCAAACCAGATGCCCGCCTGAGCGGTGGTAAGTGGCCAGCGTGGGTGCTCACCACGCTGGTGGGTGGCGCGCATCGCCATTGTCTGTTCCATGGGAATGTCCTTGCGCAAACATCGAGCGGGCAGCGGCTTGCCCCTGCCCGCATGGCTGAAAAGCGAGGAGGCCAGGCCTCCTCCATAAAGTAGAGTGTCACGCCTGCCAGATCGGCGGTGCGCGGGCTAGCCCCCCAGGGTGGCACCGCCATCAACCACCAGATCCTGCAGGGTGATATGGCTGGCGGCATCGGAGGCGAGAAACAGCACGCAGGCGGCAACCTCGTCGGGGGTCCCAAGTTTGCCAAGGGGGATCCCCAGCTTGAACTGCCCGGGCAGACCCGCGATGGTGCGCAGCTCTCCCTTGCGCTGCTCCGCCTCCCCCTCCTGCCACATGCCGTACAGCATCGGGGTACGGGTCGAGCCCGGCGACACCAGATTGCAGCGCACCCCATAGGGGGCGAGTTCCAGCCCTGCCGTTTGGGTGAGGCTGGTCAGCGCCGCCTTGGAGGCGCCATAGATGCCCATCCCCACTCGCGGCACCCGACCGGCATTGGAGGAGACATTGACGATGGCTCCCCTGCGCCGTCCCTGAAACCAGGGGGTCAGGGCCCGCATCAGGTAGAAGGGGGCGAAGGTGTTGATGGCGAAGGTGCGCTGCAAGAGGGCGTCATCCACCTCATCGATCCTGCCGGTTGCCAGTACGCCGGCGACATTGACCAGCACATCGGGTCCCAGCCCCTCGTCCAGCAGCTGTTCGCAGCAGCGGGTCACGGCCTCGCTGTCACTCACGTCGAGAGTAACCCCCTTCACGTTGCCGGGCAGCACCTCGGCCAGTTGCAGATCGAACGCCACCACGCTGGCCCCCGCCTTGGCAAAGGTGCGCGCCACCGCATGGCCAATTCCCTGCGCCGCGCCGGTTACCCAGACGGTTCTGCCTTGCCACTCGCTCATGGGGTGCACTCCGGTTCGGTGACGTGCTCTTCGTTGACCTGATAAGCCTTGTCCTGACTGACATTGAACTGGCTGACATTGGGCTGACTGACGTGAATCTGACGGGAGAGGAGCCCCCACCAGTGAGCCAGAGTCGGCGTGCGTGCCAGCTCGGCCAGCTCCACCACCAGCCCCTGCTGACGCCACTCCTCCACCAGCCCCATCACCGCCAGCGAGTCGAGGCCGTAGTCGAGCAGGTTGTCATCCTCAGTGGGTTGTTCATGCTGCATCTCGACGGGCAGCCGCGCCAACACTTGAGCACGAAGCGACTCCCGAGTCAGGGGGAGTTTGCTGGCCGCCATCACCTCGGCCACGGTAATCACCCGACCGGCATTGCGGCTGACATAGGAGAGCGCCAGCAGATGATCCTCGCGGGAGAAGTCGGCGATGGCATCAGCCACCAGGAAGGGGCGGATATCACGCATAAAGGCATCGACCGCCGTCTGCATCACCCCGATATGGCCGTAGATGCCGCAGATCACCAGCTGATCCCGCCCCCATTCGGCCATCAGCTCTACCAGCGGTGAGCGGCAAAAAGCGCTGTAGCGCCACTTGGTCAGCACCGTATCCTGCGGCTCGGGCGCCAGCGCCGGGACGATCGGTTGACGCTCCGGCGCCCGGGTCAATCCGGGCCCCCACATGTCGTTGAGCAGCGCCCGATCGGCCTGACTCTGCTCGGCGGGCTGGGCGGTATAGACCACCGGCATGCCGAGAGCACGCGCCTGACGGATCAGGGTGGCGATATGGTCGATGACCTGATTGATCAGCGGATTGTCCGGCCCGTAGAAGTCGACGAAATAGTGCTGCATATCGTGGACCAGCAAGGCGGCGCGGCCCGGTTCGAAGGGCCAGTTCACCCGCCCGGTTGGCAGCGCCTCGGCGGTAGGCAGCGGGTAGGCGGCGAGGGATTGAATGGTCATGCACACTCCTTGGCGAGCTGCTCGCGCAGCCTCTGTTTGTCTATCTTGCCGACCGGGGTGTGGGGCAGTTGCTCCACCAGCACCAGGCGATCGGGTAGTTTGTAATCGGCCACCCCCTGCTCGCGCAGGAAACGGCGCAAGCGGGGCAGATTGAGGGGCTCGCGGCACATCAGAAAGGCGCAGCTGCGCTCCCCGAGCATGGGATCGGGCATGGCGACCAGCGCCGCCTGCCGCACATCTGGATGGGTAATCAGCAACTCTTCAATCTCGAGGGCGTCGATCTTCTCCCCGCCCCGGTTGATCTGATCCTTGTTACGCCCCACCACCATCAGGTGGCCCCCGGGCAAGCGGCAGACCAGATCGCCGGTGCAGTAGAAACCGTCCCGATCAAAAGCCCGCTGATTGTGGGCATCAGCCTTGAAATAGCCGCGAAAGGTGTAGGGGCCACGCGTCCAGAGCTCGCCACACTCACCATCAGGCAAGGGGTGCCCGTCGCTGTCTCGCACCTCCACCTCGTCGCCCGAGCTCATCGGGCGACCCTGGGTATTGACGATGTGCCACTGGTCATCCTCGATGCGGGTGTAGTTGACCAGCCCCTCGGCCATGCCAAACACCTGCTGCAAGCGGCAACCAAGGCGGCTCGCTACCGCATCGGCATGAGCCGGGCTGAGGCGTGCGCCCCCCACCTGCACACACTCCAGAGAGGTCTGCGGATAGTGGCTGGCCGCCTCCAGCCAGAGCGCCAGAGCCGGTGGCACCAGTGCCGCCCAGTTGACCTGATGGCGCTGCACCAGCGGCAGACAGGTTGCTGCGTAAGGATCCTTTGCCAGCACCACGCAGCCACCGGCATAAAACACCCCGAGTGCCCCGGGGGAGCTCAGGGGAAAATTGTGGGGCGCAGGCAGGGCACAGAGATAGATCACCCGCTCATCCCAGCCGCACACCGCTACGCTCTGGCGCACGCTGTAGCCATAGTCATCGTGGGTACGAGGGATCAGTTTGGGGGTGCCGGTGCTGCCGCCGGAGAGCTGGAAAAAAGCGACTTGATCGGCCGGGGTAGGAGTTGGCGCGATGGCCGTCAGCGGCGAACCATCAGCACGGGCTATGGGGTCAGGCTGACGCCATGCAAATCCTGACTGAAGATCGGAGCCTTCAGCCTGCTCGAACAGCAGTGTCTGGCAAGAAGGCGATACCCGCTCATCAAGGGCCGCGAGGCTTCCCGCTTCACCGACAAAGCCGGGATGGGAGGGGCTGAGTACCAGCAAGGCGGGCTCAATCTGGCGGGCAAAGGCCACCAGCTCGCGCCGCTGATGGCTGTAGAGGGCATGCACCGCCACTACGCCGCAGCGGATCAGGGCAAACCAGCAGATATAGAACTCTGCGCAGTTGGGCAACTGCACCAGCGCGGTATCGCCATGGCCGAGCCCGCGCACGGTCAGCCGCGCCGCCAGCGCATCGACCTCACGTTTTAACTGGCCATAACTGAGGGTGCGCTCGCCGCAGATCAGGGCCGTGCGCTCGGGATAACGTTCGGCGGAGTCATCGAGCAGGGCGGTGAGCGGTTGTCCGCGCCACCACCCTTGTGCCCGGTAGTGAGCGGCCAGCTCGGCGGGCCAGGGGGTAAAGGGCACCAACGGCTTCATGCGGTTACCTCCGGCTCCCGACTTTCGAGGCCAAACGCCCGCAACATGGTGCCGAGCTTGGCGGCGGTCTCCTGCCACTCCGCTTCCGGCGAGGAGCCCACCACGACCCCGGCGCCAGCATAAAGCCGCAGTTGCCTGCCAGCCAGCACGCCACAGCGAATGGTGACTACCCACTCGCCATTACCATCGGCATCCATCCAGCCGACGGCGCCGCAGTAGAAGCGGCGATCGTACCCCTCGAGCCGGGCGATGGCCTGACGTGCTGCCGAGAGCGGCGTGCCGCATACCGCTGGCGTCGGGTGCAGCGCCAGCGCCAGAGCCAGCACGGGAGAGGGCTCATGGAGCCGTCCGGCGATGCGGGTCGAGAGGTGCCACATGGTAGGAGTGGCGATCACCTGCGGCTCCAGGGGGACGTCCAGCTCGCGGCAGAAGGGAGCGAGGGCCGCAGCGACTGCATCGGCCACCAGCGCATGTTCATAGCGATCCTTCTGGGCCCCCAGCAGTTCGGCACTTGCCACCTGTTGATCGGAAAACGCGTGGCGCGGACGGGAGCCCGCCAGCGGATTGCTCACCACTTCCATCTCACTGCGTGATACCAGCAGCTCGGGGCTCGCGCCAAGCAGGGTCTCCCCCTCCGGCAGCGGGATCTGGAACACATAGGCGCCCGGATTCTGGGCCAGCAGAGAGCCATAGGCGTGTGCGGGGGAGGTCTGCTCTGCGCTCTGCACATCAATGGCGCGCGACAACACCACTTTCTCGAGTTGCCCCTCGCTGAACTGCTGCAACGCTGCCCGTACCGCCCCCTGATAGTGGGCAGAGCCGGTCACTTCGCTCACCTCGCCATGGAGCTGGCAACAGCGGGCGGGTAACAACGCATCCCGTTTGACCCACTGCGATTGCGCCGGGATCACCAGATGCCAGGGGGATTGGGTATCAAACGGAATGGCGCCGATGGCGATGGGATTGACCATCCCCTGCTGGCGCAGCTGACGCAGATGGGCAAGGAGCTTATCCGGTGGGATGCCGGTAAAACTGTCGTGGATACCGGAGGCGACCAGTACCCTGTCACCGCTGGCAAAACAGCACACTTTATCCAGCCCGACCGCTGTGGCGGGCCACTCTCCTTCCAGTGCATGGTCACACATGACGGTGCTACTCCTTGGAATGAATCACTGCCTGACACAACTTATAGTGAGTCATTTGACTCACCAGATATCAGGGTGAACGGCATCCTAACAAGGAGCGAAAAAACGATCAACACAAATGAGAATCAATTTCATTAACTTCTTTTTAGTCAAAAGCAGGTGACGAACGAAACTGAACTTCGCCGATAAAAAAGAGTTGCGATCGGAGCAAATTCAACTTGATAATGATAACGCTTATCATTTGTATATTATGGAAGATGTAAATAATGAAATCCTCAACCTCCCGTTTTATTGCTCCCAGCCTGCTGGCCACCACCATCGTCACTCTGCTGACCCAGCAAGCGATCGCCGCCAGCAACGCCCCTCAAGCCGATGAGGTGATCACCGTCACCACCACGGCGCACAATACCCGCTCGGCACCAGCTTCTATCTCTGTCATCACGGCCGAACAGATCGCCGCCGCGCCCGTCAATGATCTTGCCGACCTGCTGCGCCACGAAGTGGGCATTCAGGCTGAAGCTGACACCAATGGCCGCAGCGATATCGGCATTCGCGGCATGTCCGGCAAATACACGCTGGTACTGGTGGATGGCAAACGCCTCTCCTCCTCCAATGCCCTGTGGCGCGGCGGCAACTTCGACAACACTCCCGTGCCCCTTGGCATGATCCAGCGGGTCGAGGTGATCCGTGGCCCCATGTCGGCACTTTACGGCTCCGATGCCATCGGTGGTGTCATCAACATCATCACCAAGCAGCCGGGCAAAACCTGGCAAGGGGCGGCCGATGCCGACTTCAAGGCTATCGAAGGCAAGGATGGCGGCGATCAGCACAGAACCAACCTGGGCTTTACCGGCCCGCTGACCGACAACCTGCTGATCCGGATGAACGGCGAGGTGTATGACCGTCAAGCCTGGACCCCCACCGAAGCTGCTGACGGCATCCCCCTTATCGAAGCCAAACAGACCCGCAACTTCGCCTCCACCCTCAGCTGGCTGGTGGATGAGCAGCAGCGCTTCGAGCTGGATTACCTCTACAACCAGGATGAGCGGCCTCTCGATATCTTCCGCAAAACCGGCAACAAAGTGCACAGCCGCCAGCAGCAGAACGATCGCAACCTGTTTGGTCTGACCCACAAGGGGAACTGGAGTTGGGGTGACACCACCGTCATGGCCAACTACGAGAGCTCCCAGATCGACGACTTCAACACCAGCTACTCTGCCCCACAGCAGCGGGAGCTGGAAGAGAACACCTTGACCCTCAAGGGCTATACCAACCTGGCGCTGGCCAACCACTACCTGACCCTGGGTGGTGAATATCTGGACCGGGAGCTGGTGGATGCGGTGAGCTACAAGGATATCGGCGGCAAGGAGAGTCACTCTCAGGAGGCGCTGTTCGCCCAGGATGAAATTGGCCTGACCGACAGCCTGACCTTCACGCTGGGCGGCCGTTACGATCACCACGAGATCTACGGCAGCCACTTCACCCCGCGCGGCTATCTGGTCTATGAGATGAACGATGTGGTGACAGTGAAAGGCGGTGTCAGCCAGGCCTTCAAGGCACCGGCGCCGCACCAGTACTCCAACGGTTACAGCATCGAGAGCTGCGGCGGCAGCTGCCGCATCTATGGCAGCGACAAGGTCAAGCCGGAAACCAGCACCAACTACGAGCTGGGTGTCATCGCAGGAGAAGGGATCTGGGAAACCAGCGCCACCCTCTTCTACTCCGACATCGACGACATGCTCACCTTCAAGCAGTTGCCGAACTCCACTGACCGCACCTGGTACAACCTGGAGAAGGCCACCACCAAGGGGCTGGAGCTGACCGGCAAGCTCGATCTGACCGACGATATCAACCTTGGCGCCAACTACACCTACCTCAAGGCGGAAGGCGATCAGGGTCAGGCTCTGCCCGAGCGGCCGGAGCACAAGGCCAACGCCAAGATCACCTGGCAGGCCACCGAGCGGGTAAATGCCTTTGTCGGCACCACCTACACCGGCACCCAGTTTGCCGAGCAGACCGTCAACAAGGTTGTCGTACTGCACAAACTGCCCAGCTATCAAACCTTCGATCTCGGCACCGGCTTCAAGGTCACCGAGAACTTTGACCTGCGACTGGGGATCAACAACCTGACCGACGTGCGCCTGCAAGAGAAAGACACCCTCTTCCAGAACGTCGAACCGGGTCGCAGCTACTACGTCAGCGGCTCAGCCCGCTTCTAAAGTAGCCAAGGCCGATATAACAGAGCGCGGGCTCATGCCCGCGCTCTGTTAACCAAGAGAATAAGGGGAAGATCCCCACTGGACAGCAAAGAGCATGCAGATTTCCATTTTCATCAGGATCGCTCATGTTCACCTCACTTCTGAATGCTTCACCCCTTGCCACCCTGCCCACCCCTGACGAGATGTTAAAGGCCAGACCCTGTCCGGCACGGCTCGCTCGCCAGATCGCACGCAGCCGCCAGCAAGCCCGCCATATTCTGCAGGGAGAGGATGATCGCCTGCTGCTGGTGATCGGCCCCTGCTCCATTCACGATCCGGCAGCCGCCCGCGACTATGGTGGCCGGCTGGCTGAACTACAGGGCCAATACGGGGAGCAGCTGCAACTGGTGATGCGTACCTATTTCGAAAAGCCGCGCACGACGCTCGGCTGGAAAGGATTTATCTTCGATCCCGACCTCGATGGCAGCGATCGGCTGGAAAAGGGCCTATCGCTGGCCCGGGAGTTACTTCTGGCCCTTGGACAGGAAGGGCTCGCCTGTGCCACCGAATTTCTCGATCTCACCAGCATGCTCTATCTGGGGGATCTCATCAGCTGGGGCGCTATCGGTGCCCGCACCACCGAATCCCAGCTCCACCGCCAACTGGCCTCGGCCCTCCCCTGCCCCATTGGTTTTAAAAACGGCACCGACGGCAATATCCGGATCGCGGTCGAGGCGATCCTCGCCAGCCGGGCGGCCCACCTCTATACCCAACCTTCCGGTGATGGCCAGCTGGCACTGGTGCGCAGCCATGGCAACCCCGACTGCCACCTGATCCTGCGAGGTGGCCGCCAGCCCAACTATCAGAGCAATCATGTGACAGAGGCTGGCGAACTGCTGCGCCAGCATCATCTGTCACCCCGGCTGATGATCGATTGCAGCCACGGCAACAGCCAGAAGCAGCATGCCCGCCAGCTGCTGGTTGCCCGTGACATTGCCGACCAGCTGGGTGCTGGTAGCCATGCCATCGCCGCCATCATGGTGGAAAGTTTTATCTGCGAAGGGCGTCAGGATATCGGCAGCAAACCGCTGCGCTACGGCCAGTCGATCACCGATAGCTGTATCGGCTGGGAACAGACAAGGCGGCTGCTCGATATGGTGGCAGAAGGGGTGGAGGCACGCCGCCAGCAGCGGATCGCCCTGGCGGGATAAATGGCGGATTAGAGAGATAACTCAGAAAACAGTGTGGCCCCGATGGGGCCACACTGTTGTTCACTGTTTGACGCACGTCAGGCGACTGACTCACGCTCCACCAGCTGGGCTTCAAACTTGAGCGCCAGGCCGTCTACCGGCTTGTGATCGAGCAGGCGCAGCGCCAGTTCGGCAGCGCGGCTGCCCATCTCCTCGATGGGGTAGCGCACCGTGGTGAGCTTGGGATAGATGTAGCGGGCGTAGGGGATATCGTCGAACCCCACCACCGACACCTGCTGCGGGATCTTGTAACCCCGCTCCAGCAGGCAAGAGATCGCCCCCGCCACCATGCCGTCGTTGAAACCGAGCACGGCCGTGAACTCGACACCACGGGCCAGCAGTTCACTCATCGCCACATAGCCGCCATTTTCGTCGGCAAAGGCGCGGCTGACGAGTGCAGGATCAAAGGCGATCCCGGCTCTGGCCAGGGTCTGGGTGTAACCGGCCATCCGCTGCTGACCATCGACAAACTCTTCATCATCGGAGGTGATAAAGGCGATGTTGCGATGACCGGCATCCAGCAAGTGCTGGCACGCGGTGGTGATCCCCGCCTGGTTATCGAGCCAGACGCAGCGATCCTCAAAGCCCGGCACCTGACGGTTGATAAACACGATGGGGGTAGAGCCTGCCGCCAGCTCGCTCAGCTCCTCGTCCGGGAGCGCCTTGCTGTGGAGGATCAGCGCATCGCACTGGCGCTGCAGCAGCGCCTGAATGGCATGACGCTCGCGCGCGATATCGTGGTTGCCAGACATGACGATGGTGAACTTGTTGGCCTGATCGACCATGGTTTCGATGCCACGCATCATCTGGGCAAAGAAGGGGCCGCCGCAGAGGTCGCCAACCAGCACGCCAATGCAGTTGGAACGCTTGCTGACCAGTGCCTGGGCAAAACTGTTGGGTCGAAAATTCAGTTCCTTCATGGCCGCCAGTACGGCCTCACGCTTTTCCGGTGCTACCTGTGCCGTGTTATTGATAACCCGCGACACGGTGGAGATAGACACATTTGCCAGCTGAGAAACGTCTTTAATCGTTGCCACTATCCATTCCTTTATTGTGGGGGAACCTGTCGGTGCCGACGCCTGAGTATACCCTGCGGCCTGATGCAATTCCCGGAGCCAGGTCACCAGGCATGTTTCCTTTGGTAACAAAACCTTACCCGATGATACCCGGCAGCAAGGAAATTTGAAAACAGGGGCCGGCTGGCGGCCCCCGACTCAATAGGCGTGATTGAGCTCCCGCTCCGACATGAAGCGCAGCGGCTGCTGCAGCTTGTGCTGATAAATGAGATCGAACGACAACACGTTTTGTACGTAGTTGCGGGTCTCCTTGTAGGGGATACTCTCGACCCACACGTCCATCGGCTTGTTGTCACTCTGCTCTCGCCAGCGTTTTACCCGTCCCGGCCCGGCGTTGTAGGCGGCCGCCGCCAGGATCCGGTTGCCATCATAGACATCCAGCAAGCGCTTGAGATAAGCGCTCCCCAGACGAATATTCATCGTCGGATCAAACAGTTGCTGCTCGTTGCGATAGGGCACCCCCAGCTTGCCGGCAGTCTCTTTGGCAGTAGCAGGCATCAGTTGCATCAGACCGCGCGCCCCCACCGGCGACTGGGCCAGCGGATAGAGGGCACTCTCCTGACGGGAGATGGCATAGAGCAAACTGGTGTTCATGGTGCGCTCTTGCGCCATCTGGGAGAAGGTGCGTTTGAGCGGCAGCGGGAAGCGCAGGTCGAGGGCATCCCACGCTTCGGCGCGAATGCTGGCGAGAATGGCCAGCTCGTGCCACCCCTGATTGAGGGCGATATGACCAAACTCGATGCGCTGGGCCACCGGATTGCGATCCATGTTGTGGATCCACTCCGAGCGGGCCGCCGCAATCTCGTTCATCGAGAGCAATTCGCGCACCCGCAACAGGAAGGGCCAGCGCTGGCTGGCCGTGCGCCAGTCCGGTACATGCTTGACGCTCTGGTTCTTGATGCGATAGGGCACGCCGGTGCGCTGGGCGGCCATAAAGCCGTAGAAACCGCGCAGGTTGGCGGTCTCCAGATAGAGATCCCGCGCCGGTTTTTGCTGCCCCTGCACCTCAAGGGAGCGCGCCATCCAGTAGCGCCAGCGATCCTCTTTCTGACGGGCCATCGGCATCATCTTCACCCAGCCGGAGAGGCCACGCCAATCCTGCTCCCAGATGGCCAGTCGCGCCCGCAGCTCGGTAATGTCGGGATCCGCCAGCTTTTTCACCGTGCTGTCGACCCAGCTACGCTGGGCAATGGAGCGATCCAGCAGCAGGCGGCGGGCAATGGCACGTTCTACCGGTTTCACCTCGGCCTGGGTCAGGCCGAAACGGCTGCGAAACAGCGCAAGCTGGCGCAGCACCGACTCCGGCTCCTGATTGGCATAGCGGGTCAAACCGAGGGAGAGCAGCTTGCGAGAATAAGGATTGCTGCTGAAATAGGCCGGGTTCATCGCCTTGGCAGGCTGCTCGAACAGGGTCACCATCTGATCGCCATAGCTTTGCAAGCCGCTACCCAGGGTTGCGCCAAGGTGGCGGATCAGGTTGGGGTTTTCCGCCTCGAACGCCAGCGTCATCCGCTGCCAGATCTTCTCCTGGGTTCGCTGACCGGATGCCTGCCACAGCTGGAACAGCGGGGAGCAGGCATCGGGACGGGATTGACCGCTCATCCAGATCTTGCCCGCCCCCTGCAACGCCTCTTTCGGCTTGCCGGTGTAATAGAGCGCCTGATAGTGCATGCAGAGCAGATCGGTGGAGCTCGGCTTGGCCGGATAGAAGCGCAGGAACTGCGACCACTGCTGGCTCTGGGCCAGATAGGTCAGATAGCTGCGCTCCAGCCGGTTGGACTGGGGGGTATCTCCATGCTGGCGGATAAAGCGGGTCACATCGTTGTAATCCGCCGCCCCCGGACGAAAGGCGAGCTGATAGTAATCGAGGTAAGGGAGCAGGGGGTAATGGGTCAACCGGGCACGAATTTGCTGGAAACGGGCCTGATCATTGGCCCGTACGGCGTCATACGCCTGACGGTAGAGCGTCTGGTCGGCAGTCTGCGCCATCAGGGTCGGCACGAACAGCGCCGACAAAACAATTCCCCATACAGCTTTCACTGAGCATCTCCATTGAGGGCAATACACCGCCCGCTGGCGGTGGGTCTACTGCCTCTCATTCTACCCGTTGCCGGGCAGCGCTACAGCGGGGAGCAAGGACTATTTTTCTGCCTCGCTCAGCTGCATTTCACGCAGTTGCTCCGGTCTGGTCAGCCGCTGTACATATTTCTCCAGATAGGGCACCGGCAGCGGCTTGGAGGCGAGATAGCCCTGATAGAAACTGCACCCCTGCGCCTTGAGAAACTCCAGTTGCTGGCGGGATTCCACCCCTTCCGCCGTGACGTTGAACCCCATATGTCGAGCCATGGCGATCACCGCCTCGACGATTGCCATGTTGTCGCCATCTTTCGGGATGTCCTGAATGAAGGAGCGGTCGATCTTGAGCTCATCGGCAGGCAGCCGCTTGAGGTAGCTCAGGGAGGAGTAACCGGCGCCAAAATCGTCGATGGCAAAGCTGATGCCGAGCTCCTTGAGCTCGGTCATCTTGCTGATGGTGTCCTCGGCATGACCCAGCACCACGGACTCGGTGATCTCCAGATTGAGGCAGGCCGGATCCATGCCGGTTTGCGCCAACACATCGTGGATCCGCTCGACAAAATCGGTGGCATGGAACTGCTTGGCACTGACGTTGACCGAGATCTGCGGAATGTGGATGCCGTTTTCCTCCCACAGCACATACTGGGCGCACGCCTCGTGCAGCACCCAGTTGCCGATATCGACAATCAGGTCCGTCTCCTCGGCAATGGGAATAAATTCGGCCGGCGAGACCAGCGAGCGACCGGCTGGCTGCCAGCGAATGAGCGCCTCGACACCAATGATATCGCCGCCATCGACCATATGCTGGGGCTGATAGTAGAGGGTCAGCTCTTGCTGGCTGAGGGCGTTGCGCAATTCGTTGTGAATGAGCAGACGGCGATCCGCCTGCTGCTGCATCGAGGCATCGAAGAAGCGACGGGTCTTGCGGCCAGCGGACTTGGCCTGATACATGGCGGTATCCGCCTGCTTGAGCAGATCATCGACCCCCTGCTCCCGATCCGGAAACAGGGTAATGCCGACGCTGGCACCGATGTGCAGCACCTGCCCCACATAGGTATAAGGAGCGGCAATCTCGGTGATGAGCCGCTCGGCAATGATATCGGCCTGCATCTCCGCCTGGGGCGGGCTGGCCGAGAGCGATGGCAGCAACAGAACAAACTCGTCACCACCGAGGCGGGCCAGACAATCCCCCTGTCGCACCAACCGTTTGAGACGGGCGGCGACCTCCTTGAGCAGCCAGTCACCGGTGGCGTGGCCGAGGGAGTCGTTGATGGTCTTGAAGTGATCGAGATCGATAAAGAGCAGCGCGCCAATCAAGCCATCGCGGGTCGCCTCGTTGAAGGCCTGCACCAGAGTCTCGTGGAGCTGACGGCGATTGGGCAATCCGGTCAGCTCGTCGTAATAGGCGAGATCCTGAATGCGTCGCTCGGCCGCCTTGCGCTCGGAGATATCCTCGAAGCAGATGACAAAGTGGCTGATCACCCCCTTCTCGTCCTGCACCGGCGTCACTATCTCCCACTGGGGATAGGTGTGACCATCGACATGGCGACGCTGGGTCTCCCCCTGCCAGCGGCTGAGGGTATTGAGCTCGTAGCCGAGCCCCCCCAGATTTGGCCAGAGATCCTCTTCCAGATGCAGGCCCAGCACCGACTGGCTGTCAAAGCCGGTGATCTGACTGAAGGCGTTGTTGACCCGCAGGATCTTGAACCCCGGATCCGTGATGATGATCCCTTCGTGGGTCTCGAATGCAACGGCAGAGAGGCGCATCTGGGCATCGGATTGCAGACGCTCCAGCTCGGCCACCATCCGTACCGAGAAGGTATTGAGCACCGAGGTGAGATTGCTGGTATCTGCCGGGGCCGAATAGAGCAGCGCCAGATGGCCCAGAAGTTGGCCTCTGGCATCAAACAGCGGCTGACCGTAGTAAGTCTGCCCGGCCGCCAGCCAGGGTTGATACTCCTGCGACTCATCGATCACCTCGAAACAGATGGCCCCTTGCTTGTAGAGCTCCTGACAGGGGGAGCCCGCCAGCGGATAGTCCTTCTGCGCCAGCCCGTCGGCGGCCAGTACTTTGACCCGATCTGCACCGCACAACTCACCCACCCAGACCGCATCCACCTTGAGGATATGAGCCAGCTGGCTAACCAGGGTATTGAAGAAATCGAGCCCGGTGCGGGCAGAGAGCGCCTGCGCCAACTGGGTGAGCAGGGTGGTTTGCAGCAATGGCAAAGAGAGGTTGAGGGAGGAGACTGCACTGTTGGCGGTATCAAGAGGGGCCAGCCAGCCACAGCAGATCTGCTGGGTGGGCACAAACTGACCGCTCCAGAGCACATGGTTGAGCTGCCCCTGATCATCTTTCAGATGACCGATAAACTGTTCAGGCAGATGTGATTCATGAAGCCGGACGAGAAAGTCGGCAAAGCCTGCCTCGTCTTCCGGTAACAAGCTAGCGGCCCAGGGATGATTGCCCTCCCCTTGCCACTGCTGGTAGGCCCCCTGATCAGAGAGACTCCACTGATCATGTTGCCGATCGAAAAACCACATGACTTGCGTGGCCTGCTGCTTCATTTACCACTCCAACACAACAACCAACCACGTTTGATGTCCAATCAGGCATAGCAACGCCCCCTGCATCCGCTCATCAGATCAGAGGTTGCGAGGAAAGAGTACAAACATGCGATATCAAGCAGTGGAAACCGGACATGAGGTCGACACGAAGTGCTGCCAAGAAGGGACAGAAACGATCCTATTCCCGTCATACTGCCTGCCAGTTTCATGGAGCTCAAGCTGTTTTTGGCACGAAACCGGAAAAGATCACAATTTATAAGTTGCTGAATAGCCAAGGGAAGGTTATGTGACATGGATCACATTTCAATCTTTACCAATGAGTAATCTGAAGGTGAAGACACAAGCAAGACGACCCGAAGGGGGCCAATATGAAAATCGAAATTACCAGCAAAATCATCGACATCACCCCGGCTATCCGCGAGCGCATCGAATCCCGTTTTGAAAAGCTCGAACGTCTTCAGGTGCCTCTCATCACACCCCATGTGATTGTTTCCAAAGAGCGTCTGATGTTCACTGTCGAAGCCAGTGCTGGCATCCCCAACGGCAAACTGTTTGCCCAGGCAGAGCATGAGGATCTCTACGCCGCCATCAACGAACTGGGGCAAAAACTGGAGCGCCAACTCAACCGTCACACCGAAAAGCCGATTGCCCGTCGTGCCAATGCCGCGCTCAAAGAACAGCCGCAACCGGATGAAGCTGACGCTTGATAGCATGCCGCAAGGCTAAAAATTCCAAAGAGCATAAAGGCGGGGTTACCCGCCTTTTTGTTGCCTGTGATTTTCCGACAAGCATCGCGTTACACCAGTGAACAGGCGCCATCAACTGAGCCAGTGCAACCGGGTATCCACCCCCTCTTGCAAACGATCGAGGATCGGCAGCAATACCAGCGGATCCTCCTGCCTCGGCACATCGGCCAGCTTTCCTTGCAACCGCTCCCGCGCCAGCGGTGACAGGTTGTCGTAGACAGCCTCATCCAGCAAGGATTGCTTGACCGCCAGCGGCGGCGTTTGCAGCGCCAGCCAGAGCCGCACATCCACCATGCTTCCCCCCTGTTGCAACCGCTCATTGATGGCACTGCAGTCACTCCCAGCCCCTTCAGCCACCAGCACCTCTGCCGGTCTCAGGTCAAAGTGCATACGCCAGTCACGGCTCTGGGAAGTGGCCGCCGGTTTGGCATCAAACCAGGGCTGCTCCTCCACCGCGTCGGTCAGCAGGGCCAGATGCAACCGGAAATCCGCCCGATCGCCATGTTGCAGGTCACGGTTGAGGCGCTGCCCCAACTGGCCCTCATCGACGAGCAGGTGATTACGGATTGAACTGGGCAGCATGAGATAACTCTCGAAAATGGCGATTTCACTGGTTATCGGCCACAAATCCAATTCTTTTAATGGAAAAATCCTGCTTGGGGGTTCACAAAACCGGAAGATCTGTTAGTATGCGCCTCGCACTTGTGGAGGGGTTCCCGAGCGGCCAAAGGGATCAGACTGTAAATCTGACGGCTCTGCCTTCGAAGGTTCGAATCCTTCT